>CAYNYG010000012.1:0-92206 GCA_964401365.1 uncultured Planctomycetales bacterium | reverse complement strand
CATCCTGCTGATCAACCGCGGGCGCAAGCTCATCGAGGGCTCCCTGTCGGAAGTCCGCGGCCAGTTCGCGTCACGCCTGGTGACGCTGGTCGGCACCGGGAAGTTCGACCCGCTGGCCGACGCCCCGGGCGTGATCGCGTCGCGCTTCGCACCGGGCGAGGCGACGCTTGAACTGGCCGACGGCGCCGACGCCAACGCCGTCCTGGACGCCGCCCTGCGCCTCGGACGCATCACGCGCTTCGAGCAGCGCGCCCCCAACCTCCAGGAAATCTACGTGCGGCTGGTGTCCGGCGACGGACCCCACGCCGCCCCGGACGAGCCCGTAGCATCGGAAGGCCGCGCATGAACCGCATCGTCGTCGTAGCGGCCCGGGAATTCCTCGAAACGGTCAAGACCCGCGCCTTCGTCATCGGCGTCGTGCTCATGCCGGCCGTGATCACCGGCGTGATCTTCCTGATGCGGCCGATGATGGAGCGGGCGGAGAAGGAGCAGATCGCGCCGCGCAAGGTTGCCGTCGTCGATCGACACGGGGACGTGCTGCCCGAGCTGGCGCAGCAGTTCGCCGCGCACAACGCCCGCAACCCCGGGCGGCAGTTCGAGCTGGTGAAAACCGGGCCGTCCGACGACGCCGACACGCTCGCGGCGCGCGTCGTTTCGGGCGAGCTGTACGCGTTCATCCTCATTCCCCCCGAAGCCGTCACCGGCGAAGGCGTCTGCACGCTCGGCCGCAAGGACAGCCAGATTTCGCCCATGCGGTTCCTCTCCCGTGCGCTGAACGACGCCGTGGTCGCTGTGCGGTTCCGCAGGCACGATCCCCCCATCGACCGCGCCACCATCACCCGACTCGAACGCGACGTCTCCCTGTCGGAGACCGACGTCGCCAGCGGCGCCGCACGCCGCGACGACGAGATGGCGCGGCTCATGACTCCCTTCGTGTTCATGTTCCTGCTCTACACCGGCACATTCGGCATCAGCATGGGGCTTCTGACCAGCCTGATCGAGGAGAAGAGCTCGCGCGTGATCGAGCTGCTGCTGGCGGCTGTCAGTCCCGCCCAACTGATGGCCGGCAAGATCCTCGGCACGGCCATGGTGGGACTGGTCACGCTTGGGGTGTGGGGCGTGGTCGGGCTCGGCGCGGCGCGCTCCATGAACGTCGGGCACGTCGTGACCGGCACCAAGCTCGCCTACGTTCTGCTCTACTTCCTGCCCGCGTTCCTGTTCTACTCGGCGCTGCTGGCGGGGGTCGGCTCCGCATGCAGCACCCTCAAGGAAGCCCAGAACATGGTCTCGCCCATGACCCTGCTCAACATCATCCCCATCCTGTTCTGGTTCACCTTGACCCAGTACCCCGCCTCCGCCCTGGCCGTCGGCCTGAGTTTCGTGCCGCCCGTCACGCCCTTCGTCATGGTGCTCCGCCTGTGTGCCGACCCCGGCATCCCGCTGTGGCAGGTCGTGACCACCCTGGCACTGCTCTGGCTCATGGTCCCGGTGACCATCTGGCTGGCGGCCAAGGTCTTCCGCACCGGCGTGCTCATGTACGGCAAGGCGCCGTCCCTGCGGGAACTCGTGCATTGGCTGCGGCACAACTGACGCCGCTCGCCGGGACGTCCTCGCTCAGCGCTCGGAGCGCGCCTTGGAACGCCCCGCCGCGGCCTTGCTCGGCGCCGACCTTGCACCGCGCGCATCGGCAATGACCGCCGGCTTGCCCGTCCGCGGCGGCTTTGCACCCCGCGACAACGCCGCCCCGCTCGCAGGCGCGCCGCGCCGCGCGCCGGAGGCCAGCCTGGACGCGCTGGATCGCGGCGCCTTCGCCTTCGCCTTCACCGTGGGCGACGACGTGCCCGCCGGACGCTTCGACGCCACTGCCGGCGGTTGCGCCGCCGGATCCGCCAGCACCGGAATCGTCAGCTTCTCACCGATCAGCAGCTTGTTGGGACGCTTCTTCAGGGCCGGGTTCGCGGCCAGCAGGGCCGCCACGTGCCGGGCGTCGTCGTTGTTCCACGTCCGCTTCGCAATCCGGCTCAGATGGTCACCGCGCTGCACGACGTAACTTGTCACCATGGCCGGCAACGGCGCCGCATCGATCGGACCCGCGGCCACCTTCGATTCCCCACCGTCGGCCCCGCGCGGTTCCGGACCGGCCGCCACCGCCGCCAGCAGCATCGACGTCGACCCGTCCCCCCCCAAACGCGCCACGTCGCTGGCCTCCACCGGCGCGGGCCGTTCGGCCGGCCTGTCGGCGAGCGAGCTGATCGGCGGCAAGATCGGCATTTCCATGTGCGGCGCCACCGCGACGGGTCGCACCGTCGGCTCCCGGGCCGGCGGCGTGACGGCGCTGGGGCGCGCAAAACCCTGCCCGCTCGCGCGCGTTTCCGCACCCGCGGGCGCTTTCGACGCCGATATCGTCGTCAGCGGCCCCGCGTCCACCGCACGCTCCCCCGGTGCTACGCGGTTCACCGCCCACGCCAGCCCCACGATGAACGCCAGGCACACGATCGCCGAAATCTTCACGTTCGGGCCCATCTATCTACCCTTTCGACCGCTTCGATTGACACCTGCAAAACCGCCATGTTTCTCGCGTCCATTGCGTCGCCGCGCGAATCCGAGCCGTCGCGCCCTGACCGCAACGTCCGCATTCCTACCGCGCGGACTGCACGCGCTCCGCCACGCGCAGCTTCGCGCTGCGGCTGCGCGGGTTGCGCCGCCGCTCCTCGTCGCCGGGCAGCACCGGCTCCTTCGTCAAGGGCCGCAGCACGCCCGCCGCCTTTCCGTCGCGCAGGAATTGCTTCACCAGGCCGTCCTCGAGGCTGTGGAACGAGATCACCGCCACGCGGCCCCCCGGCTTCAGCAGGTCCGGTATCGCCGCCAGCAGCGCGCGCAGGTGCTCCTGCTCCTGGTTCACCGCCATCCGCAGCGCCTGGAACACGCGCGTCGCCGGATGACGCCGGCTCCCGCCCGACCCGAGGCTTGCGTGCACCGACTCCACCACCGCCGCCAGCCCGCGCGTGGTCACGATTCGATGATCGCGACGCGCTTCGCAGATCCGCCGCGCGATCTTGCGGCTGAGCGGATCCTGACCCAGCTCATAGATGAGGTCCGCCAGCTCGCGCTCGCCCAGGCGGTTCACCAGGTCCGCGGCGGTCGTCCGGCTCCGCCGATCGAATCGCATGTCCAGCGGTCCATCCCGTTCGAATGACATCCCGCGCACCGGGTCGTCGAGCTGGGCCGAATTGACACCCAGGTCCGCCAGAGCGGCGTCGAGCGCTTCGATGCCCAGTTCGCTCAGCACGCGCGGCGCTTCGGAGAAGTTCGCCGCCACCAGGTCGATGCGCAGGTCGCTGACGTGCGCCACGCGCGCCCGCGCCAGCGCCAGCATGCTCTCGTCCGAGTCCAGGCCTACGTAACGCCCTCCCGCCAGCAGAGGCGCAAGCGCCAACAGGTGCCCTCCCACACCGACGGTCAGGTCCAGCACCGTTTGCCCGGCCCGCGGCCGAAGCCAGTGAATGAGCTCCTCAACCAGGACCGGCTCGTGCGCGGCCGACACGCGCGCCTCGCTCGCCCGCGACCGCGGACAAAAAACAGCTTTCCGCGCGGCGCTCTCGACACGCCGGCGGGTGACGATATGATTCGACTCAACGTCGCAATGCGACGAGGGGAGCCGGCGCGCGTCATCCTGATTTGCGCCGGCCGGTGGTTCGACGGGCATCCTGCCCATCTGCGGAAGTCTCGCTCCGCCCGCTGCTCTTGGATCGGGGCGTGAGGTGCGGAGGCGAGCTCTCGGGCCTGCTTGGATCGAAGCGCGCGGGAGCGTTCAACTCCCGCGCAGCTCCGATCCGTCGGTTGCACACGCTCGATCGACGGCCGCGGGAAACCCTACTCGCTGCCGCCGGGTCCACTCGCTGCGGATGCCTTCCATGTTGACGGTGCTGCCGATTCAGCAATCTCCACGGCCGCCTTGGCGCGTTTCGTCGCGTACTGCGGCCAGAGTCCATCCAGCCACGATTCGTACCCACGCCGATCCCACAGCTCCAGGTGATCGTCCACTCCGATCAGCGTCGCGTCTCGCGTTATCCCGGCTCGCGCCATCAGCCAGTCGGGGATCAGTATTCGACCCTGCCCATCCTCCTCCAGGAGCACCGTCTGCGAACTCAGGAATTGAATCCACTCATAAGCGTCGTCCGACAGGTCACGGCCTTTCGGGAGCCTCGGTTGTACCTCCGCTTCGTAGTACCGATCCGGGTAGATCGAAAGCGTTCCCGGTTTCCGGCCCGGCACAACGTAGTAGCTCCGCCCGGCGTCGGCGTTCAGCATCCTGCGAACCGCCAGCGGGATGCTCAGCCGGTTCTTCGCGTCGATGCTGCAATCGAACCGGCCGCTCAACATGGGCCCTCGGGCGCTTCCACTTTCTCCCACTGAGTCACACTTGACAGCTTGAGAATAGCACATTTTTCCCACCGAGGCAACCGTTTTCCGGGCGACTTTTTCGCGCCGCGCGAAGCGCCAGCGCGCGTTCCGCGACCCTGAAGCCCCACCGAATGTGGTTGGGATGATCCACTTCCACGACATCCGGCGTTCGTTTGGATCGACGGTCGCAGTCGACGATGTTTCGCTTTCCATTCGCGATGCGCGAATCACCGCGCTGCTGGGCGAGAACGGGGCCGGGAAAACCACCCTCGTCAACATCCTCTTCGGGGTCGTCCGTCCGGACCGCGGCCGCATGGAGCTGGACGGGATCCCCTACTCCCCACGGGGGCCGCGCGACGCTCTTGCGCGCGGGATCGGGATGGTCCATCAGCATTTCGCGCTGGTCCCGACGCTGACCGCAGCGGAGAACATCGTCCTCGGCATGCGGCGAAACCCGTGGGTGAGTCAGCGCCGGCTGAACGACGAGATCTTGCGCTTCGCCGCGTCGGTTTCCCTGCCCATCCGGCCGGACGCCCGTGTCGCTCTGCTCTCGCTGGGTGAGCGGCAACGCGTCGAGATCCTGAAGGCGCTTTACCGCCGCGTCCGGGTTCTGGTCCTCGACGAGCCGACCGCCGTCCTGACGGCCGATGAGGCCAACGGACTGTTCGAGGCCATGCGTGAGCTGCGGCGTCGGGGCGTGACGATCATCTTCATCACCCACAAGCTGGCGGAGGTGGTGGATCACTGTGACGAGCTGGCGGTGCTTCGCCGCGGGCGGCTGGTTTACGCCGGCCCAGCCGGCACAGCGACGCCGGCCACCCTGGCCGAACTCATGATCGGCCGGGCGGTCGAGGCGCCCATCCCGCTGTCCCCGCCCGCCGCGCGCCGAGCACCCGCATTGGAAATGCGCGGCGTGTCGCTGAGCCGAGGCACACCCTTCGACCTCACCGTGCAGCAGGGCGAGGTCGTCGGCATCGCGGGCGTCGACGGCAACGGTCAGGACGAGCTCGCCCGGGTCGTTTCCGGCCTCGCAGCACCCGCGGCCGGAACGATACGGATCGCGGGACACGGCCCGGGTGACGCGCGGGCGGCCCGCTCCGCCGGCGTGGTCCACATTCCCAGCGACCGTCAGCGGCAGGGCCTGGCACTGGACCTGACGCTGATCGACAACGCCATCCTCACGCGCCATTCCGATCCCGCCTTCGCGCGCTTCGGCTGGCTTCGCCGCGCGGCCTGCGCCGACTTCGCGGCGTCGATCGTCCGCGACTTCGACGTCCGTACGGGTCTGCTGCACGCCCCGGCCGCGACGCTCTCCGGCGGCAATCAGCAGAAGTTCGTCGTCGGTCGCGAGCTCGCCGCCCGCCCGGCGCTGATCGTGGCCCACAACCCGACCCGCGGCGTTGACGTGGCCGCGTCGGCGCTGATCCGGGCCCGCCTGCTCGACGCCGCGCGCGAGGGCGCGGGCGTCCTGCTCATCAGCTCGGACCTGGATGAGATCGTGCCGACGTCCCACCGGATCGCGGTCCTCTACCGCGGCGGGCTTACCGTCTCGGGCTGGCCGGACTGCGACCTGGCCACCATCGGTCGGCTCATGGCCGGGCTGGAGGCGGCGTGAGCGGCGCGCCGTCCCGAGCCGCCGCGCCGAGGTCCGCGCTGCGCCGCCTGCTGCACGGAGCCCTGGGGGTTTTCGCGGCGATCGCGATCGCCACGCTCGTGATGCTGGTCGTGGTGTCGGCGTTCGGGTACGACGCGCGGAAGCTGGCACCCGCCTTCGTCGAGGCAGCGGTCGGCAACCCGTATCGGGTGGCCGCGACGCTCTCGCTGGCATGCCCGCTGGGACTGCTGGGACTGGCGGTCGCGCTCTCGTTGCGCGGCGGAGTGCTCAACATCGGCGGCGAGGGGCAGTACCTGCTGGGGGCGGCGGCCGCCGCCGCCGTCGGACCGCATCTCGGGGAGTGGGCTTCCATCCCGGCGGTCGCATTTGTGCTCCTGGCCGCCAGCGCCGCCGGTGCCGGGTGGTCGGCGCTGGCCGGGTGGCTCAAGATTCGCCGCGGCGTCCAGGAGGTACTGAGCACCATTCTGCTCAACCTGATCGCACTTCGCGTGGTCGAATTCCTCGTGCGCGGCCCGCTGGTCGATCCGGCCTCCATCGATCGCGACAGCACCGCCGAACTGGCCCCCGCCGCAACACTCTGGCAGCTCTGGCCGCAGGGCGGGCTTCACGCCGGGGTCGCCTTGATGGTCCTGGCGGTCGCTTCCGGGCAGGTCGTGCTGTCGGCGACGACCTTCGGGTACCGCGCCCGCGTGCTCGGCGCGAACCCACAGGCCGCGGCCTACGCCGGTCTCTCCCCCGCCCGGATCACGTTTCAGCTCTTCCTGCTTTCCGGCGCGATCGCCGGACTGGCCGGGGGCATCGAGGTTGCCGGCTCGCAGCGCTATCTGACCGGCGCGTTCGCATCCGGTTACGGCTACACTGCGATCGCCGTCGCGCTCCTTGCGCGCCTCACGCCCTGGGGCGTCCTGCCCAGCGCCCTGTTCTTCGCCGCGATCGACACCGGAACGCGCGGAATGCAGCGCCTCGGCGGCGCGCAGCTCGGCGACTTTCCGACGGTCATGCGTTTCGTGGGCCAGGGTACCGTGGTCCTGGTTGCGCTGGCGCTGTTTCGCCTCCAGCGGGCCCGGCCGCACGAGTAGCATTCTGACGCGGCGCGGCATCGCCGCGCGACCCACGTGCTGCTCGCCTGCGGCTATGATGCCGGCGGAAGGAGTGCGGCGATGTCAGACTCCCCGGAATCCGGTGCGCCGTCTCCCACGCTCGTCTCGCTGCTCATCTGCGATCAGGTCATCGACGACAAGCTCACCAACAAGAAGAGCGCGATCGGCCTGTTCAACATGATCGTGGTCCCACAGGTGCCGGCGGTCGTACACCACATCGCCGTGCTGGCGTCGCTGACCGAGATATTCAACGAGGTCCAGATCGAGGTGCGGCTGGTGCGGGACGCGGACGACAGCGTGCTGTTCTCCACGCGCGGGCCGATCAAGGCCCCCAGCCCGCTGGCCGTTGCCGATCTCGTGTTCGCGCTACAGGGGATCCGCATCCCGACCGCCGGGCAGTATGCGTTCGAGCTGCTGCACGCGGGAGGCGTGCTCGGACGACGGCGCTTTCAGGTGATCGTCCGTCCGCCCCCGACGCCTCCGACGCCTCCGACGCCTCCGACGCCGCCCGGCGCGCCGGGCGGACCGGGCTGAACCCGTCGCGCGAGCGGGTGCGATCTAGAACCGATCAGGTGTTCGCCTCATAGGCGTGGTGGCGCGGGCGGGCCAAAATGGGCGGGCATACCGGTGAACACCCCGGTGCGACGGCACAACAGGTGTTCACCGGGCGGGAACGTCCATGAGCCCCCATCACGCGGTGATCTGCGTCCTTGGCGACGTTGAGATGGATCGCCTGGCCTATCGCTGCCTCCTGGAAGCGCGGCTGCGCTGCGCCACCGTCCACGATTCGCCCTTCGCGGCGCGCGAGATCTGGGCCGCCCTGCGCCGTCGCCCGCAGCTCGTGGTCGTGGACGGCACCGGCCCGGTTTCCGCCGTCGTCGAGTGTGTCGGAATGGTGCAGCGCCTGGACCGGATCGCGCGGGTCCTTCTGCTGGCGGACCTGGCGGCCCTGTCGCGCCTGCGGGCGTGTTCGCGCATGTCGACCGACGGATTCGTCCTGAAGACCGCGGGGGTCGACGAGCTCCTGTCCGCGATCGGCACGCTGCTCGACGGCCGATCGCATTTCAGCGCCGGCGTGATCGAGTCGCTGCTGGTCGCCGACGCCGGCGCGGCGCGTCCGCGACTGTCCCCCAAGGAGATGGAGCTGCTTCCGCTGCTGGCGCGGGGCATGACGCTGCGCGACGCTGCCGCCCGCATGTCGGTGAGCTACAAGACCGCCGACACGCACCGCACGAAGTTGCTGAAAAAGATCGGCGTGCGAAGCCGCGTCGAGCTGGCGCATTACGCCATTCGAGAACGGATCATCGATCCGGAGCCGGGCCCCGCGCGGGCGCGTTGGGGGGACGCGCCCGCGCCTTCCGAAGAGCCGAACGGAGCGGACCCGGCGTAGGGCCCGCTCCGCGCGACGTAGTGCACCGCCGCGGCCCGCCCAAGTCCGGACCGCCGGCCGTCCACATCCGGAGCGGAAACACGCGCTCCCCATCCACCCGAGAGATTGGCTGGTCGAATAAATACGAAGGGTTGCCCCGCGGCCGGCCCGCGCGCCGAACGGCGCGCGGTGGCCCGATCCGGAGCGCTCGCCCCGGGCCTACCAGGCGAAGTGCGCGAAGGCCTTGTTCGCGTCCGCCATGCGGTGCACGTTGTCGCGGGTCGTGACCGCCCCGCCCTCGCCCTTGAAGGCGAGCATCAGCTCGTCGGCCAGGCGCACGTGCATGGGCCGGCCCTTCTTCCCGCGCGACGCGTCCAGGAGCCAGCGAATCGCCAGCGACGTCTGCCGCTTTCGATTCACCTGCATGGGCACCTGGTAGTTCGCGCCGCCGACGCGCTTGGATCGGACTTCGATCGACGGCCTGACGTTGTCCAGCGCCGTCTCGAAGACCTCCAGCGGCGGCTTGTCCTTGATCTTGTGCGCGATCGTATCCATCGCGCCGTAGAAGATGCGCTCCGCGACGCTCTTCTTTCCGGCCCACATCAGGCAGTTGATGAACTTGGCCACCAGACGGTCGTCAAAGCGCGGGTCGCCCTTGAGCTGCCGTTCCGAGTGTGTGAAGCGCTTGAAACCCATGCTGTACCCTACTTCTTCTTTCGCTTGACGCCGTACTTGCTCCGGCTGCGGTTCCGCGCCCGGCCGTCCTTGTCGTTGGAGACCCCGGCACAGTCGAGCTTGCCGCGCACCACGTGGTAACGAACACCCGGCAGGTCGCGCACGCGGCCGCCGCGCACCAGCACGATCGAGTGTTCCTGAAGGTTGTGGTCCACCCCGGGGATGTAGGCCGTCACCTCGCGCCCATTGGTCAGCCGCACGCGGGCGACCTTCCGCAAAGCGGAATTGGGCTTCTTGGGCGTCTGAATCTTCACCAGCAGGCACACCCCGCGCCGCTGCGGACACTCGTCCAGGTCGCGCACCTTCGATTTCTGCCGGACGGCCTGACGCGGGCGGCTCACGAGCTGGTTGACGGTCGGCATGGCTGAATCAGTCCTCGGTTTTCAGTGCGCGTCGGCCGGCCCGATCCGGCTCACAACGCGAGCGAACCTGCCGCGGCTGCGACTGAGCCCCGTAGCATATCACCGTCCGGCCGGCTGACAAGGGGGACCCCCCCTTTTCGCAACGATCGGTCCCGCACGCCACCGCGCCCCTCACCCCAGCGCGAGCAGAAGCTGCCGCGGTCGCCCCTCGGGCCGCGCCGCGGCGGCAAGCGCCGCGAGCCCCGGGCCGCGGATGCGGACGGCCGGCGCACGCTCCTCCTCCGCTCCGGTGGCACCCTCACGGGGCGCCCGCGCCACGAACCGGTCCACGTCCGAGATGTCCCACGCCGATCGCCGCACGGACCGGCCCCCGCGCGTGGTGAGCGCGCAGCCGAACTCGTCCACCAGCACGCGCGTCGCGAAGCGATCGCACATCGCCTCCTTGCGGCGCGGATTCCGCCCCGCCGCCTTGACCAGGTAATGATAGAACTCGTGCAGGTAGATGAACACCGCGAGCTGATGCGGCTCGCTCAGGACCAGCCGGTAGACCTCGCGCCACCAGTGGGTGCGGCTGCTGCGAGCCTTTGCGACGTGCGTTCCGAGCAGGTACGGATACGAGTTTCGCGGGCCCAGGTTGACGTAGATTCGACTGCCGGCGTAGCAGCACCGCCCCGAGAAGTCCGCCCCGCGGCTGTCGCGAACGAAGACGGAAAGACCGTCGTGCCGGTAGGGTCGGCTGAAGCGCTCGAAGTCGTGCAGAAGCCGGGCCGAATCCAGCGCGGTCGTGTTGCGGAACCTCACGCGGCTCCTCCGTGAGACGATCGAGCGCGGCGCGGCCGCGGCGCGTGCCCCGGATTATGCCCGGCCCGCACGGCCGTTTGCAATGCCTGTACAATCACGCCGCCCAGGCATGAGCACGTCGCCCGCGCGCACACCCGGCCCGCGAACGTCGCGGCGGGTCCGCGCGCGGCTGCTGGCGGTGGCGGTGGGAGCGGCGGCCAGCGTGTTGGTGGTGGGGCTCTACGCTCTGGGCGGGCTGGACTGGCTGGAGCTGCGCGCGCTCGACCTGCGTTTTCGGCACGCGAACTCGCTGACGGAGCGCGACGACCTGGTGCGGGTCGAGATCGACGACGGATCGCTCCAGGTCGTGGGTCACTGGCCCTGGCCGCGGCACGAACAGGCCGCGCTGATCGACATTCTGGGCGAGCTGGGCGTGCGGGCGGTGCTGGTCGACGTCGAATACCTGGAACCGACGCCGGTCGCGATCGACCTTTCGCCGCGGGACGCGGACGACCCGCTCCGGATCACGTCCGAGGACGTCGAGGTGACGCCCGCCGACGCGGCGCTCCAGGCAGCCATCTGGCGCGCCGGCAACGTCTACCTCGCGTTTCACTATCGCCGCGACGCGGAGCGCTCCGCCCGCTTCAGCGGCCCGAGCGGCAGCCTGATGGCGCTGCTGGCGGAGGGGCGCGACCAGGATGCGCGGCGGCTGGCCGGGTCGATCGCGCCCGACGCCTCGCCGCTGCCGCTGCTGGAGCGCGCCTCGCTCGCGGTGGCGCTCGAACGCGACCTGGACCTGACACCGCAGGCGGCGGCCGACCTGCTGGGCCTGCCGGCGGCGGCGGTGCTGGAGAGCTTCGAGCCCTGCCGGCAGGCGGCGCTGCGGCGCGCCATTGCGTCTGCGCGGCGGCGTGCCGCGCGGGAGGCGCCCGGACGAGAGCCGGTTCCGTCCACCACGTTCGAGGCCATCGCCGGGCGGACCTGGGCGGATGACACGTCGCTGAAGGCAGCGTTCCGCATGGCGTGGAGCGAGGTGGCGAACGAGGAAGCCACGCTCGCCACCGGCTTCGGGGCGCGGGCCGCGCTGGCGTCCCGCGCGCAGCCGGTCGAGGCGTACGTCCCGGTGCTCGCGCTGCACGCGCAGGCCGCGCGCCGCTGCGGGTTCGTCGTCTTCCGCGCCGACGCCGACGGCATCACGCGACGCATGCCGCTGATGGTCCGCCGCGCCGGTGAGTCGGAGATCATGCCGCAACTGGCCTTCGGACTGGCGTGCGATCTGCTGGGCGTGAGCCCCGAAGCCATCCGCCCCACGCCGCTCGGAGTGCGTGTCGGGGCGCTGGAGATCCAGCTTGACTCCGAGGGTCGCACACTGATCCCGTGGACCTCGCCCGCCGAGCAGCGCCGCAACCGCCTGCGGCACGTGCCGATCGTCAAGCTGCACGAAGTCTACGACCGCCGCCGCCTCATGGGGCAGAACGAGCGGTTCATCCGCGACACGATCGAGCGCGTCGCGACAGCGGACGTATTTCCGCGGGCGGAGTCCGAGGCGTATGCGGAACAACTGGCGGAGCTCAAGCGGCTCCGCCGCCAGCGCGTGCGGGAGGGTTATCGGAGTGTTGCCGACGCGATCGCCCGTCGCGGCGCCAGCGGACCCGGCGGGGCGGCTTCGCGCCCGGCGACGCGGGCGGAGGCTGCGGGCGCGCAAGACGGGCGAATCGCCGAGCTGGAAGCGGCTACGCGCGCTCACGAGGGCGACTGCCTGGCGCGGCTGGAGCGCGAGTACGCCGACCTGGCCGCCCGGCCGGCTGAGTCGCTCGACGCGGGCCAGCGCGAGCGGCTCGACGGACTCGACTGGGTGCGGACGCAGTTGCACCGCGCGCAGCTCGACCGGTACCGGGTTGCGAATGTGCGGCTCGCATCGGAAGTCGACGCAACCATGTCCGAGCTGCGCCGGCTGCTGGGCGGCCGCGTCGTGCTCATCGGCTACACCGCCACCGCGCTGGCGGACATGACGCCCGTGCCCACGAGCGAGCGGGCCCCGGGCGTTCTGGCCCATTACTACCTTCTGAACGGCATGCTCTCGGGGCGCATGCTGACGTGGGCCCGCGCCTGGCAGAACGCCCTGCTCGCGCTGTCCGCCGGGCTGCTGGTCTCGTGGGTCGCCTCGCGCTCCTCCCCGTTCGGCGCGGGTGCCTTCACGGCGGCGCTGCTCGTCGCCATCAGCGTGGCCGCCGTCGCCGCGTTCTACTGGCGCGCCTACTGGATCGCCATCACACCACCCATCGCGGGCGGGCTGGCGGCGTTCCTGGCGATCTCCTTCTTTCAGTACGCCTTCGTGGACCGCGAGCGGCGGCAGCTGGCGGCGGCGCTGGGGCAGTACACGTCGCGCGCCATCGCGCGGCAGATGGCCGACAACCCGGAGCTGTGCCGCCGCGCCGAGACGCGCCCGGTCACCACGATGTTCACCGACCTGCGCGGCTTCACGGCGATTTCGGAGCGCATCGGCGCCGACCGCACGCAGCGGCTGCTCAACGTGTGCCTGGGGCGCATGACCGACGTGTTCCTGCGGCACGAGGGCATGGTCAACAAGTTCCTGGGGGACGGCGTGTTCGCGTTCTGGAACCCCGTCATCTACCCGCAGTCGGACCACGCCCAGCGGGCCTGCGCCGCGGCGGTCGACCTGCTGGCCGACCTCCGCGCGCTGGTGGAGGAGCAGCGCCGGACCGGGGGAGACGAGGCGTTCCAGGAGCTGGGGCTGCGCGTCGGGATCGCCACCGGGAACGCCGTCGTCGGCCCGTGCGGCTCCGAGCAGAAATACGACTACACGTGCATCGGCGATTCGGTCAACCTGTCCGCGCGCCTTGAATCGGCCAACAAGTTCTATGGCACGAGCATCCTCGTCAGCGCCGTCACGCGGCAGGCCGCCGCGGGGTTCGTCTACCGGCCGCTCGGACGCGTGCAGGTCAAGGGCCGCCAGCAGGCGACGGCGGTGTTCGAGCTGGTGGCGCGGGACGGCGAAGCGGACGATCGCCAGCTTGCCCGCATCCGCCTGTTCTCCGAGGCGCTCGATTCGTACGAGGAGCGCCGCTTCGCGCAGGGAGCCGAGCTGTTTCGCGCGTCCCTGCACGTCGTCCCGGACGACCCGATTGCGCGGTTCTATCTCAAGCTGTGCGAGACGCTGCACCGAGCGCCCCCACCCGACGACTGGACGCCGGCCATTGAACTCACCGAGAAGTAAGGCCCGTCCCGCGCGGCGATTCCAATCGCGTGATGACTTTCGAAGCGCGTCGCGGACCAATATCGTGCCGGGCGGGTTGAATACAGCGAGCCGCTTTCGTTGGTGAGTTTGGGAGACGGTTCGTGACCGACGTGCTGGTGATCGAGTCCGCCTGCAAGTGCTTTGGGCGCACCCGGGCGCTGGATGCCGCCAGCCTCAAGCTCCGCGCCGGAGAGTGGGTGGGGCTGCTCGGTCCCAACGGCGCCGGAAAGACCACGCTGATCCGGGCCGTCGCCGGCCGCGTCCGTCTCGACCAGGGCCGCGTCAGCCTGCTCGGGCGGCCCGCGGACCATGCCACGGACGAAGTGCGGGCCGGGCTGGGGATCGTGCCGCAGGAGATCGCGCTGTATCCGCTGCTCTCGGCGGCCGAGAACCTGGACGCCTTCGGGCGATTCAACGGACTGAGCGGCACGGCGCTGCGTGAGCGCGTGGGCTGGGCGCTGGAGTGGACGGGGCTCAAGGACCGCGCCCGCGAGCCCGTGCAGCGCTTCTCGGGCGGCATGAAGCGGCGACTCAACATCGCCTGCGGCGTACTGCACCGCCCCACGTTGATCCTGCTCGACGAGCCGACCGTGGGCGTCGATCCGCAGAGCCGCGAGCGCATCTGGGACATGTGCGCCCAGCTCCGCCGCGACGGCGCGTCGATCGTACTCACCACGCACCAGCTCGACGAGGCGCAGCGCACCTGCGAGCGGATCGTCGTCATTGATCGCGGGCGAACGATCGCCGACGGCACGTTCGAACAACTTGTCGCCCGGACCATCGGCAGCGGGCGCACCGTCCGCATTCGACTCGCCGCGGCGCCGGAAGCCCCGGTCGCCGGCACGGTGTGGGACGAGCAGACGCGCAGCCTCACGTGCCGCGTCGACGACGTGGCCGCGGAGCTGCCGGTGCTGCTCCAGTCGCTGCGCTCGGCGGCGACCCGCGTGGAGGACGTGAGCGTCGAGCCGCCCAGCCTTCAGGCCGTGTTCATCCACCTCACGGGCAGGGAGCTGCGCGAATGATCCTCACCGTGCTCCGCGTAAGCTGGATCAGCCTGCGGCGCGACCGCATCGCGCAGGCGCTGTGTTTCGTCCTGCCGGTCGCGTTCTTCTCGATCTTCGCCTTCGTGCTCGGCAACATGGGCGGGTCGCGCACCGAGCCGGTGCAGGTCGCCGTAGCCGATCTCGACCAAAGCGAGGCCAGCCGCCGGATCGTGGACGCACTGCGGCGCGACGCGAGCCTGCGCGTGACGCGGATGGCAGCGGGGACGGAGGGGCGGGCCCAGCCGCGCGACGAGGCGCTGGCGCGGGTCTCGAACGGGAGGGTGCCGGTGGCGGTCGTGATTCCGGCCGGGTTCGGGGAGACCTTCGGCGATTTCAGCTCGGGCGGCGCTCGCGTGGAGGTGCTGGCCGACACGGCCGACCCGATCGCGCCGCAGATGATCGCCGGGCTGCTGCAAGGCGCCGTCATGACCGCCGCCCCGGACCTGTTCATCGAGAGCGGCATGCGGGCGCTGGAGCGCTACGGCGGACCCCTCAGCAGCGCGCAGCGCGCCGCATTCGAGTTCTTCCTGCCCACGCTGCGCGCGTCGACGCAACCCGCCAGCCACGCGTCCGCGCGCGGTTCCGCCGACAACCGGCCGAGCCGGTCGGGACCGAGCTTCCACGGGCTGCTCGAGGTCGACGTGGTTGACGTGCTGGGCAAGGACTCGCGCAAGGTCCCGGCGATGGCCTACTACGCCGCCGGCACCGCGGTCATGTTCCTGCTCTTCTCGGCGGCGGGCGCGGGAGGCTCGCTGCTCGAAGAGCAGGAGAGCGGCACGATCGAGCGCGTGCTCGCGTCGCGTCTCGGCATGTCGCGCCTCATCCTGGGCAAGTGGCTTTTCCTGGCCGGCGTCGGGTTCGTCCAGGTCACGATCATGTTCCTGTGGGGCTGGCTGGTTTTCGGACTCGATCTTCCCGGTCACGTCCCGGGCTTCCTGGCCATGTCCATCGTCACCGCCGCGGCGGCGGCCGCCTTCGGCCTCGTCATCGCCGCCGCGTGCAAGACGCGGGCGCAGCTCAGCGGCGTTTCCACGGTGGTGATTCTCATCATGTCGGCCGTCGGGGGGAGCATGTTTCCGCGATTCATCATGCCCCCCGTCATGCGCACGGCCGGTTTGTTCACCTTCAACGGGTGGGCGCTGGACGGGTATCAAAAGGTGTTCTGGTACGACAAGACGGTGCCCGAGCTGTGGCCGCAGCTCGGCGTCCTGGCGGGGTTGACGGTGGTGTTCCTGGCGGGGGCCCGCGCGCTGGCGCGGCGCTGGGAATCCGCCTGACCGCGCCGCGCAGGAAGGCGCCGCGCTCCTTTCGAGGGCGCGGCGCTGGGTTTCCGGCTCAGGGGTGGGCTCGAACGCGGGTCAGCGTTCGCCGTACTCGCCCCATTCGCGCCAATACTGCGAGGCCGAGTTGAACCCCTTGCCCCACGTCTGGCGTGTGTCCATGTACAAGTTGTCGGCGTGACCGTCGAGGAAGAGCACGCTGTGCGTGGACCACTTCTTGTGGTAGCCGCGCGTCTGGATGCCGCTGAACAGGGCGACGTCGGCGGTGTCCTCCCAGAGGGTGAGGAAGCGCGACGCCTCGGTGATCAGCTTCTTCTTCCAGAACGCATTGGTCGACATGAGCTTGTTCTCGGTATTGGGCGGCGTTTCCGGCGCCAGCCAGCCCGTGGTGGGCGCCATGTCCCAGAACACGCGCGGCGGGTCCGGGTTGCCGCCGGCGCCCTGCCCGGCGAAGCTGGTCTGAATCGCCAGCGACGCGTGGTAGTTCTGGTCGTAGCTGGTGCCGGTCGTGTCGTACATCAGCTCCGCCGTCGGCTGACCGTTCGGATCATTGTTGAACTGCGCCCCGAAGTCCGAGGGGCACTTGTAGACCGGCAGCTCCATCACGGCCAGCTCCGGCTTGGTCTCGTCGGCCTTCTTCATCTTCCCGTAGAAATTCGGGTACATGTAGACGTTGAACGGCTTTTTCTCCGGGCCGGTCCCGTCCGTCCCGTACCCGGTGCGGCAGTACCAGAAGTTGTCTCCCCCGACCCACTTCCCGCCGTAGTTCACACCGTTGGTGTTGGCGCCGCCCTTCGCCCAATGGTGCGGAAACGTGTCGTTGAACTCGTTCTGGTACTGACCCTGGCAGTTGCCCATCTGCTTCAGGTTGCTCAGGCACGCCGCCTTCTTGCCCTGCTCGCGCGCCTCCTTCAGCGACGGCAGCAGGATCGAAATCAGCAGGGCGATGATCGCCACGACCACGAGCAATTCGATCAGCGTGAATGCGCGGATTCTCACCTTCATATCGACGGCCTCCGATGGACTACTTCGTGCCGATGCAACGGAACTGTCTGCTGGACTCTAGCACCAGTATGGCCTTCCTCCAACCGCCGTTCAAGCGTCCCGCGCGCCCGGCCAAGGCCGCGCTCCGACCAGGTTCCCGGCCTGGGTCGAAACCGGCGTCCTCGCGCGGGAGCGCGGCGCGGGCCGTCCGCCGACGGGAGACGCGAGCCCCGCCTGTGTCCCGTCGTCCGCGGCGGCGGTAGACTGACCCCTTTCCGGTCCCCGGACTCGGCAGAGCCCAACCATGCCTCCTGACACCCTGCCCACGCCCAACGCCGTCGCGCAGCTTCCCGACGCCGCGCAGTTCCGCGAGCGGTTCCTCTACCACCTGCACTACACGCAGGGCAAGCACTGGGACGGGGCCACGCTGCACGACCAGTTCATTGCCGTCGCCATGACGCTGCGCGAGCTGATCATGGTCCGCAAGATCGCCACCCAATCCGCCTACGCCCGGCAGGACGTAAAGCGCGTCTATTACCTGTCTCTCGAATACCTCCTGGGCCAGAGCCTGCGAAACTACCTGGTGAATCTCGGGCTGCTGCCGGCCGCCGAGCACGCGATGGAATCCCTCGGGCTGAGCCTGGACGAGATCTGCGAGTACGAGCCCGACGCCGGGCTGGGCAACGGCGGCCTGGGGCGACTGGCGGCCTGTTTCATGGACTCGCTGGCCAGCCTGGAGCTGCCCGCCTACGGGTACGGCATCCGCTATGCGCACGGCATGTTCGAGCAGGAAATCCACGACGGCTGGCAGGTGGAACGCCCGGACGACTGGCTGCGGTTCGACACTCCCTGGCAGACGGCCCGGCCCGAGTTCACGGTCCCGGTGCGGCTTTACGGCCGCGTCGAGCCGCAGCGGGACTCCAACGGCGTGATACGCCCCCGCTGGGTCGATTTCCGCGCCGTCATGGGCGTCCCGTTCGACATGCCCATGCTCGGATACCGCAACAACACGGTGAACCTCCTGCGCCTGTGGTCCGCATCCGCCTCGGAGGCCCTCAACCTGGAGGCCTTCAACCGCGGGGGGTACGTCGAGGCGGTCCGGGAACGCGTGCTGAGCGAGACCATCTCCAAGGTGCTCTACCCCAACGACAACAACGAGCTGGGCCGCGAGCTGCGCCTCGTCCAGCAGTATTTCTTCGTCGCCTGCACCCTGTCGGACGTCCTGCGCCGCTACGAGCGCCGCAACAACTCGCTCGACGCCTTCCCCGACAAGGTCGCCATTCAGCTCAACGACACCCACCCCTCGGTCGCCGTCGCGGAGCTGACCCGCATCTTCGTCGACGAGCGCGGACTGCCCTGGAACAAGGCCTGGGAACTGGTCACCGCCACCTTCGGCTACACCAACCACACGCTCATGCCCGAGGCGCTGGAGGTCTGGCCGGTCGACATGTTCTCGCGCGTCCTGCCACGCCACATCCAGATCATCTACGAGATCAATCAGCGCTTCCTGGACGGTGTCGTCGCGCGACGCTGGCCGGGCGACGTCGGCCGCATGCAACGACTCTCCCTCATTCAGGAGCAGCCCTACAAGGGCGTCCGCATGGCCAACCTCGCCATTGTCGGCAGCCACGCCGTCAACGGCGTCGCACGCCTCCACACCGACCTGCTCCGAACGCGACTCGTACCCGACTTCGCCGAGCTCTTCCCCGAGCGCTTTTCCAACAAGACCAACGGCGTCACCCCGCGCCGCTGGCTTCTGGCCTGCAACCCGGCCCTGGCCGCCCTCATCACCCACCGCATCGGCGACGCCTGGGTGCGCGATCTCGAACGCCTGCGGCAGCTCGAACCGCACGCCGACGACCCGCGCTTCCAGCAGGAGGTGATGGCCGTCAAGCGCCTCAACAAGCAGCGCCTGGGCCACTGGGTCCAGCGCCGGCTCGGACTCCATCTTTCCCCCGACGCGCTCTTTGACGTCCACGTCAAGCGCCTGCACGAGTACAAGCGGCAGCTCCTCAACATCCTCCAGGTCGTCATCCGTGCGCAGCGTATTCTCGAAAACCCCGACGAGCCCGTCACCCCGCGCGCCGTCCTGTTCGGCGCCAAGGCCGCCCCCGCCTACGGCCGCGCCAAGCTGATCATCAAGCTCATCAACGAGGTGGCCCGCGCGGTCAACAATGACCCCCGCATCGGCGAGAAGCTCAAGGTCGCCTTCCTCCCCAACTACCGCGTGTCCCTGGCGGAGATCATCATCCCAGCCGCCGATCTATCCGAGCAGATCTCCACCGCCGGGATGGAGGCTTCCGGGACCGGCAACATGAAGTTTGCCATGAACGGCGCCCTCACCATCGGGACACTCGACGGCGCCAACATCGAGATCCGCGACGCCGTTGGGCCGGAGAACTTCTTCCTCTTCGGCCTCACCGCCGAGCAGGTCGCCCAGCTCAAGCCGCGCTATGACCCCGCCAGCCTGTACCGCGCCAACGCCCCCGTCCGCCGCGCGCTGGACGCCATCACACGCGGCGCTTTCAGCCCGCAGGCCCCGGACACGTTTCGACCCGTCTTCGACTGGCTGGTACGGGACGGCGACCCCTACATGCTTCTGGCCGACATCGACGACTACCTCGCCGCGCAGCAGCGCGTCGACGAAACCTGGCGCCGCCCCGCCGACTGGGCCCGCAAGGTCGTCCTCAACATCGCGCGCATCGGCTCGTTCTCCAGCGACCGCACCATTCGCGAGTACGCCGCCGACATCTGGGGGATTCAACCCCTGCCCGTCGAGCTCCCCGGCGCCAACGGCCTCCAGTGACACGCCCCACTCACGCGCCGGATTCCCCCACGGCCGCCGCCCGCTCGATCTCGCGCGCCCCGACCGACGCCCCCGCGCGCCGCGCCCGCATCTCCAGCACCGTCGTCAGCACCATCGGCACCAGGATCAGCGTCCCGAGGGTGGCCACTAGCAATCCGCCCACGGTCACCGACGCCAGCCCGCGATACAGCTCGCTTCCCGCGCCGGGCATCACCGCCAGCGGCAACTGCCCGAACACCGTCGTCAGGCTCGTCATCAGCACCGGCCGCACCCGCGTCCGCACGGCCTCGCGCACCGCAGCGTGCAATTCCATTCCGTGCAGGCGCAGGTTCTGAAGCGACTGGTCTACCAGCAGGATGGCGTTGTTCACCACCGTTCCCACCAGGATCACGAACCCCAGAAACGTCAAAACGTCCAACTGCTGCACCGCCTGGCTGGTGCTCATCAGCGTCCCCACGTGACAGACCCAAAGCCCCAGGAACCCACCGAAAACCGCCAGCGGCACGCTGAACATGATCACGAACGGATACACCCAGCTCTCGTACAGCGCCACCATCAGCAGGTAGCAGATCAGCACCGACAGGAAGAAGCGGCTGCTGAGCACGTTGAGCAGCGTCTCCAGCGTGAAGCCCTTCCACTCCCCCACCATCGTGGCCCGGGCCAGCTTCAGCTTGTCGGCGTTCCCGGTCAACGACACGATGACGTCCGGATCGATCGCCTTCGCCTCGCGCAGCTTCTCCACCAGGGCCTTGGTTTGGTCGATCACCGCTTCCAGGGGCACGGTCTCCGGCGGGCTCACCGTCAGCGTCACCGCCCGCTGCCGCTCAATGTGCTTGATCTGCTCCAGCGCCGCCGTGTCGCGCATCCGGACCGCCGCGCCCAGCGGAACCACGCGTCCGGTCGGCGTCCAGATCGGGACCTGCGCGATCTCCTGCGTGGGGCGCTGCGCCTGTCCCTTGACGTGCAGTGCAATATCGATCGTGTCGGCCCCCACGGCCCGGTACTCCCCGACGAAGGCCCCGTCCACGCACGCCTCGACGATGAATCCGACGTCGCGCACGCTCAGGCCCAGGTCCGCCGAGCGCTCCCGGTCCGGCTCGACCGTCACCTCGGGCCGACCGAGCGAGAAGTTGGGCGGATCGGGCTGCGGAAACCCGAACCGCGCCATCAGCTCGCCTTGAAGCGCGCCCGCCGCGGCCGTTACGGCTTCCAGGCTGTCGCCGCGGACCTGAATCTCCGCGTCGTTCCCGCCGGCGACGCGGAAGATCGGGAACTGCTGAAAGAACGCGAACGTGCCGGGAATCTGCTGCCCGCACGAGGCCAGCAGCCGCGTCAGCGGCCGCACGCGGTTCGGATCGCGACTGGTGCAGCCCATGAACGCGATGCCGTCGAACGCGACGAAAAAGAAATCCTCCACGAGCGGCGGAGGGGTCAGCCACTCCCGCCGCAGCCGATCCCGCTCAAGCCACGCCAGCGGATTCGACGACGGTGGCGTCGCCAGCTCCGGGATCGCGCCCGCCGCGATCATCCCGCTCACCGTCTGGTTCCATTGCGCGTCCAGCGCCTGGTGCTCCGCAGACCCGGGCTTGGCCGACCAGTAGGGCCGCACGACGGACTCGATCACGGTCCCCATCCGCTTGAACTCTTGCAGGCTGTAGCCCGGCGGCGTCAGCAGAATGCCGAACACCAGGTTCTGATTCCCCAGCGGCAGGTAGGTCGTGGCGGGAATGAGCAGCCGCGCTCCCACCAGCGAAACTCCCGTCATCACCACGATCGTCGCCGAGCGAAGCACGCGGTGCCGGTTCGCCCACTCCAGGAGGTCCGCGGCCCGCGTAAGGAGTCTGGCGCCGCGGCGCCGCCCCGGCGCCGCGGTCCCCCATGCCGCGCTTGCCGCGCCGCGTCCCAGGCTCAGCAGCTTTGCCGCCAGGGGCGGCAGCACCGTCACCGAGACCACCAGCGACAACCCGACCGCCGCCGCGATCGCAATGCTGATGTCGCGAAAGAGCTGCCCGGCCTCCTCGCGGATGAAGATGACCGGGATGAACACCGCCAGCGTCGTCAACGTGCTGGCCAGCACCGCCGCCCAGACCTCGCCGGTCCCTTCGAGGCATGCCCGCCACGGGTCCTTGCCCATCTCGCGATGGCGGTAGATGTTCTCCAGCACGACCACGGAGTTGTCCACGACCATGCCGATCGCGAACGCGATCCCCGCCAGCGACACCACGTTCAGCGTCCGGCCCATCGCGACCACGACCAGGAACGTACCCACGACGGAGATGGGGATGGCCAGCCCCAGCGCCGCCGTGGCGCGCCAATTCCGCAGAAACAGCATCAGCACGGCCACGGTCAGCAGGCTGCCGAAGACCGCGCTGGATTCGACCATGCCGATCGCCTGGTCGATGTAGACGGTCTCGTCGTAGACCTGCCGCAGTTCCAGGTGCGTCCCGCGCGCCGTCAGGACGTCCTCGTTGATGAGCCGGATCGCCTCGCGCAGCTCCCGCATCACCGCCATGACATTGGCGCCGACCTCGCGCCGCACCGGGAATGCCAGAACGTACTCCCCCACGCTCCGCACGAACGCACGCTGCTTCTTGTATCCGCTCTCCACTTCCGCCACGTCGCGGACGTAGACCGGTCCGCCCGGCGTGTACGCGATCACCGTGCTCAGAATCTCCCCCAGCGACGCGTACTGCCCCACCGTCCGAACCGCGTAGTCCCGCTTTCCTTGCGACCTCGTCCCGGCCGAGATGTTGGCGTTCTGGTTTCGCAGCGCCTGCTCCACCTGCCGGAACGTCAGCCCCCGCGCGGCGAGCTGCCCCGCGTCCACTCGGACCTGCACTTCGCGCTGCATCCCCCCGTAAATGTCCGTCGACGCCACACCCTTCACCCGGTCCAGGTACGGCTTGATGTAGTTCTTGGCGAAGTCGTACAGCTCCGGCAGCCGCTCGTCGCGACCGTCGGTCGCCCGCAGCACCAGCCACGCGATCTCCGAATCGCGCGACGTGTCCGCGGCGGCCACCGTCGGCTCGTCCACCTCCGGGGGGTAGTTGGACACCTGTCGCAGGCGGTCGGTCACGTCGCGCAGCGCTTCGCCGCGCTCCACGTCGTTGTAGAACTCCAGCGTGATGCTGGCCTGATTGTCCTGCGCCTTGCCGGTCATGCGGCGCAGCCCCTTGACGCTGCGGAGCTGCTCCTCCTGCCGGTCCAGGATCTCGCGCTCCACTTCCTGCGGGTTCGCCCCCACCCACGTCGTCGAGACGTTGATGATCGGCACGTCCACGTTCGGCGTGAGCTGGATCGGGATGACAAACAGCGACAGCAGGCCGAACAGCACCGTCAGCAGCACCCCCACCGATACCGCCACCGGACGCTCGAGGCACACTCGAATCAGATTCACGCACGCACCGCTTCACGCCGTTGATGCCCCCCACCGACCTCGCTCACGACCCCCGGCTCCCCACCCCACCGCCCGCACCTGCCACACCGGCCGGCTGGCTCGCCGCCGGCAGGAACGCCACCGGCGTCGGCCCGTACAGCCGCTCGTTGGCGCGAATCACCACCAGGTCGCCCGCGGCCGCCTCACCCGTGCGAATCTCAATCTCGCCCGCCCGCTCCAGGCCGGTCTCCACCGCAATCGGCGTCGCCATCTGCATCCCTCCGGCTCCCTCGCGCACCACGAAGATCTGCCGCACTCCGCCGCGCGTCACCAGCGCGTCCTTGCTCACCATCAGACGCTTCGACGACGGACCCGCCGAAACGTGCGCCCAAACGAACATCCCCGGCAGCAGCGCGTGGTCCGCGTTCGCCACGTCGATCTCCACGGGAAACGTACGCGCCGTCGGCGCCGCGCGGGGGATGACCCGCGACACCGCGCCGGCCACGATCCGCCCCAGCGCCTCCACTTCCACTGTCGCTTCCGACCCGACCCGCGCGTGCGCAATCGCCGCCTCCGGAACGTCCGCGCGCACCCGCACCCGGTCCAGCGCCACAAACTCGCACACCGCGCCCCCCGCCTCGATCCACTCCCCGACTTCCGTCCGCTTCTCCACCACGAACCCGTCGAACGGCGCCGCCACGGTCGTCTTCTCGACGTCCCGCGCCAGCCGCGACACCAGCGCTTGCGCGGCGGCCACGTCGTGCCGCGCCCGCGCGATCGCTTCCGGCCGCGGGCCGTTGCGCGCCTCGTCGAGCTGGGCCTTGATCGCCGCCAACCGCCTGGACGCTGCCAGGTACTCCATCTCCGTGTCGTGCCGCTCCTTTTCGTTGCTCTGGCCGCCCTCGTAGAGCTTGGCGATCCGCTTCCGCTCGAAATCCCACTTGTCGTACAGCGCCTGGGCCTCGGCCTGGGACGCCTCCCAGCGGCGCAGCTCCTCCTCGCGCGTCCCGTTCTCCAGCTCCGCCAGCCGCGCCCGCACGCTCCCGAGCTGCGCCTGCGCCTCCGCCAGCTTCAACTCCGCCACCGCCGAATCGAGTACGCAGATCGTCTGCCCGGACCGCAGGTACGTCCCGCGATCCGACTCGAACCTCGCGATGATCCCCCCGACCTCCGACGCCACCACCGCCGACCGATCCGCCGTGACCGTGCCCACCAGGCGCACGGTCGCCGGAATCTCGCGCTCCACGATCGGCGTCACCACCACCGGCATCCCGCCGCCGCCCGGCTGACCTGCCGAATTCAGGGCGCCCAGCCCCGACACCGCCAGCGCGGCCATCCACCAACGCCCAGTCCGCTCGTGCACGAAATCACCACGCGCGGCGGGGATCGCGACGCCGCGTCGCATGCGAATGATACCCGAACGCGCCCATCACGCGAAGCGCCGCCCCATCCCCCCTCTTGCGCGGCGTTCGCCCCGCGCGCCTACACCCAGCCGCGCTCCCGGCACGCTTCCGCGACGCGCGACACCGCCACCACATACGCAGCCTCGCGCATCGAGACCTGGGTGCGGCGCGACACCTCCAGTACCTCGTGAAAAGCGGCGGTCATGGTCGCGTCCAGGCGCCCCAGCACCTCGTCCCGCTTCCAGTAGAAGTTCATGTTGCTCTGCACCTGCTCCAGGTAGCTGCACGTGACCCCCCCGGCGTTCGCCAGGAAGTCCGGAACCACGAAGATCCCCCGCTCGCACATCACGTGGTCAGCCTCCGGCGTCGTCGGTCCGTTCGCCCCTTCCACGATGACCCGGACGCGCTTTCCGATGCGACCCGCGTTGTCGCCGCTGATCGCGTTCTCCAGCGCCGCCGGCACCAGCACGTCCACGTCCTCCTCGATCCAGGCCTCGCCGGGTACGACCTCGTAGCCCAGGCTCGACGCCTGCTTGCGATCGATCCCGCCGAAACGATCGGTCACGCGTCGCAGCGCGGCCAGGTCCACCCCTTCACGCCGCCGGTAGCAATAGGCCCGCGCGTCCTGCTGGTCCCAGCACGACACCGCCACCACGCGGCCTCCCAACTGCTGGTAAAGCTCGATCGCGTGCTGGGCCACGTTGCCGAAGCCCTGCACGCTGGCGGTCGTGTCCTCCGCACGCATGCGCAGCTCCGTGAAGGCCTCACGCAGTGCGAAGACCACTCCGTATCCGGTTGCCTCGTTGCGCCCCAGGGACCCGCCCATTCCCACGGGCTTGCCGGTGATGAAGCCGGGGTAGCGCCCGCCGTACAGCGTCTCGAATTCGTCCAGCATCCACAGCATGTGCTGCGCGTTGGTCATGACGTCCGGCGCCGGCACGTCGCGCCAGGGCCCGACGTCGCGCGCCACCTGCCGCACCCAGGCGCGGCAAAGGCGCTCCTGCTCCCGCAGGCTCAGGCTGTGCGGGTCGCAGATGATCCCTCCCTTGCTTCCCCCGAGCGGAATGTTCACCACCGCGCATTTCCACGTCATCCACATCGCCAGCGCGCGAACCGTGTCGATGGTCTCCTGCGGATGGAACCGGATCCCGCCCTTGCCCGGACCGCGGGCGTCGTTGTGCTGCACCCGAAACCCGCGAAACACGCGAACGCTCCCATCGTCCAGCCGGACCGGCAGGCTGAACTGGTACTCCCGCATCGGCCACCGCAGCAGCTCGCGCAGACCCGCATCCAGGCCAAGAACCTCCGCCACCTGGTCGAATCGCTGCTGCGCCATCGTGAAAGCGTTGAACGGCCGCGCGCTAGCGCTCATCCCGTGTCCTCCTGCCCGCGGACGTGACGACCGCGGCGCCGGTGCTCCGCCGCGTCTGCCCAGCACGCGCCGTGCCAATCCGCGCACGCGGGCTATTATCCACCGCCGGGCACCACCGGCCGGATCGAGCCGGCGGCAGGCGCGGCGAGATCCCGCTGCCAGTGGGTTCCGGCACGGCAATTGCATTCTAAAACGGACGGAGCTGGACATGACACCGCCCGCCTTGGCGCCGTCCTCGGACGGTGACGGCGCCGTGCAGCGAATCCTGCGCGACCTCCAGGAACGGGCGAAAGAACTCAACTGCCTGTACGCGGTCGACGAACTGGTCACGAACGAAGCGTTGCCCCTGCCGCAGCTCGTCGAGGGCCTGATCGCGGCGATTCCGGGGGGCTGGCAGTACCCGGACGTCTGCCAATCGCGGATCACAATTCAGGACCAGACGTACACGTCCCCCGATTACCGGGAGTCGCCCTGGACGCAGACCGCCAGCGTCCGCGTGCGCGGCGAACCGGTGGGCAAGATCGAGGTGTCGTACACCGAGTCGCGCCCCAACGCCGACGAGGGGCCGTTCCTGAAGGACGAGCGGCGGCTGATCGAGACGATCGCCGAGCGGCTGGGCAACTGGCTCGCGCATCGCGAGCTGCTCGCCGCGATGGAGGAGTGGCGCCAGGCCAAGCGGCTTCTGGCGACCCGTGCCGCCCCGCAGTGGCAGGTGATCCTGGACCTGCTTCGCCGCACCGATCAGGCCCTGCTGCTGCGGATCGCACGGAAGATGATCAACCACCTGCGCACCAGCGGTGTCGAGGACGCGGACGCCTTGTTCCGCCACTTCGCGGGTCCGCACGATCCCGACGGAGACCCGCGATTCGACCGCAATGTGCCGCTGGACCGCGCGCAGCTCGCCGGGCCCGACGAACTGATCGACCGCGCGTTCGCGCTGGCGGCGACGCACCTCAACGAGGTCGAGATCGTCGATTGCATCCATCACTGGATCAAACACGATCGGGCGCTGTTCCTGGTGGACGCCCTGGAAAACGAGCGCACTCCGCTTCCCGACGTCGCCGACGCGATCGAGCGGTATCTGCGCGTCGCGCGGGGCGAGATCGAGCTCGCCCCTCCGGCGCTGCGTGGATTGCGCGTCTCGCTCATCCGCCGGGTCCTGAGCGACCAGATCGAATTCATCAACGTGGCCAAGCAGTACCTTCAGATCAGCGATTTCTCTGAGCTGCTGCGGCGCACCGTGTCCCCGCCCGCCAGCCGCGGGCGCGTCGGCGGCAAGGCCGCCGGGCTGATTCTCGCGCGGCGCATCGTGGCGCAGCATGCGCAGAGCGACCCGCTCCTGGCCGATATCCGCTCACCCAACACCTGGTACCTCACGTCCGACGCGCTGCACCAGTTCACGCACGACAACCACCTCGAAGACGTGGTGGCTCACAAGTACCGGGACATCGAGGAGATCCGCCGGGAGTACGGCAACATCATCCAGGTCTTCAAGAACTCCCACTTCGCTTCCGAGACGGTCCAGGCGCTGGGGGTCGCGCTGGACGAGTTCGGCGACCGTCCGCTGATCGTGCGCAGCTCCAGCCTGCTGGAGGATCGGTACGGGGCCGCGTTCTCCGGGAAGTACAAGAGCCTGTTTCTGGCCAATCAAGGCCGAAGACAGGACCGGCTGGCGGCGCTGCTCGACGCGATCGCCGAGATCTACGCGTCCGTGCTGGGCCCCGACCCGATCGAGTACCGCGCCGAACGCAACCTGCTCGACTACCACGAGGGCATGGGGATCCTCATTCAGGACGTGGTGGGGCGCCGCGCGGGCGACTACTTCCTGCCGCTCGCCGCCGGCGTGGCGTTCAGCCACAACGAGTTCCGTTGGTCGCCGAGGATCACGCGCGAGGACGGCCTGGTGCGGATCGTACCCGGGCTGGGAACGCGGGCCGTGGACCGGGTCGGCGACGATTACCCCATTCTCGTATCCCCCGGCAAGCCCGGCCTGCGCGCCAATGCCTCCCCCGACGAGATCGCGCGCTACAGCCCGCGCTGGATGGACGTGCTCAACCTGCGCACGAACCGCTTTGAGACCGTTCCCATCGCGGATTTTCTCCGCACCAGCGGCGGCGAGCTCCCCCACGTCGAGCAGCTCGTTTCCATCCTCGACGACGGGAACCTGCGCACGCCGCTGCGCGGGCGGATCGACTTCACCCGGCACGATCTCATCGCCACCTGCGAGGGCCTGCTGACACAGACGCCGCTGGTCAGGCAGCTCGGTGTGCTGCTGAACCTGCTTCGCCGCGAGCTGCGGACGCCGGTCGACATCGAGTTCGCACACGACGGCGAGCACCTCCATCTGCTACAGTGCCGCGCGCAGACCGCGGCCCGCGGCACGTCGCCGCCCCCCATCCCGCGCGACATCCACCGCCAGCGGGTCGTTTTCACCGCGCGGCGCTTCGTGTCGAACGGTGCGCTGCCCGGCATCACGCACGTCGTCTACGTCGACCCCGAGCGTTACGCCGCTCTGGACTCCATCGACGCACTGGCGTCCGTGGGGCGCGTGGTGGGCCGCCTGAACAAGCTCCTGCCCCGGCGCCAGTTCGTTCTGATGGGACCCGGACGCTGGGGAAGCCGCGGCGACATCCGGCTCGGCGTGCGCGTCACCTACGCGGACATCAGCAACACCGCCTTGCTGGTGGAGATCGCGCGCCGCAAGCAGGGCTACACCGCCGACCTTTCGTTCGGCACGCACTTCTTCCAGGACCTGGTCGAAGCGTCGATTCGCTACCTCCCGCTCTATCCCGATGATGAAGGCGTGCAGTTCGATGAGCCGTTCTTCACGCGATCGCCCAGCGTGCTCGAGCATCTCGCGCCGCAGTTCGCGCACCTCGCCGACGTCGTCCGCGTCATCGACGTTCCGGCGGTTGAGGATGGGCAGGTGCTGCGCGTCCTCATGAACGGAGAGCTGGACCAGGCCGTCGCGTTCCTCACCCCGCCGGACGAGGCGCCCGAGGTGCCCGAAGCCGCCGAAGCGGTCATCGAGGCGCCGCAGCACCAGTTCTGGCGCTGGCGGATGCAGATGGCCCAGCGGCTCGCGGCGCACCTCGACGCGTCGCGCTTCGGCGTGGCGGCGCTCTACATCTTCGGCAGCGTCGAGAACGGCTCGGCCGGCCCGGGCAGCGACATCGACCTGCTCATCCACTTCCGCGGCACGCCGCAACAGCGACAGGAGCTCGAGCAATGGATCGACGGCTGGAGCCGCGCCCTGGCGGAGATCAACTACCTGCGCACCGGATACCGCGTCGCGACGCTGATTGACGCGCACTTCGTCAGCGATCAGGACATCGCCGAGCGCACCAGCTTCGCCGCCAAGATCAACGCCGTCACGGACGCCGCCCGACCCCTGGCGCTGGGGCCCGTGCCCGACACGTCAGAGTAGCTCGCGCGTCGCAGTGCCCGGATCGCCTGGCTCGAAACGCACCAGGGCCAGCTCGCGCCCGTCGTGCGCTGCCGAAAGGCACCAGGTCCGCCCGATCTGCTCGCGCCACCTGCCCGTCAGTCGTGCCGACTCGTGCACGTGCCCGTGGAGCGTCAATCGCGGTTGACGCCGCTCGATGAACCGTCGCACGCCCACGCTGCCGACGTGCACCGCGAGCGGTACGTGATCGACGTAGCGCCCGTCCAGCGCCGCGCGATCCAGCCCGCTATCGTGGGGCGGCGCGTGGCTGAGCAGGATCGTGCGGTCCATGCAGCGGCCTGCCGCCAGCCTTTCCAGGTCCTCCGCGATCGTTCCGTACCGGGTGTCGGACGCCGACGCCGGCATCGTGCGGACGCCCTCCTCCGGCGACACGCATCCCGGATCGACGTAGCGCGATACGTCATAACGCTCCCAGTCTTTGAGCGCGAACGGCGTCGGAGGCACGCACGAGTACCCCAATACGTCGTACCCGCACACGCGGCAGCATCGCCCGTGGGCGTACTCCCACACGCCCGTCACCGACGCCGCCAGGATCGACGCCTCGTAGACGCGCGGGTCATCGTTTCCCAGGATCACGACGACGCGCGGATACGCACCCGCCATCCGCTCGCGGACTCGAAGCAGACGCGCCGCCAGAAAGTCGTGGATGAAGTCGCTGCGCGTCGGGTCGAACGACGCCGGAATACCCATTCCGAGCAGGTCGCCTCCCAGCAGGACCGCCTCCGGCCGCTCCGCCTCCATTCGGTCCAGCAGCTTCGCATACCGCAGCTCGTCCCCGTGCAGATCACTCGCGAAGAACCACGACGACACGCGTCACCCTGCCATCGGCTCCCGCGCGAGATCGGCGGCACGCGCGAACGCTACTCGAAATCCTCCCCGCTCGCGACCGCGCAATCCAGCTCGCGCACAAACTTCCGCACCTCGGCGCACTCCGACACCGACGCCAGCTCCGGGTCGTGCCGTCGCGCCCAGCGCGCATCGAAGACGGGTGCCGAGCGCGCTGCCCGCTGGTCGCCATGCTCGATCACGTGGGCGACCCACGCACCCAGGTATCGCCCGAAGCTCGTCGCCAGCAGCGACGCGCCCGGCGCCGTCGGTTCCCATCGCACCACCGCGCAGTGCGCCGGTCCCCCGTCCGTCACCACCCAGTCCATCGCCCCATCCCTTTCGCCCCGAACCGGCACCATGTTCACCGGCGGTGGCGACTCGCGCAGTTGTGCCAGCATCTCCGGCACGCTCCACAGCCGCTCGCCCTGCCCCGACCCGCAGCGTACGTGCAACCCGTCGCACGTCGACAGGAAGATGGTCAGCTCGCGCGGCAGCGGGCCGACCGCCTCTTCCAACTGCGACAGCAGCAGCGCCGACGCGGGCGGATTCACCACCACCGCGTGCGGAAACCGCCCGCTGAGACGGTTCAGACACTTGTCCACCATGGATTCTCGGATCATGACTGGCTCCCGCCTTCCTTCCGCGCCGCATCCTCGACACTCGAAGCCCGCTCCGCATACGCGATCCCGGCCGAGATGGCCGTCCCGTTCGCCTCGGCGTACTTCCCGGTCAGCGCACTTCGCGCCGCCTCCATCAGCTCTGTCGCGCCGACCCACCCCGCCCGCACCACCGCCGCCGTCAACGCCGCCAGCGCGCCGCCTCCCTTCCCCGCCAAGCGCTCCAGCTCGCCGAATCGAAACCGCACGGCACCGGCGGGGTATCCTCCCGCCAACGCCTCCTCCACCCACACGCGCCGGACTGCCGATACGTCGCCGGCGCGCTTCTGTCCGTCGGCGCTCAGCACCAGCACCAGGTCCGGCTCATCCACCGCCGAGTAGCGGATCGGCCGGTCCGAAATCAGCAGGTCCGACACCGAGTGCCCCTTGCGCACGCTGATCGGAAAATCGTCGTACTGCGCCGCGTGGTAGCCCGCGGCCACCAGGGTCTCTCCCAGCACTCCCACCGCCGAACGGATGCGCTGGCCCGCCGAGCCCGCGACGCGCAGCCCGACCGGCACCACGCGCCAATCGAGCCGCACAGCGCCTCCGGGGCGCTCGGTCGTGGGCCCGCGATGCTCGTCGAACGGCGACGCGTCCGCCGCGCGACGCGGAACGGCTGCTCCCCGCGTCACGCCGAACCGCAGCCCCGTCGAATCCGACAGTTCCGCAAGACGGGCCGGCGTCAACCGATTCGACCCCACGTAGTACGCCACGCACAGCTCCCACACGTCCACCACCGCGAACCCCGGGGCGCGCAGCGCTTCCTCGATCCGCTCCCCGCATTCGGGATCGTAGGCGCTGCATCGCGCGGCGTAGGACGCACCATTCGCCGCCACCGTCCCGCAGACGTCGAACGGGGCCTCGCACGCTCCGCCCGGCGTCGTCGGAGTCCGCCCGCCCGGGGGCGTCGTCGGCGAATGCTGTCCACCCGTCATTCCGAAGTTGAAGTTATTGCACACGATCACCTTCACGTCCGCGCCGCGCCGCGCCGCGTGAACCAGATGCCCCGTCCCGATCCCGCAGCCCCCATCCCCGATCAGCACGATGACCAGCAGCTCCGGACGCACCCGCTTCAACCCTTCCGCGTACGTCACCGACCGACCGTGAAGCCCATGAAACGTGTGACATTCGAAGTATCGGTCCGACATCCCGATGCAGCCGATGTCCGACACCATGCACACGCGCTGCGGCGGCACGCCCAATCGCGCCACGGCTGCCGCGATCAGCTCCAGCACGCTCCCATGCGAGCAGCCGGGACAGAAGCTCATCTCCTCCCGTCGCGCCGTCAGCAGGCTCATCCGCACACCGTCTCGGCCTCCCGGCCGCCGTCGACCGCCCACCGCACGATCCGCGCCGGTGGAATCAGCCCCCCGTCAAATCGCTGGAGCGACTCCACGCGCCGGTCCGCGAGGACGCGCCGAACCTCGTCCACGTAAAGCCCGATGTTCAGCTCCGGCACCAGCACCCGGTTCACCCGCACGCCCGCCGCCCGTCGCAGCACTTCGCCCGCGACCGGCCACAACCCGTACAGCGTCACGTGCGACACCGCCCGACCCGCCTCGCGCAGCCGCGCCACCGCCTCACGCGCCGCACCGTCCGCCAGGCCGTACGAGATCACGAGCACGTCGGCCGCCTCGTCCAGGTCGGCGTCGGCGTCCGCCAGCTCCGCCGCCCGCGACCGGATCTTCTCGCGCAGATGCTCCAGCTTCCTGGCGATGTCGCCTCGATCGATCGTCAGCAATCCGCACGCATCGTGGATCGAGCCCGTGAACCGGACCCGCCGCTCACCCCCGATCGGCAGAAACGCCGGTACGTCCGACGCCGACGCAACCTCGTACGGCCGGAACGGCCCGTTCCCGCCCGGCGCGACGGTTCGGCGGCGCAGCGGCTCGACCGCGACCGCCCCCAGGTCCACCGTCTGTCGCGTCAGAGCGATGTCCTTCGAGCTGAGCAGAATCACCGGCGTGCGGAGCACTTCGGCCACGTTGAACGCCTTGACCGTGAGCCGATACGCTGATTCCGCATCGGTCGCCGCATACACCGGCAGGGGATGGCCGCCCGCCGTGACGTGCCGGGCGAAGATCACGTCGCCGTCGCCCGTCGCGGTCGCGCCGCCGGTCGCGGGTCCCATGCGCTGGCAATCGACGATCACCAGCGGCACCTCCCCCATCTGCGCCAGCCCGATGTTCTCGCTGTAGAGACTCAGGCCCGGGCCGGACGTAGCCGTCATCGCCCGCGCGCCGCCCATCGCCGCCCCGATGCACAGGCCGATCGCCGCGATCTCGTCCTCCGTCTGGAGCGACACGCCTCGCCCGGTCCGCGCATGCGCCCGGATCATCTCCGTCAGGATCGAGCTCGCAGGGGTGATCGGGTATCCCGCGAAGAAATCGCACCCCGCCACCAGCGCCCCGCGCACGACGGCCTGATTGCCCGTGAGAAACTCGCGCACGGCCCGACTCCGGTACTCGACGACGCCGGCGCGCTACCAGCATACGCCGTTCCACGCGACCCTCCGTTGCGCGGAAACCGGCCGCACACCCGCCCCCGCGTGTCTCCTGCGCGACTTCGCGCACCCGCCCGCGATTTCGCGCACCCCCCCGGCCACCGGTTACCGGGCGGCCTCCAATCCGATCGGCACGCCATCCCGGTACAATGGAGGGGCGCGGTTTCCCGCGCAACCGCCACGATTGAACGGAGAGAAGCATGCGCACCACCCTGCTTTCAGTTTTCACCGCCCTCGGGGCCGCCTCGTTCGCCCACGCCGACCAGCGCGGCCTGCGCGTTGTCACGGAACCCGCCGGCACCTTCCTGGTCGCCGATGACTCTCAGTCCGGCGGGCCCGGGCCCGCGCAGCGCGGCACGATCCGCTGGACCTACTCTCATCCCGACTCCATCCCCCAGACGCTGGCCTTCAGCACCCTGCCCGGAAACCTGTGGGTCGGTCAGGACCTCAACGCCCAGCGCACGCAGCGCTTCCTTCTCGCCGGCGACGGAACCCCCGCGGTGGAGTTCGACGGCGTGCCGGGCGGCATCATCGCCGTTCACGCTGCCGACGACGCCGACGTGGCCGCCGTCATCACCGGGACCACCAACAACTTCACCCTCACCGCGTACGACTCCAGCGCCGAAGCGCTGCTCTGGTCCTTTCCCTTCGACGCCCGGTTCACCGGCGCCGGGTACGCCGCCGTCAAGGTCTCGCGCGACGGATCCCGCGTATGCGCCATCGTCTACGACTCCGTCGCCACCTTCAGCGACCTCCACATCTTCGACGCCGTCACCGGCGAAGTCCTGAACCACTGGACCGTCAACGCCTTCGCCAACGTGATCGACCTCAACGACGACGGCAGCCTCTGCATGGTCACCGAGGGGCCGCGCGGCCGACTCATCGACACCGCGTCCGGCACGCAGGTGTTTGTCGCTTCGGTCTCCGGCGCCGGCGGCTACAACCGCGTCTCGGGGAACTCGCAGACGCTCGTCTTCGGCGGCTTCAACATGCGCGTCTACGTCAAGAGCGACTCCAGCTACGCCTTCAAGTTCCAGGTCTCCCAGGCCAACACCTGGTTCGGGTGGGGCCTGGGCGTCTCGCGCGACGGCAACACCGTCGCCGTCATGAGCCACGACTACGGCGCCGCCTACCTCAAGACCTCCACCCGCGTCTATGACGTCCCGTCCGCCACGCTCCTCGGCCAGTACGACACCGAAGGCACCGGCACCTACCAGGACGCCATCAGCGGCTGCGCCGTCAGCGACGACGGCGCCCGCTTCGCCGTCAGCTCCTGGGGCACCCAGGACAACGCACACCCTGAGCTCATGATCTTCGACCGCGCCTGCCAGCTCGTCGGATCCATCGACACCCCCGGCTCGGTCTTCTCCCTCGACGTCTCGCCCGACGGTTCGCTGGTCGCCTCCGGCAGCAAGGCCGTCCACGCCAACGTCTTTGGCCGCGGCGGTGACACCAATCTCTACGAAGTCGGTGCTCCCTGTAATCCCTGCGACATGAACTGCGACGGCTCCATCAACGCCCAGGACATCCAGCCCTTCCGTGAAATGCTCCAGGGCGGCGGGTCGCAGTGCGCTCCCTGCACCGGCGACACCAACTACGACGGTTCCATCAACGCGCTCGACATCCAGCCCTTCCGCGACTGCCTCCTGAATCCGTAGCCCTGGTCGCCGGCGGCGATCGGATACCATCCCCGGCGCGTGGACCTACGCTTCGACATCCTCGCGCCCGGGACGCTCCTGATCGCGGCCTGGCTGATCGCGGGCGCCGCCGCAGTCCAGGTCTGGCTGCGCAGCGCGCCCGGACCGACGCTCGCCGCCGCGCTCCACGCCGCGGCACCGCAGGCCTGCGCCTTGCTCGCCTCGTGGCTGGCGCTGTTTCCGACGCCCGCTGCGCGGACCGCCATGCTTCTGACGGTCGGCACGGGCGCGGCGGCCTTCGCGATCCACGCCTGCCGCGACGCCGCCGGTCGCGCGCTCAGCGGCGGGGAGGTGCTGATGGCGTGCGTCCGCGTCGCGGCGTGGGTGGCGGTCCTGCTCATCGTCGCAAGGCCGGTGTGGCGCTGGACGGAGGTGCGACTCGAACGCCCGGGCCTGCTCGTCGTTGTGGACGACTCGCGGTCGATGGGGATCGCCGACGTCCCGGCTCGGCGCGGGCTGCTTTCCCTGATTACGTCCACGCCGCCGCAATCGCGGCTCGACGCCGTCCGCGAGGCGCTCGCCGCAGCGAGTGCGGCTCTGGACCGCGTGCGGCGGTTCTACGACGTGCGCATCACCGCGTTGAGCCAGAGGGGCGCGAATCCGGCCGCCGATGGGCCGCGCCCGTCCACGCACCTCGGCGACCTGGCTCCCACGGCGCCGCAGACCGCGATCGCCGCGGCGCTGCGCCGCGCGACGGAGGCCGATCCCGCCGAGCGGCTCGCGGCGCTGCTCGTGATTTCGGACGGCGCCGAGACCGCCGACACGCCGGCCGCGGTCTCCGCGGCCGCGATCGCGGCGGGTGAGCGCGGTGTGGCGCTGTTGGCCGTGGGCGTCGCACCGCCCGCGGGCGCGGCCGTGGCGGTGCGGCTCGATCCGCTGGACGTCCCGGCGCGCGTCACCGTCCGCGAGCGCGTTCACTGCGTCGTGTCGGGGACGGTGGCGGGCGCGGCAACGGGCGCCCCGCTTCGCGCGGGTGTCCGTTGGAGCGACGCGCCCGCCGAGTCCCGCGCGCTGCGTTCCGCACCGGGCGGGCGCTTCGAAGCGGCGTTTGAACTGTCGCCTCCCGGCGCGGGGGTGCACCGCATCGCAGCGAGGGTCGCGCCGGAGGCGGCGCCGGACGCCGCCGCCGAGGTCCACGCCCTGGTCGAAGTCGTGGAAGGCCGCACCCGCGTGCTGATCGTCGATGACGTACCGCGTCCGGAGACGGCGTTCCTGGCACGGTCGCTGACCGGCGACCCGGGCGTCGAGATCCAGCGCCTTCTCATCCCGCGCGACCCCGGCGCCGCGGCTGGCGCGCTGTCTGGCGATTCCTGGTCCGGGTTCGACGTAATCCTGCTCGGCGCCGTGCCCCGCTGGCGCATGACACCCGACGTGCTCGAAGGGCTTCAAAACGCTGTCCAGCAGCGCGGGGTCGGCCTCCTGCTGGCCGGCGGCGAGCGGCTCTTCGCCCAACCGGCCTTCTCCGGCGGGCCTCTGGAAGCAATCTCGCCAGCGCTCTTCGGCGGCGAGCTGACGTCCGCCGACGCCGTCCACCCGCCACGCCCTGACGTGACGCATCCCGCCTTCCGGCTCAGCGGCGATGCCGGCGCCGACGAGGCTGCCTGGCAGGCCTGCCCGCCGCTGGGCCGTTGCGCGACGCTGAAGACGCGTCCACTGGCGGCCGTGCTGGCGCGCGACGAGGCGGGCCGCGCCATCGTCGCCGCGCACGAATTCGGCGCGGGGCGCGTGGCGGCCGCCGGGTGGGACGCGACCTGGACCTGGGCCCTGCACTCGGACGAGTCGAGCCGGCTGCACCGCACGTTCTGGCGCCAGCTCATCGCGTGGCTGGCGCACCGCCGCCCGCGGGCGTGGGTCGTCACCGACGCGGACGATTACCCGCTCGCGCCGCTGCGCGCGGCCGACCGCAGCGTCCGCGTGCGCGCCGGAGTCTCGCGCGCGGCGACCGAGCCGGGATCGCTGACGTCGCGCGCCACCGCGCCGACGGACGTCCCGCGCCTGACGCTGATCGCGCCGAACGGCGCCGAGCGTGACGTGCCGCTTCAGTGCGACGGGGAGCAGTGGCGCGCGGAGCTGCGGCCGGGCGCCGCCGGGGCGTATCGGCTGCGCTTCGTGAGCCCGACCCCGACGGAGGGTCCGAACGCAGGCGCGGACCCCGCTCTGCGCGCGGAGACGACGTTCACGGTGCTGGACCGGGACGTGGAGCTGCAACCGCCCACGCACAACGTCGCGCTGCTGCAACAGGCGGCCCTGGCAACGGCGCGGTTGGGCGGCGCGTACGCCGACCTGACGGGCTTCGAAGGTCTGCTGGACGGTCTGACGCGGCGCGATCCGCGGCGGCAGGTCGAGGTGGCGCGCCGGCTCGACCCCGTCGATGCAGCGCGCTGGCCCTGGCTGGCGGCCGTGGTCGCGCTGCTGGTCTGCGAATGGGTGTGGCGCAAGCGGTCCGGCCTGCCGTAAACTGCCGCGGCCCATGTTTGAGGCAGCAAACTACGTCGAGGCAGCGCTTTGGGTGATGATCGCCGCAGCGTTGGCGATTACCGGCGTTCGCGTGCCGCATCGCCGTCGGCTCTGTTGCGCGGCCGCAATCGCGTTCTGCGCGTTCGGCGCGTCCGACCTGGTCGAGGCTCGCACGGGCGCATGGTGGCGTCCCTGGTGGCTGCTGGTCTGGAAGGGGCTGTGCATCGCCGCGCTTCTGGCGTGCCTGCGGAGCTTCCGGAGCGCCGCGGTCCGGGAACCAGGAGACGCCGACCAGCGTCGAACGAAGTAGGGCCGGTGCGCGCACCGGTCGCTCGTACACGCTTCGTGGAGGAATTCCGTATGTCGAACGTCACATCCGCCGTCTTCGCGCTCACGTCCCTGATGCAGGCCGCGTCCCCGGCCGCGGGCGAGGGCACCGCGCTGACGATCTACAGCACCGTCCGCCCGGGCGCCATCCCGCCCGAGATGTACCAGCCGGCCATGCGGCGGGCCGGCGGCATGGACGACAGCCGCGTGCAGGTGCCGGGGTACGCGTTCGTGAAGCAGCAGCGCAAGGTGAAGCTCGACCCGGGCCTCTCCACGCTGCGCTTCACGGACGTGGCCGCGCTGGTCGAACCCACGACGGTCATGTTCACTTCCTTGTCCGACAAGTCCGGCACGACCGTGGTGGAGCAGAACTTCGAGTTCGACCTGGTCAGCCCCGACAAGCTCCTGGAGAAGTTCATCGACCGCCCCATCACGGTCGAGTTCGTGAACCCGGACGGTAAGCCCGAGAGCGTCGCGGGCGTGCTGCTGGGAAAGCAGTACGGCCACCTGATGCTGCGCACGACCGACGCCGAGAGCCCGATCGAGATCCTCCAGGAGGCCGGGCGGCGCATCCGCCTGTCCGAGCTGCCCGGCGGGCTGATCACGCGCCCGACGCTGGTCTGGACGCTGAGTTCGAAGGCCGGCGGCGACCAGCTCGTGCGCGTCACCTACCAGACCAACGGCATGACCTGGTGGGCCGACTACAACCTCGTCTACCACGAGCACGAGAAGGACGCCAACGCCGGCACCTTCGATCTCGGCGCATGGGTCAGCATCATCAACCAGTCCGGCGCCAGCTACGCCGACGCGCGGCTCAAGCTCATCGCCGGCGACGTCGAGCGCGCCCAGCCGCCGCAATCGGTGTACGGCGGCGGACGCGGACGCGCGAAGCTGGCGATGGCGGAGGCCGACGTCAGCGGGTTCGAGGAGAAGGCGTTCTTCGAATACCACCTCTACACGCTCGGCCGGGCGACGACGCTGCCCAACAACAGCACCAAGCAGATCGAGCTGTTCCCGGCGGCGCGGGGCGTGCCGTGCGAGAAGGTGTACGTCTACTACGGCCTGGCGGTCCCCTGGTGGAACTACGGCGGCAACGTGATCCAGGACCGCGAGCTGGGCACGCAGTCCAACACGAAGGTGGACGTGTACCTGCGCTTCGTCAACGACGAGAAGAGCGGCCTGGGCATGCCGCTGCCCTCGGGGCGCGTGCGGGTCAACAAGCTCGACCCCGCCGACGAATCGCTCGAGTTCATCGGCGAGAACGTGATCGACCACACGCCGCGGAATGAGAAGGTGCTCGCCAAGCTCGGTTCGGCCTTCGACGTCGTGGGCGCGCACAAGATGACGGATTTCAAGATCGACACGGGGCGCAGGCGGATGGAAGAATCGTTCGAGATCCGTGTCCGCAACCGCAAGGACTCAGCGGTGAAGGTGCTCGTCAAGGAGACGCTTTACCGCTGGTCGCAGTGGGAGATCGTCAAGAAGTCGCACGAGTTCGAGAAACAGGACGCCCGCAGCGTTCACTTCCCCGTGCAGGTGGAGCCCGACGGCGAAGCCGTCGTGACCTACACCGTGCGCTACGAGTGGTAGCGCCGCCAGGCCCCGCGGCCGGGGACTCGGACGGCCGGCCCGGTGGTCGGCGACGCATCGTGCGCGTATGCTTCCCCGGGCCGAACACCCGAAGGAGGCTCCACATGCGAACGGTCTGGATCACGCTGGCGCTGGCGCTGCCCGCCGGGGCGGGCGCGCAGCAACCCGCCGCCTCGATTGCCGCCCATCCGCGCGACGTGCTGTGCGTGGCCGTCTCGCCGGACGGCAAGCGCATCGCCTCCGGCAGCCAGGACAAGACGATCAAGTTGTGGGACGCCGCCACCCACAAGGAGTCGGCGTCACTCAGCGGGCACAAGGGCCCGGTGCAATGCCTGGCGTTCTCCCCGTCGGGCGGCGCGCTGGCCTCGGGCGAAATGTACAACGTCGTCAAGTTGTGGGACCTGGCCAGCGGCAAGGCGGCCGCGGAGTTCAAACACCAGGGCGCGGTCAACGGCCTGGCGTTTTCGCCCGACGGCAAGATGCTCGCGTCCGTGAGCACGGACCACGTCCTGCGCCTCACCGACCCCGCCACGGGCAAGGAGATCGCCGCCCTCAAGGGCCACAAGTACGCGGTCTTCGCGGTCGCGTTCTCGCCCGACGGCAAGACGATCGCCAGCGGCGACGACGACGGCAATGTGCTGCTGTGGGACGTGGCCGACCGCAAGCTGCGGGCCGAGGCCAAGGTCCATGAAAAGAACGCGTTCAGTCTCGCGTTCTCTCCGGATGGTTCCGCCCTGGCCAGCGGCGGCGACGACGCGGTGAAACGACTCCATCCGGCGACCGGCAAGGAGCAGGAAGGCTTCGCCTCCGCCGAGATGCGGGCCAACGCCCTCGCGTTCTCGCCGAACGGAAAGTACATCGCCGCCGGCACCCAGGACTCGCCCGTGCTGCTGCTCGACGCGACCACCGGCAAGACGCTGCACACCTTCGCCGGGCACGAACGCCCGGTGCGCGGCGTCGCGTTCACGCCCGACGGAAAACAGGTGGTGTCCGGCAGCGCGGACATGACCGTGAAGGTCTGGACGGTGCCATAGCGTCCGTTCAGCCGCCGCTCAGCTTCCGGACGACGCGCTCAAGCCCGACCACGACCCGCGCCAGACGGTCATAGTCCAGTTTTTCGGGCGTGTCCTGCGCATCGTGGTACCACGGGTAGCGGAACGGCGCCGTATCCGTCACCATCAGCCCCGGATACCCCTCCTGCCAGAACGACCAGTGGTCCGACCAGCCCGCCTCGGCGATCACCTCCGGCAGCGCGGCGCCGGCGGACGGAAACGCCGTCGTCTCGCGAAACAGCCCCACGCAGCGGCGCACGAACCCGCGCGAGCCCAGGTTCCCCACGAACGCGATGAAGTCCCCGCGCGACGGATAGAACAGGTTGAACAGCGGCGGATACTGCTGGCTGCCCGGCGCGTCCGCGTAGTACCCCATCGTCTCCAGGCTCAACATCCCCACGATCTTCTCGCCGCGCTCGCGGCAGCGCCGTGCGTAGACCACGCTCCCCATCTGACCCGTCTGAAAAAATGGCGGCTCCTCGTTGACGAACGCAACGAATCGCACCGTCCCCGGCAGCTCCGCCTTCGCCAGCAGCCGCGACAGCGCCAGCAGCGCCGCCACCCCGCTGGCGTTGTCGTTCGCGCCCGGCGAGCCGTGGACCGCGTCGTAGTGCGCGCCGACGACGAGAATCTCCACCGGCCGCGACCCCCCGCGCAGCTCCGCGATCAGGTTCTCGCACTCCGCGTCCCCGACCAGGAAACCCTGACGTTCGGTCGGCAGCCCCGTCGCCGCCAGCTCGCCCGCCACGAAGTCCGCCGCGGCGGCAAGCTGCCGGTTGCGCCGCACATGAAGGTTACGATCCGGATAGTCCCCCGCCAGCCGCTTCACGTCCGCCCGCAGCCACGCGCTGACCGTGCGCTCCTCCCCGCTCAGCGCCGGCAATGCTCCGCGGTGGCTGCGGCCCGGCATGGCCGCGACCGCGATCCACAGCCCCAGCACCGACACCCCGCCGGCGAGCAGCAGCAGGACCAGCAGCCGCGCGAGGATGTAGTACGTGGGCATGCGTCGCCTGCCTTTCGCACGCGGGCTGCGCTCCCGCGCGTCCGCAGCGCTGGCCGCAGGCGCCGGCGCCGTGCCAGCGGCCCGCGCCGAACCGCCCGGCTCGTCCGATCCATCGGTAGAACGTTCCATGGAACAGTCAGTCTCGGGAATCCGGACGGCTGCCGCGCGCCGGGCGTCGCTAGATGTCCACAATGAAGCGCGCCTCGTACCCCTCCGGCGAGTGGTTCAGGTCCAGGTCGTGGTACGTAACCGCCTTCACCTCCCGCGCCATCGAGCTGTGCCCACGGTCGACCGCCGCGAACCACACCTCCACCAGCAGTCGCACGTCCAGCGGCGGGGCCGCGTGGTGCAGCTCGCTGGGCCCGATGCGAGTCGCCTTGAGCGAGCGCGCCTCGAAGGCGTACAGCAACTCCGCCAGGTAGTCGCGCAGCACCACCGCCGGGTCCGCCGCCCTCAGGTCGAAGACGTGCAGCGTTTCCGGCCCCTCCGTCGCCAGCTCGCCGATCGCGGCATACAGCGCGTCCCCCGCCAGCCGAATCAGGTCGTGCAGGCTGGCCGCCCGCACTCTCACCCCCAGGTCGGCCGTATGGTCGAATAGCTCGAACCCATCCGTCGAGGCCTTCATGGCGGCGCCATGATCCAACGAGCCTCATGGGCTGTCAAACCGCGCCCGACCCCACTCGCGACCCGGCTGCGCGCTTCCACGCCGCGCCTCGTCCCCGTACCCGGCCCCCGTGCCCGGCTCCCGGCGCCGCTACGGCCGCCCCGACTCTCCCCGCGACCCGATCAGCTCAACCGCGTCGAACCGCCTCCCGAGAATCTCCGCCGACGGCACGTTCAGCCACCCGTCGAGCACCGTCGAATACACGCTGCGGAAGTCGATCGAGTGCGGCACGTCGCCGTCCACCAGCTTCGACAGGTCCGGCGCCGGACCCACCACGCCCGGCTTCACGCCCGGGCCGCACAGGAACAGCGGCGCTGCCACGCCGTGGTCCGTGCCGAGGCTGGCGTTCTCCTGCGCGCGACGCCCGAACTCGCTGAACGTCATCAGCAGCACGCGGTCGGCCAGCCCCTGCCGCGCCAGGTCGGCGTAGAACGCCTGTACCGAGCGGCCCAGCTCGGCCAGCAGATTCGGGTGCTGCGTGCCCTGCCGGGCGTGGGTGTCGAAACCGCCCAGCGTCGTGTAGTAGATGCGCGGACCAAAGTCCGCCGCGATGAGCCGCGCAATCTCCCGCAGCCGACGCGCCAGGCCCAGCGCCGGGTATCCCCCCGCCCCGTCGTTTGGCAACTTGTCCAGCCGGCGGGCCGTCTCCACCGCCGACACCGCCACGCGGCGCACGAATTCGACCTCCGCCGCGGGGCCGGACTCCAGGCTGGCATCCCGCGCGGCAAGCATCCGCTCGATCGCGCGACGCGCGGCATGGTCCGCCCCGCCCGAAAGTCGAAAGCTGTCGATCGTCCGAACGGCCGGCACGTCCCCGCCCGGGCTGCGCAGCGCCAGCGGCAGCGGGCTGTCGTCAAGGTGCAGCGCGTGCAGCGCCGGGTCGCGCTCCAGCGCCCGCCCCAGCCATCCGGTCTCACGCTGCACCAGCGTCGGGTCGGCCGTGTGCCAGATGTCCATCGACTCGAAGTGCGAGCGGTTCGGATTCGGATACCCCACGCCCTGCACCACGGCCAACTGCCCCTCGTCGAACAGCGCCTTGAGCCCCTCGAGCTGCGGGTGCAGCCCCACCGCATCGTTGAGCTTGTGCACCTCCCCGGCCCCCACCGCCAGCGTCGGCCGCAGACGGCGGTACGCGTCGTCTCGATACGGAACCACCGTGTTGAGGCCGTCGTTGCCGCCGCTGAGCTGGAGCATGACCAGGATGCGCCCGTCCGGGGACGTCCCGCGCAGCGCCAGCGACGTCCGCGCCAGCACCTGCGGCAGCGAGGAGCTTGCCGCCGCCAGCGTGACGCCGCTGCGGACCATGAATTCACGACGCGACAGGCTCATGCACCACCTCGCACTCCCCGCGTTCTCCCGCTACGCCATCTGGTATTCCGCGCTCGCGCCGATGGCCGCGACCGCGGTGCGCAGCGCCGCAGCGGCCGCCTGCCCGGAGCACGCGTCCCGCAACGCCCCGGCCGCTGCCGGCGCCAGCTCGCCGTCCAGCATCACTTCCACCGCAAAGCGCATCGCGGCCTCCGCGTCCGCGAGCTTCCATTCATCCACACAGCGCTCCGCGTCCAGCCCGCGCCCGTCGGTCCCGGCGGCGGCCACCGTCGCCGCGTTCATGCGCACCAGCATCGTCGAGGCGTTGAGCCAGCGACGGTGCCCGTCCCAGCCCTTGACCGTCGGCGGCTCGAACAGCCGCTGTCCCATCTGCGACGCGGCCAGGTGCAGCGATTGCCCGCTGGCGCGCATCGCGAACGAGCGCACCAGCCCGATGCAGAACTCGATCGGCGACTTGATCCGCACCCGCCGATGCCGGGGATCGAAGAACGCCCGGCTCCGCAGCAGCCGATGCAGCGCGGCGGCCAGGTCGAAGCGCGCGTCGCGAAGCACGCCTGCCAGTTCTCCCACCAGCGCCGCCGGCGGATCGTCGCACACGAACTCGCGCAGCAGCTTGCGGGCGACGAACCCCGCCGAAGCCGGCCGCTCCACCGCCATCCCGACCACGTGCTCGCCGCTCCAGGCGCCCGTCTTCCCGAACACGGTCTTCGGATCGTGGTCGTGCAGCCGCTCCTTGAACTGGAACGTGCCCGCCTGCTGGTGCCAACCGCTGAACGCGCGGGCGGCCTCGCGGATGTCCAGCTCGGTGTAGTTCCCCGGCCCCAGCGAAAACAGCTCGAACAGCTCGCGGGCGTAGTTCTCGTTGGGCTTGCCCTTGCGGTTCGAGTCGCCGTCCAGCCACACGATCATCGCCGGATCGCGCGACATCGACAGCAGCAGCTCGTCGAAGCGGCCCAGTGCGCACGCCTCGATGGTGCGGAGCTGTCGCAGCATCATCGGCGGCGAGTTCACCTTGACGTTGCTGGTCGCGAAGTGATTGTGCCAGAAGACCGCCATGCGGGCGTGCAGCGGGCGCGCCGTGTGCGACATCCGCAGCAGCCACCACGCCGCGAGCTGCTCGATGTCGTTGCGGGCCGCAACCGCCGCGCCGGTCGAATCGAGATCGCGATGCCGCGCCGTGTCGGCCTCGACCGGCGTGTCGATCAGCCGCGCGACAACCGCCTCCAGCCCGTCGTCGACGGCACGCCGCACCTCCGCCTCGGAGGGGGAAAAGGCTGCGCGGCGCAATAAATGCGCCGCCTCACGCCGCCCCCACGGCCCGTCCACCCCGACCCGATACTCGTCCAGCAGGGCCATTTCACCCGCTCCTGCTACGCCGACCCGGCGACTCAGCGCGCAAAGTCCAGACTCGCTTCCAGCGTCAGGCCCGACTTGCCCGGCTCCACGCGCACCGACAGCTTCGACAGCAGTCGCGCCGCATCCAGCAGCAGTCCGACCTGACGCGCCGCCTCGTCGCGGCCCACGTCCTCCTCGATCATGCGATTGGTGATGAAGACCTCGCGGTTCGCCTCGAACACGCCGTGCAGCTCCCGCAGATCGACCGTCAGCGCGTCGGCCGCGCCTCCACCGCCCGCCCGCCGCGGCGGAAGCTGCTTCACCGCGTCGATAATGTCGGTCAGCAGCTTCTTCGACGTCGCTACCACGAACCGGTCGCCCGCAACCGCCACCGCCGGCTGGAAGTTGTAGCGGATGCCGCGCGGACCTGGATCCAGCGCTTCCGGGTACGTCCCGACCAGAATCTTCGTCCCCTGGTGCAGCTCCGGCGACAGCAGAAACTGCGGCTGCATCTTCTGTCCCATGTCCACGTTGATGATGCTCAGCGCCATCAACGCCGCCTGCTCCAGCCGCGGCCCGAGCCTGCCCGGGTCCTTCAGATGCAGCAGAAGCGCGAACGCCGGCAGCTCCGGCGTCGGCGCCTTGCCGTCGAACTCCTGCCGTGCCGCCAGGATGTGCAGCGTGGGGCGCAGTTCCGGCAGGAGCTCCCCCGAAAAGTCCAGCCCGCCCATCAGCGTCGTGAGCGTGTTGGCAAACTGCGTCAGACCGCGCAGCCCGTCCGGCTCGATCAGCATCTCGCGCAGGTCCCACAGCTCCGTCCAGCCGCGCGCCAGCCGGATTTCGCCCACCAGTCCGGGTACCGCGAACTTCGACCAGTCGCGCGCGTCGTCCCCCGCCACCATGAACGGCGCCAGCACCTTCTCGTCGCCCCCCGCGCCGAACAACCGCCCCGCGACGCTCAGCCGCCCCGGCCCCGCCTTCAGCCACAACGCGGCGCTGTCGGCCTTCCGCACCGCCTCCGCCCAGCCCCCGGCCAGCAGCGCTCCCAGCGCATTGTCGATCTTGCGATCCAGGATCGAGTTCTCCGGCCTGCGAATCCGCTTCAGGTCGATGAACACCCACGCGACCGCATCGGCCGGAACGGCCCGGGCCGCCTGCTCGAACTGCCGCGAGTCGGCCAGCTTCCCCTTCGCCTCATCGCGCGCCCGCACCAGCCGCTGGAGCGCAGCCGCCCGGTTCGCGAACGCCAGAACCTCGTCCACCCACGCGACGTACGCGTCCTTGTTCAGCTCGTAGCCCCGCACACCCTCCACCTCCCGGCTTCGGTCCGGATCAGGCTCGCCGGCCCTCGTCGCCCCCGACATCGCCAGCAGCGAATCGACCAGGCGCGCCGCGGCGGCCTTCTCCGTCGGCTCCATCGCCGCAAGCACTCCCGGGCCTTTCCCGTCGCCGGACGCAACCAGCGCCACGACCAGCTCACGACCCAGCAGGTGCCCCACCGCCGACCAGGGGTCCATCCCCGCCGTACCGGAGAAAAGCAGCAGCGCTCCCTGCGCTTGCAGGAACTTCGGCTGCGACGCCAGCGCCTCGTACGCCGCTCCGTCCAGGTAGCTCTTCAGCACCGGGCTTTGGCGCAGCTCGTGGACGCGCGCCGCCCCGTTCCGCAACGTCAGTACCACCAATGCGTCCTCGGGCAACAGTGCCACCGCCCGTCGTGGGACGTCCCCCGGCGCACCGACTTTTCCCGGCCCGGCGGCGGACTGTTCCGCCGCCGCTGTGGCGGACAGTGCAGCCAGGATGAAACACGCCGCGAAACGGAAGCTGCGTTGCCACATGGTGAAACCTCGCCAACCGGCCCGGGCGCGCCCCCGCACGCCGACTCCTGCAAGATACCTTCTCCGTCAGATTCGCGTCGCGCGAATCGATATTTCCCCGCCCCGGTCCGTCCGGGCACCCGGCGCAAGCGCTTCCGCGATCCCCGTCCGCGTTCGCACCGCCGGCCTGCGCCGCGCCGTCTCAGAACGACCAGGTCACCCCGATCCCGCCGAACAGCTCGTCCTGAATCAGTTGGTTGCGCTCCGGGTGGCCCAGAGCGTCGTTGAAGGAGATGAAGCCCGACAGGCTGACCGACCCGAGCCGTGACGGGACACGCAGCAGACCCGACAGGTCGTATTCCACGCTCAGGGCGTATTGAACGTACGCGATCTGCGTCCCAACCTCGTCGAAGTACGCCAGCGCCGGCCCGAGGTAGCGGTGATCGACCGCCAGGGTCACGCCCGGCGTCACGGTCAGCGCCTCGGTCAGCGCGAAGTCGTGCGACGCCCCGAACTCGAACCACTGCGCCCCGCTGAGCAGGTCCACGTCGCGCCAGTAGGCGAAGCTCGGATTGAGCACGCCCTCCTCGTTGTCGGGCCACAGCCCGCGCCACATCCACGCGTCGTTGTGCTCCAGCCGCAGCAACAGCTCGGAGGAGTCGGCCGTCTCGCTGTTGGGAATCCGGTAGAACACGTGCCCGACCGTCACGGTGGTGGCAAGCGGCTCAACTTCGTACGACCAGCTCAGCGTGAAATCGAACTCCTGGAGGTTCTGGCCGCCCACGTCGGGATTGAGCGCCGCCTGGTCGTTGTACCATTCGAACCAGGCTTCGAAGCCGACGCTGCCCAAAAGGCCCGGCTTGCCGCCGAACATGGCGGACGCGTCGGCGCTGAGCGAAACGGTCGCCTGGTGATTCGGGGCTTCGCTTCCCTCGCGTTCGTGCTCGGAAAGGTTGATGCCGCGGAACACGTAGTCCGAATAGAGGGAATAGTCGAGCGAGAAGCTGAACGGCGACGCTGGCGCTTCCTCCTCGTCCGCCGGTCCGGTCGCCGCCGGACCGGTGAACGGCGCACTGGCCGGCTGCGTCGCCGTTCTGGACTGCGGCCGGGCGTCAACGAGCGCAAAGCCGTGCGAAGGCCAGTCCGCGACCGCCGGGAACGCCAGCGTAGCCAGGATCACGGCGACGCGCGGCAACGCACGGACCAGAGGTTCGAATCCCATCGCTGAGGTTCCCGCCGTATTGGTGGTCGACGCCTGTCACGCAACCGACTGCGCGATTCCGCGCAGTCGTCCGACATCGGCGCACACGCCCGCACGCTACGGGGCGGCGGACTCCACCATCTCCGACACCAGCGCCACAATCACCGTCTCCGCCGCGCTGGTCAGCAAACCGCCGGCGAAATCGGACCAGTAGTTGTTGGGCAGGCATCGGCCGGTAGCGGCGGCCAGGAGGATGCCACCGAAGGCCAGTCGAGCAGCTAGGCGCCGGGCCGGTCGAATCACGTCCAGACTCCTGGGGAGATGAAGTTTGGCGGCCGCGCCGGCCGCCGAGCGCCCATCCGGCAAGCACGTTGCGTGCCGCGGATCGGCGCGCGTGTCATTCGTCGAGCGCGTCGTTCTCGTCGGCCTCGGCGGCTTCCTCGCGGTCGCGCGCCGCGCGCACCCGGTTCCAGTCGTCGATCGTCATCAGCACCTCGCGCGCCTGGCTTCCCTTGTACTCGCCGACGATGCCGGCCGCGTACATCTGATCGACCAGCCGCGACGCCCGGCTGTAGCCGATGGTCAGGCGGCGCTGGAGCAGGCTGACCGAGCCGCGCCCCGATTCGATGATGATCTCGACCGCCTGGTCGAACATCTCGTCTCGCTCGCCGGCGTCGACCCCGGCGCCGGGCAGGCGCACGAGTTCCGGATGGAACTGGGGCGATGCCTGCGCGCAGCAGTGCTTGACGGCGGCGCGCAGCTCGTCGTCGCTGATGAACGTCCCCTGCGCCCGGACCAGCTTGGACGACCCGGGCGGCAGGAACAGCATGTCGCCCTGGCCCAGCAGCAACTCCCCGCCGTTCTGGTCCAGCACGATGCGCGAGTCCAGCCGCGAGGAGACGCGAAACGCGATGCGACACGGGAGGTTGGACTTGATCAGCCCGGTGACCACGTTGGCCTGCGGACGCTGGGTGGAGACGATCAGGTGAATGCCCACCGCCCGGCTCTTCTGCGCCAGCCGGCACAGGTAGAACTCGACCTCCTTGGCGCTGGTCATCATCAGGTCCGCCAGCTCGTCCACCACGATGATGATGTAGGGGAGCTGCGCCGGAATGCGGTCCAACTCCTCCTCCGTGATCGGCGCGAACCGCTCGCGCAGCTTGTCGCGCCCCAGCGCGTTGTAGCTGCGGATGTCCTTTACGCCCGCTTCCGCCAGAAGCGCGTAGCGCTCGTCCATCTTCGTGGCCGCCCAGTCGAGGATGCCCTCCGCCTTCCCCGGGTCCGTCACGATCGGACACATCAGGTGCGGAATGTCCTTGAACATCGCCAGCTCGACCACCTTCGGGTCGACCAGAATCATGTTCACTTCCGCCGGCGTCTTGGTCATCAGCACCGACATGATGATGCTGCTCACACAAATGCTCTTGCCCGAACCCGTCGTGCCCGCCACCAGCAGGTGCGGCATGGTCGTGAGATCGACCACCACCGGCGCACCGGCCGCGTCCTTGCCCAGGAACATCGGCACCGCGTGCGACCGGCTCTTGGCACCGGCGGCCCGGATCAGGTCCTTGATGCGCACCTTCTCCTTCGCCAGGTTCGGGACTTCGATGCCGATCGTGTTCTTGCCCGGCAACGGCGCCACCACCCGCACCGCCGGCGCCTTCAGCGCCCGCGCCAGGTCGTTGCCCAGCGAGATGATCTGGCTCACTTTCACCCCCGGCGCCAGCTTCAACTCAAACACGGTGATGACCGGACCGGTGTCCACCGTCACCACACGCACCTCGATGCGGAACTCCGCCAGCGTCGTCTCCAGGATCGCGGCCTTCTCGCGACAGACGATCTCCGTCGCTTCCCGGTCGATCGGCGTCGGGTCGTCCAGCAGCGTCAGCGGCGGCAGCGTGTAGGAGCCCTCGAACAGCGTCGGCGGCCTCGGCGCGGGACGCGGATCGCTGCGCAGCGTCGTCGCGCTCCCGCCCGTGTGCGTGATGACCGGCACTGACGCCGCGGCCGTCGCGGGCGCGGCCGAGCCCGCCGGCGTCACATCCTCCTCCCCAGCCGCAGTGCGGGCCTCGCGCGCCGGCGGCTCGGGTGCATGATCCAGTGCCACGGGTGCCGGGATCGGAGTCGCCGCCTCCACGACCGATGACGCGGGCCGCGCAACCGCCGTGCCCGACGCACGGGGTGCCAGCGATACAGCCGCCTCGCCGATCGGCTCCGCCGCCTTCGATGCGCCGGCCGTCGCGGCGGCTAGCCGACCGGACACGCGACCCAGTCCAGCCGAGGCGGCGCCGACCATCACCTGGCTCCCGGTCACGACCGCGCGGCCCGACAGCCGGCCGGCCCACCCCAGCACCGGCATGGCCGCGACGAACAGCTCGTCGACCGCCAGGACCAGTCCCACCAGCACCGCGGCGCACAGGATGACCAGCGTGCCGATCGCCTTCACCTGCCCGCCCAGAAAATCGGCGCAGACCACTCCCACAATGCCGCCCGGCCCCGCAACCGGATAGGCGTCCAGCATCCCCTCCAACCGCGCCTGGAGCCACGATTCGAACACCCCGACCGGCCGCGAGTTCGGACCGGCGTGAAGCTGCGCCACGGCGAATGAGCCCGCCGCGCTGCACGCCAGTACGAGAACGGCGGCACCCACGCCGCGCAACCACAGGTCCGGCAGCGCCGCGCCGCGCAGCTTGGCGATGGCGCCCGCCGTCCCTAGCGCCAGCAGCGGGTAGGCGCCCCAGCCCAGCACGTACAACAAGTAGTAGCTGACCCACGCACCGGCCCGCCCGCAGGCGTTGTAGGGCGTGGCATGCAGCGGCCAGACGCTGGGGCTGGGCGGATCGCGCACGTCGAAGGTGAGAACGGCGACCCAGGCCAGCAGGCACACCACGAGGACCGGAACGGCCAGGCAGAACGCCAGGGCGGCACGACGGCGCTGCGTGGAAGGCGGAGTGCTCATCCGTGAATCTCGGAGGCGCGACATCCGGTCGCGGCCGCGGTACTATACCGCGCCGCCTACGAAAGCGGCCCCTGCCGGGCCGGAATGCGCCCGAGCGCCGCTACAATGTCTTCGGATGAACGGACTCCTCAAGGGAACCCCATGAGAACGTCACGTGCCTTTCGGGCGGCCCCCGCGGCCGCGGTCCTCTGCGCACTTTCGTCGGCGGCCTTCGCGGGCGGTGAAGGCGAAAAGAGTAAGACCTTCAGCGCCGCCGCCTATGCCGACCACGTGCGCTACCTGGCCAGCAACGAACTGGGCGGTCGGCGTCCGGGGACGGCGGGGATCGAGCTGGCGGCTCAGTACATCGCGGAGAAGTTCCGCGAAGCCGGGCTGGAGGGCGCCGGCGACGACGGCACGTTCTTCCAGGAATTCAGCGTCAACGACGGGCGCGGGATCGACGAGTCCAAGGCAACCTTCGAGGTCGCCGGTCTCAAGCGCGTCGCCAAGCTCCGCACCGACTGGATCACCATGCCCTTCAGCAAGGACGGCGAGGCCGAGGGTCCGCTGGCGTTCGTCGGCTATGGCATCGAGGCGCCCGACGACGGCTACAACGATTACGCCGATTTCGACGCGGCCGGCAAAATCCTGCTGATGTTCCGCTACGAGCCGCGCAGCGACGATCCGGACGCCAAGCTGGGGGGCGAGCGATCGTCGGACCACGCGCTGTTCAAGACCAAGGCGAAGCGGGCGGCTGACCACGGCGCCAAGGCGGTCATCATCGTCAATCCCCCGGGCGTGCCGTCCGACAAGGACGAGCTCTATCCCTTCGCGCGAGCGGAGATGTGGCAGACCATGGACCTGCCCATGGTGAGCGTCACGCGCGAACTGGCCGACGCCATCGTCAAGCAGGCGGGCCTGCCCGACCTCAGCACGCTTCAGAGCGGCATCGAAAAGTCCCGCAAGCCCGCGTCCCGCGACACCAAGCTCTCCGTCCGGCTCAACACCGCCATCGGCCCCAAGAAAGCACTGACTCGCAACGTGATCGGCATGCTCAAGGGCGACGGCAGCACCGACGAGATCATCGTCGTCGGCGCGCACTACGACCACCTCGGTTTCACCCAGCGCGGCTTCATGAGCAGTGACACGACCAAGGCCATCCATAACGGGGCCGACGACAATGCCTCCGGATCGTCGGGCGTCATAGAGCTGGCCCGCGCCTTCGGGCATGGGCCGCGCCTGCGGCGCAACGTCGTGTTCATGACCTTCAGCGCCGAGGAGATGGGCCTGCTGGGAAGCCGGCACTTCGTCGACCATCCCACCTTCGACCTGGCGCGCGTGAAGGCGATGCTGAACCTGGACATGATCGGCCGCTTCGGCCAGAACAAGTTCGAGGTGTACGGCGCCGACACGGGCACCGGGTTCGACGAGCTGATCAAGGCCGCCGCCGCCCGCGGCGGCATCGAATACAAGGCCACGCCGCGCACGTCGGGCGTCTTCGGCCAGAGCGATCACGCCTCCTTCTATCGCAAGAACATCCCCGTCATCTTTCCGTTCACGGGACTGCACAAGCAGTATCACCAGCCCGAGGACGACTGGGAGCTGATCGACGCCGAGGGCGCCACGCGCGTCCTGGACATGATGCACTACCTGATCAGCGCCCTGGCGTCGCTGGAGACGGGACCAGAGTTCATCAAGCCCGGCAAGAAGCAGGACGCCGAGGCGGACAAGCCCGCCGATGCGGCCGCCGCCGCGTCCGCCGACGGCTCCGGCGACAAGCCGAGCGGCGCGGGCGACGCACCGGTGCGCAAGATGCCCAGCGCGCGACTGGGGATCATGCCCGGCTACGCCCAGGATGAGACCCGGCCCGGCCTGCTGGTGGACGGTGTCACCGACGACGGACCCGCCAGAAAGGCCGGCATCGAGCAGAACGACCGCATCATCCGGATCGGCAAGTACGAGGTGAAGGACATCGGGTCCTACATGGAGGCGATGTCGAACTTCAAGGCCGGCGACACGGCCGACGTGGTCGTGGACCGCAACGGGCTGAAGGTCACGATCAAGGTGACGTTCACCGCCGCCGGCCCGCCGCGCGGCGAGCGCAAATAACCCGCCCCGCGCCATCGCACGGTGCAGCCCCCGTCGCGGCCCAGCTCGGCCAACGCGCACCGCGGCGCGGAGCGCCGTCGCACCAGGTGTTTTGCGAATTCCGCCGGAGGGCGCATAATCGTAGGGTGAATCAGGAACTGCACATCGACGGCCGCCCGCGGCACCATTGCGGCCTGTTCGGAATCGTCGGTCACCCCGAAGCGGCCGAGTTGACCTATTTCGGCCTTTACGCGCAGCAGCATCGCGGACAGGAAGCTGCCGGCATCTGCTCGTCCAACGGAACCGTGATTCAGCGCCGCGCGGGTGTGGGGCTGGTCACCGATGCGCTCGCGCAGTCGGACCTGGCGGCGCTGCACAACCCCATCGCGATCGGGCACGTGCGCTATTCCACCACCGGCGCGTGCACCGAGAGCAACATCCAGCCCTTCCTGGTGAACTGCGCCGCGGGGCAGGTCGCGATCGCCCACAATGGGAACCTGGTGAACGCCGGCTCGCTGCGGCGGCACTACGAGGCGCTGGGGCACATTTTCAACACGACGTCGGACACCGAGGTGATCCTGCACCTGCTGGCCGACCGCATGTTCCGCGAGACGCCCGATCCGCTCGCCGCCGTGCTGCGAACGCTGGCCGGGTCCTACTGCCTCTTGATCCTGCACCCCGACCGCATCGAGGCGATCCGCGACCCGAGCGGCAACCGCCCGCTGTGCCTGGGCCGGCAGGGGGACGCTTGGATGGTCGCCAGCGAAACCTGCGCCTTCGACATCATCGACGCCGAGTACGTCCGCGAAGTCGAGCCCGGCGAGATCGTGACCCTCGCGGCCGGCGGGCCGCAGTCGCGCCGCTTCGCGCCGTCGACGCCGCGCCGCGCCCACTGCATCTTCGAACACGTCTACTTCGCCGACCCGTCCAGCAGCATCTTCGGCGAAAACGTGCACCAGGTGCGCAAGAACTTCGGCCGGGCGCTGGCGCGCGAGGCGCCGGTCGAGGCCGACCTGGTGATCGCCGTGCCGAACTGCGCGCGGTGCGCAGCCGTGGGATACCACGAAGAGTCGCGCATCGCGCTGGGTCGCGGCTTCACGACCAATCACTACGTCGGGCGCTCGTTCATCCAGCCGACGCAGACGCTGCGCGACCTGGCCGTACGACTTAAGCTCAACCCGATCCGCGCCAGCGTCGAGGGTAAGCGGCTGGTCGTCGTGGAGGACTCGGTCGTGCGCGGCACGACCACGCGGGGCAAGATGAGCTCGCTGCGCCGCGCCGGGGCGCGGGAGATCCACCTGCGCGTGGCCAGCCCGCCGATCCGCAACCCGTGCCACTATGGCATCGATTTCCCGAGTCGTGAGGAGCTGATCGCCCACCAACGCTCCACGGCCCGGATTCGCGAGTACCTCGACGTCGACTCGCTCGCCTACCTCTCGCTGGACGGGCTGCTCTCCGCGGTCCATGGGCCGCGCGCGGATTACTGCACGGCGTGCTTCTCGGGGGACTACCCCATCCCGATCGACGAAGCGGTCTACAAGACCATCTTCGAATGACGGGCGGGGCGCGCGGTCGAGCGGCTCGGACGGCAGCCGCGGCGCTCCGCGATCCCGCGCGCGAGCGCTGCGTCACAGGTCAGCCGATGAGGTCCAGGATGTCGTCGGCGCGCAGTCCGCTCGTGTCGGCCACGACCCGATCGGCGCGCCCCACGCGCCGCGGCGGCCCCACCCCCACCACCGCCATGCCCGCGGCTCGGGCGGCCTCCACGCCGCTCTCGGCGTCCTCGACCACCACGCAACGCCTCGACGGAACCTCCAGCCGCCCGGCAGCGAGCAGAAAAACCTCGGGGTCGGGCTTGGAACGCGTGGCGGCGTTCCCGTCCACGATCGCGTCAAACTGGCCCGCGACTCCGAGCCGATCGACGACGGCGGCGGCGTTCCGGCTGCTGGATGCGATCGCCATCCGTGCACCGCGGGCGCGCAGCTCACGCAGCAATTCGGCGATTCCCGGCAGAAGATCGTCCGGGGTCATCCGCGCGACCGAATCGAGGTAGTAGCGGTTCTTGCGCTCCGCCAGGACGCTCTGCTCGGCCGCCGAAAAGCGGCCCACGCTCGACCCCAGAACCAGCGCCAGGCTTTCCAGCCGGCCCAGCCCGCGAAGCCGCTCGTTGAGCGCGCGATCGAAGGGCAGGCCGAGCTCGTCCGCGAGGCGCTGCCAGCTCCGGTAGTGCAGCTCGGCGGTGTCGGTGATGACGCCGTCGAGGTCGAAGATTACGGCGCGAGCATCCACGGGGCGCTGTTCGACGGCCGCAGCAGGCTCCCGGCGGCCCCGGGTCAGCCCTGCTCGCCCGGTTTGGACGCCGGCGGGCTCTTGTTGGCCGCACGCTCCTTGGCGCGCTCCTCGACGGAGAGTGTGCGGACGGTTTCGGCCACCTTCTGGTTGATCTCCATCTTTTGTGCGGCGTCGCCGGTCCCGAACACGATGTTGAGCTTCATCTCGGTCTCACCCCGCGCCGTGACGAACTCGCCCAGCTTGGGGTCGAACAGGGCGGTGCCCTTCACCACGCCGGACTCGATCTTGACCGTCGGGGCGCCCTCGCGCTGCTTCGGCTCGCCCTCCATCGCGATCTTGCCGGTGTACGCGACCTTGATCTTGCCCGCGGCGTCGGCGTCGCCCTTCACCAGCTCGCACTCGAACTCGTAGGCCATGTCGCCGAAGTCCGCCTTGTTGACGAACTTCCGGGTCCACTTGTCCCCGAGCTTCACCTCTTTGTTGGGGTAGAGGAACATGCGCTGCTCGCCCCACATGACGCGATTCTGCTCGTCGTTCATGTTGCGCTTCATCTGGTCGAGCATCGGATTGCCCCCCACGCTCTTCTCCACCTTGGCTACCAGCTCCGCCGTCCCGGTGCACGACACCGCGCGAAAGTCCTTGTCCAGTTCGATCGTGAGCGTCGAGCCCACCATCGGCTCGTACAGGGCGGCCAGCTCGGGCGACTCGTCGTCGTTGCGCCGGTCCGAGTCGAACTCGCCCGCCATCATCGGCATGTTCGATTCCGAGGCCACCCGGTCGAACGTCACCGAGAGCTTCGCCCCCTTCTCGGGCGTGGCGGACTCCACCTTCTGAAGCACACCCATCACGTTCTTCATCTTCATGCTCATCTCGCGGTCGCCGCCCCCCGGCCCACCCTTGAACTTCTGGTTCATCTCGGTGGTGCGCTCGACGTAGCGCACCGCGCCCGGTTCGAGCCTGGGCTTGAGCATGACGGACTGCCCCATCACCGGCGCCGCCAGCCACAGCGCCAACGCCGCCCCGCCCTTCCAGACGCTTCCGAACCCGCGCTTCATGAATCGCTCCCTGCCACGGTTGAGACCCGACACGCCACGCGGCCGCGCCGCAGACGGGTCGGTTCGGACGCATCTTATTCGCGACGCATGCAATGCGACAGACGCGGCGGGCTTCCGCCCCGCGGAATTCGCCCCGGCGGCGTATCGGAGGGCGGCTATCCCCGCGGCGCGGGAGGGTGCCGGACCGGAATCCTGGCAAGGACCGCCTTCGGGCTCGGCACGCGCGCTCCGACCCCGTCGGCCTGAGCCGCTGCTCAGCCGGTAAGTGGCGCCGTCTCGATGGTCCGGTAGCGCGCTCCACCCGAATCCAGCCGGCTCTCGAACAGCGTGACCGCCTCGACCCGCATCCGCACCCGCTCGGGTCCCACGGCCCCCGCCGCAATCTCGCGAATCCGCGCTCCTCCCGCCGGCGACTTCGCACGCGCCAGCGTCACGTGTGCCGAAAATCGCTCCTCAGGCGGCACATCCAGCTCGCGCCACCGCGGCTCGGCCGCTCGCACCCACCCCGCGCACCCGCCGCTCGCATCCTCCACGCCGCACCACAGGACGCGGCCCGGCCCGCGCGGCGGGAAGCAGCCCAGCCCGCCCAGCGACAGCTCGAACGGCGCGCGGCCCGCGCAAACCTCGCCCACGATGGCCCTCGCTCGCTCGACCGCACCGTCCGACAGCTCGCCCAGGAATCGCAATGTCAGGTGAAGTTGGTCGCCCCGGCACCAGCGCAGCGCGTCGCCGCTCCGCGCCGACCGCCCGATCATCTCGACCAGCGCACGGCGCAGCTCCGGCGTCAACCCGATGGCGACAAAACACCGCATCGTTCGATCGGTACGCGCACCGCGTCTGATCCGCGACACGCGACCGACGTGCCTCGGACCGCCTCGTACCCTTCGTAGACTCACGCGCCCGAAAGGATTCGAACCTTCGACCGGCGGATTAGAAATCCGCTGCTCTATCCATCTGAGCTACGGGCGCAAGTATTTTTATGGAAACAACTTACGGATAACGGATCTCAGCCGGACTCGCGACACGACAACCTCGACGACCACCGCGTCCCGCGCTACGTTGCGTAAGAGACACGAGTGGAACCGCGCGGAGGGTGTCATGGGCTCATCTCGCTAACGAACGACGTCGAACGAACCCTACCCGGCCTTTTCGCCCACGCCACGTCCGAACGCCCGGTGGTGCAAGAAGATACGCCGCGATTTCCATTACTTCGGCGTCCGGGCCGATCCGGACGCACCCCCTCGTCAAGTATCACGCAGCCGCCGCCGGTCCGCATTCCGGACGCTCTCAACAAACCAGCCGACTCCGATTGTACCGTGAGAGAATGGGCGAATCGCTTCCTGGCCTGCCCGACCGAGCGCGTCGCCGCGGGCCAGATCGGCGCCAGCTCGTTCGAGGACTGCCGCCGGGTACTCCGTGTGGAGCCGTCAGAAAGGCTGCGCGGCCATTGCCGACGGGCGAGCTCTCGTCTAGCATGTTGATAGGCGATGGAGCTCGCCGAAACCGCCCTCCCCGGGCTGATAGCTCCTACCCGTACCGGGTAGGGGCTGCGCTGAAACCCCCTACCAAACCGAAGTCGGAGACCGCCGTGGAACAGGTGTGGTTCTCGGCCGCGCTATGGTTGGGGCTGGCGCTCGTCGCCACGCTGCTCTCGATCTGGCTGCGCATCTCGGTGGCCCTGACCGAAATCGTCGTCGGCACCGTGGCCCAGCTCGTAATCGGCGCAGCGCTCGGACCATCCATGCTTGATGCGAACGAGAGCTGGGTCAAGTTCATGGCCGGCGTCGGGGCGATCGTGCTGACGTTCCTCGCGGGCGCGGAACTTGACCCAAAGTCGTTCCGCAAGAGCTGGCGACAGGCCACCGCCATCGGCCTTGTTTCGTTCGCCGCGCCGTTCCTGGGGGCGACGGCGGCAGCGAAGTTCCTCCTGGGCTGGGACGGGCAAGCCTCCTGGCTCGCGGGCGTGGCGATGTCCACCACGTCCGTCGCAGTCGTTTACGCCGTCATGCTGGAGCTTGGCCTGAACGGCACGCAGTTCGGCAAGATGATCCTGGCCGCCTGTTTCATTACCGACCTGGGCACCGTCGTCGCACTGGGTCTGCTCTTCGCGCCCTTCACGCTCAAGACGCTGCTTTTCGTTGGGGCGCTCATCGTCGGAATGTTCGCGCTCCTGAAACTCACCGGGCCTTTCTTTCGCCGCTACGGAGGACGCACCAGCGAGCTGGAAACCAAGTACCTGCTGTTCGCGCTGTTCGGGATGGGCGGGCTGGCGGTTTGGGCCGGCTCGGAGGCCGTCCTGCCCGCGTATCTGATCGGCATGATTCTGGCCGGCACGGTCGGGCGCGATCACGCGCTCGTCCGCCGACTGCGGACGCTGACCTTTGGCCTGTTGACGCCGTTCTACTTCATCCGCGCCGGGTCGCTGGTGCAGTTGCCGGCGTTGGCCGCCGGCTTCGGGGCGTTCGTGCTTCTGCTGCTTACGAAAATGGCCACGAAACTCGTGGGCGTGTACCCCGCCTGTCGGGCGTTCCAATACGCACGCGGGGAGTCCGTCTACACAACGCTGTTGATGTCCACAGGTCTCACCTTTGGAACGATCTCCGCGCTCTACGGGCTTTCCCACAACATCATCACCCCGGCTCAGTACTCGCTGCTGGTGGCCGCCGTGATCGCCAGCGCGGTTGTGCCGACCTGGATCGCCAATCAGTTCTTCCTGCCACGCCATCACCTGCCGGAGAGTCATGCGGCGCCCAGCGCCGACGTTGAGCGACAACCTGCCGCTGTAGGAGCTGCATGATATGTACAAGCGCATCCTGGTCGGGTTCGACGGTTCAGAGCCATCGAAGCGCGCTCTGTCTGCGGCGCTGGCGCTCGCGCACGAAAGCGCTGGCGAAGTGCTCGCGCTGACGGCCGTACGGGCACCGGAAGCTGCCGAGCTGGAAGGCGAGGTGGACGACGCACTGCGAGACGCGGACGGACCGCTTGCGAAAGCGATCGCCTGGGGCAAGCAGGAATCCAAACGGGCCGGCGTGACCTGCACGTTCCGCAAGCAGATCGGACACGCGGCCGAGCTGCTTACGCGACTCGCCGACGAGAACAAGCACGACCTGCTCGTACTGGGTCGCCGTGGGCGTAGCCCGGTCAAGCACTGGCTCATCGGATCGACGACCGACCGGATTGTGGACCACGCGCCGTGCGCCGTGTTGATTGTTCATTGACTCCCCGGAAGGTGAGCATGCTGAAAGCGTATCTCATGGGCCTCCTGGTGAACAAATACACACTGGTCGTCGCAGGCGGCGGTCTGGGGTCGCTCCTGCGCTACCTCGTTCAAGGTTGGGGACAGACGCTGACCAAAGGCACGTTCCCGCTCGGGACTCTGGTCGTAAACGTCGCCGGCTGTTTCATCATCGGCATGCTCAACATGGTCTTTGCCGAGCGCATCCCGATCCAGGCGGAGTACCGCGTCGGGTTGACGGTCGGGATCCTCGGCGGTTTCACGACGTTCTCTTCGTTCGGCTGGGAGACGTTTGCGATGGCCAATGAGGGGCAGAATCTGCGCGCAATACTGAACGTGCTGCTGAGCATCACGCTCGGGTTTGCGGCGGTGTGGCTCGGGTACCGGCTGGCGGAACGCTGGATCGGAGTGTGATGCATGAAACTGGAAGGCGAAGCACTACTGCTGCGAGTCTTTGTCGGCGAAAGCGACAAGTGGCACGGAAAGCCGGTGTACGAGGCGATCGTGCTCAAGGCCCGCGAGCTTCACCTGGCCGGGGCAACCGTGCTGCGCGGCCCGATGGGCTTCGGTGCCAACAGCCGGTTGCACACGGTCAAGATTCTCCGTCTGTCGGAGGACCTGCCGATTATCGTCGAGATCGTCGACAGCGAAGAGAAGATCAACCTGCTGCTGCCGCATATCGACGAAATGGTGACGGAAGGACTGGTCACGCTGGAGAAAGTGCGCGTGATCAAGTACTCGGCCAACAAGGCGAATGCAGAACCGTGACCAGCGTTATGGCCGCGCCCGCACTGCGGCGCAAGCAAGCCAGATTGGCTTCATGCTGCGCAACCGTAGATCGGAGACCACCACTCTAGCTTACGTGCAACGCGCGAGTTACGCACTCCGCGGCAAGGCCGGCTCATGCCGGAGGATGCGCTCGACCTCCACCGGTCGCCCGAGCGATTCAGCGGACGGAGTCGCGGGCCCACGCCGACCGGCGATACGCTGCGCGCGTCGCCGGCGACCGCGTTGCCTTGACGCCCCTGCGCCGCGGCTTGAGAATCGCCCGGATGCACTCGCGGCCGCTCAGCAACGCCCGCGCCGAACAGGTCTGGAGTCTGCTGGCCGACCAGGTCCGCGCCGGGCCGGTCGTGCAGCGGCTGACGCGGCAGGCCGTCGGCCAGGTGCTGGCCGCCGACGTGCGGACCGCCTTCGACTTCCCGCCCCATGATCGTGCCGTCATGGACGGATACGCGGTGCGCGCCGCGGACTTCGCGAACGGGGCTGCCGTCCTGCATTGCGCAGGGCTGGTGCGCGCCGGGGAGGTCCAGGGGCCCGACGTCATCCCCGGGGGGTGTGTGCGGATCAACACGGGCGGCGCGCTGCCCACCGGCGCCGACGCGGTCGTCATGGTCGAGCGCAGCACCGAACTGGACGGTGGCCGGGTCGAACTGCGGGATGCGCCGCGGCACGAACAGCACGTCGAACGGCGCGGCGCCATCCTGCGCCGCGGCGAACTGATCATCCGCGCCGGCTCACGCATCGCGCCCGGCGCGGTGGCCGCGATCGTCGCCGCGGGCGTGACGCGCGTCAGCGTGCTGGCACGCCCGCGCGTGGCCGTGATCACCACCGGCGACGAGCTCGCGCCCGCCGATGCGCTGGAGCTTCGCCGCGGCCAGATTCACGACAGCAACGGGATCGCCATCTCGGCCATGGCAACCGCGTGCGGCGCAGACGTAGAGGTGCTCGGCGCCACGCCCGACGACGCCGACGCGCTGCGCGCCCAGCTTGCCACGGGGCTGGAATCCGACGTGCTGTGCGTCAGCGGCGGCATGTCGAAGGGCACGCACGACTTGGTGGTGCCCGTGCTGGAGTCGCTGGGCGTCCGCTGGCTGGTCGAGAGCCTGTTTCTCAAGCCCGGCAAGCCCACGCGCATCGGGCGCGCGCCGTCCGGCGCGTGGGTGGTCGGCCTGCCCGGCAACCCGGTGAGCTGTGCGGTGTGCTTCGTGCTCTTCGGCCGCGTCATCCTCGCCGGATTGCAGGGCCTCCCCGTTCGCCCGCCGCTGCATCTGAGCGCAGAACTGGACGCCGACCTGCCGGAGACCGGAGCCAGGCCGATGTATCACCCCGCCGAATGGCACGCGGTCGGCGGCGGGAAGTCCTGTCTCACGCCGCTGCCCTGGCGCGGGTCGGGGGACCCGTTCGGACTCGCGGCGGCCAACGCGCTGATCCGGCGCGACGCGGCCGCGCCGGCAGCGGTGCGCGGCGAGACCGTCCCATTCGTCCCGCTGGACCTGCCCTCGTGAGCCGCCGGGAGTCGCGTCAGGCCGCGGTCGCGCCGGGCGTGGCGTTCGCCCGGCCCGCGCCGACCTTTGCGGCGCCGCCGCGGAAACTCTGGCGCGACCTGCTGCGGGAGTGGGCGCGGCTGCTGTTCTTGGGCGGGCTGACCGTCGCCGGGTTCTCCATGATCTTCCCGCCCACCTCGCTCTGGGCGCTGGCGTTCGTGTGCCTGGTGCCGTGGACGCTGGCGGTATTGCGCGCGCGGCGCACCTCGGTGTGGCTGCTGGGCAGCGCCCTGTCCGGACTGGCTTTCTTCCTCATCAACGTCCGCTGGATGCACGCGGTCACGCCGCCGGGCTACGTGGCCATGTCGGCCTACCTGGCCGCGTACTGGCCGCTGGCGGCCTGGGCCATTCGCGCCGCCCGGCGACGCGGTTTCGCCGCCACCTGGAGCCTGGCCATCGTCTGGGTGGCCTGCGAGTACCTGCGGGCCTGGGTGATCAGCGGGTTTCCCTGGTTCTTCATCGCACATGCGCTCTACGGGCAGACGCTGCTGATCCAGGTCAGCGATCTCACCGGCGCGTATGGCGTGACGTTCATCGCCGCCATGATCAACGGCCTGCTGGTGGACCTGATCTACGGCTATCGCGAGTGGCGCCGACACGCCCACCTGCCGGAGGCGCCGCGACGCCTGCGACGCTGGCTCGCCGGCTGGCTGGGGTGCTCCCTGGCGGCGGTGTTCATCCTGGGCGTCGCCGTCGGCTACGGAAAGCACCAGCTCTCGCGACAGACGTTGACGCCCGGCCCGACCGTCGCCGTGATCCAGGAGGACTTCCCCCTCTACAGCGTCCCGCCCTACTGCGAGGACTACCGCGTCGTCTTTGCCCGCTATCTGCGCCTGGCGGAGCAGGCCGCACGACACAAGCCCGATCTGCTCGTTTTTCCGGAGGTTCCCTGGCAGGCGACACAGAACATCGAGTTCGTCTCGCAGAAACGCAACGCCGTCCCCGGCGTCTCCGCCGGCGCATGGCAGTTCGGGAACCTGTCGCACACCGCCATCGCCGCGCTCGCCACCGGCGACTATGCCACGGTCAACCGTGTCATCGAAACTCTGGAGCGCAGCAAGGCCGGGTTGCGGCTCGCGCGCCTGGACGAAACCCCCGGCGTCCCGCTCACGGTCGTGCTGGGCAGCCTGGCCATCGAGACCCGGCCCGGCGAGCCTTATCCCGGCGTGCGCAAATACAACTCCGCGCTGGTGTACGACCCCGACGGCACGCAGCGCGCCCAGCGCTACGACAAGGTGCATCTCGTGCCGTTCGGAGAAGTGGTCCCGTTCCGATACGGCCGACTGCACTGGCTTTATCGTTGGCTCACGAGCCTGAGCCCCTTCAGCGAAGGCGGTACGCTCGAATACTCGCTGACCCCAGGTTCGCGGTTCGTCGTGTTCGAAGCGCGCTTCGGCGACGGGCCGTCGCTGCGCTTCGGCACGCCCATCTGCTACGAAGACGTCATGCCCTACATCCCCCGCGCTTTCACCTGGGACGGGCGCCGCCGGCGCGCCGATTTCCTGCTCAACCTCAGCAACGACGGGTGGTTCCTGCACAGTCCCGAGCTGCCCCAGCACCTGGCGGCCTGCGTGTTTCGCGCCGTCGAGAACCGCGTGGGGATCGCCCGTGCGGTCAATACGGGCGTGAGCGGTTTCATCGATCCGAACGGGCGGCTCTATTCCGTCGTGGAAAAAGACGGGCGGCGCATCGGCCCAGGCGTGGTCGGCTTCGCCGTCGACCGCATCTGGATCGATCGCCGCCACAGCGTCTACGGTGCGCTGGGCGACTGGTTCCCCAGGCTGTGCCTGGTGCTCACCTGCGTCGCGTGCTGCGACGCTCTCGTGCTCGCGTTCCAGCGCTGGCGGACCCGTCACCGCCCGGCGACTTGACCGGCAGCGCGGCCCTTCGAAGAATGACCATCAAACGGTGCGGCCAGGGCCCGCGCCGCGGGAGTCCCCATGGTGGGCCAGCCCGGCCATCCCGACCCGCGCAGCCGGCGCATCCGCGACATCGTGGTCGAGGTCATGCGACGCCGCGCGCAGGGCCAGGCCGTCGCGCATGCCGAGCTTGAGAAAGCACACGGCGAGCTGCTCCCCGAGCTGGCGGAGGAGCTGCGCCGCGCCGAACGAATCGAGTCCGCACGCCTCTGGGCCAATACCCCCGACCCGCTCGCCAACCATGCCGACGCCGACGGGTCGCTCGACCTGCGCGCCAGCACGCTGCCGACCGGCGACACGCTCTCGGCCGACGCCGCGCTCGAAGCGGACGGCGTCGACGACGCGCACGACCAGGCGCTGCACCTGGCGCCCGACGCGATTCCCGGGTACGAGCTCGTGCGCTGTGTCGGGCAGGGTGGCCAGGGCGTCGTGTACGAGGCCATCCAGGTCGCCACCAAGCGCGCCGTCGCGATCAAGGTGCTGGCGGAAGGCCGCTTCGCCGCGCCGCGCTCGCGGCGCCGCTTCGAACGCGAGATCGAGCTGGTCGCCGCCCTGAAGCACCCCAACATCGTTTCCGTCCTTCATTCCGGCGAGACGCCCGACGCGCGGCAGTACTACGTGATGGAGTTCATCCGCGGCGCGCCCCTGACGCAGTTCGTCCGCGAGCGGCGACTGCCCGCCGCCGACGCCCTGCGGCTCTTCCAGCGCGTGTGCGAGGCCGTGCAGCACGCGCATCAGCGCGGCGTGATCCATCGCGACCTGAAGCCGACCAATATCCTCGTCAGCGACGAGCCCTCCGAGTCGTCCGCGGGCGCGCGGGCGCCCGGCTCGCGCTCCCGCGTCAGCGCCTCGGCCGCGGTCGAACCCCAGCCGAAGGTGCTCGATTTCGGACTGGCGAAATGGGCGGCGCCGTCGATCGATGGCTCGCTCTCGCTCACGCGGCACATGATCGGGACGTTGCAATACATGTCTCCCGAGCAGGCGCGCGGCCGCTCGGACGAAGTGGACTCGCGGACGGACGTCTACTCGCTCGGGGTCGTGCTGTACGAAATGCTCACCGGGGATTTCCCCTACCCGGTGGTGGGCAGCATCGCGGACGTGCTGAACCACGTCGCGTCGACCCCGCCCGCCCGGCCGCGGGACCGCTGGAATCCCCGCCTGGGGCTGTTTCGCGCCCGGGTCGGGCCCTCCGGACGCGGCGAAAACCCCCTCTCCCGGGACCTGGAGACGATCGTGCTGAAGGCGCTGGCCAAGGAGCGCGAACGGCGCTACCAGTCGCCGGGGGAGCTGGCGCGCGACCTGGCGCACTACCTGGCTGGGGAGCCGATCGAGGCCCGCCGCGAGAGCTGGACCTACTACCTGCTGATGACGGCGCGGCGCAACGCGCGGACGCTGGTCGTGGCCGGAGCCTTCACCGCCATCGCCGCGCTCGGTGGCTGGACCATCTACCGCGCGGTCGACCGCGCCGCCGACGCCGCGCGGCAGACGCGCGACGCCGAGCGCCAGCGCAACCTGGCCCGGGCGCGCCTCGACCTGTCCATCGGCGAGTACGCCTCCGCGCTGCGCAGCGCCAATCGCGTCCTGGAGCGCGAGCCCGACGTGCTGGAGGCGGCCCTGCTGCGGGCCGAGGCCCGCTCGCACCTCACCGATCCGGCCGACGTCTACGACGAGCTGCTTGCACTGTCGAACCGGCACGGCGGCTCCGCCGCGCTCTACTACCTCCTGGCCGAACTGGCGACCGACGCCGACCCGAGCCGCGCCGACCAGTACCGCGAGCGGGCTGCCGAGCTCGGGGGCGACGCGGCGCAGGCGTATTACCTGCGCGGGATTCACGCCCACTCCGACGCCGACGCCTGCGAGCTGCTCACCCGGGCGATCGAGCGCGACGCCAGCCTCTACGAGGCACGCCTCGAACGCGCCGTGCGCTACTACCGGCTTGGAATGCTGCGCGAGGCCGAGATCGACATCGAAGTTGCCAAGGCCATGCGCCCGCAGGACTTCGTCCCCTGGTTCAACTGGGGCACGATCCTGCTCCGCTCCTCCGACGCCCAGCGGGCCGCCGCGGCGCTGCGGCACGCGACGGAGCTGGACCCGGCGTATCCCAGCGCCTGGTTCCACCTCGGGTTCGCGCTCGAGCAGTTGCAGCGATTCGACGAAGCCGCCCAGGCCTACCGCCGCGCCGTCGAGCTCGCTCCTCAGCACGGCCGGGCCTGGAACGGTCTGGCCCGCGCCCTCATCGAGCTGGACCGCTGCGATGAAGCGCGGCATGCCGCGAGCGTGGCGACCCAGCTCGATCCCCTCCAGTATCGCGCAGTCTTCAATCTGGGGGCCGCCTGCGAGTGCGCCGGCGACCTGGAGGCGGCCGGCGCGGCGTTCGAGTCGGCGCGGCACCTCAGCGACGACGACCCGACCGTCTGCCGCGCCCTCGGCATGGTCCGCATGCGCCAGGGACGCGATGCCGACGCGCTGGCGTTGTTTGAGCCGCTGCTCGATTCGCCGCGCGTCGACCCGGAGCTCTGCTGGGCGGCGGCCTGGACCCTCGTAACCGCAGAATCCGCGACCTTGCGCAGCGACCCCAGGTCGCGACTGTGGATCAGCGAAGCCATGACGTTCGCACCGCACAATTTCGACTACGTCGCCACCGCCGCGCTGGCCGAGCTGCGGCTGGGAAACCTCGCCGCCGCCAGGTCCCTGGCCGCTCAGCCGAGCGAGAGCGCCATCGGGCTGACGGTTCGGGCGCTGGTCGCAGGGGCAGCCGGGGAGCTCGAGTCGGCCGAAAGTTATCGGAAACAGGCCCGGCAGCGGCTACTCGACACACGGAGCGACATTAGAATAGAGAGGATTCTGGCGGAGCTGCCCGGGCAGTCGGCTCCGGACCGAGCGGAGTAAAGGCGTGGCGCGACGACGATGGAAGCTCCTGGCGGGGGCAGGTGTGATCGGTCTTGCCCTGATGCTGCCCGCGGGCTGTCCCCTGCTGACCGGCGATTCCCGCTTCGATGCCGCCGCCGACCCCCTGGTGGACCTGACGGCGCCCGTCGTCAGCGCCGGCACTTCCAGCCGCTTCAATCTGGTCCTCCCGGAAAACGCCTCCGTGGGCAACATCTCTGTCGTAGTCGGCGACGAGGCGGTAAGCGTGGCGAGCGTGAATCCCGACGCCGGTTGGGTCGAGTTCGACGTCCCAAGCGGTGCAGTCACCGGTCTCGCCGATGTTCAGGTCATCGACACACGCGATCGCTCCGTGGTGGGGACCACGACGGTGGTCGTGGTTCCTGCCGGATCGGCCCCGAGTGACGCCGCCGAACCGCCTTCCGAATCCGACGCCGCCAGTGACGGTGGCGACGACGCCGGTTCCGATGCCCCCCCTCCCCCCAGCGGCGCCGCCGCGAACGGATCGAATCACAACGGCGCGACCAAGCCGTTGCCCCCGACCCTCGACGAGCTTGACCCGCCGATCGTCAAGCCGAAGCGCCGCGTCCGATACACGTTCCCGCAGATCGTCCTGGCCAGCGGGATCAGCGTTACCGTGGGCGGTATCGCCGCCCCGATCGTCCTGGTCACGCCCGAGGCCGTGGAATTCCGCGTACCCGCCGACGCGCCGGCCGGCCCGGCTACCGTGGAGATTCGACCGCTTTCGGCGGATGCACCCGTGTTCCGCATGCAGGTCGTCGTGGATCCGGAGATCGCCGCGGACGGCGACGCGACGCCCTAGACCGGAGCCGCCCGCCGCTGGATCGCGGCGTGCCTTGCCGAGTCGCGTCAGCCCATCTAGGATACCCCCCACGCAACCGCCCGACGCCGCGCGTCGGGTTGGTTGTGGGCGTGTGCCCGAGCGGCCAAAGGGGACGGGCTGTAAACCCGTTGGCTTAACGCCTACGCAGGTTCGAATCCTGCCGCGCCCACTGACTCCCCTGCCGTCCACCGGCATGCCGCCGCTCCGGCCTCATGCGATCCCGCGTCCGCCGTCCACCGGGATGACGACACCCGTGATGTAGTCCCCCTCCGCCAGCACGAAGTGAACCGCCGCGGCCACGTCCTCCGGCGATCCGGCCCGCGCCAGCGGAATCCGCGCCGTCAGGCGCTCGCGCGTCGCCTCATCGTACGTCTCCGGCCAGGCGGCCACGCCCGGCGCAATGCCCACGACATTCACGAGCGGCGCGAAGGCCCGCGCAAGCGCCGCGGTCAGCGTCGCCAGGCCGCCCTTCGACGTGGCGTACGCGAGATGGTCCGGCCAGGGGCGCGCCGTCGCCGCGTCGCACAGGTTCACGATGCGCCCCCGGGCCTGGCGCAACGCCTGCCGCGCTTCGAACGCCAGCAGCGCGGGCGCGGTCAGGTTGACGCGCAGCGTTCGCTCCCACGCGACCGGATCGAACCCGTCCAGCGTCATCCGCTCAAACGTCGACGCATTGTTCACCAGCACGTCCAGTCCGCCGAACCGCGCCAGCACTCGCCGCACCAGCGTCCCGCACGCGCGCCCATCCGACAGCTCGGCGTCAAACGCGTCCGCATCCACGCCCGCGGCGCGGCACCGCTCGACCGCCTCGTGGGCCTCGGCCTGCGAGCGGTTGAAGTGAATCGCGATTCGGCAACCGGCCGAGGCCAGGCGCAACGCAATCGCGCGGCCCACCCGGCGCGCGCCGCCGGTGATCAACGCCACTCGTGAGCGCAGCTCCATGCTCGAACTCGGCGCTACGTTGGGCCTGGGAGGGGCTACGTCGTGGGCGACGCCGCTGCCGTCCGACCGGGCGGCTTGGTCGTCGACGCCGGTCCCGCCTCGTCCTCACCCGGCGCCCAGGCCACGGCCAGGGGAGAACGGGGTGGCAGCCGACGATTGATCCAGTACGCCACGGCCGCCGCCACCAGCATGCACACCGCCAGGAACTGCGAGATGGTCATCCCGAACGTGTCCACCGGATTATCCACCCGAAGCGTCTCCAGCACCCAGCGCTGGATCGGCTGCACGAGGAACAGCGTGCAGATCACCTGCCCGTCGAATGCACGCCGATAGAACAGCGCGTTCAGGAACAAGGCCAGGAGCGCCGCCCCGATCGTCTCGTACAGTTGCGCCGGGTGCACCGGCAGTGACACATGCGCGTGCGCCAAATCGCGCAGCGCGGCCGCCGACATCCCGTACTTGTCCATCTGGTCGCGAAGGTCGGCGTACTTGATTCGGCTGGCCTTCAGCTCGTTCTGCAAGGCGGCGATCGCGCCGCGCGGGGCCGCTTCGCCCCCGCCGCTGCGGGCTGCCTCCTCCATCCGGCGCAGCTTGCCCGCCAGTTCCTCGGTGTGCGCGATCGCGGCCCGGACGCGCGCGTCGCTCGCGTCGATGCTGTCGCGGCTGATCGGGAGCGTCGCGCCGCTGCGGTTGGTCCAGAGCAGCTCCTCCGGCAGCGAGGCGCCGGGCCGCTTCTCCAGGTAATGCACCATCTGCGCGTTGCTGCCGTACGGAAACTGCACCGCCCAGGGCAGGTCGCACACGCCGCCCCAGCAGCACCCGTTCAGAAAACAGCCGACCCGGCCGAAGGCCAGCCCCAGAACGGCCGACGGGGCCATGATGTCGAGGTACCAGCGGACCGAGTGCTTCCACGCCCACAGGTAATAAAGCGTCACGAGCGACGCCAGCAGGAACCCGCCGTAGAACTCCAGTCCGCCCTTGGTGATGTCAATCACGGACCAGGCAACCGCCAACCCGCCGCCGCGGTGCGAGAAGTCACTCCAGTTGTGCAGGACGTACATGCCCCGGCTCCCGACCACGCCGGCGATGAGGGCGATGAATCCGCAGTTCAGGATCACGTCCGGGTTGGCCTGCGACCGGATGGCGCGCCGCACGGCCCAGGCGATGGAGGCCAGGAACCCGAGCATCATCATCAGCCCGTAGCCGTGGACCGGGATGTCGACGAACGGAATCCGGAACAGAATCGGGATCATGCGGGTCTCCGCACGGACGATGCCGCGGCGGGGGATTCTATCGCATCCGGAGGGCCCTGTGGCGCGCCAAAACACCCGGGGGCCGTGCGCGGCGCTTGGCATTGCGCCCGTGGGCTCCTAAGATGGAAGCGTCGCACCGGATTCGAGGTTGGCAGCGTGGACAAGCCCCCGAGAAAGAAGAAGCCGAAGATCCTGGCCGTGCTCGACGAGGACCTGTGCACGGGTTGCGAGGCCTGCGTCACGGTCTGCCCGGTGGACTGCATCGACAAGGTGGCCGACCCGGACCACCCGCTCTACGCGATGGGGATCTGCTCGATCGACATGGCCCGCTGCATCGGGTGCAAGCTCTGCGCCCAGGTCTGCCCGTGGAACTGCATCACGATGGTTCAGACCGACGCGCTGGACGCGGTTGCCGAGCTCGCCCCGCTGACGGGCTGAAGTCCGGCACGGGTCGGGCCTGGGGCCCATAAGTCGGGGGGGCGAGGGGGCGCCGACCCGTGGGAAGTTTTTCGGAAGCGAGTTGCCTTTGGGGGTTCGCCGGGCCTATGAGTTTGTAGCGGGTAGTTGAGTTTGCCCGCGGATCGCCACCACGGGTCCCGGCCTGCCGGGGGGCACCGGCTGGGTGCGTGCGCCTGCCGAATTGTTTCTATTCAATCCATTCTACCAGTAAATCGCAGATTTCGTGGTTGTTATTTGATTTGTAGTTAATCGGGGGCCTACGATCTTTCAGTGCTGGTCTAGGCACTTTGCGAAAGAAGCCCATTGGGGATCCGAGCGCGTCCCCGCCCAGGAGAGGATAGTATGCGTCATCGTTCCGCCATTTCGCTCTGCGTCCTGTCGGGCCTGATGGCCAGCGCCACGGCTCAGGCGGGGATCGTCTTTTCCAACGTCACCATCGAGGGCACCCTGGCCGGCGGGGCGAGCTTCGTCACCGACGCCGACTCCATCGACTTCACCTTCCCGAACGCGTCCGTGGGCGACGGTTTCGCCGACCGCAGCGGAACGCTCCAGGTCACGTTCGAGGCGCTCAGCGACGTCGCGCTGACCCAGGACCAGCTCGACCTGTCCGGGACGGTCTCCGGTTCAGGCACGATCTTCATCAACGAAGTGATCGAAGATCTGGCCGGGCCGACGATCATCGCGACGCTGGGAGACGCGATCGACGAGCCCTCGGACCTTCCGTACCACGCCGACCTGAACTTCTCGTCGGCGGCGGTGCACATCAAGGTCAAGAAATCCTTCTATCTGACCGCGACGGACACGCCGGCGACCGACGTCGCCAGCATCGGCCAGATGAATCAGACCATTGTCCCGGAACCCGCCACGCTCGCGCTGCTGGGATTGGGCGCGCTGGTCGCGGGCTGCGCCCGGCGCCGCTCCTGAAGCCGCGGCCGACCGCAGAGCGTGAGATGAGGTCCTGAGCGGCATCGCGTTGCCTGCCGTCTCAATGGCGGAAACCGACGATCGCGAGCCGGTGTACCAGCCGACTCGATAGCGAGGAGAAAGTTGCATGCGCATCAAGGCCATTCTGGCGTGGGCACTCGCGGGCGCCCTCGCGACGTTCGTACAGGCGGGGATTGTCTTCTCGTCCGTGAGCATCACCGGTGACCTTTCCACCGGCGCAACGTTCACGACGACCGACACCGAGATCGACTTCTTCTTCCCCGAGGCCACCGTCGGCGATCCGGTCGATCCCATTCGCTCCGGGGGCATCCTGATCACCTACGAGGCCACCAGCGAAGACGTCATGGTCGCCGACCAGATGGTGATGAGCGTGCTGGGCGCGATCAGCGGCTCGGGCCAGGTGTTCGTGAACGAAACGATCGAAGACCTCGTCAATCCCGGCGTCATCGCAACGTTCGCCGCCGTCATCGACGCGAGCTCGGTGCCGCCCCTGGTCGCCGACATTCCCTTCGACCGCGGCTCGACGCACATCAAGGTCAAGAAGGAATTCAGCCTGATCGCCCCCGACACCGGCGCGCTTGACGTCGCCAATCTGGGTGTCGTCGAGCAGAACCTGCGCTTGGTGCCCGAGCCGGCGTCGCTCGCGCTGCTCGCGGGCGGACTACTGGCGCTGTGCCGCCGCCGCTGATCGCGGGTAACATCAAGGCAACTCGATCTTCCCGACGCGGGGCCGATCCTTCGGCCCCGCGTCCTATTTCACACGCCCGGTTCGGGCGCCCCCGCTCACGTTCGGCCGCCCCCGGCAGTGCCCCGACGCACTGGAGCGCCGCCCCGCGATAGGCCGGGCGATCGGAGTGTCACGCGCGCGACATGCCGCCCGGTGTGGGGTTGTCCCTGGTAAGACCGTTGACGTGAGCCGAACGCCGTTCGCGCGACATGCCGCCCGCCGCTGCGCTGCTCCCCCACCGCCGGTTCCGGAGCAGGCGAACCTCAGGGCTGCGCCGCGGAACGCCGCGCCGCGGCCGGGATCTCGTCATCGACGAGCGAAATGGAGCGGATGTAGAGCGAGTGCACCGGCCGCTGCTTGGCGTCGGTCGCGACCGTGGCGAGCTGCCGGAGAGTGCGAAACGACTCTTCGTCGGCCGCCTGTCCGATGACCGTGTAGCGCCCGTCGAGCTCCGCGGTGCGCCCTAGCGTGACGAAGAACTGACAGCTCGCGGAATTGACGTCGTCGGGCTTGCGCGCCATGGCGAGCGTGCCCAGATCGAACGGCTGGTCGCTGAGTTCGGCGGGCACCAGCTTGCCGTCGGGGCGCGTGCCAGTCGCGTCGCCGGTGGAGCTTCCGCCCTGAATCGCGAAGCCGGGGATGACGCGGTGCAGCGTCTTGCCGTTGTAGAACCCCCCGCGGACCAGCTCGAGGAAATTCTCGACGTTCCGGGGGGCGCGGTCGTAGGCGAGCTTGAACGTGACCTTGCCGTAGTCGGTGACGAGGATGGCGAGCTTCCGCGGCTCGACCCTGAGCGACGCGGTCGCGCTGCCGTATCGCCCGCCGAGAGGGCGCCATTCCAGGCGGTACTCGCCGATGTAGCGCACTTCCCGACAGACGTCGCGCAGGTTCAGCGTCACCCCGACCACGCCGCGCGGCGCGATCCGCAGCGTCCGCGGGTCGGTCGCAATCGGCTCCGGGGTCGCCACGGGCTCCGGTTTCGCGCCGTCATATCCGATCGCCAGCGCCGGCGCGTCCGCCGAACCGAGCACGACCGCACGCGGCAATCCGACGCCGTCATCGCCGCCCGGTGCTTCGAGCTCGACCGGCTGGTCCGAGCCATTGCAGAGCAGGAACTGGACCCAGAGCGGCTCGTCGGGCGTGGCGAGCGGCTTGGCGACGGCGATCTGGGGTCCGATCGCCGGCGACGCCGGCTGGGAGGCGGCTGGCGTTTGCGCGAGGGCAAGCCCCGGCGCCAGCGCGCCGAGGGACAGTGTCAGTCGCCGCACCGCTGCATCCCACAACATCGGCTTGTTTCCTGAGTCTTGACCGCGCCCAGGGGATTCTTGCCGCGACGGCGGTGCACCGCGGTCGCGCCGCACCGCGCTCCGGTACTACCCGCTGCGCGGCGCAAGGTGGCATTTTTCGCGCCCAAACGGCCCGCTGTCAAACCACGATCGCGCACTCCGGCGCTTTCGCGTCGCGCCCCGGCTGAATCGTGGGACCCGAATCGCAGCCGGCCTCGATTTGCGACACTCGTGGCCGGAGGCGGGACCCGAATCCGCCGCCCTCGCCGGTGCCTGGTTCTCGGACGGACGCAGCGGTGGCCCATCCGCGCCTCGTGGGATAGCATGCCAGCTTCGGCCCCGGACGGCCGTGCGGCCTCGGGGCGCGGTTGGAGTGCAATGGATGAGCGCGATCGGCTGTAGTCTGCTTTCCTTGTGCGTGGCGCTGGCGGTTGGGACGCGGACGGACCCGGCACCCTCGCAGCAGTCCGACCCGCCGGCTCCCGCCGCGCGCGGCGCGCCGTCGGGCGCCCCGAAGCTCGGCGAACTCAAGCCGCGTAAACGCACCGGCGACTGGCCCGTGTGGGGCGGCGACTTCAACCGCAACATGGTGAGCGACGAGACCGGGATCCCCGACGACTTCGACGTCGCGGCGGGCCGGAACGTGAAGTGGAAAGCCGCCCTGGGCTCGCAGAGCTATGGCAACCCCGTCATCGCCGGCGGGAAGGTCTTCGTCGGGACCAACAACGAGGGCGTGCGGAACCCGAAGATCACGGGCGACAAGGGCGTCGTCATGTGCTTCCGCGAGAAGGACGGCGAGTTCCTCTGGCAGGCCGTCCACAACAAGCTCGAATCCGGCCGCGTCAACGACTGGCCGCTCCAGGGCATCTGCTCCTCCCCCTGCGTCGTCGGCGACCGCGTCTACTACGTCAGCAACCGCTGCGAGGTGATCTGCGCCGACACCGAGGGGTTCCGCGACGGCGACAACGACGGGCCCCTGACCGATGAGGCCCTCAAGGACCTGATCGACGCCGACTTCGTCTGGAAGCTGGACATGATCGCCGAGCTGGGCGTATTCCCGCACAACCTCGCCACCTCCTCGCCCGTCGCCTGCGGGGACTTCCTCTTCCTGATCACTTCCAACGGCGTCGACGAGGGACACATCGACCTCCCCGCGCCCGCAGCGCCGAGCTTCCTGGCGGTCGACCGCAACACCGGCAAGGTCATCTGGCAGCGCAACGACCCGCTCGACAAGGTCCTCCACGGGCAGTGGTCCTGCCCGGTCCTGACCGTGGTGGACGGCGTCGTGCAGGCCATCTTCCCCGGCGGCGACGGTTGGCTTCGCAGCTTCGATGCCCGCACCGGCGAGCTGATCTGGAAGTACGACTGCAATCCCAAGGACGCCAAGTACATCCTCGGCGGGCGCGGCACGCGCAACGAGATCATCGCCACGCCGGTCGTGGTCGAGGGCCGTTGCTACGTCGGCGTGGGGCAGGACCCCGAGCACGGCGAAGGTCCAGGGTTCTTCCACTGCATCGACGTGACGAAAAAAGGCGACGTGACCGAGTCCGCCAAGGTCTGGAGCGTCGGTGGCAGAAGCTTCAATCGCACCATCTCCACCGCCGCCGTCCACGACGGGCTGTGCTACGTCTCCGACCTCAGCGGCTTCCTGTACTGCTTCGACGCCAAGGACGGTCGGCTCTGCTGGCGGCACGACCTCATGTCCGCCGTCTGGGGCTCGCCCTACTACGTCGACGGAAAGGTCTACATCGGCGACGAGGACGGCGACGTTGCAATCCTCCAGGCCGGACGCGAAGAAAAGCTCCTACGCGAACTCAAGACCGGCGACACCGTCTACACCACCCCGGTCGTCGCCAACGGCACGCTCTACATCACCACCCGCTCAACGCTCTACGCCATCGCGGCCAGGTAAGCCGAGGGCGACGTGCTCGACGAGTCCGCAAAAGCCGCTCCCCCTTCCGCCGACGCGCTCCGCCGCGCCGCCGACCACCTTGACGCGCACGTCCGCGAGACGATCGCCTGGCACTTCGACCCCGCCAGCGGTTGCCCGTTCTGGCTGGAGCGGGCCGCGTCGCTGGGCTTCGACCCACGCCGCGACGTCCGCGGGTTCGCGGATCTGGAGCGCTTCGGGCTTTTTCAGGACGAGTGGTTGCGCGGCGGGCCCGTACGCCGCTGGGTGCCACGCGCGCTGGCCGACCGGCCCGTCACAGTCTTCGAGACCGGCGGCAGCACCGGCGTCCCCAAGAGCCGCATTAACATCGACGACTTCCGCCAGGACTATACCGCGTTCTCCGAGACCCTCCCCGACGAGTTCTTTCCCCGCGGCGGCAACTGGCTCATGCTCGGCCCCACCGGCCCGCGCCGACTGCGCCTTGCGATCGACCACCTGGCGCAGATCCGCGGCGGCATCGCCTTTCACGTCGACCTCGACCCGCGCTGGGTCATCAAGCTGATCCAGAAACGCTGGATGGAGCACCTCCAGGCTTACAAGGACCACGTCATCGACCAGGCGCTGACCGTGCTGCGGGCCGGGCATGACATCCGCTGCCTCTTCACCACCCCCAAGCTCCTGGAGGCCCTGTGTGAACGCGTCTCGCTCCGCGAATGCGGCGTCCGCGGCGTGTTCTGCGGCGGCACCGAAATGACCCCGCAGTTCGTGCGCTTCGCGGTCGAGGAGCTGCTCGAGGGCGCCTACCTCGCGCCGACCTACGGCAACACGCTCATGGGCCTCGCGTGCCACAAGCCGCTGACCGCGACCGACGGCTGGAAAATCCAATACCACGCCCCCCAGCCGCGCGCGGTCATACAAGTCGTCGACGTCAACGACCCGCAGCGCGTGGTCGACTACGGGCAGACCGGGCGCGTGATGCTGACCACGCTCACGCGCGAGCTTTTCCTGCCGCGCTTCCTCGAACGCGACCAGGGCGAACGCGAGCCGCCCATCGCCGCCTATCCGTGGGACGGCGTGAGCGGAGTGCGCCCGTTTACGGGCCTGGCGCAGAGCGTCACCGAGGGAGTGTATTAGGGGGGCGCCGCGCGCCCGCCCGAACCTTGGAGTGGAGTCCGGCGCATGCCACGGCCAGACCGCTCATGAGTCCCAGTCCGGAACGCCTCGCTGAGCTCGCCCGCGACGACTCGCCGGGGTTCTCCAACCCCGTCACGCACGTCTACAACCCGCTCGTCTATGCCCGCGAGCCGCACCAGGCCTATCTCGCCCGCTATGGGCAGGCGCCCCGCGATACCGTCCTGCTTGGCATGAACCCAGGTCCGTGGGGAATGGTGCAGACCGGCGTGCCCTTCGGCGAAGTCCACTCCGTCCGCGACTGGCTCGGCATCACCGGCCGCGTTTCGCAACCAAAGCGGCCGCACCCGAAGCGGCCCGTGCTGGGGTTCGCCTGCACACGCCGCGAGGTCAGCGGCGCTCGGCTATGGGGCTGGGCCCGCGACCGGTTCCGCTCGCCGCAGCGATTCTTCCGCCGCTATTTCGTCGCGAATTACTGCCCGCTCGCGTTCTTCGCCGCCGACGGCCGCAACATCACGCCCGACAGGCTGGCACGCCTCGACCGCGAGCGCCTCCTGGCAGCGTGCGACGCCGAACTGCGCAACCTGGTGGTGCGGCTTGGCGCGCGGCGGGTCATCGGCGTCGGGGCGTTCGCCGAAGCGCGGGCGCGGACGGCGCTGGCGGAGTTGGACGTGGACGTCGCCCGCATTCCGCACCCGAGCCCCGCCAGCCCCATCGCCAACCGCGGCTGGGCGCAGGCGGTCGAGCGCGTGCTGGGCCGGCTTACGCCGGCGTGAGGACGACCAGCCGGCGCACTCCCTCGCGCGGCAGCTCGTGAGCACCGGCCGGCTCGCCGGGCGCGGCCTGCGCGGTGCCCGGCAGCGCGTGGCTCGCGCGGCCTCCGTCCACCGACCGCATCGGAATGCGGCTCAGCGGCGGCGCCGAGCGGCGCTCGACCTTCCCGAACGCCAGGCGCAACATCCACCCGAAGGTCCGACGCACGGTCTGCGCCAGGCCCCACATGCCGAATACCTGCCAGATGCCGTCCTCCAGATACAGCCGGCTTTTGGGGCGGACGAGGCTGATGACCAGGCGCAGCGGATTGTAGAAATACGCGTACGCGAGAAGTATGTTGACCTGCTTGCGCCACGGTTTAGGGTGGTTCGACGCCACCACGAAGTTCCCGCCCAGCATGTGCTCTTCGACCTTTCGGCCGCCGACGCGGTCGTAGGCCATGCCCGAGGTGTAGGTCCCGGCGAAGAGCTTGGAGCCCGTGGCGGGGACGAGCATCAGGACCTGCATGCTGATCGCGCCCGCCTTGCGCAGCAGCCGCACCTGGTTCAGCAGCCCATAGGGCTTGGGGCCGCGGCTGACGAGCGGCTGCTCGTCGTGGTGCATCATCATGGGCATCGGCGCGATCCCATGGCTGCGAAGAAGGTGGAACGCTTCGGTGGTGTTGCTGACGCTCTGGCCCTTCTTCACCAGCGTCGCCGTCATGTCCTCGACGCCGAGCCACACGTAGCGCAGCCCGGCGCGGCGCACGCTGGCGAGGTGGTCGCGCATGCGGAGCGTGTCGTGCACGGTGACCTCGGTGGCCCAGCGGAAGCGATGGCGGCGCCCGTCGGCGCCTCTCTCCCGGGCGAGTGTCTCGACGATCTCCAGCGTGCGGCGCTCGTCGTTGAAGAAGTTGTCGTCGGCGCCGAAGAAGTAGCGAATGCCCAGATCGCGCTGCATGCAGCGCATCTCGTCGGCCACGCGCGCCCCGCTCTTGACCCGATGCTGCCGCTGGTTGTACGCCGGGATCGGGCAGTACGTGCACGCGAACTTGCACCCGAACGTCAGCACCAGCGAACCCAGCGGGCTGTAGCGCCGCACGCGGTCAGCAGGCAACGCGCGGGGCGCCAGCGTCGCAGCCCCGCTCGGCGGCTCCAGGATCATGTAGCCCGGCAGCGGATGCGGCAGTTCGTCGAGGTCGCCCACCAGGCGCTGTATCCCCGTATCCACCAGTTCGCGCGGCGCCCCGGCGGTCCCGCGGGCGTACACCAGCCCGGGGATGTCGTCCAGCAGCCCCTCGTCCCGCGCACGCAGGAACGCCGCTCGCAGCGCCTCGTTCGCGCCCCGCGTCTCCAGCAGGACCTCCAGCAGGCTCAGAAGCACGTACTCCTCGCCCGTGATCGCGACGTCGGCGCTCCACGGATCCCTCGCATCCGCCCCGAACACGTCCCACGGCTCGTAGATCACCTTCGGCCCGCCCGCGATGATCAGCGGACGCGCCGCCGGCTCGATCCGGCACGCATCGCGGATCAGGTCGTTGCACGCCGCCGCGTGCAACTGCATGCTGGAAACGAGAAACAGGTCGGGAACCCGACCGTCCAGCCGCATCTGCGACGGGCGGAATGCGCGGTTCCACTGCTGGAGCACGATGCGCGTCTTCGGGAAACCCGCGTCGACCATCGCGGAGCCGACGGCCCGCACGCCCGCCGGCGCCATGCGCAGGTCGGCGTAGAGAAACGGCAGCATGCGCGTGCGATGGTCGAACGCGCACGCGATCACGCTCACCAGGTCGTGGCGCCGGCCCAGCGCGCGAAGCCGCTCGCGCACCGCCAGCATCGCGCCAGGCTTCAGCAGTTCGTCGCCGCGCACTCGACGGGGGAGTTCCATGATCCGGTCCTTCCGCTGCCCGCGGGAGCACCGCGCGGGCGCGCGAGCCACCATTCCGTTTCGAGGCCCGTACGTGCGAACGTGCGGCTGGAGCGCCGGTCGGACGAGCCGCCGCTCGCGGGGCGCTTCGACGCCTCACGCAGGACAAACTATGGGACGCCGGCCCGCACCGCTTGACCGCAGCCGTCGCGAATTATATGTCCCTTCCGCCGGCACGCAATCGGGCCGCCAGGCACGGTGCCCCGCCCGCTCCGACCGCTGAAACCGATTTCGTGGCGTCGGCGCTGACGAATCGCTAGAATAACCCGATTCGCGGACGACGTTTCGGCTCCGCGAACAGCGGTTTTCGGCGCAACGATGCGAGTCGCATTCCGATTCCACCCACGCCACGCGGCGCGCGTTGTGCTGCGCGCCAGCCTGAGTGGTTTCGCCGTCGCATGCATGCTCGCAGGCTGCACGACACGCGACGCGTCCATGCAATCGGCGCCCCCGGCGCCGCCCGTCCTGCTCGGCGCCGACACGCCATTCGCTCCGCCGCAGCCCCCCGCCGCCGGCGACCCGGCGCCCCCGCCGGTGTCCACCGTCACCGTGGCGATCCTCCACGTTCGTTGCCCCACCGCCGATCGCGCGCGGCTGGAGGCGATCTGGGCCCACCTGGATGAGGAACGGCTCGACCACGAAACCCGGCTTGGTCTGGCGCGCAACGGCCTGCGCGTCGGTTGCGGGCAGGACTCGTCCTGGCTTGAAATCAAGTCCATCCTCGATTCCATCGACGGTTGCCAGTCGCTCTCCACTTCGCCGGTGCGCCTGCCCAGACGCTTCCCGCTCGACCTCGAAATGGACGACGGGCCGAGCGACCAGACCCTCTTCGCCGTCGAGCCCGACGGGGTGCTGTCCGGCGGAACCTGGACCGCCAGCCGCAACGTCTTCCGGCTGGTCTATGACCGCGATCGGCGGGCGCGCGGGCGGCTGGAGCTTACGGTCGTCCCCGTCGTTCGCCAGGCGCCCGACGGATATGCCTGGATCCCGACCGACGCGGGCGTAGCCCAGGTCCCCCGCTACCGCGGGCGGCGCTATCCGGGAGCCGGATTCACCGTTTCGGTCGCGCGCGGGGAGTTCCTCGTGCTCGCGCCCGGACCGCAGTCGGCGCTGCGCGGGCTCCTGGGCCACGCGTTCATGACGCGCCGCGCAGACGACGGAGTGTACGAGTCCTACCTCTTCCTGCTCCCGGCGATCCCCGATGAGTCCGACGGATAGCGCGCCCCCTCCGACTTCCCCGGCGTCGGATGCGAACGGGCTCTTCGAGCAGCTCTTCGAGGAATCCGCCTTTCCCATCGTCGTCTGCGACGCGCGCGGCATCGTGCTCCGAAGCAACGAGGCGGCGCGCCGGCTCGTCTGCGGAGCCGACGACCTCGCTCATCGACCTTGGACGGCGCTCTTCCCGTCCGATGCGCGCCCCGCCGCCGATGAGCGCTTGCGCGAGTGCATCGCCAGCGGCGCCGCCGTGGAGTTCCAGGTGCGCCTGGGTGGCACCGAGGTCGAGCCGATCGTGTACGCGGTCCAGCTCGCGCCGCTTGCCAGCCTCGGCGGTGTGCGGCACGTCGCGGTCTGGCTGCGCGACATCTCGCCCCGCGTCCGCCTCGCCACCGCCCTGGCCAAGACCGAGCGGCTGGGCGTGCTGGGCAAGCTCTCCGGCGCCGTGGCCCACCACTACAACAACCTGATCCAGTGCATCGCGATGAGCCTCGAGTACGGGCTGAACATGAACACCGTCGCGGCCATGCGCCGCGCCCTCGCACGCACCGCCGAGCCGGTCCGCCGCGCCGCCGAGATGACGCGCCAACTGCTGGCCTTCGCCCGCGCCGACCACCGCGACGCCGACGAGTCCGACCTGACCGAGACGTTCCTCATGTTCTTCGACGAGCAGGAGCCGCGGCTGCGCTCGCGCGGCATCCGGCTTGTGCTCGATTACGAAGGCCTTCCCGTCTCGCGCGTGCTGCGACAGCCGCTGCGCGTCGTCCTGGAGAACATCGTCGAGAACGCAATGGATGCGATGCCCGCCGGAGGTACGCTGACCGCCACGCTCAATCGGCGGGATGAGCACAGCGCGTGCATTTCCATCATCGACACCGGCGCAGGGCTGGCGCAGGCCGACATGGAGCACATCTTCGAGCCCTTCTACACCACGAAGGGCGAGCTGGGCGGCGGGCAATCCCAGCGGGCCGGCATGGGGCTGGCCGTCGCCCACGGGCTCGTCCAGGGCATGCGGGGCGAGATCCTCCCCGCGAACGTCCCGGGCCGCGGAGCACGCTTCGACGTGATTCTGCCGCTCGCGGCCCCTTGAGCGCCTTCCCCCAACCGCGCTCGTTGTCCCCCACACGCTCGACCGCTAGCATCCAGCCTGCCGGCCGCGGATTCCGTTCCGCCGGCACGAAGGAGGTAGCTCGTGCCACGCGGATTGCCACGTCCGTCCCTGATCCACCTTGCGCTGCTGCTCGCGCCTCTGGCCGGGTGCGCGTCGCGCACCACCGAAGCGCGACTCTCCCCCGAGCGCATGGCGCTCAACGTGCAGGCCTTTGATCAGGTCTGGACCACCGTTCGCGAGAAACACTGGGACCCCCAGCTCGGTGGCTTGGACTGGGAATCCGTCCGCGACGAGCTGCGCCCGCAGGTCGCCGCCGCCACTTCCCAGTCCGAGGCACGCGGGCTCATGCGCAACGCCATCGCCCGACTGGGCGTTTCGCACTTCGGCATCATCCCCAGCGACCTGTATTCCGACATCGACTCCGACCCCGCGCCGCCCGCAGACACCCCGGACGGAGCCGCTGCGTCCAGCCGACCCGCCGCCGCGACGCCCCTTCCATCTCGGCACGGCGTGCCCGGCTTCGACGTGCAGGTGGTCGATGGGCGCGCCCTGGTCACGCGCGTCCACGACTCGCGCGGCACGGCCTCCGACGTGCGCCCAGGCTGGGTCGTCTACCGCGTCGCCGGCGAGCGCATCGACGGCGTCCTCCGGCGGCTGGCCGACCAGGCCGTTCCCGACGCCTTCCGCCCCTACTTCCTCGACGCGGCGTTGCGCCGACGTCTCACGGGGGAGCCCGGCTCCAGACTGGCGGTCGAATTCCTCGACCAACGCGATCGCAAGCTGCGAAGGACCGTCCAGCGGGTCGAGCCGCGGGGTCGGCCCGTCACAACCGGAAACCTGCCCACGGTCTACGTCGAGTTCGAATCGCGGCGCATGACCGATGGCGTTCTCCTCATCCGCTTCAATCAGTTCTTCGACCCCGTCCGCGTCATGGGCGGTTTCGAGGACGCGCTCCGCGCCAACCGCGACGCACGCGGTGTCATCATCGACCTCCGCGGCAACACCGGCGGCCTCGGCGGAATGGCCATGGGAATGGCCGGGTGGTTCATCTCGCAGAAAGGGCTCAAGCTCGGAACGATGACGATGCGCAACGCGCGCTTCGACTTCATCGTTACTCCCCGAGCGCGAACCTTCGACGGGCCCCTGGCGATCCTCGTCGACGGCAGCTCAATGTCCACCTCCGAAATCTTCGCCGGCGGGTTGCAGGATATCGGGCGGGCGCGCGTCTTCGGAACCCCCACCCCCGGCGCAGCCCTTCCCTCGGCCTTCGAGCGCCTACCGAACGGGGACCGCTTCCAGTACGCCTTCGCCGACTATGTCAGTGCCGGCGGCAAGCGCCTCGAGGGCCATGGCGTCCAGCCGGACCAGGTCGTCCAACCCACCCGCGCCGCTCTCCTGGCGGGGCGCGACGCCGTCGTCGACGCCGCCCTGGAGTGGATCCGACGCGGCGCTGCTCCCACCGTGCAGTAGAATCCGCCGTGCGGACTTCCGCACGCCCACCGGAGACCATCATGCATGCCTGCTCTACCCGTTCTCCGTTCCTCACCCGCCTCGCCGCCGCGGCGCTGCTCGCGCCGGCCGCGCTCGCCCTCGGACAGGAGCCCGCCTCAAGGCCGGCCACGGCGCGCGGCCCGGCCGGCCCGCTGCCCAAGGCTGAGGAGATTCTCGACAAGGCGATCGAAGCCACGGGAGGCCGCGCCGCCTACGAAAAAGTGCGCAACCGCGTCACCACAGCCAGCGTGAGCTTCGCCTCCGCCGGGGTGAAGGGCTCCATGAAGCTTTACGCCGCCGCCCCCGACAAGAGCTGCGCCGTTTCCGACCTGGGCGCGCTGGGAACGGCGCAGGAGGGCTCGAACGGCAAGCTGGCGTGGGAAGTCACGACCATGACCGGGCCGCGCCTCAAGGAAGGCGCCGAGAAGGCCCAGGTGCTCCGCGCCGCCACCTTCAACGCCGAGCTGCGCTGGCGCGACATCTTCAAGAAAGCCGAGTGCACCGGCATCGAAGCCGTCGACGGGCGCGACTGCTACGTCGTCGTGCTCACGCCCGAGGACGGCGCGCCGTTCACCAACTACATCGACAAGTCCAGCTACCTGACGCTCAAGGTGACCACGACGCTGACCATGCCGATGGGAAGCCTGCCGATCGAAGTGCTGTTCTCGGACTACCGTAAGGTCGACGGCATCCTGCTCCCCCACACGATCCGCAACCGCGTCGCCATGCAGGAGATGGTCATCAGCGTCGAGAAGATCGAGCATAACGTCGAGATTCCCCAGGACGTTTTCGACCCGCCGCCGGAGATCGTCGAGCTGCTCGAAGCGTCGAAGGCGCCCTCCAGCGCCCCAGCGGCGACCAGGCCCGCCAAGCCCTGACGCCGCACCGCGCCGCGCGGTCTCCGCTCGAGGTGACCCCTGATTCACGACATAACTCCCCCGATCACGCCCGACCTGGGCGTCTGGCCGGGCGACACCCCGGCGTCACGCGACGTGCTGCTCGACCTGGCGCGCGGCGACAGCGTCACGCTCTCGACGCTTCGCGCGACCGTGCACCTCGGCGCCCACGCCGACGCCCCAAGTCACTATGGCCGCGACGCCGCGGCCATCCACCAGCGGGCCCTGGATCTCTACCTCGGTCCCTGCCAGGTGCTGCGCGTCGACGCAGCGCGCGGCCAGCGCGTCACCGCGCCCATGCTGCCCGCGCCCGTCTCCGCCCCGCGTGTGCTCCTGGCAACCGGGACGTTTCCCGACCCGCTCCGCTGGAACAACGACTTCGCCGCCGTCGACCCGGCCCTGGTGGACTTCCTCTTCGATCGCGGCGTGCGCCTGCTCGGGATCGACACGCCCAGCGTAGACCTCTTCGATTCCAAGGACCTGCCCGCACACCAGCGCGTCCTGGCCCACGACATGGCGCTGCTGGAAGGCCTCGTCCTGCACGCCGTCCCGGACGGCGTCTACGAGCTCATCGCCCTTCCCCTTCCTCTCGTCGGCTTCGACGCCAGCCCCGTGCGCGCCATCCTCCGCCCGATCGCACGCTGATCGCGCCCACCGTACAATCCACCCTTCATGCGCGTCCTCATGATCGGAGACGTCGTCGGCCGGCCCGGCAAGCACGCCTGCTCGCAGATCGTGCCGCGCCTGGTCCGCGAACGCGATCTCGACCTCGTGGTCGCCAACGCCGAAAACGCCTCCGCCGGCAGCGGGCTCACTCCCGGGATGTTCGCCAAACTCCGCCACTACGGCATCGACGTCTGCACCATGGGCGACCACATCTACAGGCGTCGTGAAATCCTGCCGCTGCTCGATTCGTCCGAACACATCGTCCGCCCCGCCAATTTCCCGCCCGAGGCCAAGGGCCGCGAGATCACCATCGTCAGCGACCGCCGCGGCCGCCGCGCCGCGGTCATTTCGCTCATCGGTCGCATCTTCATGAACAACGTCCGCGCCGACTGCCCGTTTCACGCGGTGGATCGCCTCCTGGCCAACCTCCCGCTCGACGTCCGCGTCGTGCTCGTCGACGTGCACGCCGAGACGACCAGTGAGAAGGTGGCCCTGGGCTGGTACCTCGACGGGCGCGCCAGCCTGGTCGCCGGGACGCACACCCACGTGCAGACCGCCGATGCCCGCATCCTGCCCAAGGGGACCGCCTACATCACCGACGTCGGCATGACCGGGCCCTTCGACTCCGTGCTGGGACGTTTGAAGGAGCGCGTCATCCGCTCGTTCTACACCGGCATGCCGTCCCCCTACGACGTGGCCGAGAGCGACGTGCGACTGTCGGGAGTCATCGTCGAGCTGGAGGCTGCGACCGGACGCGCGGTCTCCATCGAGGCCGTCTGCATCCGCGATGACTCGCCGCTCCCCCCGACCGGCGACCCCGAAGACTGAATCCGCGCCCCGCGCCGCCGCCCCGCGGTACAATGCCTGCGAGACGAATGCGAGCCCCGAATCGCCTCGCGCGGGCGATGTTCCGGAAACCAGGATCGTGAATGATGCCACGCCTGCTTCGTAGCCTGGCGGCGCTCTCCCCGGCGCGCGTCGGCGCGCTTCTGGCCCGACCGGGGATGATCCCGGTGCTGCTGCGCGCCCCGCGCCCGGTGGCCAGCGTGGACGCGCTGTGCACTCTCATGCCCGAGGCCGACCGCGCCGAGGTCGAAGACCGGCGCATCGAGTTCCTGAGCCAGCACACTCTCATCGAGGAGCTGAACCGGGCCATGGTCGCCCGTCGCCGCCGCTGGGTGGTCTATCGCGAGTGGTACGAGTTCCTCTACATGCTGGTGCGCTTCGCGCGCCCACGCGTGATGATCGAGACCGGCGTCTTCGACGGGCAGTCCAGCGCCGTGATCCTCCAGGCCATGGAGCACAACGGGTGCGGCGAGCTGCGCTCGATCGACCTGCCCGCAAAAGAGGCCATCGCGGGCTCCACCCACCGCATGCAGGAGAGCGCTCTGCCGCCCGGTTGCGACCCCGGTTGGCTCGTGCCGCAGCGGCTTCGTGGACGCTATCGCCTCGAGCTGGGCGACGCGCGCGTGCTCCTTCCCGCCCTCGTCCGCTCCAGCGCGCCGCTGGACATCTTCTTCCACGACAGCCTGCATACCTACGAGCACATGACGTTCGAGTACACCACCGCCTGGCCCGCCATCGCAGACGGTGGATTCCTGATCAGCGACGACATCCTCTGGAACGCGGCCTTCGACGAGTTCTGCCGGTCCCAGGGGCGGCGCTTTGTGCGGGTGGGCGGTTTCGGGGCCCTGCGCAAAACCGCCTGACCCGGCGATTCGGGGACTCACCCGATATTGCAGGGCACGTGCCCGTCGGGCAATCTCCTTCATTCGGGTGCTCGCCCCATTCCGCAACGACCGAAAAAACAGAGTCCGCCGCGTCGCCGCACCCACCGCGGCCCGGCCGCGAAAAACGACTTGACAATGCCTAACAAATACCGTACACTAATCCCGCAGGATTCGCGCGGAGCGAATGCCGCCCCCTCTTGTTCGCGGGCATGGTCGGCCAGGGAATGGGTCGTCACGGATGACGAATCTGCCCGCCCTCACCCCGTCGCGCCAGGACGGCGCGACCGCGGGCGCGTACCGCCCGCTCGGCCCGGCCTCCAACGCTCGGGCCAATCATCAGGGAGCTACATCGTGAACTGCACCTCTTCTCGAACGGGGACCCCCCACCGTTACGTTCGCCGCATCGCCGCCCTGCTGCCTACCTTCTCGGTGGCCGAATTGCGCGCACTGGCCGGATACCTCGCGCTCCGCGCGTCATCGCGTCGCGCGCGCCCTCCACGAACGCGCGGATGTCATCCGGCCTGGCGTCGGCGAATTCCGCCTCCCAGTCGCGAAGCCGACTGATCGCGCTGGCACGCGCCTCCGCGTTCTCCACCATCATCAGGAATCCCGCCGCGCAGAAGCGCGTCACCCAGTGGCCGGCAGCCTTCGCCTCCTCGTACAGGAGCTTCATCGATTCGTCGACCTGGAAGTTGATCTGTGGCTTTCGCTTGGCCATCGGTGATCCTCGTTTCCGCCGCGGACGCCATCCATTCGCGCGCACAGGCCCGCGTCGCGCCGCCCGCCCCCGCGACCGACGCGGCGTTGGGCCCATATAGATTATCTACTCATTCGGGCGGCGTAAACCGCCGCGCGTTTGTGACCGGTGCCCTGCATTCCCACAACCGTCGCGCCGGCCGGACTTGTGCCTTCGCCGCGCACGACGGCGTCGCCGCGCCGCCGTGCACGAGCACGGTCGGAGCGTACGACCGCTCCGGCGCATCGTCAAGCCGCTCGTCCAACCCGGAACCACGCCACGCGTGACACCATGAAACGCGTTCGTCCAAGACTGTTCGAACGCCCGCCGCACTGGCCGGCGCTGCTGACCCGCGAACTCCTGTGCGCCTACCTCGGCGACATCAGCCGCCAGTTGCTCGCCCGCTGGCGCAGCCGGCCCGGTTTTCCCGCGCCGCTCCAGACCCGCGGCGTGCAGCGCTGGTCGCGGGCCGCCGTCGACCGCTGGATCGACTCGCTCTCGCCCCCCACGCCCCATCCCCTCGCCACGCCCCGACGCACTTCCACGCGCCAACCCCCCCCGCGGCACGCAGTGCGCGCCCTCACCGCGCTGCTGGCGGCGCGCAGCGCCCCGCCCGTTCCTCCGGCCGACGGCGGGGACTCTCGCCCCGCGAGCGGATCAGCGGCCGCCCGGGCCCGGCGCGACGCCGGACCGGCCCACCCTCACGCTTGACGCGCGGCCGCGTGCCGGATACGCAATCGGGGCGCGGCGCACCCGCGGGCCGACATCCCGCCCGCCGCTTGAATCGCCGGTCGTCGTGTCACGTGCTTCGCCCCACGCCGCGATCGGCCCAACCCGCTTCGAGTGCGCCCCATGAACATCCGGCCCGGCCAGCGCATCCGTGTTCGCCAGCGAATCTCCCGCCGCGAGGGCGACTGGTCCTTTGATGTGACCGGCGACGTTGTGGACGTTTGTCAGGAACCGACCGGAAGCTGGTACGTCCACGGGCTGAACCACAAGCTGTGGTTGGCCCGCATTCGCCTTCGAAAACCCGACGGCGAGATGACGATCCTGAACGTCGATCCGGCCTCGCAGATCGAGATTCTCGCGGACACCCCCACCGACGCCTGATGCTCGCCCCCCGCCGGGCCGATCCGGTCGCGTCATTCCCGACGCGGCCCCGGGAACATCACCGGCCGGCCGCGCTCCGCGCGCAGCCCCCGTTCGCCGCCCCGCGCTGCTCGGGCCGCGCGCCCCCCCTCACGGCGCGAGGCAGCCGATGAAACCGCTGATGTCCTGCCCGTTCACCGAGCCGTCACCGTTCGCGTCCCCGACGCAAGTCGAGCAATTACTTGGGTTTCCATTCAGCGCGGCGATGAACCCGGCGATGTCCTGTCCGTTGATCGACCCGTCGCAGTTCGTGTCGCACGGGTCGCAGGCGGCGCCGAGCGTCGCCGCGACGCCCCAGAACCCGCCGATCAACTCGAAGTCACCGCCCGTCAGCACACCCGCGTCGGGTTGCCCGATCGAACCGCCCAACTCGAAGTCCCCGCCGCTGCTGAACGTCGCGCCGCCGCCGTCAAACGTGTACCACGACAGGTCATAGGTCTGGGCCGTCGCGGACCCCACGGCCGCGAGCGATCCGATTGAAAACGCGAGCCATCGGATCGATGTCATGCGTGCCTCCTGTGTCTACAGTATAAGCGCAAACGCCGGGCGAGAAGCGTCATCGGACGCGCCCTTTTTCTGCCGGCGGTCGGAGATCCCGGTGCCTGAGCGGACCATCGGAACCCTGCTTCACATCGCGGTTCGGACCGCCACCGGCGGCCCGATGCGCGAACTGGAGTCCGCGACCGCCGCGGTCGGAGCCGGCCTGGTCGAGGACGTACCGCAGTCGGCCGAGCGCGGGCTGACGCTCATCTCGGCCCGGCAGTGGGCGGAGGTGGTCGCCTCGCTGGCCGCCCCCCTTCCGTGGCACACACGCCGGGCCAACCTGCTCATCGATGCCGGCGGGCTGGGCGAGCTGATCGGCCGCACCTGCCGCCTGGGAGAGGTGCGGCTGGTCGTCACCGGGGAGACGCGTCCCTGCGGCCTGATGGACAAGCAGTGGCAGGGGTTGCGCGCCGCACTCACGCCCGACTTCCGCGGCGGTGTCACCGCCCGCGTCGAGCGCGGCGGGATGCTGCGCCGGGGTGATCCGCTGGTCGTGATCGACTAGCATGCGGCTGTCGATCGGACGTTCCGGCGGCTTCTTTCCCGCCGACCGCTGCCATGCGGCGCGGCCGGCGCGAGTGTCTCACGGAAGGCGGAAGATGCGTTCCACGCTCCACGTTCTCGGCGTCGTTGCAGCTTCGCTCCTGCTGGCCGGCTGCTCCCAGTCGCGGTCCGACGGCACGTCCACGCGCTCGTCGTCCGGCGCCCAGGCCGCCCCGGCCCGGCAGGAGTCCCGCGCCGGCGCCGGCCGCGCCGCCGGCCAGCCCGGGCTGATCCCGCGCTCCATCGTGTTCGGCAACCCGGACAAAGGCGCGCCGGCCATCAGTCCCGACGGGGCACAGCTCGCGTTCCTCGCCCCCCACGAGGGCGTGATGAACGTCTGGGTCGGTCCGGCCCACAACCCGAACGCCGCTCAGCCCGTCACCAACGACCGGCTCCGCGGGATCCGCAACTTCCGCTGGGCTTACAACAACACGCACATCCTCTACGTCCAGGACAAGGGCGGCGATGAGAACTGGCGTCTGCACGCGGTCGATCTCGCCGCCGGTCGCGACCGTGACCTGACGCCCATCGACGGCATCCAGGCCCGGATCGAGCACGTCAGCCCGAGGTTTCCGAACGAAGTGCTGCTGGCCATCAACGACCGCCAGCGCGAAGTCCACGACCTGCACCGGCTCAACGTCGTCACCGGCGAACGCCAACCCGTGATCCTCAACAAGGACAACTTCGTAGGTTTCTCCGCCGACGACGACTTCCGCATCCGGCTCGCTTCGCGCGTCACCCCTGACGGCGGCATGTCGATCCTCCAGGCCAGCGGCACCGGCGAGTGGCGACCCCTGGCCGACGTGCCCATGGAAGACTCTCTTTCCACCGCGCCGCTCGATTTCAGCAAGGACGGGCAGTGGCTCTACCTGACCGACTCGCGCGGCCGCGACACGGCCGCCATCGTCGCCCTGCACCTCGCGACCGGCGAGATCAAGGTGCTGGCCAGCGACGAGCGCGCCGACCTGGGCGACGTCCTGATCCACCCGACCGAGAAGACCGTTCAGGCCGTCTCGGTCCTCTACGACCGCGCCAAGTGGGTCATCCTGGACGAGTCGATCCGGCCCGACTTCGAGTACCTGCGCAAGGTGAGCGAAGGCGATTTCGACGTCATCGGCCGCAGCCTGGACGACAAGTTCTGGATCGTGCAGTTTGAGCGTGACGACGGCCCGATGCGCTACTACCGCTATGACCGCGCCGAGAAGCACGCCCAGTTCCTGTTCGAGAACCGCTCGGCGCTGCACGGCCGGACGCTGGCGCGGATGCACCCGCGCGTCATCCCGGCCCGCGACGGCCTGAACCTGGTCAGCTACCTGAGCCTGCCACCCGCCAGCGACCCGGAGCATGACGGCGTGCCGGCGCGGCCGCTGCCGATGGTGCTGCTGGTCCACGGCGGTCCGTGGGGCCGCGACGTCTGGGGCTACAACGGGCAGCACCAGTGGCTGGCCAGCCGCGGCTATGCGGTACTGAGCGTCAACTTCCGCGGGTCGACCGGGCTGGGCAAGCACTTCGTCAACGCCGGCAACCGCGAGTGGGCCGGGCGGATGCACGACGACCTGCTGGACGCGGTGCAGTGGGCGGTCCGTGCCAGGGTCGCCGATCCGGGCCGCGTCGGGATCATGGGCGGCAGCTACGGGGGGTATGCCACGCTGGTCGGCATGACGTTTACGCCGGACGTCTTCGCCTGCGGCGTGGACATCGTCGGGCCGTCGAACCTGATCACGCTGCTGTCAACGATCCCGCCGTACTGGAAGCCGATGCTCGACATGTTCACCACGCGCGTGGGCGACCCGCGCACCGAAGAGGGCAAGGCGCTGCTGACGGAGCGTTCGCCGCTGACGTACGTCGACCGGATCCGGCGGCCGCTGTTGATCGGGCAGGGCGCCAACGACCCGCGGGTGAAGCAGGCCGAGTCGGACCAGATCGTCAGCGCGATGCGCGGCAAGAACATCCCGGTGACGTACGTGCTGTACCCGGACGAGGGGCACGGGTTCCAGCGGCCGCAGAACCGGATGTCGTTCTACGCGGTGGCGGAGGCGTTTCTGGCGCAGCACCTGGGCGGGGAGTTCGAGCCGATCGGGGAGGACTTCACGGGATCATCGATCACGGTCCCGGCTGGAGCGGAGCAGGTTCCGGGCCTGGCGGAGGCGTTGAAGGGGGTGCACCAGTGAGGCGGACCGGTCCGCGCTGGTTTTCCTAGGTTACGTAGCCAGTTGTGTTTCACGTGAAACACAAGTGGCGGCGGTGAAGGTTGCGGGGTGCGGTGCGCGGGGATATTACCGGACGCTCATCCGCGAGGGTCGGAGGTTCGGCGGATCACTCGCCGCCGCGGGCGGGGGACTTCGCACCGACCGCCTCGACCCAGAACACGTCCGCGACCTGAGTCCGGACGAATTCGTACGTCACTTCGTCGAACCGATTCAGCGCCGAGTCGGCTGTCAGGAATACGCCCCCGCCGGCGCTACCCGTGTCATCGCGATACCCCACCAGCAGCCGACTATGTCCCGACCCGGCCGCGACCGGATAGCCCAGGGCAAGCACCCGCTGGATCTCGGCGAACTGCTCCGGGCTGACGCCGAACCGATCCGGCACCCATGGAACGATCCAATGAACCGCGAGCGCGTCGCGCGACTCGTCGCGAATCCGCCGCGCTTCGGCCCGTGCTTTGGGCGACGGGGCGCGAGTCGGATCGAACGCCGGCTGGTAGGGCATGTTCGCTTCCGCGCACACGCCGTGCTTCTCGAATCCCGCAAGCGCGTTGTGAAAGAAGTTTCCGTCCGACGGGTGACCGGCCGCGCGCCCAGCGGCCCAGTTCATGAATTCCGGGCTCAGGCGGCGTGCCTGTCCGCGCTGTTTCGCCACCGCGAACTCGATGGCGGCGCAGGTCGTGAAGATCGAGCAGGTTCCCCGACCACCCTGGGCGCGCGGCGTGAGACCCAACTCGACCAGCCGCGTGCGGAGGTCCGCGCGGCTGGGTCGGGTGGTGGCTGAAACCGGCGGCACCGAACTGGCGGGCCCCGCCTGCGGCTTGTCCGCAGGCAGCGCTGAATCCGCGCTCGTCGCTGCCTGGCGGTGTTCGTCCTTCGGCGTCGTCTGAACGGACGCCGAAGTCCAGGCGAACAGTGATGCGGCCAGGAGCGACAGGCAGGGGTGGGGACGCCGGGCGTGGTTCGATGGCGGGGACATTCGGCTGCTCATTCACCCTGCTGCGCGGCGATCACCGCGATCAGCGGCTGTTTGACGCGTTCGCCCTTGCGGTAGCGGCCGGCGCGAAACTCGATGCCCAACGTCGGCTTGATGGCCCTGTTCGGGTCGGTGATTCTCCCGAATGCGGCACTCGCTGGCGCTTCGTGCTCGGATGAGGCGGGCGCTGGCGCGTTGTGCTTGGGGGCACTCGCTGGCGCTTCGTGCTCGGA
>CAYNYG010000011.1:0-92796 GCA_964401365.1 uncultured Planctomycetales bacterium | reverse complement strand
TCCGAGCACGAAGCGCACGCGAGTCGCTGATGCTGTTCCACCTGACGCCAGCGGACGTGGCGATCTTGCGGAGCTGAGCGGCGTTCGACGCCGACCGCCCGGCCGATTTCCGCGGGGTTCTCACGTCGCGCGCACGATCAGCGTGTCGTTCTGCCCGCCGAAGCCGAAACTGTTGGACAGGCAGGTGCGCACCGGAAGGCGGCGCGCTTCGTTGGGCACGTAATCCAGGTCGCAGGCCGGGTCCGGCTCGCGGTAGTTCACCGTGGGCGGCACGACGCCGTCGCGGATCGCCAGAACGCACGTGATCAGCTCGACGGCGCCCGCGGCGGCGATCAGGTGCCCCATCATGCTCTTGATGCTGCTGATGGGCACCTGGCCGGCCAAGGGGCCGAACACGGCGCGGATCGCCATGGACTCGATTTTGTCGTTCTCCTCCGTCCCGGTTCCGTGGGCGGAGATGTAGTCGATGTCGTCGGGCGCCAGGCCCGCGTCGTTGAGCGCATAGCGCATGGCGGCGATGCCGCCGCGCGCCGTCTCGTGGATGTCGGTGATGCGGAACGCGTCGGCAGTCGAACCGTAGCCGATCACTTCGCACAGCACGCGTGCCGCGCGGCGACGCGCGAATTCGGCCTCTTCGAGGATCAGGATGCCGGCGCCCTCGCCCAGCACGAACCCGTCGCGCGTGCGGTCGAAGGGGCGCGACGCGGTCAGGCACGAGTCGTTGCGCGTGGACAGCGCCGTGAGGCGGTTGAAGCCCGTCACGCCGAACGGGTGGATCATGCTATGTGCGCCGCCGGAGATGACCACGTCGGCGTCGCCGCGGCGGATGATGGCGGCCGCCTCCCCGATGGCCTGTGTGCTGGCGGCGCAGGCGGTCAGCGTGTTGAGGTTCGGTCCGCGCGCGTTGAAGCGCACCGCGATGTGGCCCGCGGCGCAGTTGGGGTCCTGCTCGAACTCGGTCACGGCCTGGAGCCGCTCATAGGCCACCTCGGCCCAGCGGCGCGCGTCCAGGTTGCGCTCCGGCGCGCTCCACCCGGCGACCGCGGCGGCCACGAAGTTCTCGAAGTCGATCGGCCCTTCGCCGCCGCCGAGATAGACGCCCACCATGTCGGGGTCGATCGCGTCGGCCCGATCCAGGCCGGCGTCGCGCCACGCCAGTTCCGCCGCCGCCAGCGCGAAGCCTGCGTTGCGGCTCACGTGCCGGAAGTCGTCGTAGCGCGGACCGAGGAACCGCGCCAGCTCGAAGCCCTTGACTTCGGCGGCGAAGCGGGTGGGGAAGGTCGCGGCGTCGAAGATGGTGGTCGGCGCGATGCCGCTCTCCCCGCGCAGCAGGCGCTGCCAGACCGACTCGATGTCGTGACCCAGCGGCGTGATCCAGCCCATTCCAGTAATGACGACGCGTCGAGCCATCCGGTGCTCCTACTCCCGATAGCGCCGGATGACCAGCGCCGCGTTCTGACCGCCCGTCAACGCGTGAGCCGTGCTCAATGCCGCCTCGATCCGCCCGTCGACCGGACCTGCGTGCACGACGCGCAGCCCGTACGCCGGGTCTGGCGCCTCCGTGTTCGCGGCAGGCGGGATGGTCGAGTTGTGCATCGCGAGGACGGCCGCGATGAAGTCGATGGCGCCGCTGCCGGCGCCGTTGTTGCCCAGGACACCCTTGATCGCCAGCACGGGCACGCGCGCCGCGGCGTCACGCAGCACGTCCCGCAGCCCGGCCGCCTCGGCGGCGTCGCGGTCGCGGATGCCCGTGCCCTGCGCCGCGACGAGTCCAAGCTGTTCCGCGGGAATGGCGGCGTCGCGCAGCGCCTTGCGCGCTGCGCGGGCGATTCCGCGTCCGGCGGGGTCGAAACTGCTGGGGCGATAGGCGTCGTGGCTGGCGCCGAAACCGACCAGCTCGGCGTAAATCCGCGCTCCGCGCCGTCGAGCGTGCTCGAGCTCCTCCAGGATCACCAGCCCGCCGCCCTCCGACACGACCGTCCCGTCCGCGTCGCGCGCGAAGGGCCGGCACGCACGGGCGGGCTGGTCGTTGCGGCGGCTGAGGCGCCGCCCGAGGCTCTGGCGGATCAGGGCCATCGGGTTGGACTTGCTTTCGGCGCCGCCGCAGATGCAGATGTCGGCCGCTCCGCGCGCGATGGTGCGGAACGCCTCGCCGATCGCCAGGTGGCTGCTGGCTTCGCCGCAGGTGATGGTGTTGCTGGGCGCCTGGCAGTCGTGCACGATCGTCACGTGGCAGGCGAGCATGTTGGGCAGGAACTTCAGCAGCCACAGCGGAGTCAGGTTGTTCATCCCCTCGCTGCCCCAGCGGGCCAGGCTGAAGGCGCCGTCCTGGCTCGAGCCGTGCAGGGCCTCGGCCAGCTCGTTCAGATCGGCGCAGATCAGGCCGGCCCCGATGTTGGCCCCGAAACGGGTGCTGTCCACGTTCGAGGGCGGGGACGCCTCCCCGCGCTCCAGGATGCACTTGGTGTGCAACCCCGCGTCGGTGACCGCTTTGTAGGCGGCCGCGACGGCGAGCACGATGTCGCGCGCCATCACCTTGGCGCTCTTGCGGTAACCCTTGGGGACGTAGTCCGTGACCGAGACCCCGTCGATCTCGCCGCCGACCTGCGAGTCGAATCGCGACGGGTCGAACGCGCTGATGCGTCGCACCCCGTTGCGGCCCTCGAGCAGGCCGTTCCAGAAGTCCGCCGCCCCGATGCCGATCGGGGTGACCGGCCCGACGCCCGTGATGACGACCCGGCGATCCGTCACAACGCGATCCTCTCCGTCCCCTTGAGCCGATAGGTGCGCAGCAGCGACAGGAACGTCTCGGTGAACACGAAATTCTCCTGCGGAAAGTCGAGCCCGCTCAGGTTCTGGTCAATGTGCGAAAACACGATGTCGATTTCGCCCACGAGCTCGTCCCCGCGCGTGACCCGTCCCGACGTCGCCACCGCGGCCGGGCTCGATTGCTCGATGACGGCCTCGTACCGGAGCTGTTGTCCGGGGCGGACCAGGGAGTGGAAAACGGCACGCTTCACCTTGGCCAGGATGACCTTCTCGGTGAACTGATTCAGGTCACCGACCAGGATTCCCGCCGTCTGGGCCATGCCCTCGATGATGAGCGTGGCCGGCATGACCGGGAAACCCGGAAAATGGTCGTGCAGGTGCTCCTCGGCCAGGGAGACGTTCTTCACGGCCACCGCGCGGCGCCGGGATTCGAAGGCCTCGAACTGATCGATCCAGATCCAGCGCACGCGCCGGCCCTTCTCCGCCCATCGCGTCAGCCCCGCCGACGCCTATGCCGCGACGCCCAGTTTGCCTTCCACGAATCGGCAGATCGTTCCGACCGTGAAGATGTCGAACACCTTGTTGACGTCCGGGTCGGCGGCAAACGTCGAGAGGTCCGCATGCGGCATCCGCTGCCGGAACGCGGCCAGCCCGGCCGGGTTCATCTTCCCGTTCGAGACATACTCGGGGTTGCTCAGGATGTCGCGCGGCATCAGCTCATCCTGCGGGACCTTGATCCCGAAGCTCTTCTCCAGCCGGAACACGATGTCCAGATAGTCGATCGACTCGGCGCCCAGGTCGCCGGTAAGGGTCGCGTCCTCGGTCACTTCCGAATCGTCTACGCCCAGCGCGTCCACGAGCGTCTCGCGCACCTTGGCGAATACCTCCTCCCGTGTCATCGTCGGCATGCGTGGATTTCCTCCATTGGCCGTTTTCTACCCGGTCATTCGACTCAGCAATCCCCACCGCGCGCGCATCTCGCGACGCAGTTGCTCGTCGGTCGGCGCCAGCGCCGGATCCGTCTGAGCCAGATTCAGGTGCCGCAGCGTGAGCTGCGCCTTCACCATCTCCCGCTCCGCGCACCGCCCGGTCGCCGCGAACACGCTCCGTTCCTCCTCGAGCTCCTTGCAGACGGACTCCACCGTCAGCACCTGCCCGGGCGAAACGAAGCTCTTGTAGGTCACGTTGCGGGCCTCTTGCAGCAAGACCAGACCGTGGCGGAAGTTATGGCTGAACTGCACCAGCATCGCCGACGCCTGAACGATCGCTTCCAGCATCAGCACACCCGGCAGCACTGGAAACGTCGCGAAGTGGTCCGCCAGGTACTCCTCGGCCAGCGTCAGCGCCTTGTGCGCCACAATGCGACGCCCGGCTTCGACTTCCGAAACCCGGTCGATGAGCAGGAACTTCACGTCGGCTCGTTTCCGTTCGCCGGGCGGCCCGCGACCACGCCGACGCGTGCTGCCGGACCCAAACCAGGCATCCTACCCTTTCGACAGCCGTTTGTCAGCGACGTTGGGCGCTGGCCCGTCCCCGGCCCGGGCGCCCGCGGGGGCCCAGGCGACCGCGAAGTGCGGACGGGCCGGCGCGGGTCTGACACGCCCGGCGCGCATAGGATATCGCCCATGGCCGCCGCGCCCGACCTGCTCGCACGCGACCCCACGGCCGGGACGCTGCTGCACCGCCCGGACGACCGCTTCGTCCCGCTGCGGCCCGACGACCTTGCGGGGGCACTGGCGGCGGACAACGCCACCTTCGGTGAGGACGCGCGCTGGCTGACCGAGCTTGCCACCGCGATCGCCGACGTGGTCGATCAGGAAGCCGGCGCCTTCGAGCACGAGCTTTGCGCGCGCTACGGGCCCTTCAACCCCGACCGCGACACGATCCCGTTTCATCCCCCGGCGACCGCGGGGGGAGACAACTTCGCCGAACTTCTGACTCGCATCGACTACCTGCTGAACAAGGCCAACTTCGAGCGTCTCTCCGACGACCAGCTCCGGGCCGTGGTGCGGTCCGGCGACGCCCGCGGCGTGCGCGTGCGCCTCGACCCGGAGAAGGTGCGCTACATCGCCGTATGGGTGCGCGGGCGGACGACGACCTGCGTCACGCGCCGCACCTGGCGTGAACCGCTGCGGGGACGCGCCGTGCGGGTCGGGATGTTCCGCCGGCTGGTCGTGGTCGGGCGCCTGCGGGACGACCCCAACGTGCTGCTCAAGCTGTTCAAGGACATCCCGGCGTGCGATCTCGAGGCGCTGCTCCCGCACGCCGAAGTGGCGATGAGCTGGTTCGATCGCGCCCGGGCGCTGGGCGGCGGCGCGGGGGCTGTGGGCTCGACCGCCACCAAGCTCGTCAACCTCGTCACGGGGATCATCGCCTGGACCAAGATCCTGTGGGTGATCCTGATCGGCGCCGGAGTGCTCGCGTACCGCGGCATCGTGGGCTACCGCCGGGCGCGGGCCGCGCGCGACTCGCAGCGCACGCGGCATCTGTACTTCCAGAGCCTCGACAACAACGTCGGCGCGATCCACGCGCTGGTCACCATGTTCGCGCAGGAGGAGATCAAGGAGGCGCTGCTGGCCTACGCCTTCTGCCACGCGCGCCGACCGGGACTCGCGCACCCGTCCGCCCGGGCCGACGTCGATGCCGCCGACGCCGCCTTTCCGAGCGGCCACGACTGGCTGGCGCCGCGCGTCGCGGCCTATTTGGGCGAGCGCTTCGGCGTCGAGGTGGATTTCGACGCCGACGACGCGCTGCGCACGCTCGATCGGCTCAACCTGTGGCTGGATCGCTCCGCGTGCCGGGTGATACCGCCGGCCGAGGCGGTCGATCGGCTCCGCTCGCACTGGCGATCCCACCGCACGCGTCACCATCACGAGATGGTCATTCAGTCCCCGCTGGCGAAATGACCGCGGAACGGGGGGCGCGGGTCATCCGGGAAGGTTGCGCGGCACCGCCCCGCGGCGCTCCGCCGTCACCGGCAGCTCCACCCGCTCCCTGGGCGCGATCGTGCGCGACTGCCCGGACAGCTCCGCTGCCAGCGGCTCCCGACCGCCGTTGGTCACGCGCACGACGTCGCGACGAATGTCGATCTCGAGCGGCGTGCCGCGCCAGCGGAGCGGAAACGCGAGCCGCGTCCATCCGGGGGGCAGGCGCGGTTGAAGGCACAGGAGTTCGGATTGCAGCGCCGTCCGCAGCCCGGCGAAGCCGAACACCGCCGCCTGCCACAATGCGCCGGCGTTGGCGACGTGGATGCCCTCGCGCGCCCCGCCGTGCTCCACGTCCAGGTCGATGCCCGCCGCCGCGCGGAAGTAGTGCAGCGCTTCCTCGAGCCGGCCCAGGCGCGCGGCGACGATCGCGTGAACCCCGGGCGAAAGCGACGAGTCGTGTGTGGTATAGGGCACGTAAAAGTCCCACGCCCGGGTCACGTCGGCGTCGCGGAACTCGTCGGGGAACAGCGCCATGAGCATCAGCACGTCGGCCTGCTTGATGCAGCGCGTGCGGTAGAGCCGCTCCTGCGAGATCTGCGCCGCCAGCGGCCGCGTGCGGTCGATCCAGAAGCGGTCGAAGTCCGGCTCGGCCAGGCGCTCGAACTCGTCGCACTGGAGCACCAGGCCGTCGGCGCGGCGCGGGATTGCCAGCCCCGACGCAGCCTCGGCGAACGCGGCGCACTCGTCGGGCGCTGCCCCGGCGGCGGCGCCGACGCGGGACGCCAGGTCCAGCGCGAAGGCAACCATCCGATTGGTGAAGGCGTTGTTGTTGCAGATCGGGGTGTATTCGTCGGGCCCCATGACGCCCAGCAGCACCGGTCGGCGGGCGCCGGGTCCGGGACCGGCGCCGCCCCCAGGCGCGCCGCAGGCCGTCCAGTCGATGCGCTCCAGCCAGTACCGGGCCGTCTCGACGACGACCTGGGCCGCGGCCGGCTCCCAGACGGCGGGGTCCTGCCAGGCGGGCGCTGCGCCCGGATTTCTGCCCGGCGTGGTCGCGGCGACCGCGTGCGCCAGCCCGTAGACGACGTCGGCGGTCACATGCACCTCGTGGTCGGCGTACTGCCAGTTCGGGCAGCACTCCACGCCGTCCGCGTCCGACTCCCACGCGTAGCGCGCGCCGCGATATCCGTAGCGGGCAGCGTTGGCCCGCGCTCCGCTGAGCGTTCGGACGCGGAACTCCACCAGTGTCCGCGCCCGGACCGGGTCGGTATAGAGGTGGAACGGCAGCAGGAACATCTCCGTGTCCCAGAAAAAGCGGCCCCAGTACGCGTCACCCGCAAACCCCTTGGCATCCACGGCCACACGGGGGTCCGGCACGTGCGAGCGCAGCAGGTGATACAGCGCCACCCGCATCGCACGCTGCGCCGCGTCGTCGCCCTCGATCACCACGTCGCATCCACGCCAGCGCCGCGCCCACTCCGCGGCGTGCTCGGCGTGCAGCACGTCGTACGTGGCACCCTCACGCTGCGCCGCGCCGCGCCCGGCCGGCGCCGCGGCATCCCGGCTCGTGCGTACCTCCGTGTGCTTCTCGAACGTAGCCTCCTGACCCGCCGCAAGCTCAGCCACGGCGTCCAGCCCGACCACGCGCGCCCCCCCGGAATCACCCGCCGCGCCGCCCCACGGCTGCCAGGGCCCGCCCACGACGCGCGGCGCAGCGTCCGGGGGGCGAAAATCAGCCCCGCGCACCCGGCAGCGACTGACGACCTCCACGCGGTCTCCGGCATCGGTCATCAGGCGGCAGCGAATCGTCCCGTCCGCCGACGCGCCGGCGTCGATCGTCTCAAAGTGGTCGTGCCCATTCGTGCGCACCTCCGCGTCGATGAACGGCCCAATACCAAATCGGACGGCCTGGTCGCAGCACACGCGGACACGCTGCACGCACAGGTGCGGCCTCACCGCGCTGACGAATCGCTCGAAGCGGAGCGTGACGCGCTTACCCATGCGCTCGGCGTGCACGTCGCGCACCAGCGTCGCGCAATCGAGGTGCAGCGTTCGCCGCTGCGCGCAGGGCTCGTTCGCAAGCTCCGCGGTGAACCGCATCCCGTCGAAAAAGAGGTGGATGCCCAGGAACCAGGGGAGATTGATCATCTGGTTGTTCAGCAGCGGGTGCCGCCCGAACAGGCCGGGGACATACGTGCCCCACTTCGAGACCGTCGGGCGAAACGACTCGCCGCTGACGTTGGCGGGACGACGCGTGTAGCTCTCGCGCTGGCGCGCCGCGTCGATCGGCTCCTCCAGCGAGCCACGAACGTGCAGCAGGCCGCTGCCGAGCGTGAACAGCCCCTCCCAGGCCTGGAGCGTGCGCGGGTCGAAGCCGTCCTCGACCAGCGTCCAACCGGGTCCACCGTCGTCCTGGCGGGCGTACATGCGAGCATGGTAACCGCGCGGCGGCGCGGGCCGGCGCCGCGCCTGGCGCGCAGGCAGACCCGCCCCTCAGGGCACCGGATCCAAGTCGTCGCACTCGACGACCACCCGGAACCCCACGTCCGGCCTGCGCGCGTCGGGCGCGAGCCGGGCCCGCGCCGCCGACCGGCAGTACGCCGCACTGGTGGCCCACGAACCGCCTCGAACGACGCGGAGTGCCGCTTCTGTCTGGCCGAGGTTGGGGGCGGGGCGCGCAGCGGGCACGGCAGCCGGGCCGTAGGGCGCATAGGCGTCGGCGCACCACTCGCACACGCCGCCGTGCATGTCGAACAGGTTCCACGGGTTGGGCGGAAAGGAGCCGGCCGCGGTCCGCACCTCGTCAAGGTCAGTGGCCACCAGGGCGATCGACCCGTCCGGGTCGAAGGCCGCGTGCGTCGAGGTAAGCACCTCCCCGACCGAGTAGGGCGCTGCGCGTCCCGTGCGGCAGGCATACTCCCACTCCGCCTCGGTCGGCAGGCGGACCACGCGGCCGGTGGCGTCACTCATGCGCGCGCAGAACGCGACCGCGTCGTGCCAGGACACGTTCACCACCGGCAGGTCCGCGTCGCCAGCGACCTGCGTGTCGCCGGCACCCATGACCGCGCTCCATTGCCGCTCGGTGACCTCGGCCCGGCCGAGGTAGTAGGGACGCGCCACGGTCACCGCCCGCAGCGGGCCCTCGTCGTCGAAGCGGCCGCGCTCGTAGCTCGGGGAACCCATGACGAACTCGCCCTCGGGGATCAGCACAAGCTCCATCGCCGCCGGTCCGGCCTCCACCTCCCACAGGTGGGGCAGGCCCAGACGCCGCGCCGTCGCGAGCTGCAATCGGCCGGCTTCCTCCGCGGTCATCGGAAACACGCCGTGCGACAGCGCGCGGGCGCGGGGCGCCGCATCCGCTGCGCCGACCGCCTCGTGCCGGCTCACCGTCACCTCGAGCGGCGCGCTGGACTCGCCCGCGGAAACACGGTCGGCTTCTGAGGCGAGGACGCCATCCGAGGCCGCGGGGGGATCGGGTTCGAACGTGATGGCGTCGCGCGACGCGGCTTCCGGTCCGCGCACGGTGGCGCGGTCCGACCTCTCGACGGCTTCGGGCGGCGTCTCGACCCTCGTCGGCGCAGACTCGTACCCCTCAGGCGCTGACGCGATCGGCTCTCCGCGAACAACCGGCTGCGGCTCCACCGGCGGCAGGAGGAGGGTGCCAGACGGCGCGGCTGCCGAACTGCCCGCGAGGCCACCGGGCATCGCGCCGACGGCGCCCGGATCGGCCGGTTCTTCGTCGGCGTGCCCGGAGCCGGGAATCGCGACAGACCGCGGGTCGAACACCGGGACCGCCGGCGCCGGTCGCGGCGCGGGCGCGACGACGCTGAGTGGCGCACCCGGTGCCGCGAGTCGCCCATGGAACGGCGTCAGGAGCGCCAGCGCGGCAAGCAGCGCCAGGCCGCAACAGCGCCGCCCCCCCGGTTTGATCCGCCGCCGTGGCACGACCGCCGCAAGGCGCGCCGGCGGTGCCGGCGCCGCGGGCCCGGTCGCGGCGCTGCGCGGAGCGGGCGTGCGAGTTTCCGGGCGCGGCGGAGAGGGGGCGTTCAGCGGTACCGCCCCACCGAGAGCCCGCGCGAGATCAGCCAGGCTGGGAAAACGGTCGCGCGGGTCGCGCGCGAGCAACCGAACGACCGCGTCGAGCAGTTCGCGCGGCGCGTCGCCGCGGATTCGCGCCGGGTCGCCGTGAGGAACCTCGCCGGTCAGCAGCTCGTGCGCGAGTACGCCCAGCATGTACTGGAGCGCCGCCTCGCCGGTCGGCTCGGCGCGCGACAGCGACTCGGGCGGCGCGTACACGGAGGCCGGAACGGGCGAGTGCGCCTCGGCGATCGCGCTGCTGACTGAAAAGTGCAGCAGGCGGATGGTGCCGTCCTCGCGCAGCCAGAGGAACTCCGGCCGCGGCGGCGCGGTGATTCCGTGCAACACCGCGCGGGAGATCGTGCGGGCCAGGCGCTGGAGGACGGTCCGGACTTCGACCGCGGTGAACGCGCGGCGATTTCGCCGGCGGCGCAGCATCTGGTCGCGGAGCGTCTGCTGCGGGAGCGGTTCGAGGCTGACGGCCGCAAGCCCACGCGATTCGAGAACGTCGTAGACGCGCGCCAGCCCGCAGCCGCGCTCCTCGGCGTCGAGATCGCCCATCGCCCCCACCGCGCGAGCGGTCGAGAGATACCGCTGGCGGGCCGCGGGGAATCCTTCCAGCGCGGGCGCGAGGACCTCGAGCGTTCGACGTTCCCGCTTCTCCCGGTCCCAGGCGTCGAACACGCATCCGAGACCGCAGGTCCCGCGTGCCGCCACGAGCTCGAAGCGCCCCGCCAAGGTCGCGCCCGCGGACAGCCCGCCCTGTCGCGCCCAGTCCGCGCCGCACCGCGGCGTCGCGTCGGCGTTCGGCTGGGGGCCGGCGGGATCGCCCGGGACGAGAGCGGCCGCGTCGCCCAGCAGTACGCGGCGTGCGTCCGCGATCCCCGCGGCCAGGCGGCGATATCGCTCGGATCGGCGGGAATCCGTCGCACTGTCGGCGCGCAGCGAATACGCGAACTCCCAGGCCTCGCAGACCGCGACTGCCTGGGAGTCGGCGACGTCGCCGCTCAGCTTGAGCAAGCGCAGGGCGCGCAGTCGATCCACAACCCGCTTATCGGCGTGCGGCCGCCCCCGGGCTCACGCGCACGCCCTGCCGGGCCGCGCAAGTTGAGCCGGTCCGGGCTCGCGGCGGACGGGCACAGGCGCCGTCAGGGTGCCAGAAGGCGGATGAACGGCTCGATGTCGAGTCCGTTGATCGACCCGTCCAGACTGACGTCGGCGTTCCAGATGTTGCACTGACTCCACTGATCCAGGTAGGCGTCCGGGGCGGTCAGCGCCAGAATGAACGCCTCGATGTCGTAGCCATTGATCGAACCGTCGCAGGTCATGTCACCGTCCGAGTGCTGGCACCCGTCGGGCACGCCGTCGAAGTTCAGGTCGTGCGCCATGCCCTGCGCGATCTCGCACGCGTCGCTGGTTCCGTCGCCGTCGCAGTCGGACGCACCGCGCGGAAGTGAGTCCTCGCACTCGCCGCCGAAGATCGGCCGCCGCGACACGCGCTCGCCGCCGGGCGCGTCCGCGCCGTGCGACCAGGCCTCGAAGCGGATGGGGGCGGCGGGGTTGGCGCGCGCCAGCACCTCGTCCAGCGCAAGCAGATCGCCCTCGTCGCTCACGAAGAAATCCCCATCCTGGGCGAGATCGGTCGCCAGCGACCACGTCTCCCACGAATCGTTGACTTGCTGCCGCGCGACAATCGCGCACTGCGGCGCGGCGATGCGACGCCACGACAGCATCAGCGCGACCTGCGGCGAGGACCCGCCGCGGACCTCGACCGCCCATGCCAGAACGGCGTCCGGCGGGCGCAGCGCCGCGCCGGAGGGCGCCGGCGACGCCAACGTCGCAACCACTGCCACGCCACAGGCATGCAGCATGTGGGCCTTCATGGTGACCTCCTCTGCCTTCGGAAAACGGCCCGAGGTCCGCGCGCCAGCTCGTCGTCCCGACGCGCACCCCGTTTTGCCAAAGCACTCAGACGCCGGACAGGCAGTGGGCGGGCTCGAGTCCGGCAACCCTGGGCGCGGTTGCGTCCTGGTTCGGCTCTGTCGGCTCGTCGGTCCCGAGAAAAGAGAGGCCCGACGGTAGCAACACACTCTAATCCTATCAAGCCCCGGCAAGGGTCACAACCCCGTCGCGCGGCGATGGTGCCGGCCCGCCCGATTGCCAGCCCGGTGGGTGCACGGGCGCCCGACCACCGCGTGCGAACCGCGAGCGCTGCCCCCGCGCCGACCGTCCCCGCTTTCTCACGCGCTCTGGGTCTGGAACGCCCGGCGGCGATAGACGTGCTCGAACAGGTTTCCCTCGTGCGGCTGATCCCAGCGGATGCGCCACGTGGGGATCGGACCCAGGTTCAGCCGGTCTACGGCACGCGCATCGGCCGCCGCCCGGGCGAATCGCTCGTCCTGCGTGATGACGGTGCATACCAGCGTCGGCCCGATGCGGGCGAAGATTTCCTCCTCCGGACACTCGACGACGGCCGCGTAGGGAAAGAGCAGCTCGCGGCCTGCCAGTGGGTGGTCCGTGCGGTCGCAGCGGATGAGCGTCGGCAGCAGGTAGGCCGCCTGTCCCATGTGCACCAGCCGCCGCTCCGAACCGCCGCGCGCGGCGCGAACCCGGGCAGTCACGTCCTCGGCGCCCGGTACCGCAAGCCCGGACTCGATGGCCGCGTCCAGATGCTCCGCGGTCGCGGGATGGGCGAACGCCGCCAACCGCGATCGCTCGTCTTCCGCGGGAAGGGCCTCGATGTCCGCCAGCTCGGTCGCAACCGCCTCAGCCAGCTCGCGGGCGCACGCGGGCGTCCACACCGCCGAGGCGTTCAGGCAACTCCGGCCGCCGTTCTCCGCGATCGACGACGCGATCACCTCGACGTATCGCGGCCAATCCCGCGCCGCGTCCGGCCCGAGCACGACCTTGCTGAAACCCGGCCCATGCAGCTCGACCCGGCGGTCGTTCGCCCACGGCTGCGTGGTCGACGCGTCGCCGAACAACATGCTGCGCCCGCAGACGCGCAGGATCTCCGCCGCGCCGGCGTGGTCCGTCGGGTAGAAACAGAACCCCTCCGGGGGCGCGCCCGCGGCGAGGAGGGCCTGCGCCAGGCGCAGCGGAGTCCACGGCTCTTCACGGCCCGGCTTGATGACCAGCGGGACCTTGAGCGGCACCGCCGGAAGCCACAGTCCATGAACGCCGGGCGAGTTCGAAGGCAGCACGCAACCCAGCGAGTCGGTCTGCAAGGGGAACTCGAACCACTGCGTCCCTTGCGCGGCGTCGAGGACGGCGCCCGGAGGGTCGAGGGTCGCGGTCAGGTCCCGCCCGCCCGTCAAGCCACCGAGGATCGCACCCAGATTCGACAGCACGCCGTGGAGCTTCTCCGCGTTCCGCCGGCAAAGCGCCACCGGCATGCCGGTGGTCGCGGAGAGCGAGCGAACGTAGTTGTCGTGCGTCTGGCGCGCGGCGCCGACCGGAAGGTCGGCCGTCATGAACAGCTCGCCCGCCTTTCGGCAGATTTCGAGCAGGGTCTCGACCGGCACCGCGGCCATGCGCTTCCGGGCGTCCGCGAGCCGCCGCGCATCCCGGGCGATCATGCCGGCGCTGACCTGCGAGACCTGCGCCACGGGCTCCCGGGTCCGGTGGTGGACGAGGGCGACCGTCTCGAGGCTCTGGTAGAACTGGCCGAAGCGCAGCGCGGGCAGGTGAAGCATGCCGGGATTGTAGCCCGGCGCTCCGCCCGGTTCGGGACTAGGCGGCCGCAGCCGGCTCGGCGCTGTCGTCCGTGACACGTTTCCCGTGCCGCGCGCGGACGTCGAGGAAGTTGTGAATCAGGCCGAAGGCCCAGACTGCGGCGACGATCGTCCAGCCCCACCCGCCGATCGACGCCAGCCATTCCAGGGCGGGCGGCGCCGCCAGCTTGAGCGCGACGCAGGTTCCGATCAGGGCCAGGAGCGTCCCGATCGTGGCCGCCCACAGGGCGCGGGCGGCGCCGGTGACCAGGAGTCCGAACACGATTCCCGCGAGGCCCGATGAAAGGACGATCGCGTAGACACTGGGCTGGAAATTCGTCACGTTCTGGCCCAGGTAGGACCAGGCGCCGCCCAGCTCGGTGGACAGCGACGGAGGCGCCGCGGCCGTCTCGTCCGCCAGCGCCGCGCGGCGCTCGCTGACGTAGGTTGCGACGTGCGGCGCGAGCACTTTCGCGCCGTAGAAGGTCAGCGCGGCCGCGATGAAGCAGGCGGCTACCATCAGCGACATCCACACCTTGAAGAGCGCCAGTCCGAGGACGGCGCCCAGCGCCGCTCCGACGATTGCGGCCGGCCAGAAGGGCACCGAGAAGGTCGTTGCGACCGCGGAGGACGCCCATCCGCCCGAGCCCGCCAGGATCAGCGCGGTGAGCGCCGGAGCCAGCTTGGCGCCCTTCAGGACCATGAGCAGTCCGAGCAGCGCGGCGGCGGCGGCGCCGCCCAGCGGCAGGAGCACGGAGCCGTCCGGCACGATCTGCGTCAGCCGGTCGGACAGCGTCTGGAAGAGGTCGTTCATGGCATGCTCCTAGCGCGGCCTGCGGTCCCCGGCCAACCTATCGGACGTCGAAATGCACCTTGTGCAGCGGCCGCAGATCGATGTTGCCTAGCCGCGGCAGTCGGCCCTCGTTCGTGCGGGCCAGGTAGTCGAGGCGCTCCAGCTTGTGCCGCGCGCCGCACTCCACACCGTACTCCTCGCCGACGGGCAGGCCCCAGTGCACGATCAGGTCGGGTGCCGTGGTGACGATCCGCAACCGTCCGTGCAGCGCGTTGACGCGCCCGTCGTAATTCGAAACGTCCACCGCCTTCAATTCGCCGCGACAGGCCAGTTGTCCACTCGCGGCCCGCTGAAGCAGCGCCCGGACCAGCGCCAGCCCGTCGGCGACCTCCTTGCCGTTCCAGCTCTCGCCCACCGGCGGCACGGGCCCGCGCACGCCCGCCAGGACGATCCACTCGCGCGGGTCCACGTTGGCGGCCAGCACCTGCCGCGGCAGTCGCACACCCTTGTCGTCCACCAGGTACGCCGTGTCGCCGAACGCGACCAGCGTCAGCGGCGTGCGGAACACGGCGTCCACGCGGACCGCCGAGTTTCTCACGGACACGCGGCGGACGCTCTCGATCCAACTGCAATTGTTGAGATTGTAGGCGACTCGCTCCGCCAATCCCGCTTCGAACACGTCATCGGACTGCGCCACGTCGGCCTGGGCCGAGATGTCCAGCAGAATGTCGCGCTGCATGGGGTCGAGCAGCCAATTCGGAAGCGTCACCCACTCCAGCCGCGTCGGCGTGCGCCGCTCGATTTCCCGCGCCCCGTCTTCGGCGGCGCCCACGCCGTACACCAGCGCGATGCCCGCCGCGGCGGCGACAACCAGGCGCGCCCCGGCGACGAACGCGCCGCGACTCAGGCGCGGGACGCGCCCGGTGATGGCGGACTGTCGGCGTCTCACGAACCGTCCTCACACGCCAGGACGACCAGTCGGTGGCACAACTCGTCGAACGGCACACCGACCCGCTCGGCAGCCTTGGGCAGCAATGAGTGGCTGGTAAACCCGGGCAACGTATTGACCTCCAGCAGCCAGAGATTCTGCTCCCGGTCGACCATCCAGTCCACGCGCGCCAGATGCCGGCACCCCAGCCGCTGGAACACGCGCAGGCTCAGGCGCGCGGCCTCGTCGAGCAGCGCCGGCGGATGGCTGTCGAAGTGGTATTCCGTTCGGTCGTCCCGATATTTGGCGTCGTAATCGTAGAACGCGCCTCGCGGGCGAATGCAGATGGGCGGCAGCGGGACCCCCGCCAGGATCCCCACCGTAAGTTCATCCCCGGCGATGAACCGCTCCACCAGCGCCCGGCCATATCCATCGAGCACGGCCGCCACCGCTGGCGCCAACCCGGTCGGCTCGGTCACGACGCGGGTCATGACGCTGCTGCCCTGGTCCACCGGCTTGACCACTACCGGGCCGTTCCAGCCGACTTCGCCGCCCCGCTCGACCACTTCGAACGCCGGCGTACGGACCCCGATCGACTGCGCCAGCCGCTTGGTGACCGCCTTGTCCATGGCGGCCTCCGACGCCGCCGAGCCGGACCCGACGAACCGGATCCCGCGCGCCTCCAGGATGCGCTGCAATTGACCGTCCTCGCCGAACGTGCCATGCAGCGCGGGAAAGACGACGTCGCAGGCGCGATCCAGCGCCGACAGGTCGTGCGGACCGATGTCGGCCAGCAGGACCGAATGCCCGCGGCGCTGGAGCGCGTCGGCGACCGCGGTCCCCGAACTCAGGCTCACCTCCCGCTCAGCGCCGGGGCCGCCGGACAGGACCGTGACCGCCAGCGGCGCCGCACGGGTCGGCGCGGGGCGAGGCCATGGGGCGTGCGATTGCATGATTCCGTCCTCGCGGCGGACGCTACCAGACGACAATCTCGAGCTCGAGCCGCACCCCGAATTCCCGCGCGACCGTCTCGCGCACGGTCTCGATCAAGCCGAGCACGTCGGAGGCGCTGGCGTCGCGCTGTGCGACGATGAAGTTCGCGTGCCGCCGGCTGACCTCCGCTCCACCGCGGCGCGCTCCCTTCAGCCCCGCGCGGTCGATGAGCGCGCCGGCCGATTGCCCCGGCGGGTTTTTGAAGATGCAGCCGGCCGAACGCTCCGACACGGGCGGCTGCGTGGCGTACTTGGTGTTCCAGACCTCCAGGTAGCGTTCCCACGTCCTGCGCGGCTCGTCGGGCGTGAACTCAAGGACCGCCGTGCAGACGATCCGGCCGGCGAGCCGCGTCCGGCGGTATTCGAAGCCGACGTCGGCGGCACTGAGCGCTGCTTTGAGGCCGGCGGCATCGACCACGCCGACCGAGCGGACCAGGTCTCCGATTGCGCCCCAGCGTCCACCGGCGTTCATCGCGATTGCACCGCCAACGGTTCCGGGGATGCCCGCCAGACGTTCAAAACCGCCCCACCCGTTCATGGCGGCGTGCTTGATGAGCCGCGTGAGGTCAACACCCCCGCCGAGCGTGACGCTATTGCCGTCCGCATTCGACCGCAGGGCCCAGTGTCGGCCGGTACCGTTACCACCCCCGCCGCAGAACGACTCCCCTTCGAGCCGGATGACGGCCCCGCGCACGCCCTCGTCGCTGACCAGGAGGTTGGCGCCGCCGCCCAGGATGCGCCAGGGAACCTGGTGCTCCGCGCAGCGGCGCAGGACGAGGCTCAACTCGATTTCGTCGCGCGGCGTCAGAAACCACTCGGCCGGACCCCCGAGCTTGTACCAGGTGAACGGCGCCAGCGCCACCTCAGGTTGGCAGATCGCCTCGCAGCCGGTCCAGCAGTGCATGAGAGACTTTCCAGATGTCTCCGGCGCCCATGGTCACGATCACGTCGCCACCGGCCGCCTCGTCCGCAAGGCAGGCGACGATGCCGTCGAAGGCCGGAATATACCGCGCGCGTCCCCCGCGGGCGCATACCGCCGCCGCCAGCCGCTCCCCCGACACCGCCGCCCGATCCTCGTCGGCGTCGCGGGCGGCGTAGATGTCGGGCACGATCACGTCGTCGGCCAGCGCCAGCGATTCGGCGAACTGGTCGAACAGGAGCCGCGTGCGCGAGTGCTGGTGCGGCTGGAACACGCAGCGAAGGCGCCGCGGCTCGAGGCTCTCGCGGATCGCGGTCAGCGTCGCGCGGATTTCCGTGGGATGATGGCCATAGTCGTCGATGACCCGCACACCGGCCGCGTCGCCGCGAAGGGTCATGCGCCGCGTCGCACCGCGGAACTCCGCCAGCCCGCGCACGATGTCGCCCCACCCGGCACCGCACCAGTGGCACACGGCGATCACCGCCAGCGCGTTAGCGACGTTGTGAAGACCCGCGACGCCAAGCCGCACCCGGCCGAGCGCCCGGCCCCGGCATTGTACGTCGAAGCTGTAGTACCCGCGTTCGCCGCGAACGTCCGCCGCTCGCCAGTAGCAGTCGTCTCCCAGCCCGCAGGTCTGGATCGGGGCGGCAGCGGGGATCGCGCGGCAGCGGGGATCGTCGCCGTTAACCACGAGAAGGCCTTCGGACGGCACCAGCGCGGCGAACTGGCGGAACGCGACCTCGACCTGCGACATGGTGCCGTAATAGTCGAGGTGGTCCGCGTCGACGTTGAGGATGGCCGCGCAGATCGGGTGCAGATTGAGGAACGAACGGTCGAACTCGCACGCCTCGACCACGAAGTGTTCGCCCGTTCCGGCTGCGCTGCCCCCGCCCAACTGCTCGACCGCGGCGCCCACCACGAAGCTCGGGTCGAGCCCGGCGCCGCGCAGCACGAAGGCGACCCAGCCCGTGCTGGTGCTCTTGCCGTGCGTGCCGGCGATGGCGATGCCCCGCCGGGCCGCCATCAGGTTCCCCAGCATCTCGGCGTACTTGTAGATGGCAATCCCGCGCTGCGACGCCTGCCGCACCTGGGCGTGGCTGTTGGCAACGGCGGCGGAAGCGACGACCAGCTCGGTATCCCCAGGCAGGTCGTCGGGACAGGGCGAGGTGGTGATGGCGGCCCCGCGACGCGACAGGTCGTGCAGCACGTCGGAGGCGGTCTGGTCGGTGCCGGAAAGCTGCGCGCCTTGTCGCAGCAGCACGCCGGCCAGCCCGGACATGCCCGAGCCACCGATCCCGATCATGTGGATTCGCTTCCCGGTCAGGTCGCGCAGAATGGGACGCCGGTCCGGTTGCCGCGTCTCGAGGAACGCAACTGCCGATGTCATTTTCACCGCCGAGCGTTGGGTTTGCGACGGAAGGGTGGGGTCGGCGAGCCTCGCTCGTACACCTCCAAACGCATTATCGACTGATAATACGCACGCCTTTAGCGAACCTCTCGCGGATTGTCGTCGTAGCGCCATCGTCGGCGCGCGCGCCGTGCGCGTCAACACGCTCCGCCTGCGCGTGCGTCGGCCGGCCGCGTGCCCCATAATCGCTCCACCGTGGAAACCGCTCCGCCGCGCCCTGGTCCGCAGCGTGACAACGTCTCGTATTTCGCGATGTGGATCGCGCTAGCGGTTGTGTTGTGCACGTTCTTTCTGCTCAGTCCGGATCCCAACGACGTCTACCCCGGACTGATCCCCTGGGCGCCGGGCTCCGCGCTACGCGCGCTGATGACCGCGCTGTCACTGGGCGGATGGACCCCGACCGCGCGCGGGATTGAAATCAAGGACCTGGCGTTCTACGTCGGCGTCGCGCTGGCGCTGGCGCTGCTCGCGGCGGCAGCAGCCCGACGGGTGCCGGTCGAGCCATACCGCCGGGCACGCCTCGCCCTGACCGGAGCGGTTCTGCTGGGGACGTGGGTGACCGTCTCGGCGTTCAGCGCCACCTGGTCGGGAGACGCGTCGCTCTCCCTGCGGCAGGCGGCGCTGTACTTCATGATCGTCGGGGGTGCGGCCGCTCTCGGTGCGACGCTGCGCCCACCACAGATCCGCGCCGTCCTGGGCGGGCTGCTGGCCGCCGGGGCGGCCGCCGCCGTTCTTTGTATCTGGTACTTCCATGAACGAAGCCCGAACCACCGCCCGGGGTTCCCGATCGGCAATCCCGGCACGCTGGCGGCGACCCTGCTGCCGGCCATCCTGGTCGCCGTCTGCCACGTCGCCCGGGTCGCGTTCCAGCCGATCCGCCACGACCCGCGCGCGCGGCTCGCCGCCGGCGCGGCCGCGGCCGCCCTGATCCCACTCACCTGGTGCCTGGTTCTCACCGGCGCCCGCGCCGCCATGATCGGCCTGGCGGCGGGGGTGGCCACGCTGGTGCTGGTGAACGTCGGCCGGCGCACACGGTACGTACTGAGCGCCGCCGCGGTCCTGGCCGTGATTGGGGCGGCCCTGGCGGCGTACTTCACACCGGTGCTGGACCTGCTGGACCGCAGCGAGACGATCCGGTTCCGCGGGTACATGTGGCGCTACGCGGCCGAGCTTTGGTCGCGCCGCCCCGTTTCGGGCGTCGGAGCCGCGTCGTTCGCGCGGCTGACGGGAGTGCTGAGCCTGAACGATCGGCAGCTCGACCCGGCGGCGTTCCTGGGCGACTGGGCCGGGCACGCGCACAACGAGCTGTTCGAGGTGTTCGCGGAGATCGGGCTGCTGGGGGGGGTGACCTTCGTGGGTGGACTTCTGGCCAGCGGCCTGGCCCTCTATCGACTCACCCTGCGGCGCGACGCCGATCGCTGGTGGCGCGTGGCGATCCTGGCGTCGCTGGCCGCCCTGACCACCGAGATGCTGTTCAACGTCAGCCTGCGCTTGCCGGGTGTGCCGGCCGAATACGCGGTCCTGCTGGGCCTGGGCTGGGCGGCGTGCCTTCGGGACGGGTCGGGAGACGACGCCGAGAGGGACGGGCGAGGCGTCGGCCCGGTCGCGCGCGGCGCGATCGCCGGGAGCGCCGCGCTCCTGTCGCTGGCGGCCGGCGCCGTCACCGTCGTCAACTGGTCGGGCGTACTGGCCGAGCGGGCCGCCTACGCGGCCATGAGCGACTCGTCCTTTGCGGTCGCGCTGGAGCAGGCGCAGCGGGCCCGCCAGCGTCTGTTCGATCCGCTGCGGGTGCTCTACGCCGAGGAGCTCGCCGTGCGGGCGCGCCTGGCGCAGGCGCGGGCGGCGTTCGAGGCCGCCTCGAGCGCGCCTGCCGGCGGCGCGGGATTGCAGGGCGCGGTGGACGCCGCCGGCGCCGCGTTCGGTGCGGCGGTCGCCCTGCACGGACGTGCGCCGACGCTGTCGCGGATGCCGGCGCTGGCGGCCCGGGCGGCGGAGATGATCGTCGAGCTGCTGCGCGAGACGGACGTGCCGACCGCCTCCGAGTGGCGCCGCCGCGCGGTCGAGGCGTGGCATGCGCAGCGCAACGAGTCGCCCTACGACGAGGAGGCGCTGCTCGCGCTGCTGCGCTATCCCGGCACGGGCAGCCGCAACGCCGCCCTGCTGCGCGACGCACTGCGGTCCGGCTTCCCGCACCCGGAGTGGCACGCGGCGCTGCGACGCGTCGCCGCCACCGGCGAGTTCCGCGGCGGGCTCGAGGTGCTGCTGGTCGAGGCCGGTCCGATCGATCCGGCCACGGCGGTTGATTCGATCATCGCGTCGCGCGCGCCCGAGACGTTCCGCCTGGCCGCCGCGGTCGCCGCACTGGACGGCGACGCGGGAACCGCGGGGCGCTTCGCCGAGCGGGCCGCCACGCTCTACCGATCGCTTCGCCGGCGTCTGCCGGAGCTTTATTCCGTGGCGCGCGCCGAGCAGGCGGAGTACGAGTTCCGCGCCGACTTCGCCCAGGCACGCCAGGCCGCCGGACGCGTCGAGGAAGCCATCGCCGCCCTGCCGCGCATTCAGGCCCAGCACTACCAGGCCATGGCCGAGCCTTACCGCCGGCGGCTGGCCGCGTACCTGCTTGCGGCCGGCGACGAGACGGCCGGGCGCGCCGTCGTCGCCCAGTTCGCACTACCTCGCGGACACACGGCGCCCGATCCGGCCGCGATCGACCGCGGGCTGGCGGACAGCTACGTCAGCCTGGCGGAATCCTTCGTGCGGACACCGCCGGAGCGCCGTCCGCCGCTGGACGGCTGGCTGACGGCGGCGCTGCGGCGCGTCCCGGCGCACCCGCGGGCCTGGTGGCTGCGCGCGTGGCTGGCCGCCGACTCCGGCGACGCTGCGCGGGTTCGGCAACTGCTGGCCGAGGCGGCCCGAACCGGTGTAGCGGCCTCCGATGTCGCGAAGATGCGCGAAAGCCTGGCCCGCGATTTCCCGGACCTGCGCCCCGAGCTGGAATCCCCCTAGCCACGACGAGGCGCGGAACGGCGCCCGCCGCGATTGCGATTTCATCGCCGCGCGTTAGCATTGCCGGCGGGCAAGGAGCACGAGACATGTGCAGGTTCTCGCGTCGGGCGGTTCTGACCTTGGCGGGCGCGTGCGGCGCGCTCATCCTCGGCGCGGGTTGCGAGGCGGGCTTCAACGTGCTGGACGGCGGGGTGGTCACCGTTCAGGTGGTCAACGACACCGACTTCGAGGTCGATCCGTCCATGGTGACGACGGACGACCCCGACGGCTTCGGGCTGTTCAATCCCGGCGACGGGTTGGCCACCGGGCTGCTTGCACCCGGCGACGTGCTCGAATTCACCTTCGACTGCGATCGGCTGGCCGCAATCCGCAGCGACGCAGCCGAGCTTCTGGACGACAACGGCGACCCGATCATCGGCGCGCAGCCCACCAGTGCCATCGAGCGCGGCGCCGAGTTCGAGTGCGGCGACGTGATCCGCTTCCGCTTCGTGGGGGATGAGCGGTCCTTCGGGATCCTCGTCTCCGTCAACGACGCGATCGTGACCAGCAGTTAGCCGCATTCGCATGCGGCGATCGCCAGTCCCACAGCCATTCTTCTGTCGCTTGGAGCGGCTTCATCCGGGGGTCAGGCAGCCAGTGAGCCCGGCGATGTCGTCGCTGTCGACCGACCCGTCGGTGTTGACGTCCGCCGCGCAGGGCAAGCACGGCCAACCGACGCCGTTCAACAGGTCACGGAGCGGCTGGACGTCGAATCCGTTGACGCCGTCGACGTCATCGACGGACTTCGCGGGAGCGCCGAGCAGGGCGGTATCGCCCGAGAACGCGCCGCATTCGCCGACGTGTTCATGTTCGATCGCGTCCGACGCGATCAGTCTGGCCAACTCGCTCGGGACGCACTGACCATCCCACGTCGCCGGCTGAGCCACCGCCCGAACGGAGAGCATCCCCACCGCGACGGCACGGATGAGAGGACCGCGCCCGTTTACGTTTGTTGTCCGCTAAGAGTCGGCTTGCGGAAGTCAGCCCGTGACGCACTGGCCTCGCGCCGCCCGGTTTGGTGGCGCCAGTCGGCAGGATGCCGCGCCGGACGAGGTCACGCTCCGTCGTCTCCCGCTGCTCCGCCGGCAGGCTGTTAGAATACCGCCAGACGTTGCCCCGAGGTGTTCGCGCATGAGTATGTCCGTCTGGCTCGCCTTGTTCGCGCTGACCCAGGTCGAAAAACCGTCGCTCACGGCCCGCCTGGTCGCGGCCCACGAGGCCGTCAAGCCCGGCGGGGAGACCGAGCTGGCAGTGGAGCTGGCGATCCAGCCCGGCTGGCACGCCTACCACCGGATCGTGCTCGACACCGGTGCGCCCACCACGTTCACCTTCCGGGCCCCCGCCGGCGTCTCCGTCGGCGAAGTCCGATTCCCGCGACCGGAGCTGGGACAGACCGGGGGTATGGATTACCTCGCGTACGAGGGCAAGCCGGTCTTCCTCGCGCGGCTGCGCGTGGCCGACACCATCGCGCCCGGGACGGACCTGCCCATCGGCGTGACGGTTCGCGCCCTGGTCTGCAAAGAGCAGTGCGTCTTTGTCGAGGCGGCCGGCGAGGTGCGGCTCGCGGTACGCGACGCGATGGGGCCGCCGCGGCAGCCCCGGCTGTTCGAGGACGCCCGCGCCGCGCTGCCCGCGCCGCTCGCTTCCGCCCGCGGCCTGAAGGGCAGCGAAGCCACCCTGACCACCGCGCGGGTCCCGATCGGCGGATCGGGCGAACTTGTCGTCGTCCTCCGTATTGAGCCGGGACTGCACATCCAGGATCGCGATCCGGGCTCGAAGGACCTCATCGCCGCACGCCTGTTCATCGAATCGCTCGACGGCGTCGAGTTCGCGCTGAACGAGCAGCGCTGGCCCGAGCCGAAGGTCGCCAACGTGGAGGGGTTCGGCCGCGTGCGGCAGCACGCCGGCCGGATCGAGATTCGCACGCCGTTCAAGGTCTCCGACCCGAAGTTGAAACCCGGGCCGCGCGACCTGCTGCTGCTGGTGCAATACCAGGCCTGCAACGACGCCGGCCAGTGCTTCCCGCCCGAGCTGGCCGAGGCGCGACTGCGGCTCGAGGTTCTTCCGGCGGGCGCCGACGTGACGACCGACGCGCCCGTTCCTGACGCGCCCGTTGCGACGCAGGTGGATTCTCCGCCTGTGCCGGCCGCGCCTACGAGTGACGGAGCGGCGCGGAGCTCCGCCGACGTGAGCCCCGCGACGGACGCGGCATCGGCCGCAGGCGTGATCGTGCTGCCGGAGGTTCTCACGCCGGGGATCGTGACGGACGCGCTGCGAAGCGCGACGGGCAGTAAGGTCAGCAACGAGCCGGTCCCGCTGTGGAAGCTGCTGTTCTGGGCGTTCCTTGGGGGCGCGATCCTCAACATCATGCCCTGCGTGCTGCCGGTCATCTCGCTGAAGATATTCAGCTTCATGCGCCAGGGGGGCGAAAGCCGCGGCCGCATCCTCGCGCTGGGCGCGGCGTACGCGGGCGGCATCCTGGCCAGCTTCGCCGTGCTGGCGGTGATGATCGCCAGCTTCAAGCTCGCCTGGGGCGGGTTCATGCAGAGCCCGACCTATGTCATCGTGCTCATCGCCATCATCGTCGCCTTCTCGCTCAGCCTCTTCGGGCTGTTCGAGATTCAGCTTCCCGGCCGAGCCGCCGACGCGCTGGGCAGCGCGTCCGAGCGGGAAGGATTCGGCGGCGCGTTCGCAAACGGGGTCTTCGCCACCGCGCTGGCCACGCCCTGCACGGCGCCGTTCCTCGCGGCCGCGCTGGGTCACCTGACGCGTCTGCCGACGCCGTTGACCGTGTTGGGCGTCATGACCGTCGGGGTGGGACTGGCCGCGCCCTACGTGCTGTTGACCGCATTCCCGGCCTGGCTGCGTTTCGTGCCCAGGCCGGGGAACTGGATGATCGTGTTCAAGCAGTTCATGGGCTTCGTGCTGCTGGGGACGGCGGTGTGGCTGCTCTGGATCCTGAGCTACCTGGTAGCGCCGGCGGCACTGGTCGGCGTCATGGCGCTGCTCTGCTTCGTCGGCCTGGGGTGCTGGCTGATCGGGATGGCAGGGCTGGGCGCCTCCTGGCCGCGCTGGGCGGCCGCGCACGGCGCCGCGGTCGCCGCCGTCGTCGCGGGTGCGTTCTGTTATCGCTGGCTGGCGACCGGCGTGGCCGCCGACGCGGGGACCACCACCGTGGCGGAGATGGTCGACGATTCTCCGACCGCGCTGCGGCGCGCGGCCGACGACGTCATCGCGTCGGTGGAACAGGCCTATCGCACAATGCCGGCCGGCAGCGCCGAGCTGCCGTGGGCGCCCTGGAGGCCGGGCCTGGCCGAGTTGCTGAACCAGGAGGGCTACACGGTCTACGTCGACTTCACGGCGAAATGGTGTTTGACGTGCCAGACTAATAAGGCCGTCGCGCTGCATCAGCCCGGGGTGGTCGCCACGTTTCGCGAGCTGGGCGTCGTGCCGCTCATCGCTGACTTCACGCGGCCCAATCCCGCGATCCAGCGCGAGCTGGAGCGCTTCCGGCGCGCCGGCGTGCCGCTTAACCTGATCTACCCCAAGGGGCGCGTCCCGCGCGAGACGGCCAGCCTGACCCGCCGCGGTGCAGCGGCCGGCGCCCCCAGGTACCGGCCGCTTTCCGTTACCATTCGCGTGGCGGAGCGGGCCGGGCGATCGCCGATCCCGGCAACGGGATCGGAGGAAAGTCCGAACAGGACAGGGCACGGTGATGGCTAACGGCCACCGGGAGCGATCCCAGGGAAAGTGCCACAGAAAACACACCGCCGATGGCCGTCCTACCGGACGGATCAGGCAAGGGTGAAATGGTGCGGTAAGAGCGCACCGCGCGCCCGGCGACGGGCGCGGCACGGTAAACCCCACCGCCTGCAAGCCCAAGTAAGGGGCGAGAGCCGGCCCGGCTCGCAACCAGCCCCGGGTAGGGCGCTCGAGCCCGCCGGCAACGGCGGGCCCAGATTAATGATCGCCGCCCGCCGCAAGGCCGGGCACAGAATTCGGCTTACAGGCCCGCTCCGCCCTTTCACTCCCGCCCGACGCTGCCGCCAACCCCCGCCCGCCCTCGGCTTGCCCAACCGCCGGTTTCGTTTCTAATGCGCTCAGGAAAGCCCAGCGAAAGGACCGTGACCCGTGATGATCTCCAGCGCGATGAACCGGCAGCTCAACGACCAGATCGACAGCGAACTGCTCGCCTGTCAGGCCTACCTGGCCATGGCCTGCGTACTCGACGGGATGGCGCTCAAGGGCCTGGCCGCGCGTTTCCGCAAGCAGAGCGAGGAAGAGCGCGGCCACGCGATGAAGATCCTGGACTACGTCCTCGAGGTCGGCGCGACGGTTACGCTGGGCGCGCTTCCCGCACCCAAGGCGAAGTTCGCGTCCGTGGTCGCGATTGCCGAGGCGGCGCTTGCGCACGAGGAGAAGGTCACGCAGCAGATCAACGACCTGGTTGCGCTGGCGGAGAAGGAGAAGGACTACGCCACGCGCAGTTTCCTGCAATGGTTCGTCGACGAGCAGGTCGAGGAGATCGCCAGCGCGACGCACTTCCTCCAGCTTGCGAAGATGGCGGGCACGAACCTGTTGAACCTGGACGCCTACGCCTTCCGCGCCGCGGACTGACGCCGCCGCGGCGCTGCCACCCGCGCGCGTCCCCGCATGCCCGGCCAGACGCTGCAACAGATCCGCGAACTCCTCGCCGCCGCCGGCCTCGCGCCGCTGCACCGCTTCGGCCAGAACTTCCTCATCGATCTCAACCTGATGCGCAAGCTGCTCGATGCGGCGCAGCTCGCGCCCGGGGAAACGGTCCTCGAGGTCGGGCCGGGCACCGGCTCGCTCACCGAGCTCCTGCTGGACCGCGGCGCGCAGGTCGTCGCCGTCGAGATCGATCGCGGGCTCCAGGAACTGCTGGCGTCCCGCTTCCACGACCAGCCACGCCTGGCGCTGGTGTGCCGGGACGTGCTGGATTCAAAGCACGAAATCCACTCCGACGTGCTGCGGGCGTTGGGTGCGCGGTGTGCGCCGGGCGGTCGCTTCAAGCTGGTCGCGAACCTGCCCTACCAGGTCGCCACCCCGCTGCTGGCCAACCTGCTGCACCTGGAGGCGCCGCGGCCGGCGCTGCTCGCCTGTACCCTCCAGCGCGAAGTCGCGGCGCGGCTCGTCGCGCAGCCGCGCACGCCTCAATATGGCCCGATCTCGGTCATCGCGCAGTGCGCTGCGACCGTCGAGACCGTGGCGCGCCTGCCTCCCGCGGCCTTCTGGCCGCGCCCGCAGGTGGAGTCGGAGATGGTGCTGCTGCGGCCCAACGAAAGCGCGGAAGCGACCGGGCGGCCCTTCGCGGACTTCGTGCGCAAGTGCTTCTCGCACCGCCGCCAGACGCTGCGCCGCATCCTCAACCGCGCATTCCCATCGCGGCCGGAGGTGCTGGAGCTCGTGGGTGTGAACCCGGCGGCGCGTCCCGAGGAGCTGTCGCCGGAGCAGTGGCAACGTCTGCATCGCGCGTGGTCCCGTCCACTTTCAGATCGCGGGCAATGAACGCCTGAACGAACTTCGGCGACGTCGCGTCCGTGTGCCCGCCGTAGTATCCGTACTTCTCGAATTCGGGCCGCCAGCGCACGTTCACCACGCGATCGCTCCGCGCCCGCTTCAGCCCGACCGCGCCCGCTCCATCCACGCCGTACTTGAGGTCGATCGTGCCGAAGACCTTCATCGGCCCGGCCAGGACCATGTCCTGCTCGGAGTAGTAGTTGTGGAGCGTCCCCTTCACCTTCGCCAACGCCTTCGACACGTCGTAGTCGCACGACAGGCTCGATGCCAGCAGCACCACCTCGTCGACCTGGTACCCGCGCTTGAGGTCCTCCAGCGCCCAGATGACGATGCCGGTGCCCGCCGACAGGCCCACGAGGTTGATCCGCCGCCCGGGGAACTTGTCGACATAGGACTCGATCAGCCGCGCGAGCTCCGAGGCGGCCAGCCGCGCGTGGATTCGCACCGCCTGGTCGAGCGCCGGGTTGAACGTCAGCGTCCACGTCAGCGACGCCACCTGCCCCTTGTACCCGGCGGCGGCCAGCCCTTCGCGCAGCCCCGCGTCGCCGAAATCCACGTTCCCGGCGCCGGGAACATAGAGCGTGATCCCGTTCCGCGCCAGCTCGGTGAACGCGGGTCGGCATCCGGCGGCGCCGTACAGCGCGACCACACAGACGCCCCATCGCACCATGCCCGTCCTCCAATCCATCCGTGGCGTCCCGAGTTCCCGTAATGTATCGGCCACGCCCCGCCCGTCCAGCGCGTCGCGGCGGCGAACTCCCGCGCTATCCGAACCGCGCGGGTTCAGCCGCGTTCGAATTCCGGAATGCGCGGCTCTTCCACCGCCTCGAGCAGTCGTCGCACAATCTCAACGGCATCGATGCCGTGCGCCTGGGCCGCGAAATTGCACGCGATCCGGTGCCGCAGGGCGGGGATGGCCGCCCGGCGGATGTCCTCCAGGCTGACGCTGTAGCGGCCGTCCATCGCGGCGAACGCTTTGCCGGCGCGGATCAGGCATTGGCCGGCGCGCGGCCCGGCGCCCCAGTCGACGAACTTGCGGACGAACTCCGGCGCCGACGCATCCGCGGGCCGCGAGGCGCGCGCCAGCCGCGCCGCGTAGTCCACGACGTAGTCCGTCGCGGGGACGGCGGCCACCGCCTTCTGCATGTTGAGGATCTGGCGGTCGTTGAGCACCACGTGTGCGTCGGGCGATTCCTCGGCGGTCGTCTGGGAGAGGATGCGCTGCTCCTCAGCCAGCGACGGGTAGTCGACCCACACGTTGAGCATGAAGCGATCGAGCTGCGCCTCGGGCAGCGGGTACGTGCCCTCCTGCTCGATCGGGTTCTGCGTCGCGATGACGAAGAACGGATTGGGCAGCGCGTACGTCTGCGCGCCCGAGGTCACCTCGCGCTCCTGCATCGCCTGAAGCATCGCCGCCTGCGTCTTGGGCGGCGCACGGTTGATCTCGTCGGCCAGCACGATGTGCGCGAACACCGGACCCGGCACGAAGCGGAACTCGCGCCGCCCGTCGGCCAATTCGTCGATCACCTGCGTGCCCGTGATGTCGGAGGGCATCAGGTCCGGCGTGAACTGGATGCGCTTGAACTCCAGCGACGTGATCCGTGCCAGGGTTGACACCATCAGCGTCTTGGCCAGCCCCGGCACCCCCACCAGCAGGCAGTGGCTGCGCGTGAAGATCGCGGCCAGCATCTGCCGCAGGACTTCCTGCTGCCCCACGATGTGGCGTCCCAGCTCCTCCACCACCAGCGCGGCGCTGCGCTGGAACTCGTTCACGACGTGCGCCAGGTTTTCCTTGGCCATGCCGCGACGCCGCCTAGCTGAACAACTTGACGACGTCCTTGACGGTGACCGCCAGGAAGCAGATCACGATCAGCGCCAGTCCCACCAGCGTGCTCACCATCTGCGTCTTCATGCTCAGCGGCCGCCCCTTGATCTTCTCGATCAGCAGGAACAGCATCAGCCCCCCGTCGACCACCGGCAGCGGGAGGAAGTTGATCACCGCCAGGTTCACCGACAGGATCGCCAGGAAGAACGCCAGGTCGGTGAAGCCCTCCTTGGCCACCTCGGTCGCGCGGCTGAGAATCCCCACCGGCCCCTCGACGTACTCGACGCTCATGTTGCGCGACGCCATCTGCTTGATGACCTGGTACACCCCCACGACCTCCTGCGTGGTCAGCTCGACCCCCATCCACATCGCGCGCAGCGGGTTGCCGTGCGCGTGAATCCGCTCCTCGGCCACGCTGAACCGGCTCTGCCACTCGTAGTCGTAGCCGTAGCGAAGCTGCCACGGATCGACGTTGTCGGCGGTGACGTGAAACCGCTTCTCCACCGCCGCGCCCAGCCCGACCCGGTACCGCACGCTGACCGTCTGCCCCACCTGCGACGCCAGCAGACGCTTCACTGCCGCCGGCGAGGGCAGCGACATCTGCACCTCGCGCTTCTGCCCCTTCGCGTCCGTCGCCTGCACCTTCACCTTGTCCTGGCCGTTGATGCTGCGGATGACGGCGTCCGGTGGCAAGGCCAGCTCGTTCACCAGGCTCGATGGGATCGCCGTCTCCGCCGTGACGTGCGTCCCCCCGCTGACGTACTCCACCGTCACGCTGCGTCCCGCTGCGCCGGCCAACGCGTCGATCACATCGTGCCACGCCGGCGTCGGCGACCCGTCCACGCTCAGAATCTCCGCCCCGCGCGGCAGGTCGAGCCGCGCGGCCGGCGTCCCGGCCGGGGGCACCCCGCTCATGATCGGCCGACCGTCCTCGAATTCGAAGCTGATGCCCGCCATCGGTTTGGCGCCCCCGAAAAAGCTGAAAGGCCGCCGCGTCACGATCGTCAGCGGCACCAGCCGCCCGGCCCGCTCCACCACCACCTCGCACGGCTTGTCCACCAACGCCGCGATCGCCTCCGTGATCTCCGCAAACGTCGGTTGCGGCACCCCGTTCCAGCTCGCGATCACGTCCCCCTCCTTCACGCCCGCCTTCTCCGCAGCGCCGCCGCGAACCACGACGCCCACCGAGCGTCGCGGCCGGAATCCCAGCACGTGTGCATCGTCGCCGCGCACGCCACGCTCCGGCTGCGGATCGCCGCTGATGACGAACCGCGCCCGCTGCCGGCTGTGGACGGTGACACTTTGCGACGGGTCGCCCGGATCGGGACGCTCCGCCACCACGTCGGCGACGCCCCCGCGGCTGCGCTGGAACGCCAGGTGGACGTCGATCGCCGAGCGTACCGGCTCGCCGTTGACGCTGATGATCCGGTCGCCGGCGCGGAGGTCGGGCGAACCCTCCACCGCGTCTCCGTCCCGCGTAAGCGTGGTCGTGAACAGCGGCAGCACGCCGATGGTCTTGAACTGATGCGCCTCGCTCCACTCGGAATCGACGACGATCGGATGGTCCAGCGGCTTGCCGTCGCGCTGCACCTCGAAGGTGAAGGGCCCGTCCCCCAGCACGGTCGTAATGGCGACGTCCTTGAACGTGTCGGTGTGCCGGCCGTTGATGGACAGCACCCGGTCGCCGGCCAGCAGCCCGGCGCGGGCCGCCGGCGACTCCGGATCGACCAGCCCGATCACCGGCGCCGGCATCCGGATCCCCGCCAGGAACACGCCCATGAAGACCACGGCCGCAAACGCGAGGTTCGCCAGCACGCCCGCGGACACCACCATCATTCGATGCCGCACCGGACGGTTGGTGAACGCCCGCGGGTCGTCCACCCAGACGCGCCCGGTCTTGTCGTCGATCTGGATGTCGTCCTGGCCGAGCATCTTGACGTACCCGCCGAACGGCAGCGCCTTGAAGCAGTAGTCCGTCTCCCCGTAGCGGCGCTCGGACAGGTCCGCCGGCACGTAGTTCGGGCGATTCCCGAACGTAAAGCCCTCCCCGCGACGCCATCCGAACAGGCGGTAGCCGAACCCGATCGCGAATCGGTCGACGCGCACCCCGACCCACTTGGCGGCCAGGAAATGCCCCAGCTCGTGCACGAAGATGATGAGCGAGAACCCGACCACGACCTTCAGGAACTGAAGCGTGTCGGAGAGCCAGGCGGGGACGTCCGCAAGTCCCGGACCGATCAGCATCGGGGGAATTCCTCCACGAATCGCCGCGCCCATGCGTCCGCGGCCAGAAGCTCTTCCATTCCCGGACGCGGCGACCAGGCGTGCCGCACGAGCGCCGCCTCGCACGCCGCGGCAATGTCGGCAAACCCCAGCCCCCCGGCCAGGAAGCGCGCCACCGCGGCCTCGTTCGCACCGTTGAGCACCGCCGCCGCCGTCCCGCCGCGCCGCGCCGCCTCGAACCCCAGCCGCAGCGCGGGGAAGCGGGTCGCATCGGGCGGCTCGAAGGTCAGGCTGCGCGCCTGGTCCCAGCTCAGGTCCGGCGACGGGCAGCCGCGCCGCCGCGGATGGGTCAGCGCGTACTGGATGGGGGTGCGCATGTCGGGGCTGCCGAGCTGCGCGATGAGCGACCCGTCGCAGAATTCCACCATCGAGTGAACGATGGACTCGGGGTGGACCAGGACCTCGATCTGGTCAACGTCCAGACCGAACAGGTGATGCGCCTCGACCACTTCCAGAGCCTTGTTCATCATCGTCGCGCTGTCGATCGTGATCTTGGGGCCCATCGTCCACACCGGGTGGCGCAGCGCGTCCGCGACGCCCGCCGACGCCATCCGGGCGGCACTCCACGTGCGAAACGGGCCGCCCGACGCGGTAAGGTAGATTCTGCGGACGTCCTCGCGCCGCGCGCCTTGCAGCGCCTGGAAGATCGCCGAGTGCTCGCTGTCGACCGGGACCAGCGCGGCGCCACGCTCTGCCGCGAGCGGCATGAGGAGCGATCCGGCGATCACCAACGATTCCTTGTTGGCCAGGCCGACGTCGATACCCGCCTCCACGGCGGCCAGCGTCGCCGGAAGACCGGCCGCCCCGACGATCGCCGCCAGAACGAAATCGGGGCCGCTCTCCTGGACCAGCCGCACCAGCCCGTCCGATCCGTTCATGACGCGCGTTTCCGCCGGACAGGCCCGTCGCAGCGGCTCGGCGCAGCCGCTGTCGGCGATCGCCACGTACGGGACGCGATAGCGCCGCGCCTGCTCGGCCAGGAGTTCCCACTGCCGGCGGGCGGCGATCCCCACCACTTCCACTTCGTCGCGCAACGCGTCGCTGACTTCAAGGGCCGACTGCCCGATCGACCCCGTCGCGCCAAGGATGACAACCCGCTTGCGCATCAGCCGCCCTGTCACGAGCCGGCGGCCGGCGAACCCGCGCCGCCGCCGCCCGGGTCGCGCGAAAGCCACTCCCGCATCACGCGCTCGGCCGGCTTGTTCTTGGGCGTGTAGCCATAGTCGCTCGCTCCGCCGCTTGCCGCCGTCCACTCCCACCAGATCACGCCGGAAAGTGACGCCGAGCCCTCCCACGCCTTTACGAACGCCTCATAGAGCCGGCGCTGCTCTTCCAGTCCCGCAGGGGTGGCTTTCATGTTCTGATAGTAGTTCCACGGCGCGGTGGCCGCCCCTTCCTGGCTGCACCAGCCCACCTCGGTCAGGATCACGGGCTTACCCACCTTTCGCTGCCAGGCCTCGATCTCCTCACGGATCGGGCGCCAGCGCGACACCATCTCCTCCACGCTCGCCCCGCCCCGGTCGGCCAGCTTGTAGTAGCTGGTCATTCCCACGAAGTCGAGCTTGTCCCAGAATTGGATCGGCTTGTAGTGGTCCCAGTTGGCCGAATACCCCAACGCGCCTGGGTAATACTGCCGCACCAGGTCGATGGTCTTCACCCACTGCGCGGTGAATTTCTCCGTGCTCACCAGCTCCGAGCCGACGATCAGCGCGTCCGCCCCCCCATCCCGGGCGATGTTCGCAAAGTGGACCGCGAACTCGCGGTACTGCCGAAACCAGTCGTCCCAGTCCGGCGGCTCGATCACCCCGCGCCACTCGCTGCCGCGAGGATGCGACAGCAGCACCATCGGCATGATGATCACCTGGAGGCCGAGCTGCTTGGCCTCGCGGATCAACTGCACGAACTCCCGCGGCGCCGGGGTCTTGCGCGCGTCGATGAAGATCGCCTGTGCCCGGGCGTGCTCCATCAGCGCCGGCGTGCACAGCAGCACCGTGTTGGCCCCCAGCCCCGCGATCTCGCGGATCAGCGGCATGTATGCCTCGACCGGGCCGAACCCGGTCTGCATCTGGATCGCCACGCCACGGTAGCGAAGTACGCCCGCGCCCAGCCGTGTCCCACCCCGCGCCGGATCCGGTGCGCGGGACGCCGCCCCCGTCCCATCCGCCGCCACCGCCGCCCCACCCGGCCAGAGGAACCGTGCCGCCGCCGCCAGCGTGAACAGCAGCGTCAGCGCCCCGGCGGCGCGCACCCATCGGCGCGCACCCCACCCTTCGGCGTCAACCTCGACGGCGGCTGTCCGCATCAGGCCCGTAGAATACGCAAGCCCCCGTCGCGGGTAAAGCCGCACGTGACGCGCCGCGCGCGATCGGGACACCTGCGCCCGCTCGGTCAGCCCAGGGATGGCTGTGACGGCGCCGTGGGCGCCGCAGCCGCCGGTCGAAACCCCGACGCAGGAACGCGCGCCGGCAGCAGCATCGCCGCTGCGTCTTCGTCCAGCTCGGCGTTTCGGATGGGCCGCGCAGGGACGCCCACGCACGTCGTCATGGGCGGAATGCTCTCGGTCACGACCGCGCCGGCCCCCACGATCGACTCGAATCCGATGGTGACGCGCGGCAGCACCGTGGCGCCGATTCCGACGAACGCACCGGGTTCGACCACCACGCGCCCCGCGATCCGTACGCCGGGGCATACGTGACAGCCCTCCCCGACCATCGTCTGGTGATCGATGATGCACCCGGTGTTGAGAATCACGGAGTCGCCGATCTGGCAGTGCGCACAAACAACGACGCCCGCCGCCACCACTACGTTCCGACCGAGCGTCGCGCTATGGGCCACGGTCGCGGACGGATGGACGGCGCTGACGAGCGGAATCCCAAGCCGATCGACCTGACGCGCCACGCCGCGCCGCGTACCGTTGTCGCCAATGGCAATGACGGCACCTTCGATCGTTCGCCGCGCCACGCAGTGCGGCAGATTTTCGACGGACCCGAGCACCTCGATCCCGTCGACCCGCCGCCCGTGAAGGTCCCGGTTGCCGTCGAGGAAACCCACCACCTCGTCACGCCCGCGCTGGAGGAGGATGTCCAGCACGACGCGACCGTGCCCGCCGGCACCAACGATGGCGATTCGCATCGGGCTGTTCCGGATGTTCGGGGCCAGCCCCCGTCGCTCCCCGCCGCCCGGCGCGGCGGGACGCGGTGGCTGCTCGCGAAAACGTCAATGCAGCTATCGGCGGCGCGAACCGGTAACCGGTTCGATCGTGCGATATACGTGTCGGGATTTGCGCGCGCCGCGGGCCGCGTGGAACCGGTTTCGGGCGCCGCGGTCGAATCCGCGCCCCCGGCGTGCCGATAATGTGGCTGACGCTCGTTCGCTCGGCCGCGCAGGCCGGGCCGCCGGAAGACGAGTCTCGTCACCGTGCCAAGGCCACGGTGCGTTTGACACCGGCCGGGAATGGCGTCTACAGTGCCCCGACTGACCTTGCGCCGCAGGGCGCTCCGGCAGGTCTTGGCGCGGGGCGAGACCGAGTACGTGGCGTTACCACCGACTTGGATTGTGTCAGGACCGTTGTCGCGCGAGGAGAGCGGTATGCAGCGCCGGCGTCGCCCGAGCGCAATCGGAAGAATCGCCGCCGCGGTGCTGGGCGTCGCAGCCCTGAGCTCCGCAGGCTGTTGGCTGCCGAACGGGTTCCTCGACCCCACCAAAGTCGGTCGGTTTCCGGTTGGCGTCGAGTACCACGAAGTCGGCATTCGACGCGTTCTCACCTCGCGGGACACTCCCAGCGGGCCGGCCAATGCCACCGAACCGACGGCCGACGACCTTAGCCCGGTCGCCGAGGATTACGTCATCGGGCCGGGCGACACGCTGACCGTGGTCGTGGACGACCTGCTGCGCGAGGGCTTGCAGGAGGTGACGCAGGCGCAGGTTACGCCCACCGGTTTCGTCAACATCGTGAAGCTCGGATCGGTCAAGGTCGACGGACTTACGGAACGCCAGGCCGAGCAGGAGATCAAAAGCCAGCTCCGCCAGGCCGAGATCCTGGCCGACCCGCAGGTGCGCGTGTTCGTCGCCGTCGCGCGGCAGCGGGTGTTCAACATCCTCGGCGCGGTCACCGCGGCCGGTCAGTACGCCATCACCGATCCGGCGCTGCGTTTGCTCGACGCGATCAGCATCGCGCGCGGCATCGACCCCAACGCCAAGCGATTCTACGTCATCCGCCAGGTGGACGGACCGGCACGCCCCGGACGGGAGACCGGCGAGGCGACCGAGCCGGGACCCAAATCCGACGGCCTGGTGATCCCGCCGCCGACGGAGCCGGAAGACGATTACGTCAGTTTCTCAACCGCGGCGGGCACCGGCCAGGACGCCCCATCCAGCCGCCCGCGAGAGCGCGACCGCGAATTGGAGGAGTTGAACCAGATCCTCGCGCCGCGCCAGACCGGGGCGCACCCGCGGAACGCAGCCGGCCGCGCCGCACCGGCGCGACGCGACCCCGTTCGCCGATCCTCCGATCAGCAGTTCGCACCGCTCATCTACGACCCCGAGACGGGCGAACCGACCCAGGTCGAACCCGAAGGCGAGCGCGACCTGCCCGGCGGCGACACGCGCGACCTGCCGCGCGGCGACGTGGACGACCCGACCGACCCGTCGGGCCGGCGCGAGTTTTCGTGGGAGTCCGTCCCGGACGAGGGCCTCAGCCAGCGGATCATCGCCATCGACCACGCCGCGCTGCGCAACGGCGATCCGCGCTACAACATCGTCGTCCGCAATCGCGACGTCATCCACATCCCCGTGGACGTCGGCGTCTTCTACATGATGGGCGAGATCAACCGTCCCGGCGTGTACGCGCTGGGCGGGCGCGACATCACCATCAAGCAGGCCATCGCCCTGGCAGGCGGGTTCTCGGCCCTGGCCTGGCCCGAGCGCTGCGAGATCATCCGCCGCGAGTCCGGGACCGACAAGGAGCTGACCATCTCGGTCAATCTGGACGCGATCTTCGGCGGGCTCCAGGACGACGTGCTGCTGCGTGACGAGGACATCGTCAACGTCGGGTCGCACATCGTCGCGCCGTTCCTGTTCGTCGTGCGGAACTCGTTCCGCTTCACTTACGGCTTCGGATTCGTCTACGACCGGAACTTCGCCGACAAGGACGCCTACGGGGCGCAGTCCAATCCGGTCGACGTGCGGCGGTTCGAGCGTCAGAACCGCGGCCTGCCGTTCTGATCCCCCGCGTTCTCGGGCGGCCGCGGGGCCTGGAGTTCGCGACTTCGCGTGCGAAAGCGTGCGCCGCCGGCCCCCGGGCCGGGCGGCCGGGAGCGGATGGTAGATGGCATCGGCGGCGTGCTGGCCGGATCGCCCGCGTCTGGCGTGGGGAACCGCGGAGCGCGTACAGGCCGGCGTGGTCACGGCCGCGTTCGTGGCGGCGTTCTACCACGTGCTGTGGGACCTGTCCTTCAAATGGACGCATGACGACAACTGGTCCCACGGCTGGATCGTGCCGGTGTTCAGCGCCTACTTCATCTACTACAACTGGGAGCGAATCCGCGGCACGCCCGTCCGCGGCGCCTGGTGGGGACTGCCGGTCGTCCTTCTCGGGCTCGCGCTCTATCAGTACTCGCTTTGGGGGCTGCGCTTCGGGTACATCAAGCCGCTGTCCATGATGATCTGCCTGCTGGGCGTCATCGTGATGCTCTGCGGCGTGAGCGCCCTGAGGCGCGTGTGGCTGGCCTGGGCGTTTCTGTTCTTCGCCATCCCGCTTCCGCAGCGGACGTACTTCGAGCTGACCACACCGCTGCGGCAGCTCGGCGCCTACGTCGCCGCGGCGCTGCTGCGCATGTTCCCGGCCGTGGACGTCGAGAAGAACGGGGTGGTTCTGGAGTGCGCCTATGCGGGCACGGTGCACAAGATCGGCGTGGAAGACGCGTGCAGCGGCATGCGCAGTCTGATCACGTTGTGCGCGCTGGGTGTGGCGATGACGTTCATGTCCGACCGCCCGCGCTGGCAGCGCGTCGTCATGGTGCTGGCCTGCGTGCCGATCGCCGTGTTCTGCAACATGGTCCGAATCGTGTCCACGACCATGATCATCCTGTTCCTGGACCCCAAGTACGCCGAAGGCACGTATCACACCGCGCTGGGCATGGGCACGCTGGCGCTGGGCTTCGCCCTGTTCGCCGGACTGGGCTGGACGCTGAGCAACCTGGTGGTCGAGGAGCGCGCCGGGGAGCCGACCGGCGCGTCCGCGTGAGGCACGCCATGGCCGACGCTTTGACCTCACCCACCGCGCCCACGCTGGAGACACCCGCGCGGCCCGTCACCGCGTCGCCGTCGCGCTGGTTCGGAAGCGCGCGGCTGGTCGTCTGCGTGGCCGTGCTGGCCGCCGCCGCCGCGTCGATGAAGTCGCTCGAGTCGATGGGGCGCGTGATCTTCAAGAAGGAGGCCCTGCCACTCAAGCGCCCCCTGGCGCAGTTCGACCGGACGCGCGTCGGACCGCAGTACGCCCCCCATCCGGAGGTGGTGCGGCCGCTGAGCGAAGAGACGGTGCAGACGCTGGGCACCCAGGAGTACGTCAACCTGGTCCTGGTCGATACGACGCGCCCTCCGGGGGACCGCACGGGTGCCGCCCATCTCTTCGTGACCTACTACACCGGCCAGCCCGACATGGTCCCGCATGTTCCGGATGAATGCTGGCTGGCCGGGGGCTACGAACGCGCCGGCGCCTGGGACCAGGCCGTGACGGCGCCGGGCTGCAACGCGCCCGGCGATCGCGTCCCGGTGCGCGTGATGCAGTTTCGCGCGCCGTCGCGACTGGGAGGCGCGTCCCGCGATTTCGTGGTGATGTACTTCTTCCACTGCAACGGCGCCTATGCGACCACGCGCGACCAGGTGCGCCTGCTTCAGGCGAACCTGACGGACCGCTTCGCGTATTATGCGAAGTTCGAGATCCGCTTCACCGACACGGGCCTGGCGCAACTGGCAGGGCGCGAGGAATCCCTCGCGGCCCTGGAGCGGCTGCTGCCCAAGGTCATGCCGGTGCTGTTCGAAGACCATCTGCCGGATTGGCGCGCGGCCCACGCGCGCGGCGCGCCGCGGCCGCCCTGACGGCCGGTGGCGCGGAGCGGCCCAGGCTGCGGAGACGCGGGAAGATACGAGGCGACGAATGGCGCAGAAACGAGTCAACAAGGGTCTGGTGGCGTTCCTGACCGTGATGGGAATCGTCCTGTCCGTGACGGTCGTGGGCGTAATGACGCTGCAAGCCTCGCGCAAGGATCCCGAGATCTACGCCGCCGCGGCGCGCGATTACGAGCAGAAGGGCGACCAAGAACGTGCCATCGAACGCTACGTCCGCGCCTTCGACCAGCGCAAGGAGGTCAAGTACCTCGTGGAGGCGTCGCGGCTGGCGTACGCCATGGGGGACCCCGTCGCCGCCATTCGCATGCTGATCAACGCCCACAACCAGGAGTCCGGCAACGTCGACGTCCTCGAAGCCCTGCTGCGCCGCTTCTGGGAGATCCGCGAGTCCGGCGCATACTGGCCCGAGATGCGCAGCTACTCCGAGAAGCTGCTGGGCCTCGCGCCCGACCACACCTTCGCCGCGGTCTGCAACGCGCGCGCCCTGCGCGAGCTCGTCGGCGAGGACCCGCGCAACGCGGAGCGCGCCCGCGAGATGCTCGACAAGGTGGTGGCCGCCGCCCCGACCGACCCCGACGTGACGTTGGCGCGCGCCGACGCCCTGGTGGATGCGTCGAACAAGCTGGTCCGCGAACGAGACCTGACGATCGATTCCCCCGAGGTCCGCGCAACGCTCGACGAGGCCGTCAAGGTCTGCCAGGCGGCGCTGGCCGTTCACGCCGACCACGCGCGGCTGGCGATGCGCCTGGCCGAGCTGCTGGCCGCCCTGGGCCGCCTTGACGAGGGCATCGCGTGCCTGCGCGGCGCGCTCCAGCAGCATCCGGACGACGCCGAAATCATGGCCAACCTCGGCATTCTCCTCACCGGGCGCTTCGCCCGGCAGCGCGACCAGTTGCCCGAGTCGGACGCCCGGGCGCTGGCCGACGAGGGAGCGGCCCTGCTGCGCAAGGCGTGGGAGCGCGACGCGGGGCTGGTCACGGCGGCGATCGAGCTCGAGCGGCACCTGGTCCGCGACGTCGACAAGAAAGCCGATCCCGGCGCGGACCTGACCCGGCGCTACGGCGCAGGGCTGGCGCTGCTGGAAAAGGCCATGGAGCGCACCATCGGGCTTCGCTCGGCGCGCCTGGCGATGAACCCGGCGCTGCTGCCCTCGCTCTACCTCGAGACCTTCAAGCTCGCGCTGCGGTACTTCTACGAGTCACGCGACGCCGACGAGAAGACCGCCGTGGTCGAGCGGGCGCGCAAAATCCTGGACCAGACCGAGCGGCGCTTCACGCATTCGTTCCTGCCGCCCTATATGCGCGGGGAGCTGCTCATCATCGACGGCAAGATGTCCGCCGCGATCGCCGCCCTCGAGGAATCCAACCGCGTGTTCGCCCGCGGCCCGTGGGTGGATGCCCAGGCGCGGCTGGCGATCCTCTACCGCCAGGACAACAACCCCGGCAAGGCGCTCGAGGTCGCCGACTGGCTGATGAAGTACTACGCCGACCAGCGCGTCCCCGCGCCCGTGGAACAGGTGATCAACCGTGCCGAACTGCTCAACCTGCTCGATCGTCCGCAGGACGCCCTCAATTACGTAAGCGACCACCTCGAGAAGTGGCCGACGGAGGACCGGCTGATCGCCGCCAAGGCCGAGGCGCTGCGCCGCCTGGGTCGCAGCGGCGAAGCCGCCCAGACGCTGGCCGGCCGGGCGGGTCAGAGCACGACGCTGGCGGTTCAGGCGGCCCGTCTGGCGCTCTCCTCGGGCCATCACCAGGACGCCGAGGACCGTCTGCGCCAGGTGCTGGAGGCCAACCCCGCGAACCTTCCGGCGGCGCGACTGCTGGCCAACGTCGCCTTCGCCGCCAAGCGCCGCGACGAGGTTCGGCAGTTCGTCGAGAGCCTCTTGCCGCGCATCCAGGACGAAGGCACGCGCCGCGTCTACTCGGCCATCTGCGTCACGCTGGCGGCCGCCACCGACGAGGAGCGCGACGCGCGACTGCGCGAGCTGATCGACGCGATTCCTGAGCCGGACGTGCGCCTCGCAGAAACGTTCAATCTCCACTTGCAGCGCGACGAGCTCGACCAGGCCGCGGCAGCGCTGGCGGAGCTGGAGAAGCTGCGGCCCGAAGATGCCGACGTGCTCGACAAGACCTTCACCCTGGCGCTGCGCCAGAAGGACTTCGCCCGCGCGGAGAAGTACGCCACACGCCTGGCGGTCATGGACGCCGACGGCGCGCGGGGCGCGATGTATCGCGGGCGGCTGGAGGCGGCGCGCGGCGACTTCAAGCGCGCCCGGGCCGAGTTCCTTGCCGCGGACCAGACGCTCCCCCCCGATGCCGACCGACTGGTGCTCATGGGACAGACGCTGCTTCAGGGCGACGACGCCGACGCCCAGGAGGCGGTCGAAGTACTCAACCGAGCCGTGCAGCTCAATCCGCGCAGTGCCGCGGCCCACAAGCTGCTCTACGTCGCGCTCGGACGCCAGGGGAACCTCGCAAAGGCCGCCGACCACCTGGCCGAGGCGGCCCGGCTCAACCCCAGGGACGAGTTCATCCGCGAGCGGAAGGAGCTGCTCGACGAGGAGCAGGACCCGCGCGCGGGGATCCCGCGCCGCGAGGCGCGGCGCCAGTCCAACCCCGACGACGTCGAGAACCTCGCGCGGCTGGGCCTGCTCTACGCCCACGCCAAAGTGGGCGACAGCGTCAAGGCCGAGGAGTGCCTTTCCGCCGCGCTCAAGGCCGACCCCAAGAACCTCACGGCCATCCGCGCCGCGGTGCAGTTCTTCGTGCGCGCGGGGCGGCGGGAGGACGTGCTGCGCGTGCTGCGCGCCTACATCGACTCGGTCGAGGGCCATCACAAGGTGGGCGGCGCCTTCCTGCTGGCCGGCGCGTTCGAGGAGCTGGGCGACCAGGCCAGCGCCCTGGAGACCTACCGTGACGTCGATCGCACCATCGAGGCGGCGCTGCCCGACCCCGAACAGCGCCGCCTGGCGAAAATCGAGGCCACGCAGCGCCTGGCCGAATTCTGCACGCGCGTCGATCTCGCCAAGGACGCGGTCGAAGCGCTGCGACGCACGATCACCCTGTTGAAGCCCGAAGAACGCGAGCTGGCGGCCCGCGCCCGCTTGCGGATGATCCAGGTTCTGATCGCGACCCGCCGGCTGGGCGACGCCGAACAGGAGATCAGCGCCCTGCTGCGCGACGCGCCCAACGACGTGCGGGCGCTCCTGGAGCGCGGCCGGCTGCTCGCGCTGCGCGACGAGGTCGAGCCGGCGATCGCCGTCTACGCCCAGGTGCTCCAGCAATCGCCGGAGAACGCACACGCGCTCTTCATGCGCGGCAGCCTGCTGCTCGACCTTCACCGCCCGCGCGAAGCCATCGCCGATCTGCTTGCCGCCAAGCGCCTCAGTCCGCGCGGATTCAACCTGGCGCATTTCTTCCGCCTCTCGGAGGCCTACGAGTCCAACGGCGAATGGGAGAAGGCGGAAAGCGAGCTGGTCGAAGCGCTCGAGATTGACCCCGCCGACGCGACGATGGCCGAGCGCCTCCTGGTGCTCTATCAGCGTCACAGGCGATTGGACGTCGCCGAGCCGCTCGCGCGACGCATGGTCGCCAGGCAGCCCAACGACCCGCTCTGGCACCACCACCTGGGGCGGATCCTCGTCGCACGGCGCGAGCATTCCGCCGCCGTCGAGCCGCTCCTCCGCGCCGCCGATCTGGCGCGCGCCGTCCGGCCGGCCAAGGCGCCCGCCATCTTTTCCGACCTGCTGCAATGCCTCAACCGCGCCAACCGCCCGGCCGAGGCCGCCCGCATCTTCGAAAACCTCGACCCGCGCTTCCTCACCCCGCAGGTCCGGGTCCGCGGCGCCGAGGCGTTCTGGCGCACCGACCGCCGCGCCGACGCCGAGGCCCAACTGCTGAATGCGTGTCAGGACGCTTCCTCCACCGGCGGATGGGCGGCGCTGGCCGCGGTCACCCACTCGATGCGCGATTCGCTTCCCAAGGACGCGCTGCTGTCGTTCTTCGAGTCGCTTCCGTCCAAGGCGGGCGACGACGCCGGACTGGCGCTGCAATACCGCGCGGCCCGGGCACAGGCGCTGGTCCTGGCGGGGCGCGGGGCCGAAGCCCGAACGGTGATCGACGAGCTGCTCGCCGGCGTTCCCCCGGGCTCGAGTTTTCGGATCGGCCTGCTGGAGCTCAAGGCCCAGACCATCTCCGATCCCGCCGAGCAGGTGAAGGTGTTCGAGACCATTCTGGCGGAGCAGGACAGCAACATCGCCGCGCTGAACAACGTCGCGTATCTCTACGCCGACCGCCTGAACCGGCCCAAGGAGGCCGTGAAGCTGGCCGAGCGGGCGCGCCAGATGGCCGGTCCGGAGCCCAACGTCCTGGACACGCTGGGGTGGGCGAGACTGGCGGCCGGCGATGCCGCCGGGGCCGAAGCGGCCTTGAGCGAAGCGGTTCGGCTTGATCCGGATAACCTCATGGCCCGATATCATCTAGGGCGCGCCTACCAGGCGCTCGGACAGAGCGGCAAGGCGCGCGAAGTGCTCGAACCGGCCCGGGACCAGGCGCGGCGACAGAACGAAGCGGAGACGCTCCGGCTGATCGAGGAAGCGCTGCGCCAATGAACCGGTGCAGCGCGGACGACGCCGACGCGCAGATTCTGCCGGTTCGCGAGGATGCGAGATGAGTGCGATCGCCAACGCCAACGAGCTGCTGCCCGCGACGGGATTGCCCGATCAGTATCGCGGCGGGGGTCCGCCCGGCGCGCCCACCGAGACGGGCGGGCTCGGCGCGGCCGACGTGTGGCGGGTCATCAAGCAGCGCAAGCTGATGATCGCGATCGTGTTCGCCGTCGTCTTCCTCCTGAGCGTCGGCGCCACGCTTGCCGTGGCGCGCTTCGCACCTCAGTACACCGCCGAGACGTACCTGGAGCTGCTCCCGCCGGCCATGCCCGGCGTGCAGATCGAGCCGACGCTCATCGCGCCGGAAGTGATGAAGCTCCAGCTCGAATCCGAAGCCCGAAAGCTCAAGGCCCCCAGCAACCTGTCCGAAGTGCTGGGCAAGCTCGAGGTCAAGAACACCAACTTCTATCGCTGGTACGGCGACGACTTCGCCCAGTGCCTGACCGACTTCGAGTCCCTCATCAGCGCCACGGCCATTCCCGACACGAGCATCGTCCGCCTGCGCTTCTCCTGCAAGTGGCGCAACGAGGCCAAGTTCATCGTCGACACCCTGGCGGACTTCTACACCAAGAAGCACTCGACCGACGCGCAGAGCGACTATGGCCAGAAGAAGACCAACATCAACACGAGTCTGGACTCGCTGAAGCGCGAGCGCGACGACCTTCAGAAGCGAATGGCCCAGTTCCGCGCCCGCGTCGACGTCCCGCAGATGGAGTCGCAGCGAACCGTCATCGGCGAGCACCTGTCCAAGCTGATGAGCGAGATCGCGCTCTACGAGGCCAACGCCGCCCAGCTCCAGGCCCAGGCGGAGGCCGTCCGCCAGCTCGGTCCCAACCTGCCGATCACCCCGGAGGCCAAGATCATCGTCGAATCCGACCCGATCCTGAGGCAGTGGCGGGTCGCGGCTGAAAACCTGCGCGTCGAGCTGGACGCGGCGCGGCACAAGCTCGGCCCCAAACACGACACGATGCTCCAGATGCAGACGCGCTACCAGGGGCTGCTGGAGCTTGAGGCCGGCAAGCGCGAGGAGCTGATCAACGACCTGCGCCGCCGAGAGGTCGAGAGCCTTCAGCAGAGCCTCGCCTCCGCCCAGGCCGTGCTGCTGTCGCTGCACGAAGACCGCGAGGAGGCCCAGACCCGCCAGCGCGACCTGGATCGCAACTACCAGGAATTCCTGGCCATGCAGGACGACGACAAGCGGCTTCAGGAGCGCATCCGCCAACTGGAAACCGCGCTGACCGAGGCCGAATTCGCCGTCACGGACCTGAGCCGGCGCCGCCTCCGGTGGGCCGCGCCCGCGGAACTGCCGCACCAGCCCAGCCGGCCCAACTACCCCGTCTATCTCTCCGGTGGATTCCTGCTGGCCCTGCTGGCGTCCTTCGGTCTGGCGTTCCTGCGCGAGCTGACCGACAACGCCGTGCGAACGCCCGTGGACGTCGCACGTCACGGGCGGATCTCCGTACTGGGCTGGGTCCCGGAGGTGGACGAGGACGAAACGACCATCGACCAGATCGAGATGGCCATGCGCACGGCGCCGCAGTCGCTCGTGGCCGAGTCGTTCCGCCAGGTCCGCACCAACCTCCTCTTCAGCGGCCCAGCCGAGACGCAGCGCTCGCTGCTGGTCACCAGCCCGAGCCCCGGCGACGGCAAGACCACCGTCGCGCTGAACCTGGCCGTCGCCCTGGCGCGCGGCAACAACCGCGTCCTGCTGGTGGACTGCAACTTCCGTCGCCCCAGCATTCGTCCGCTCTTCCCGGAAATCAATGAGGAGGGCCTCAGCAACGTGCTGGTCGGGCAGCGGACGATCGACCAGGTGCTCTCCAAGAGCGACATTCCCAACCTCGACCTGCTGTCCACCGGTCCGATGCCGCCCACTCCCGCAGAACTGCTCGGGACGCGCTACATGCGCGAGCTGATCGCCGAGGCCATGAAGCGCTACGACCGCGTGATTCTCGACAGCCCGCCGGTCCTGCTCGTCAGCGACGCCCTGATCCTGGCGACGCTCGTGGACGGGGTCATCCTGGTCGCCCGCGCCGTCAGCAACTCGCGCGGTGCGCTCAAGCGCGCCCGCGAGCTGCTCGCCAAGGTCGGCGCCCGCGCGATCGGTGCCGTGCTCAACGGAGTGCGCTCGCAGGCGGGCGGCTACTACCGCCGCCAGTACCGCGAGTTCTACGACTACGGCTCGACGCCCGAGATCGGTCGCGAGCTCCCGCCCGCCGACGAGAAGCGCGATACGTAGCCGCTGCATCGACTCCTGCACCGGGGGGGGCGCCAGGGTCGACCCCGGAGCGGGCCATGCACCGCCAACGCCCCAAGGCCGCGCCCGGCCCCCGGAATGAAACGCGCCCACGCAGAACACCCCCCATGGCGCCGTGCCCGGCCTTCACCCGAAGAAACACCATGATCCGCGGCGTCAGTCGTCGTCGGGTCGCGCGATGTTGTACTTCTTGAGCCGGTAGCGCAGGTTGTCGCGGCTGATGCCCAGCTCGCGGGCGGCCCTGGACTGATTCCAGTCGTTGTCCTTGAGCGCCTTGACGATCATCGCCTTCTCATAGCCTGAGATCGACGACGCGTCTTCGCTGCCCGTCGAGGTCTCCGGCTCGCCGGAGATGTCGCGCGGCAACTGCGACGGGCCGATCTCGCTCGTATCGCACAGCAGCACCGCCCGTTCGATCACGTTGCGCAGCTCGCGGATGTTGCCCGGCCAGCGGTACGCACACATCAGCGACATGGCCTCGGGCGAGACGGTCGGGGGTGGCAGGCCCAGCTCCTTGGCCATGATCTCAACGAAGTGGCTCACCAGCAGCGGGATGTCCTCGCGCCGTTCGCGCAGCGGCGGCAGGTGGATGGGGAACACGTTCAGGCGATAGTACAGGTCCTCGCGGAACGTCCCGCGCTCCATCCCCTCCTTCAGGTTGCGGTTGGTCGCGGCGATGATCCGCACGTTGCACGCAATGGTGCGCGTTCCGCCCACGCGCACGAACTCGCGCTCCTGAAGCACGCGCAGCAGCTTGATCTGGATCGACTGGCTGATGTCCCCGATCTCGTCCAGAAAGACCGTGCCGCCTTCGGCCAGCTCGAAGCGGCCCAGCTTCTGCGCCGTCGCGCCGGTGAAGGCGCCCGCCTCGTGCCCGAACAGCTCGCTCTCCAGCAGCGTCTCCGGCAGCGCGGCGCAGTTGATCGCGATGAACGCCTTGCCGTGCCGCGGACTGCGGTTGTGCAGCGAACGCGCCGACAGCTCCTTGCCCGTCCCCGTTTCCCCCAGCAGCAGCACCGTAGCGTTGCTGGCCGCCACGCGGTCGCACAGGGCCATCACGTCCTTGAGCGCGCTGCTCCCCCCGATGATCGTGTCGTCGTGGCGCGTGACCTCGCGCAGGCCGCGGTTCTCGCGCTTGACGCGTTCGTGCATCTGCGCGTTGGAGACGCTCACCGCAGCCAGGTTCCCGAAGATCCGCAGAATCTCCACGTCGCGCTCGGAGAAGGGCGTGCTGCCGCGGCGATTGACCACCTCCACCACCCCGATGATCTCGTTGCGGTACTCCATCGGGGCCGCAATCAGCCCGCGCGTCACGAAGCTGGACTTCTCGTCGATCCCGCGGAAGAAGTCCGGGTCGCGCCGCGCGTCCTCCACCAGCCGCGGCGTGCGGGTCGATGCGACGCGCCCCGCGATTCCCATCTCCGCGTCGAACTCCTCCCCAAGGAGAATCTCCCCGCGATCCCCGACGGCGGCCTTGAAGATCAGCTTTTTTCGGGCCTTGTCCAGCAGCAGAACCGAGCTGGCCTCGGCGTCGAGCACCTGAGCCGCGCACCGCGCGATCGTCTGAAGCGTCAGCGAGATGTCCAACCCGTCGTTGATCGCCACGGACGCCTGGAGCAGCGCGCCGAGCGTCTTTTCGCTCACCAACTGCGTGTCGATCGGGTTGGCAACGTCCGTCATCACTGTCGCCCTTATCCTTTGTAACGCATATAGTTACGAAGGTGCGGACCGCGGCGCGCCACACCGGTTACTTGAAGCGATTTTCCAGCCGTCCGCAAGAGGATCGCCGAACCCGCGCCGCGTATTGACGTACAAGGAACTGGATGCCGTGGAGTCTCGAAGCGATCAGGAGCTGCTCGACGCGCACTTGGCGGGCGACTCCGAGAGCTTCGGAATCCTGGCGACGCGCTACGCGCGCGAGCTGTTCGCCTTTCTCGTCCGTTTCGTGGGCGACCCCGCGCTGGCCGATGACCTGGTGCAGGAGACGTTCCTCCAGGTCCACCACGCGGCACGCTCCTTCGACCGGACGCGGGCGTTCAAGCCGTGGCTCTACACGGTCGCGGCCAACAAGGCCCGCGACCACCTGCGGTCGCGAGCGCGGCGCATGGAACGCTCGCTCGAAGCGCAAGGCGCCGAGTCGGGGCGGTCGCTGGGCGACGCCGTCGAGTCTCTCGACCTTTCGACCGATGAGGCCCTGGACGCCGCCGAGCTTCGCGATCGCGTACGCGACGTGATTGAACAGATGCCGGACCATCTGCGTACGATCCTGATGCTGGGTTACTACCAGCAGCTACCCTACGCCGAGATCGCCCAAGTGCTCGACATCCCGGTCGGTACGGTGAAGTCGCGCCTGCACGCGGCGGTCGGCAGCTTCGGAAAACTATGGCGCCGCGCGGCACGCTCGTCGCTCAAGCCCGGATAGCGGCCGGCGCCGCGGATTGGTGACTGCATGCTGGATCCGAACCCCGAATTCGACCCGGAACTGATCGACCTCCACCTCGGTCAGACCCCCGCCGAACTACGCGACCGCGCCCTTCAACGCGTCATCGCCGATCCGCAGGCGGCCCGACAGAACCAGGCGCTGGTCGCGGTCTTTCGCGCCCTGGCCAGCCTGCGCGACACGCCCCCGGCGCCGCCCGATCTGGCGGCGCGGATTGTCGCTCGCGTCCAGCGCGACCTGCGAACGCGGCGCCACACCGAGGCGCTCAACGCCGAAACGGGCCTGGCGCTGCGCGTCTATCGGCTTCGTGACGTGTTGGCGCTCGCGGCGGTCATCGTTCTGGTGGTGGGGCTGGGCGTGCCCAGCCTGCTTCACGTGCGCGAACGCAATCGGCTGATGGTCTGCTCAGCCAACCTCTCCCAGCTCGGACAGGGGCTGGCCGCCTACGCCGGCACCTTCGGGGACAGCCTGCCCTTCATCGGTTGGTCGCGCGGCACCCAATCGTGGCAGCCGGCCGGAGGCGCGGGAGTCGAGACCGTCCCCAACCGTCGGCACCTCTATCCGCTCCTGGCGGCCGGCGTCGTCCGCGATCCCCGCCGTTTCGTCTGCCCGTCGCAGGCGCACGTCCCCATGCCCGTTGAGCAGATCCGCCGCCTGTTCGATTTTCCGGAATCCCGAAACCTCAGCTACGCATACCAGAACATGGCCGGCGTCCGCCCCAGGATCGGCGACGGCGCCGACCTCCCCGTGCTCGCCGACGAAAACCCGCTCTTTGACGACGGAATCCCCCTTCTCGGGATCGGGTTGCGCCCCAGCCTCAACTCACGCGCTCACATCGGCCGCGGTCAGAACGTCCTCACGCTCGGCGGCCGCGTCCGCTGGTCCACGTCGCCGGACTGCGGCGTCGCGGGCGATAACATCTGGACGCTGCGCGGCGTGTCGCGGTACACCGGTTGCGAAGGACCGGCGTCCTGCGACGACTCGCACCTGCTGAAATAGCCCGCCCGCGCGCGGCGCTCCAAGCACCAACCGCCCGTGCTCCGGTGCCATCAGGGCGGGGGATCGCAGTTGATCGCCGCGACCGTGTAGTACCAGTATCCCTGCCAGCCGGGCGACGACTTCACCCAGTTCGGGTTGATCGTCACCCAGCCCGGCCCGCAGTAGCTGCGCGTATCCAGCAGGCGGTATTCGGCGTGCCCGTCGAGATACCCCGCCGCGTGCTTGGAGAACTTGCGGTGATAGCCGATCTCCTGCGTCAGGTCGTACAGCGACCAGTCGACCGCGTCCTCGAACAGCAGTGTGAACCGCCCGGAGAACCCGGACTGCGATTCCCGCACCAGCGCCCGCCCGCGGACCGCCCAGCCGTCGTTCTTCCACGGGCTTCCCGGGCCGACGTCGATGATGGAATACAGGTTGTAGTGATAGCTGAGCCCGACGTCGTCCCACGAGCTGATGGGCGTGGTGTCATTCGGGTCGATGTACTTGCGCTGGTTGGACTGCTTGTCCGACGGGCAGTGCAGCGACTCCGGCTTCGTGTTCGCGTCGAGCGTGTTCAGCGGCGCATTCAGAATGTGCCGGTTCATCACCTTGTCTTTCGGCTCGAAGTAGAACGAGCCCCCCGCCGGCCCTTTCCAGTAGTCGTGCGTCTTCTGCCCGGCGTAGCTCCAACTGCAAATCCCGCTCGCCTTGACCATGAACGGGAACACGTCGTTCGAGTCGTTGAAGTACGTGTGCGTCGCCGTCAGCGTCATCTTCAGGTTCGCCACGCACTTGGCGACCTTGCCCTGCTCGCGCGCCTCGCTCAACGACGGCAGCAGGATCGAGATCAGGACGGCGATGATCGCGACGACAACCAGCAGCTCGATGAGCGTGAAGCCTCCGCGGCGCGAATCGACGGATGACATGGGCGTCTCCATTGCGAAGATCTGAAGCGGTCAGACGTGACAGCGGGACAGGCGGCCCTGCACCCGCTTCTACCCTAGCTGCGCGGGCCCGCCGTTGCAAGCCCCGGATCACGCGCCGGGTCCGGAATTCCCGGCCTACTTGGCTTCCGATCCGGGCACCGCTCGTGACCGACCCAGACGCGCCAGTATCGCCCGGCGCAGTCGCGTCAGCGGCCGCGCCACCATCCGGTGCAGGCGGATCCACACCCCGATCCGCTCCACGCGGGCTTGTTCCAGCGGCGTCAGGAGGTCCGGTCGGATGCGGCGTTTGTGCTTCAGCGCATGATAGAGGTCGGCCGACTGGAAGCGCCGCAGCAGCCAGCGCCCCAGCCCCCCGCCCGGGGCACCCGGCGGAATGTGGAGCGAGATCTGAAAGTCGATCAGGTACGGGCGTCCGTCCTCACCGACGAGGATGTTCTGACGCTTGTTGAGATCGACGTACGCGATGTCGCGCTCGTGAATGGCGCGGAGCAACTCCATCAGCTCCCCGAAGAACGCCGCTCCAACCCGGTCGTCGCGTCCCAGCGGCCGGCCGGGGACGAAAGCGTGCAGGAACCCCGTCCGCCCCACCGCCCCGATCAGCGCCGGTATCCCCGGCGTGCCCGCCATCAGCCGATAGAACCGCATTTCCCGCGCCGCCAGAAAGCGTGAAATCGCCGCAACCGGCACCCCGAGAAACGGCACCACGCGGCCCAGTTTCGCCACCGCGAGCGTCCCCTCCGGATCGCGGTACAGCCCGGTGGCCGCGAAGAAATCGTGCTTGAACGTCTCCACGTGCGCGTAGATGCGCCCGTCGCAGTCGATCCTGCCCGGCATCCGCCCCCCCGGCAGGGCGTACAGCCAGGGATGCCGGAGCGGCTGGCGGCGCGTTCGGGACGTCATGAACGCCAGTATAGCGCGCTCCCGACCGCCACGCCGGTCTCCCAGGCCCATGACACACACGCCGCGGCAGCGCTATGATGGGCCCCCGTGCAGACAGCGCACCCCGCATCGCCCGGCCGGTTCGGAACCTTCGGCGGACAGTACGTCCCCGAGGTGCTCATGCACGCCCTGGCGCAGCTCGAGGCGGAATACGCGGCTGCCGCCGGCGACGCCGCTTTCGCCGCCGAGCTCGACGATCTTCTCCGCAGCTACGCCGGACGCCCCACCCCGCTCTACTTCGCGCGGCGCCTCACCGGGCACTGCGGCGGGGCGCAGATCTTCCTCAAGCGCGAGGACCTGAACCACACCGGCGCCCACAAGATCAACAACACGCTCGGACAGGCACTGCTCACACGCCGCATGCGCAAGCCGCGAGTCATCGCCGAGACCGGCGCCGGCCAGCACGGCGTCGCGACCGCGACCGCCTGCGCAGTGCTCGGACTGGCCTGCCGTGTCTACATGGGCGCCGAGGACGTGCGGCGGCAGGCGCTCAACGTGTACCGCATGCGCCTGCTGGGAGCTGACGTGGTTTCGGTCAGCTCCGGGCAGCAGACGCTCAAGGACGCGATCAACGACGCGCTCCGCGATTGGATGGGCAGCGTGGCCACCACCCATTACGTGATCGGCAGCGTCATGGGGCCTCACCCGTTCCCGACCCTGGTGCGCGACTTCCAGGCCGTCATCGGCCGCGAGGCCCGCGCCCAGGTCCTCGCCGCCACCGGACGACTGCCCGACGTCGTGATCGCCTGCGTCGGCGGCGGGAGCAACGCGGCCGGGATCTTCCATCCCATGATCGGCGATGCCGGCGTCCGCCTCATCGGCGTCGAAGCCGCCGGCGACGGCCTCGACACCCCGCGCCACGCCGCCACGCTGGCGCGCGGCCGGCCCGGCGTCCTGCACGGAATGCTGACTTACGTACTTCAGGACGACGAGGGACAGACGCTGCCCGTTCACTCCGTCTCCGCGGGGCTCGACTACCCCGGCGTCGGCCCCGAACACGCCCACTGGCGCGAGACGGGCCGCGTCGAGTACGCCAGCGCCACGGACGGCGAGGCGCTGGAGGCGTTTCACCTGCTTGCGCGGCTGGAGGGCATCATTCCCGCCCTCGAATCGGCCCATGCCCTCGCGCACGCGGCCCGGTTGGCACCGACGCTGCCGCGCGCCGCCATCGTCGTCGTCAACCTGAGCGGGCGGGGCGACAAGGACTGCGTCGAGGTCGAGCGCTTGACCGCGACGCCCACCTGACGGGAGACCCCCATGCGCTTCGCCGTCATCCTCGCGGGTGGCTCGGGAACCCGCCTCTGGCCGCTCAGCCGAAAAGCCCGCCCCAAGCAGTTGCTCCGCCTCTTCGACGGCAAGTCGCTCCTGCGGATGTCGGCCGATCGCCTGCTCACCGCGTCGCCCGGCCCCGGCCCGCCGCTCTTCGAGCCGGAGCGGACTCTTGTCGTCACATCCGCCGGGTACGTCGACCAGGTCGCGGCGGAGCTGCCCGAAATCCCACCGCAGAACCTGATCGGCGAGCCGATTGGACGCGACACCGCCAACGCGATCGGCCTGGCCGCAAACCTGATCGCGCTGCGCGACCGGGACGCGACCATGGGCGTGTTTACCGCGGACCATGTGATCGGTCCGCCCGATGCGTTCTTTCACGCCATCCAACGCGGGCTGGCCGTCGCGGAAGCCCATCCGGGATCGCTCGTCACCTTCGGAGTCACTCCCACGGAACCCAATACCGGCTACGGCTACGTGCGGCGGGGCGCGGCGGTCGGGTCGGGGGTCTGCCGAGTCGACGGGTTCACCGAAAAACCGACCGTTGATGTCGCGATTCGGTACCTTTCCAGCGGCAACTACCTGTGGAACTCCGGGATGTTTGCCTGGAAGGTGCCCGCATTGCTCGCGTCCCTGGAGGCGCACCTCCCCGTAAACGCACGCTCCCTGCGCGCGATCGCCGAGCGCTGGGGGGACCAGGCCGCCGCGGTCGCGTTCGCGTCGCTCAGGCCGATTTCCATCGATTTCGGGGTCATGGAGCGTGCCGATGACGTGCTGGTGACCGAGTTGGACTGCGACTGGGTCGATGTCGGGTCCTGGTCCGCGCTGCCCGGCCTGCTCCCAGCCGACGCCGGAGGAAACGTCGCGATCGGCGGCCCTACCCAGGTGATAGACGGCGAACGCAACCTTGTGATTACGGAGGGCGATCATCTGGTCATGTTGCTGGGAATCAACGACGTCGTCGTGGTTCATTCCGGGGATGCGACGCTCGTTTGCGCCCGCGGCAGCGCCCAGCGTGTCCGGCAGCTCGCCGACGAGCGCCGGGCCAGGTTTGGAGAACGCTACGAGTAGTTTCACGGCGTTGCGGAAACGCAACACGGTGTCAACATCATTGTTTTGAGGGTTTTATGGGTCGCCGCGCGCCCCGTTGCGGTGCTGATGTTTACAGGCGTCAACATCGTTGAGCCAATCCAGTCTAACGCCATTGACCCTCGGATCATAAAGTGGCGTGGGCTTGCCGGTTATAACATGCAGTCGAAACCGCGCACGTCGGCACGCGGAATGCGGGAGTTCTGACGTCAACTCGTGGATCGCGTTGACTCCGGATCGGCATTCTCAGGTGCTTTCCGAGGGACTCGTCGAAAGGCGAGGCGATTGAAGCATAATCGGGGCGGAGCCTTCTCACCGAGGCTCCGCGCAACAATCCGGATCCCGTCGAAATCTTCATAACGACCAACTGCTCACGGGCGTGACCGCGGTGACGGTCACGCCCTTTTTCCTAGGTTCGGCGGCCCCCCCACCACCCCGTTTTTGTCGAATAAACTCCCCTTCGTTCCGTCTTCCTACCGAACGGTCCGATCGATGCCCGATGCCGCGAGAACGCGCCGGCTCTCCGCGGCGCAGTGCGACGCAGTCGAGCGCCTGGTGCGCGAGGTCGGCCCGCGGCTGTTCGCGTACGTGCGCCATTGCTTTCCCGTCCTCGTGGACGCGGAGGAGATCGTGTCCGAGTGCATCTGCCGAGCCGCCGAACGCATCGAGACCGTGCTGGCGTGCGATCGACCCGAGCTTTACCTGTTCCGCGTGGCGCGAACGCTCAGCCTGGACCGGCTCCGCGCGGAACGTCGAACCCGGCCGCTGGACCCGGAGCTGGACCGCGCTGCCGGCACGTCGCAGCGGCCGGAGCGGCAGGCGGAAGAGTCGGAAGCCCTGGCACGCCTGCGGCACGCGGTGTCGGAGCTGCCGGCTCCGCAACGGGAAGTCGTCGTGCTCCGCATGTCGGCGGGCATGCCGTTCGAGCAAATCGCCGAGCTTCTGCACGTTCCGCTGGGCACGGCCCTTTCGCGCATGCACACGGCCCTTCAGCACCTTCGCCGCGTGCTCGGGAGCGAGTCATGACCCGGACTCCCGAGTGTCGAGCCGCATTCCGCGACCTGGTGACGGCCGCGACCCGGAGCGATTCCGGCCCGGCCCCGGTCCACGCGGCCCGGTGCGGGAGCTGCGCGGCCGAGTTCCAGCGCTTGGCGCGCGTCGCCGGTGAGCTTCGGATCGCGCTGGCCCCCACACCGCTTGACGAGCTTGCCGCGCGCCGAATCGCCGCGGCCGCCGGGGCGCGAAGGCTTCCCGGTCGGACGAACCCGGCGTCGGGCGCCGCGTGGGCGGCGGCCGCGTGCCTGCTCCTGGGCGCCCTCGCGCCGTCGGGGGTGCGATCAGGCAGTGCAGCCGAAGTGCGGGCGATCGCAGGCGACGAGTTTGCGGTGCAGGAACTGCTCACCGCGTTCGGGTTGACCCACGTACCTGGCGCGATCGACGTTGTGCTGGAGCGGGCGGAGCGCACGCTGTCGGAGATCGAGGGGGTGGTCGAGAAACCCGGGGGCAACCTGCCCTGGTCGGCCGACGAGGACTGGGACGTGCCACCCAGGCAGCGCGGCGAGGGCGCGGAGGCGCCGCGCCGCGTGAAGTCGCGACTCGCCACCGTCCGACTGGGCCGAGACGCGGCACCACCCGGCGAAGCCCGACCTGTGCCGCCGGCGGGTTCAGAGTCCGATGTTGCAGCTTGTGGAGAACGAACATGAGAACGTACTGGGCAGGGATTTCGATTCTGATGGCATCGGCGTGGCTCGCTGCGCCGGCGGCGGCAAACCTCCCTCGCGAAGTCGCCGACGACGTCCACGACGGCATGGAGCGCGGCGCCGACGTGGCGCCGCTGGCTGTCGACGGCCCGGACCGTCGCGCTCGCCGCTCGGAGCGGCCGCTTCGGGCGGAGAATCCGCGCGGACGCGGATCGGGCCGGGGAGCGCGAAGTCTCTTCGGGGCCGATGATGGCCGACCCGGCCCCACCCCGGAGCCGCAGGAACTTCCACCGCCTGAGCCGCCGCGCGCTCCGCGCGAGCCGGCAGCGGGCGACCAGCCGGCCCCGCCGCGGGAGACGGGACCCGGACGTGGACCGGGACCAGGGGCGAGGCCCGGGCCGGGCGGTCCTGGGACAGGCCGTGGCGGTGGAGGCATTGGCGGCGGCGCTGGGGCAGGTCCCGGTCCATTCGACCCCGGACGCGACGATCGCGGTCGAGGAGCCGGCTTCGGGCGCGGCGACGCGTTCGGACGCGGCTTGGGCGGCCCGTGGCAGTCCGTGCTGCGGCGGATTGCGGAGCGGCGTCCGGACCTGGCGGAGCGACTCGTGCGGCTGGCACAACGTTCGCCCGACGCGCTCGAACGGATCATCGCCGAGACCCTCATTCCAAGGTTGGAGGAGGTGTTCCGAGACCATCCGGACCTCGGGGACGGCGACGCGCCGCGGCGAGGTCCCGCGCCCGACAGTGGCGGGCCCGGGCCGCAATGGCGCCGGCAACCGCGGCCCGGGGGGTTCGACGGCGGCCCGCCCCCGGAGCGGAATAGGGGGCCGGACGCTCGTACAGAGCGTGACGGCGAGGTCGACGAGCTGGCGCGGGAGCACGACCGGTTGGACCGCGAGACGCGCGAGATTGCGGAGGAATTCCGCACTCGCGGACCGGACGTTCCGCAGGAGGAGGCGCAGCGGATGCGCGAGGAAATCGGCCGGCGCGTGAGTCGGCTGTTCGAGCTTCGCGGGCGGATTCGGGAGCGCGAAATGCAGCGGCTGGAGTCGACGATGGAGCGGGTCCGCCGGGAACTGGAGCGGGTGCGGGAGGAGCTGAATCGCCGTGAATCGGAGCGCGAGGGGATGATCAAGGAGCGCGTGGAGCGACTGTTCGAAGGCGTGGCGCGCTAGGCGCATGCGTCGCGTGAGGCGGCGAGCGTCTGATAAGCGAAATCCGCGACGAATCGCGAGAATCGTCGCGGATTTCTTCGTCGATTCGCCGTTTTTCCTGTTGAATCTTGCGGTTGCGTCGATATACTGAGAAAGGTAGTAAGGGTTAAAAGCGTCCGAACTTCGGTGCGGACCGGCATTAACCCGAACTCCATAATCCAGCTTCCACTCGCTGCGGCACCCTCAGACCGCGCCAATACCCACAGGGTGCCGCACGCCTTTTTTTCTGCCCGCGTCATCAAGACGTTGTCGTCATCCCGACGCAGACGTTCTTGGGTTCGGTGAAGAACCGCATCGCCTCGTCGCCGCCCTCGCGACCCACCCCGCTCTGCTTGACCCCGCCGAACGGAACACGGAGATCCCGAAGCAGCCAGCAGTTGATCCAGACGGTGCCGGCCTGGAGCGCGTCGGCGAGCCGGTGCGCGCGCCGCACGTCGCGGGTCCAGATGGAGGCGGAAAGCCCGTAGGCGGTTCGGTTGGCGATCTCGAGCGCCTCGCGCTCGTCGGCGAAGGGGAGCAGCGTGACCACCGGGCCGAAGATCTCCTCGAGGTTGACGCGGCAATCGGGCGCCAAACCGGTGATGACGGTGGGCTCGTAGAAGTACCCGGCGCGGCAGCGATCGGGGAGCTGCGCCGGGCGCCGCCCGCCGCAGCGGATGACGCCGGCGTCGGCGCGTGCCAGCTCGACGTATTGCATGGCCTTGTCGAGCTGGGGTTGGGAGACGAGGGCGCCCTGGTCCGTAGCGGAGTCGAGGGGATCGCCGACGCGCAAGCGCGCGGTGCGCTCGATGAAGCGATCGGCGAAGCGAGAGAAGACGGCGTGCTCGACCAGCACGCGCGAGCCGCAGAGGCAGACCTGCCCCTGGTTGGCGAAGGCCGCGCGAACGCTGTGCGCGACGGCTTCGTCGAGGTCGGCATCGGCGAAGACGATGGTGGGGTTCTTGCCGCCCATCTCCAGCGCGACTTTCTTGAACAGCGGCGCGGCGACCCGGGCGATTTCCGCGCCGGTTCGGGTCGAACCTGTGAACGAGATGGTCGATACGCCCGGATGCGCAACCAGGGACGCGCCGGCGCTTGCGCCGCGACCGTGCACCAGGTTGAGCACGCCCGCGGGCAGGCCGATGTCGCGCGCCACCTCGGCCAGCATGTGGGCGGTCAGGGGGGTCAGCTCGGAGGGTTTGGCGACGACGGTGTTGCCCCAGGCCAGCGCGGGCGCGACCTTCCAGCTCAACAGATAGAGCGGCAGGTTCCAGGGCGAGATGGCGCCGGCGACGCCGCGGGGCCGGCGCAGCGTGTAGTTAATGGCCACGTCGTCGGTGACGTGCAGCTCGGAGCGGGCGTGCAGGATCGCGGTGGCGAAGAAGCGGAAGTTGCGCGCGGCGCGGGGGATGTCGAGCGAGCGTGCGAGGCCCAGCGGCTTGCCGGTGTCGATGCTTTCGGCCCGGGCGAACTCGTCGAGCCGGGCCTCGATGGCGTCGGCGATGCGCGACAGGAGCGCGCAGCGCTGCTCGGCCGGCATGGCCGCCCAGGCGGGGAAGGCGCGCTGGGCGGCCCGCGCGGCGGCGTCCACGTCGCGCGCGTCACCGTCGGCGACCTGGCCGTACACCGCAGCGGTAGCGGGCTCAACGACGTCGAGCCAATCGCCGCCGGCCGGCTGGGTGAACTCGCCGTCGATGAAGTGAGGCAGGCGTCGCATGCGGGTAGTGTATCGCGCTGCGAGCCCGGGTCGGCGCGCTGCGCCGGCGCCGTCGGGCCCGCGGGCCTGCTGCCGTTTCCGGCGGGCCGCGGGCGCCCTAGAATGAACGAACCGGCTCGGCCGACCCCCGTGGAGCGCTTCGAATGTCCGCCTCGACCCTGACCTACTCGTCCCAGCCCGACATCAACTTCGACATCAACCGCGATCAGTTCGGCGACCTCCAGACGGAAGAGATGCTCGTCAACATGGGGCCGCAGCACCCGGCCACGCACGGCGTGCTGCGGGTCGTGCTGCGCACGGACGGCGAGATGGTGATGGAGGCTGTGCCCTACATCGGATACCTGCACCGCTGCGCCGAGAAGATCGGCGAGAACCTCCAGCCCTACCAGTGGATTCCCAAGACCGACCGCATGGACTACCTGGCAGCGATGAACAACAACCACGCGTTCTCGATCGCCGTCGAGCTGCTGGCCGGCATCGACGTGCCCGAGCGCGGCAGGTACATGCGCATCATCGCGGCCGAGCTGAACCGCATCGCCTCGCACCTGGTCGCGTACGGGACGTACGGGCTCGACATGGGCGCGTTCACGCCCTTTCTCTACGCCTTCCGCGAGCGCGAGGCGATCCTCGACCTGCTGGAGGCGATGTGCGGCGCGCGGCTCACGTATTCGTACATCTTCCCCGGCGGGCCGATGTACGACCTGCCCGAGGGCTTCGTCGAGAAGTGCCGCGAGTTCCTGGATTACTTCGAGCCGAAGGTGGACGAGTACAACCAGCTCCTGAGCTACAACCACATCTTCGTGAAACGGACCGCGGGAGTGGGCGTGATCAGCCCCGAGCTGGCGCTGGCCTACGGGCTGAGCGGGCCGGTGCTGCGCGGCAGCGGGGTGCGCTGGGATCTGCGCAAGGTGCGGCCTTACGACATCTACGACCGCTTCGAGTTCGACGTGCCGATCGGCGTGGACGGGGGCAGCGCGGAGATTCCCGAGGAAGTGGTGCTGGGCGACTGCTGGAACCGGTACTTCGTGCGGATGCAGGAGATCAAGCAGTCGCTGCGGATTCTGCGGCAGGCGCTGGCCCAGTTACCGACGGACGGGCCGTTCAAGGCGAAGCTTCCGGCGACTCTGAAGCTCCCCAAGGGAGAGGTGTACTTCGAGGGCGAGAACCCGCGCGGCCAGCTCGGGTTCTACATCGAGAGCGACGGTTCGGCGATTCCCTACCGCGTGAAGGCCCGCGGACCGTCGTTCTGCAACCTGTCGGTGCTGGGGGAGCTGTGCCGGGAGGTGCTGCTGGCGGACGTCCCGGCGATCATCGGCAGCATCGACGTGGTGATGGGGGAAGTGGATCGGTGACCGCGGGCGACGCCGGTGGGGGACGACAATCGCATGGAAGGGGAACGACGGCAGGTCGGCCCGGGGCTCGAACTGGCGTCTGGCGTCGCCCGCGCCGATGGTGCGCGCCGGAACGCAGCCGGCCGCGATGATCCGCCGGGTTACGACGCGCTTTCAACACCACTCGGGATCGCGAGGATTCGATCAATGCGCATCCCGTCCAGGTCGACGACCTCGAAGCGCCAACCGCCCCACTCAGTGGACTCGCCGACCGACGGCAGATGCCCCAGCCGCGCCATCACGAACCCCGCGACCGTGTTGACGCGCTCGGCCTCCTCGGGCAGCTCGGGAATGCTGAGCGTACTTTGCATCTCGGCGACCGGCAGCATGCCGTCCAGCAGCCAGGAGCCGTCAGCGCGCCGCACGGACGCCTCGTCGCCCAACTCGCCGACCGCGGGCAGGTCGCCCACCATGGCCTCGAGCAGGTCGTGCAGCGTCACCAGACCCGCCACTCCGCCGTATTCGTCCATGACCAGCGCGATGTGGCGTCCGGACTGCTTGAAGGTCTCGAGCAGCTTCAGGGCGGGCATGCTCTCGGGCACATTGGCGACGGAGGTCACACACTCGCCCAGCTCGGGGACGGTCTTGTCGCGAACCAGCTTGCGCCAGAGCTCCTTGACGCTCACCACGCCCAGGACCCGTTCGATGTCGCCGTCGCAGACGGGGAAGTAGGTGTGCACGGCGTCGCACATGACGCGCATGTTCTCCCCGATCGGCTCGTTGACGTCGACCCAGATGACCTGGGTCCGCGGGGTCATCAGCGACGCGACGCGCTGGTCGACAAACCGCATGACGCGCTCGACCAGGTTGTGCTCCCCCTTCTCCAGGATGCCGGCGTGCGCGCCCTCGGCCAGGATCAGCCGGATTTCCTCTTCGGTTACGGTGGGCTCCTTCGACGGCCGAATCCGCATCAGCCGCAGCACGAGCCCGCTCGACCGGGTCAGCACCGAAATGAGCGGAGCGGCGGCGGCGGAAAGCCCGCGCATCGGGGCCGCCAGCGACTTTGCCATGACCTCCGCATGCACCAGCGCCAACTGCTTGGGCACCAGCTCTCCCAACACGACCGAAAAGTAGGTGATGGCCGCGACCACCACGCTGAACGCCAACCCGGGCGCGTAGGGACTCAAGGCGGGGACCTGGGCGAAGAGCATGGCCAGTTTGTGGCTCAAGGTCGCTCCGCCATAGGCGCCCGCGATGACGCCGACCAGGGTGATCCCCACCTGCACGGTCGAGAGGAAGCGGTCCGGGGCGGCTTTCAGCTCCAGCACGGCGCGTGCGGCGCGGTCGCCCTCGTCCGCCGCCGCCTTCAGCCGCGACTTGCGCGCCGCGACCACCGCGATCTCGGCCAGCGCGAACACACCGTTGGCGAGAATCAGAAGCAGGATCACCGCCGATTCGAAGAAGATGTCCATGCGGCCTCCGCGTCCGTTTCTCCCCCCGGCGTGGCACATTTTACGGCCAGGTCCGCGAGGAAGACCGCCCCCGCTTACGGTCGCGGGCCGGGCGGATGCGCGAGCCCGTCAAACAGGCCCGGCTGGCGCGGGGACGTGCTGAAGGCCGTGAGGCGCGGATAGGCCGCCGCCAGCTCCGCCGGGACCGTGACCGGGCCGCCGGTCAGCATGGCGCGCAGCTCCAGCGCGTTGGCGACGCCCTGGCCGCGGTAGTGGTTGTTGGCGAAGACCCACACGTCATCGCATTCCGCCGCCATCGCGCGCAGACGCTCGACCCATTCGCGCAGCTCGGGATGGGAGTAGAGGTAGTTGTACCGCTCGAACGGGGGCACGTCGTCGGCGAACCAGTTGGCCGCGTTGCGCCCATGCAGGCGTACGTAGCCGCGCCGGCCGTACGAGAACGGCAGCGGACCGATGCAGTCGTGCAGCCGGGGCTGGTCGATGGCACACACACCGCCGACGCCGGCAAGCGCCTCCAGCGCGTCGGGGCTGAGCCACGATGCGTGCCGCACCTCCGTGAACAAGGCCTGCCCGGCCAGGCCGTCGGCCAGACGCCGCACCCAGTCCACCGACGGTGGCGAATATCGAAACGACCACGGGAACTGCATCAGGATCGGACCGAGCCGTCCGGCCTCGCCGACCGGGCGCAAGCCGTCCCGGAACGCCTCGAAGTCGCGTCGCGGCGGGAACTCGCTCCGCTCGTGGGTGAAGCTGCGCGTCAGCTTGAAGGCAAAGCGAAACTCCTGCGGCACCTCGGTCACCCAGCGCTGCGTCACGCCCGCCGTCGGTATGCGATAGAAGCTGCTGTTCACCTCGATCGCGTTGAAGTGCCGCGCCATGAACCGCAGCGGCGAGAACCCGCGCGGCGGCGGATCGGGGTACACCGGTCCATGCCAGTCCGGGTAGCTCCACCCCGACGGTCCGAGCCAGAGCCGCGCACTCGATTCGCCGTGGGCCCCGCGCATCGGCTGTACCTTTCCGCGCGCATTCTACCCGCGCCGCGGCCCCCGCGCCGGGGCGCGACGGGCCCCGGTATAATTGCGGGTGTCGATGCCGGTCTCCGCGCGGGACACGGGATGAGGAGCGTTCGCCGCATGCGCAGGGCCTGGGCCATCTCAGCGTTCGCGTTCGTGGTGCTGTTCGCGCCCCGCGCCGGCGCACAGCCGTTGAGCATGAACTATCGGAACTCGTATCCGCTGGGCGACACGGCCGTTGATCAGTTCGGGCAGAGCTTCACCGTCACCGGGCTGAGCGGGATCACCTGGATCGGCGCCGACCAGTTCCTCGCCGTGATGGACAACTCCGACAAGCTGGTGCGCCTCAGCGTGACATTCGCGGCGGAAGGCGACATCGAGTCGGCGTCGATTGCAGGCGGCCTGACCCTGGCGCTGTCGCGCGACTTTGAAGGGATCGCCTACACGAACGCGGTGCGAAACAGCGTGTTTCTTTCGGAGGAGAACACGCCGGGCCTGGTCGAGTTCAGTCTCGCAGACGGCAGCCTGCTGCGGACGCTCGATGTCCCGGCCGTCTTCGCCCATCGCCGCGCCAACCTGGGATTCGAGTCCATGACGCGCCGCGCCAGCGGACCCGAGCTCTGGACCGCCAACGAGGCCGCGCTGACCGTCGACGGCCCCGTTTCGTCGCCCAGCAACGGCACCGTGGTGCGGCTGCTGCACTATTCCACGATCTCCGGCCAGCCCACGCCCGACGTGCAGTACGCCTACCTGACCGAGCCGATGCACGGCGGCGACATTCAGGGCGGAACCAGCGGGGTGTCCGACCTGGTCGTGCTGCCCGACGGCCGCCTCATCGTGCTGGAGCGCTCGCTCGCGTTGTCCTTCCCCAATCTCTTCAAGACGCGGATCTACCAGGTCGGCTTCGACGGCGCCACCGACGTCAGCGGCTTCACCGACGGCCTGATCGGGCAGAGCTACACGCTGGCGCAGAAGACGCTGCTGTCCGACGACGATCTCGCCAACGTCGAGGGGCTTTGCCTGGGGCCGCCGCTGCCCAGCGGACGGCGCGCCTTCGTTGGCGTGATCGACGACGGCGACCCGATCAGCATCAACGCGCTGGTCAGCTACGAGGTCGACGGCGCCGACCCGCCCTGCCTGGGCCTCTCCCCGTGCGACGCCAACTGCGACGGCTCCGTCAACGGCCTCGACATTCAGCCGTTCCGGGATCTGCTGCTGGGCGCGGCACCCTGCTCGTCTTGCGGCGGGGACGCCAACGGCGACGGGTCGGTCAACGGGCTGGACGTGGAGGCGTTCGTGGAGTGCCTCGCCGGCTGAACGGATCGCCGCGGGCGGTGGCAGAACGACACGGCGGCAACGCAACCGGTACGGGCCGGACGCGGCGCGAATCGGGTCGGCGGCGCGTACCGGCGGCCGCCGGTACAATCCTCGGCCGAAATGGACCAGGCTGCGACGCGCATCACGGTGATCGGCGGCGGGCTGGGAGGGGCGCTGCTGGCGACGTTCCTGGGCCGCGCGGGCCACAGCGTCGATCTGTACGAGCGGCGGCCGGACCCGGAGTCGGGGCAGACGGTGGGGGGACGATCGATCAACCTGGCGATCTCGGCCCGCGGGTTGCACGCGCTGGAGCGGGCCGGACTGGGCGAAGAGGTGCTGCGGACCGCCGTCCCGATGCGGGGGCGGATGATCCACGGTCGGGCGGGGGACCTGCACTTTCAGCCCTACGACAAGGACCCGTCGCGGGCCATCAACTCGATCGGACGCGGGACGCTGAACGCGCTGACCATTGAGGCGGCGCGGCGGATGCCAAACGTGCGCGTACACTTCGACTGCCGCTGCACGGAGGTGGACCTGGCGCGGGCGGCGGCGCGGATTGTCGACGCTCGCAACGAGCGTGCGTTCGAGACGGACGGGGACGTCGTCATCGGCGTGGACGGGGCGTATTCGGCGGTGCGGCGTTCGATGCAGCGGCTGGAGCGGTTCGACTACTCGCAGGACTACCTGGCGCACGGGTACAAGGAGCTGTGCATCCCGCCGGCCGACGGAGGCGGGTTTCGCATGGAGCCCAACGCGCTGCACATCTGGCCGCGCAAGCGGTTCATGATGATCGCGCTGCCGAACCACGACGGTTCGTTCACGTGCACGCTGTTCTTCGAGTTCGAGGGGGCGCTGAGCTTTGCGTCGCTTCGGACGGACGACGACGTGCGGCGCTTCTTCGCCGAGGAGTTTCCGGACGCCGAGCCGCTGATGCCGACGCTGCTGGAGGACTTCCGCGCCAACCCGGTGGGTTCGATGGTGACGGTGCGCTGCGCACCGTGGCATCATGAGGGGCGGGTGGCGTTGCTGGGGGACGCGGCCCACGCGGTCGTGCCGTTCTACGGGCAGGGGGCCAACGCGTCCTTCGAGGACTGCGTGGTGCTGGACGAGTGCGCTCGGCGCGACGCACCGGACTGGCGGCGGGTATTCGACGCGTACGCGGCGCAGCGCAAGCCGCACACCGATGCGCTGGCGGACCTGGCGATCGGGAACTTCATCGAGATGCGCGATCACACGGGATCGCGGGGATTCCGCATGCGCAAGTCGCTGGAGCGCACGCTGCACCGGGCTGCGGCGGGCTGGTTCACGCCGCTGTACACGATGGTGTCGTTCACGCGGATTCCGTACGCGGACGCGGTGGCCCGCGCGGCGCGTCAGGACGCGGTGGTGCTGGGGGCGCTGGCAGGATTGACCTTCGCGTTGCTGGCGCTTGCGCTGCGGCTGGCGGGCGGGCTGGGGTGGTTCGAATCGGCCGCGCTGGCCATCGGGATCGTCGTGGTCGCGGCGACCGGGCTTGCGGCGCGGACGCGTCGCACGCAGCGCGAGGCGCGCCGCGCCGGGGTGCGATCGCTCTAGAAGCGCGGCCCGGGGGCGGCCAGCTCAGAACTTCCAGGGCAGGCGCGCGCGGAAGTGCCGGAAGAGCAGCCCCAGGTTGCGGAACAGCACGTAGCCGAAGTACAGGTTGGCCGCGGAGCTGAGTGCGACCAGGAAGGACAGGCCCAGGAACTGAAGGACCAGCGGCGCGCCGCGCAGAAACGGGGCTGCGCTGGTCAGATAGCTGACGAAGTACCAGCCGGCCAGCGTCAGCATCGTCAGGGCCCAGGCGACGGCGTACGTGGGGCCGATGCCGATGACGCAGCGCACGATCCAGTCCGGGCGCAGGAACAGGACCGTGTTGCCGAGGGCGACGGACATGACACACACGGGCCAGAAGAACCACCCGGCCGCCAGAAGGACCCAGTACAGGATCCGCGCGCCGGGCGTCGCCATCGGGGTGTAGACGGCCAGGATGATGGCGGGCCCGGAGCAGAGCAGGCTGATGCCCGCGATCCACCACAGGGGGAAGATGACGTCGCTCCACATGTCCCAGTCGGTGTCGAACCAGGGGATTTCGTCGTCGCCGCGGGCCGTGTCGCGCAGCACCTGCCAGTAGAACTGGATGATGTAGGCGACGACGATGAGCCAGAAGGGGATGGCGAGCGGCTTGAAGAGGAAGGGGGTGGCCGCCATGACGAGCGTGAGGACGGTGAAGGGCACGGACGTGATCAGCACGTTCATGGCGTTGTTGCGGTTGCCGGCGAAGTAGAAGCTGGCCAGCAGGTCCTCGACGAAGGGTCGGCGGCGAAGCGGCTCAGCGCCGCCCGCCGAGAGCGACGGGGCGCGTCCGCCCAGCGCCGTGGCCAGCAGGGCGTCCTCGGTCGAGTAGTCCGTGCGACCGGTCAGGCCGACCGACTCGCCGCGCCCGGCAAGCCGCACCGGTTCGTGGGCGATCGGAATCGCGTCGCGGACGGGCTCGCCGTCTTCGTGAACGCGGATCAGCCCGTCGGGCGAGAAGGCCGTCACCAGGTCGGCCTCGGTGACCTCGATCAGGCTGCCGCACACGGGGCAGGTGGTGCGCGCGCCGGCCACCGCGTTGGAGATGCGGTACTTCTTGCCGCAGACGCAGCGGACGAGGACGGCGTGCGACGCCTCTTCGGACATGGGGCACCCGCGTAGGACCGCGGCGTATCATATCCCGTGCAGGTGCGGGCGGCATTCCAATTCGCCGCCCGGATTGGACCCAGCGACCCGTGCTGCGAAGCGAACTCGCCTACGAACTGCCGCCGGAGTTGATCGCGCAGCGCGCATGCGAACCGCGCGACGCGTCGCGGCTCCTGGTGCTGCATCGCGCCGGCGGCCGGATCGAGCACCGCCGCTTTCGCGACCTGCCCGACTACCTGCGGGCCGGCGACCTGCTGGTGGTGAACGACACGCGCGTGCTGGCGGCGCGGCTTTTCGCGCGGCGTGCGACCGGCGGCCGCGTCGAGGCGCTGTTCCTGCACGAGGAGGGCGGCGACTGGCGGGCACTGCTCCGGTCGGGCGGACGACTCGCCCCCGGGGAGCGGCTGCGGGTCGAAGGCCGCGACGGCGGCGAGCTCACGCTGGAGCTGGTCGAGCGGCTGGAACGCGGCATGTGGCGTGTGCGCCCGTCATCGGTCGAAGCTGCGCCGCAGCTCCTGTCGCGCTTCGGCGAAGTCCCGCTGCCGCCCTACATCCGGCGCGTGGCGTCGCCCGGGCCCGACGACCGCGAACGGTACCAGACGGTGTACGCCGCCGCCCCCGGCGCAGTCGCGGCGCCGACGGCGGGGCTGCACTTCACGCCGGAGCTCCTGGCACGCGTCGACGCGCTGGGGGTGCGGCGGACGGCGGTCACGCTGCACGTCGGCGCGGGCACGTTTCAGCCGATCGAAGTCGACGAGCTGCGGGAGCACGAGATGCACGCCGAGTGGTTCCAGGTCTCGGCCGAGACGGCGGATGCGTGCCTGGCCGCGCGCGGGCGGGGCGGGCGCGTGATTGCGACGGGTACGACGTCGCTGCGGGTGCTGGAGAGTTTCGGGGATGATCCGATCGGCGCGCGCACGGGCTGGACGCGGCTGTTCATCCAACCGCCCCACCGATTTCGCCACGTCGACGCGCTCATCACCAACTTTCACCTGCCGGAGACCACGCTGCTGGCGCTGGTCATGGCATTCGCAGGCGTGGAGGCGACGCGGGCCGCGTACGCGGAGGCGATTCGCGAGCGGTATCGGTTCTACAGCTACGGCGACGCGATGCTGATCCTGTAGACGGCGCCGGGTCAGGGCGAGAGGAGCTTTCGCAGCGGCTCGGTCCAGTTGTGCAGCGGCTCCATGGTCACGCGGGGATCGCGGGCCGGCCCGGTCACGCGGTACTGCGCGAACTCGCGCCCGGCGCTTTCGAGCAGGTCGGTGAGCACGGCCACGCGCGGCCAGTGCCGCGGGTGCGCGCCGACCAGCGTCAGGTTGATCGACCCGGAGCGCGAGTCCCAGTCGCCCTGCCCGACCAGGCGCAGGTCGCGGCTCTGCACGTCCACACGGGTCAGGTGGAACGTGTCTCCCTCCATGACGAACTGCACGTCGGTCGCGTTGACGACGTCGGCCACGGCGCCGCCGCGCCGTGCTTCGCGAAGGACGCCGGTCAACAGCGGCGTGCGCATGAAGGAGCCACCGCGGATGCGCAGGTTTCCGCCGCCGGTCCGCTGTGCGCCACCGCCGAGCAGGAACAGGTATCCGTCGAGTCGGCCCGCGTCGGCGCCGTCCGGCGCGGAGTCGAGGAAGCGCGCGAAGTCGACGTCGCTGAGGGTCATGGAAGCTTCGTAGTCGCCCTGCCGCGCGTCGTACCGGGCCGACCCAACCATCTCCCCGTCACAGAAGCGCCCGCGCACGTCGCGCACCTGCAACACGTCGTCGCCTGGCAGGCGTTCCAGCCGCCCTTCCCACCGCGCGATCGGCCGGCCGTGAAACGTACCGCGTTCGATCGTGAACGCGGCGTCCAGCGTGAGCGTACCGTCGCCGGCGAGCACCGCTTCGCCGCTGATTTCCGCCGTGCAGTCCGCGAACACGGCGCCGACGTCCATCCGTGCTTCCCGCAGTCGTACGGTGCCGCCCACGTGCCAGGATCCGTCGCGGGCGTCGTAGCGAAGGTCGGCAAGCTCGAGGTCCGCCTGACCGGCGGCGGCCATGCGGAACAGGAGTTCGCGCAGGTCCTTCGGCAGGGCGCGGATCAGCTCGGTATTCAGGTCGAGGTCCTGTGCGCTGAGCGACATGCGCATCGACTCGGCGCCGTCCGTCCAATTGCCCAGCCCGGCCGCGCGCACCGTGCCCGCCGTCCCGACCCGGCCGGTCGCGAGGTGGACCTGGCACCGAGTCGAGTCGATCGTCACGCTGGCGCTCACGTCGCGGAAATCGAGCGGGAGGGGCGCCGGTCGGGCCAGGGGAGCCTCGATCCGCACGTCCACGACCGCATGCGGGTCGGCAGCGCCGTCGCTCCGCGGGTTGACCGTGACCGACACGCGCCCCAACCCGCGCAGGCCGATCCTGCGGCCCGCGTCGCGCCACGGCTCGGGCAACCACTCGGTCGCGGCGCGCTCGAGATCGACGTCGCCGGCCCGGATTGCCAACTGCAATCCGCGGTCGGCCGTGGACGGCAGACCGTCGCGATCGAGCAGCCGACCGGAGAATTCGACCCATTCCGGACCGCGCTGCGCGGCGAGTTCGCGCACCTCCAGTTCGTCACCGGTGCGCACCAGCCAGCCGCGGACCTGCGTCCACGGCGCGCCCCCGGCCGACGCGAGCGAACCGTCCAGGACGCGCACGACGTAGTGGTCCCCGCTCTCGCCTCCCGCGCCGCGCTCAAAACGGCCCCACACCTCCCCGACGCCGACGAAGCTGACGGCTGGACCCGAATCGGCGAGCGCCACGCGGTGCGATATCGGCACCTGGTCGCCGCGCACGCGCAGCGAGACCGCCGGTGGGCTGTCGTCCGGCGCCTCGATGACCTCGCCCTCCAGCGTGATCGGCGCGGTGTCGAGCAAGCCTGACAAGGTGTGGATCGTCATGCGTCCGCCGGAGATGGTCATCCGCCCTTCGGCGTGCGTGAGGCGCCGACGATCTCCCAAGGCCACGCTCCCGCTTCGCAGGCGTGCGTCGACGCGGACGGCGGTGTGCGGCGGGCCGTCGGCCTCGGTTCCGTCCGGCCGTTCAAGGTGTACCTCCAGGTCTGCCAGCCCGCGCGGGTCGGCCTCGTCCCACACGCGCTGGTCCTTGGCCGGCAGCGCGTCATAGAGCGCCGCGTCCAGGGGGACGTCCGTTGCACGCACTTGTACCGCGAACCCGGTCCAACTCGTGGTGTTGTTGACGTGACCGGTCAGCGCGACCCGCGCGCTTCCGTGCCGTCCCGTCAGGTCGATCAGGTCCATGCCGCGCGGCGAAAATGTCACCGATCCGTTCACCTGGTCGAAGTCATACGGGAAGCGGAAATAGCGGCACTTGCCCTCGCGGAACGTCACAAGGCCCTCGTAATGGACGCCTGCCGAACCGCTGCGCGTCACGCGCACGTCCATGTCGAACCGGCCACGCGGAACGTAGTCGGCAAAGAACTGCCGCAGCGCGTTCGGCAGCCCGTCGAGGAAGCGACGGTCGCGCGCGCCGTCGACGTCAGGCAGGGGTGCGTCGCGCAGCGTCAGACGCGCATCGAATTCGCGCGGCCCCGTTTCCAGCGACGTCGCCAGCGTCGCCTCCAGTCGCGCGTCGCCCCCGTTCAGCATCCCGTCGGCCGTCACCGCGATCGCGGCGGGCGCGAACTCGATCCGGCCCCGCGCGGCGCGGATTTGGGCGAACCGCTCACCGGCGGCAAGCGCCGCCTCGGTTTCCGCCGGGGGCGCACAGGCCACCTCGGCGAACTCCAGCCGCCCCCCCACCGGTTGCCTGCCGCGCAGTCGCACCTCCTGCGCCCGCACGCGGGCGGCCAGTCCCAACCGTTCGATCTGGCGGCCCCAGTCGTCCGGCGCCAATGCCAGCCCGACGTCCACGTCGATCCAGTCGAAATCGATCCGCCACTCGCGCCGGCCCCAGTCCCACTCCAGCCGCGCCACCTCGTGCTCGGCACTGCCCGCGCCGCTCACACGTACGCGGTAGCTCCCCCCGGCGGGCTCGGCCGACACGTCACACACGCTGCGCTTGACGATGCGGCGGCGGCCGCCGGAAATCGAGAGAATGTTGAGGTCCGCTGCGCGCGCCCGCAACGGGGCGAGGTCCGCAGGATCAAAGCCTGTCCCGCCTCCGTCCCCGCCTGCGCCGAGCGGCCAATTCAGCGCACCGCTGTCCTGGTCGCGCAACACCCGAACGCGCACGCCGTCGGCCTCGATGTCGGTGGCGCGGAAGCGCCCCGCCAGCAGCAGCCAGCGATCGAAGCGGACGCGCACTTGCGCCGCGCGGACCAGCTCGGCGTCGCCGGGGTCGTCCAGCGCCGCCGGAAGTGTCTCCGTTGCGGCACGGATGACGAAGTCGTACAGGGTGAGCCCGTCGTTGAGCGAGAATGCGAGGTCGGAGGCGTCGAATCGCAGGTTCCCCAGTCCGCTGAGCTGCCGCGCAAGCCGCGCACGGAGCTGCGCGGGACTGGTCGCTAGGCGATACCAGGTCACGAGCGCGGCGAGGAACGCCAGAATGGAAAGGGCGACCAGGCGGAGGACCCAGGGGCGCCGGCGTCGGGTCATGCTGCGCGCATTCTATTCGACGCCGTCGGGGGCGCGTGCGGCGCGGATTGCGTGGCGCACGCCGGCGTGACTACGGCGCCGCGTAGAACGCCGTTCCCGAGAATGGCCGCCTTCTGCCGGACCCAAACGCGGCCTTTGACGATCACGTCTGCCAGCGGCTTGAGTCCCGACTTTCCCGAAGCGTCGGCCCGGAGCGGTTTCCCGTCCGAACCGACGAGCTGGATGGTGGCGGAGTTCGCGGCCAGGCTTGGCGCCGGCTCGCAGCAATAGTCCTACGGCGTAGGGCAGTGATCGGCCGGCGTCGCGGCACAGGTTTTCAGTCCGGGGTCGACAATCGTGAACAACGCTCGCCCGGCGACGAACGGCTCGCGCGAGCCGCCGACGATGCCGCGAATCACGACCTCGTCGCCCTCCTTCGCGTCACGCTTCACCGCCGCCACCCCAAGTGCCCCGTCCGGTGCGGATGCCAGGACCATCCCGGCCGGCAGCGGCGCGTCCACGGCCGATTCTTCGGCCGGTTTCGGCGGCGGAGCGTCTCCGCACCCACCCCACACCGCAACGAGGGCGAGCGTGCAACCGACCCCCAGGCAAGCGGAACGCGCCATCCAAGCCCGGGCGCTGCGCATCGATCCCCGGGCCGGCCGCTAGCGTTTCGGCCGACCGCCGCGCTTGCGGCGCGCGGCGCGGAAGCGGCTGCCCAAGGTGCGGCGCAATGGACGGAAACCCAGGGAGTCAAACAGCGCGTCGCGGCGCAGGCTCTCCACGTAGCGCGACGGCACCTGGAACGCTCCGTCGCCTTCCGCCGCCTCGTGCGGCGCGCCGGCGGGCGGCGCCGGCGTTGCCGCGGCCGGCTCGGCTGCCGCGGGACGGCGCTTCACGACCCACGGCGCGTCCAACTGCGGGATTTCGCGGTTGATGTGCATCTCGATCGCCGTCAGCAGCTTGCCCTGCTCGGGCGTGACAAGCGTGAGGGCGTACCCGTTGCGGCCCATGCGCGCGGTGCGCCCGACGCGGTGGACGTACACCTTGGGGTCGGGCGGGACGTCATAGTTGACGATGTGCGAGACTTCGAGCACGTCGATGCCGCGCGAGACCAGGTCCGTCGCCACCAGCACCTGAATGTGCGCCTTTCGGAAGCTCTCCATGACCTTGTCGCGGCGGGTCTGCATCAGGTCGCCGTGGATTTCCTTGCAGTGCACGCCCAGGTCTTTGAGCCGCATGGCGACGCGGCGGGCGGCGTGCTTGGTGTTGGTGAAGACGATGGCCAGGGTAGGTGCTTCGTGCTTGAGGAAGGCGCGCAACGTGGCGAACTTGTCGTGCGGGTCGACGCTGACGTATTCCTGCTCGATCTTGTCGACCGTGATCGTGTCGCGCGAGACGTTGACCTCGACCGGGTCGCGCATGAAGGTGCGCGCCAGCTTGTTGATCTCCTCGTCGATGGTGGCCGATACGAAGATCGTCTGGTGCTCGTCGGGCAGCTTCTTGAGAATCTTGCGGATGTCGTCGCGAAAGCCTATGTCGAGCATGCGGTCGACTTCGTCCAGCACGACCAGGCGGATGCCGTGCAGCGAGATCAATCGCCGCTGCAACATGTCGATGATGCGGCCCGGCGTGCCGATCAGCAGCTCCGGGTGCACCTTGAGCTGCGCCACCTGCCGCTCGATGCGCTGCCCGCCGTAGAGGACGGCGGCGTTGAGCGGGTGGAACTCGCCCAGGTCGCGCACGTGCTCGGCGACCTGCTTGGCCAGCTCGCGCGTCGGCACGAGGACCATGCTCTGCAACCCGCCGCCGGGACGGGTGAGCTGAAGCATCGGGAGCGCGAACGCGGCCGTCTTGCCGGTCCCGGTCTTGGCCTGGCCCAAGGCGTCGCGGCCGGCGAGCGCGACGGGAATGAGCGACGCCTGAATCGGCGTCGGCCGCTCGAACTTCAGATGAGCCAATGCCTTAAGGAGCGATTCGTCGAGCCCCAACTCGTCGAAGCGGGGTTCCGGCTCGGTGGATGTGGCGGGGATGATCTGATCCTGGTCGGGTTGAATTTCCGTCAACGTGCTGGTCAACATTACTTCCTGGTGGGCCTTTCCCGTAACTGGACGACCGGCCTCCAGGCCGGCATTTCCGCGCAGTTCACTTTGTCGTTCCTAGTCTACCCGGTCTCCCACGAATAACAACCGCCCGATCGGCGGCCACGGGGCAGCACCGCGCTGCCCACCACGATCTCGAACCGGACATCGCGCGTGCGGACTCGCGCCGCGGCCGCAACGGTCCCGCGGAAGGCGTGCACGGTCGAACCCCCGGGTCCCGGGGTCACGGCTGTAACGAGCGCCGGCAGGCTGACTGGATCCGCGTCCCGGTGAGAGGATGCCCGCCTAGCCGAGTGAGGAGAGAAACTCGCGCAGTAGGTCCGCGAATCGATCCGGATGCTCCACCGGCGCCAGGTGGCCGGCGCGCTCCAACGTCACGAAGCGCGACCCGCGGATGCCGGCGTGTATCTCGCCCAGGCCCTCGGGCGGCGTGATCGCGTCCGAATCGCCGGCGATGACGAGCGTCGGCACGTCGATGCGCGGCAGCGTGGGGAAGGAATCGGGCCGGGCGGCGAGCGCGCGGGCGGCGGCCGCCACCCCGATCGCGGGCGTCGCCGCCATGATGTCGTACCAGTGCTGGCGCAGTTCCGGCGCAACGCCGGGCGCGAACATGTTGCCGATCATCGCGTCCGCGACGGCGCGCGATCCGTCGCGCAGCGCCGCCTGCGCCATCGCCTCGCGCCGCGGGAGACCCTCGGGGGGCTCGGCATTCGCCCGCGTGCAGACGAGAACGAGCGCGCCAAGCCGCGCTCGATGTCGACGAAAGAATTCGAAGCCGATGATCCCGCCCATCGACAGGCCGACGAAGACGACCGGCCGCCGCTCCCCCAGTGCATCCAGCAGCTCGACCAGGTCGTCGGCGTAGCGTGTCATGCTGGCCTGGGCGGTGGCCTCGCTGCGGCCGTGGCCGCGCAGGTCAGGTACGATCAGGCGCGACTCGCCGTTGCGCTCGAGGCGCTCGACCGTCGGATGCCACATCTCACCCGACAGCGGGAACCCGTGCACGAAGAGCACCGGCGGACCGCCGCCGCCCGCGATCTCGACATAGAGCCGGATCCCGGCGACCGGAAAGAGCCTGGCTTCACGCACGTTCGATCTCCTCGGGTCGCTGCGGTTCCGGGGCGAGACGATCGGCGCTGCGGCCGGCTGCCCCGTTCTGCACGTACCACAGAATCTGCCGGGCGACGCCGAACAGCAGCCCGCATTCGAACTCGGTCATGGGAAGCCGGCCGAAGAGCCGGCGAAGCCCGAGCTGCAACTGCGGGCGGTTCGGCGCGCGAAAGTAGCCGACGCGATCGAGCGCGTCGAACAGGGCGGCGTACATGCGCCTGCGAGCCTCGTCGGCGGCCGGGCGGTCGCGGGGTCGAGGCGGTGGCGTCGATTCGGCGTGCGACGCCAGGAACAGCTCGTAGCAGACGATCATGACGGCGGCGGCGACGTTGAGGGCCGGGTAATCCGGCGACGAGGGAATCGTCACCACGCGATCCAGGAGGAGCAGGTCGGCGCTCGTGAGTCCGGTGCGCTCGGGCCCGAAGGCGAAGGCGACGTCACCGGCGGCCGCGCGGCGAACGGCCTCCCGGGCCGCGTCGCGGGCCACGAGGTTGTGCTGCGTCCGGAATCGGCCGGCGCGGGCGGTGGTCCCGAAGGACGCGACGCAACCGCGTAACGCCTCGCCGAGCGAGCCGGCGATGCGTGCCGCACGGAGGTGCGACTGGGCGGCGGAGGCGAAGGCGCGGGCCTGCTCATCGTCGACGCGGCACTGCGGGGAGACCAGCACGAGCTGGCCGACGCCCATGTTCGCGACGGCGCGCGCCGCGGCGCCGACATTGGCGGCTCCCGCCGGCTCCACCAGCACGATGCGGATGCGCTCCAGCATGGGGAACATTGTACGATCAGCGCGGCGCCTGCGGCCGGCGCCCGAGCGCGAGCGCGGCGCGGCTGTATAATCCCGATTCCATCGGAGACGCCCGGCCGTCCGCCCGCGGCCCGATGGGGCATCGGGAACCGCGCGTGAAAGCCACCCACCTCCGCAACGTCGCCATCATCGCGCACGTCGACCACGGCAAGACCACGCTGGTCGACCAGATGCTGCGCCAATCCGGGCAGTTCCGCGACTCGCAGCTCAAGGGCGAGCGCATCCTCGATTCCAACGACCTCGAACGCGAACGCGGCATCACCATCCTGGCCAAGAACATCGCCATCCAGTACGGCGAGACGCGCATCAACCTGATCGACACGCCGGGACACGCCGACTTCGGGGGCGAGGTGGAGCGCGTGCTGAAAATGGCCGACGGCTGCCTGCTGCTGGTAGACGCGTTCGAAGGCCCGATGCCCCAGACGCGTTTCGTCCTGCGCAAGGCGTTCGAGTTCGGGCTCAAGCCGGTGGTGGTCATCAATAAGATGGACCGCCCCGACGCCCGGCCGGTCGAAGTGCTCGACGAGGTGATCGACCTGTTCATCGAGCTCAACGCGGACGAGGCCGGGCTGGACTTCCCCGTGATCTACGCGTCGGCGACGAAAGGGTACGCCTCGCGCAGTCGCAGCGACAACCCCGGCAACATCCGCGCCCTGTTCGATGCGATCCTCGAGCACGTCCCGCCGCCGACGGCGACGGTGAATGCCCCGCTCCAGATGCTGGTGACCACGCTGGACTACAGCGACTACGTGGGACGCATCGGGATCGGCCGGGTGTTCGCCGGGACGCTGCGCGTCAGCGAGAAGGTCACGGTCATCTGCCGCGACGGCAAGCACCGCGTCGAGTCCGTGGGCGAGCTGTTCACCTTCGATGGGCTGGGGCGGCGGAAGGTGGACCAGGTCCTGGCGGGCGACATCTGCGCCGTGGTCGGGCTCGAGACGGTCGACATTGGGGACACGCTGGCGGACATGAACGACCCCCGGCCGCTGCCGCTGCTGCGCGTCGACGAGCCGACGCTGCACATGACTTTCCGCATCAACGATTCGCCCTTCGCCGGCCGCGCCGGCAAGTACGTCACCAGCCGCCACCTGCGCGACCGTCTCGAAAAGGAGCTCCAGAAGAACGTGGCGCTGCGGGTCGAACCCGGACACAGCCCCGAGGAGTTCCACGTCTCGGGCCGCGGCGTGCTGCACCTGTCCGTGCTCATCGAGAACATGCGCCGCGAGGGCTTCGAGCTGGCGGTGGGCAAACCCAAGGTGATCTTCCGCGAAGACGCCGGCCACAAGACCGAACCCATCGAGTTCTGCGTGGTGGACGTGCCCACGCAGCACGTCGGCCCGGTGATGGAGATGTTCGGGCAGCGGCGCGGAATCTGCGTGCGCATGGACTCGCGCGGCGACCACACGCACCTGGAGTTCACCATCCCCGCCCGCGGGCTGATCGGGATGCGCAGCCGCCTGCTCACCGCCACGCAGGGCACGCTCATCATGCACCACAACTTCTACGAATACGAACGCCTGCGCGGCGCCATCCCAGGCCGCGCCAACGGCGTGCTCATCGCCAGCGAAACGGGACCCGTGACGGCGTACGCGCTGGAGGGACTCGCCGACCGCGGCGTCATGTTCGTGTCCCCCACCGACCAGGTCTACCAGGGGATGATCGTGGGCGAGCACAACCGCGACAACGACATCGAGGTCAACGTCTGCCGCCTCAAGAAGCTCACCAACATCCGCGCCGCCGGCGCCGACAAGACCGTCGTCCTCAAGCCGCCGCGGCAGCTCACGCTGGAGCTGGCGCTGGAGTTCATCGAGGACGACGAGCTGGTCGAAGTGACGCCCGAGGGGCTGCGGCTCCGCAAGCGCCTGCTCCACGAAAACGAACGCAAACGCGCCAGCCGCGCGGGACGCGAGTAGGCGCGGCGTCGGACCGGGCGGCGGCGCCTATGGGTTGATGACGAAGTCGAAGAACTCGGCGTCGAACTGCACCCCGCCGGGGCAACTGTCGGTCGCCTCGATTAACACCTGAAACACACCGGTCGCGGTGGGCGTGCCCGTCACGCGCGTGCCGTCGAACGTGCAGCCCGGCGGGAGCGCTGCGCCCTGGGAGCTGATTTGCAGCGTGACGGGTGCGAAGCCGCCGTTCACCGGGATGACGAAGTCGAACGAACCGCCCAGCGTGATCTGCGCCGGTTGGGTCCCGGCGACCACATCCAGCCGCGGACAGCCGCCGGGATTGATGGTGAACGTGAAACTCGTCACGTCGGTCTGCGCGCCCAGCGGGCACTCGTCGGTCACCACGAGATGGACCTCGAACGTGCCCTCCGCGGTCGGGGTCCCTTCCACCACTCGCCCGTTGATGCTCAGCCCAGGCGGAAGCGGGCCGGGGCTGGTACCCCCCACGCTGAGCGTCGGGTTGCCCAGCCCGCCCGTGATCGTCGGCAGGAACAGGTAGGCCTGCCCGACCGTCCCCGGCGGTGGCCCAGGCTCGGGTGCCATGTCCAGCGCCAGGCAGACCAGGGGCTGGCGTACGACGATGGTGGCCAGGTGCTCGGCGGTCTGCACCCCGAGCGGACATGAGTCCACCACCTGGAGGCTGAAAAAGAACGTGCCCTCCTCTGCCGGCGTGCCCGACACGGTCCCGTCGGCGCTGAGGCTCAGCCCCGGCGGCAGCGCGCCGGAAAGCAGCGACCACGTGATCGCGCCTTCCGCGCTGGTCGTCGTGAACTGGAATCCTGGGTACGCCTCGTCGATGGTCCCGTCGGGCGGCAGGAGCAGCTCGTCCACCGCCAGCGGCTGACAGCGGAAGTCGGCTGCCAGCACTCGCACCGTCACCTGCTTCTCCTCGCGCGAACCCAGCAGCCGGAGCCGCGCCACGTACTCGCCGGGCTCGGCGTAGGTGTGCGTGGTCGTGCCCGTGAAGATCCGCGGTACGGAGACCTCGATCCGGGTTCCGTCGCCGAAGTCCAGCACTCCGTCGGCAGAGGTTTCCTCGTCGTCACCGACGAGGAAGGAGAACGTGACCTTCAGCGGCGCGCCGCCGGCCTCGGGTGAGGCGACGAACGAGTCAATGTCGACGGAACCCACCAGCAGGCTGAGCGCTTCGCAACCCGTGGCGGGCACTAGCGCCGCAGTCAGGAGCCATGACGCCCCGGCCCGAGTGATCCACATGACCTCCTCCACGTTGCCCGCGGGAGACCTTGATACCGACCTGCGCGGGTCTGCACAAGCCCCCGCCCGCGGTCCGCGGGGCGATCGGCGGCGCTGGATGCTCGAATTCCCCCCCGCGGACCCCGCGATGCACGCGGCGGCAAGCGATTCAGCCGATCCGTCCGGTCAACCTGCGTGGAGTGGACCTGACGCGCGCCGCTGCGGACGCCTGCGAATACCCAGTTCGTGCAGGGCGTCGGCGAGTTGGCGCCAGCGCTGCTCGACGGAGCCGGTGTAGCCGATCGAGATGCGGACCAGGCCGGGGCTGATGCCGGCGCGCCGCAGCGCTTCCTCGCCCAATTCGCTCGAGGTCGAGCTGGCCGAACAGGACATGAGCGTATCGAAATAGCCCAGGCTGACGGCCATGTAGCCGAAGCGGTCCTTGTTCTGCAAAAGCTCCATGAACCGGAACGCCAGCGCCCGGGATTCGAGATCGACGGTGAACACGCCCCCGAATCCAAACTCCTCGCGGAACAGCCGCCGGGCCAGTGCGTGGTCGGGATGGTGCGGCAGCCCCGGATACACCACGTCCAGCCCCATCTCGTGCAGCCGCGTCGCGAACAGCAGCGCGCGGCGGCCGTGCTCGGCCATGCGCAGCGGCAGGTGCGGCAGGCGCAGGCTGATCGCGTGCGCGGCCCTCGGGTCCATCGTCGGCCCGAGGAGCATGAGCGAACCGGTATGAACGTCCATCAGGCTCGTGATGAACGCGGCGGCGCCGCAGACCGCGCCGGCGATGATGTCCGACGCACCGTTGATGAACTTCGTCAGGCTGTGCACGACGACGTCGGCGCCGAGCCGGCCAGGCGACAGCAGCAGCGGGCAGAACGTGTTGTCGACAATCAGCGTCGCGCCCCGGCTGTGCGCCAGGGACGCCAGGGCCGGCACATCCGCCACGCGCAGCGTCGGGTTCGAAAGCGATTCGACGTAAAGCACGCGCGTGCGCGGCGTCAGGGCCGCCTCGACGGCGGCCAGGTCGCTGGCATCCACGAACGTCGTGCGACAGCCCGTCTTCCTCGGCAGGTATTCATTGAGCAATGCGAAGGTGCCGCCATATATCGCGCGTCCGGCGACGACGTGGTCGCCGGAATCGCACGCCTGCATCAGTGCGCCGGCGATCGCGGCCATCCCGCTGGCGGTGCAGTAACCCGATTCGGTGCCCTCGAGCGCGGCCAACTGGTGGCCCAGCACGTAGACGGTCGGGTTGAAATGGCGCCCGTAGAGGTAGCAGCCGCCCGCGTCCGGGCCGCGCTGGCCGCGGAAAATCTTCGGCATGGTGTCGGCGTGCATGACAGTGAAGGTCGTGCTGGCCTCGATGGACATGTTCACGCCGCCATGCTCGCCGAACTCGTGTCGCAGGTCCGCCAGGGACTCCACCGGGTTGAAGGGTTTCATGGTCGAACTCCCGAAATCGCGCGCACTTCAACCCTGGGAAAGCAATCGCCGTGCCAGGGCGGACCGATGACCCCCGTGCCGGAAAAAAGACAGGAAACCCCGGCGACGGCTCCGCCGCCCGCGCAAGGCGGGCAGGAACCGGACGCCGGAGTGGCGAATCGTCCCCAACGAAACTTCGCGGCCGGCTTCGGCGGCGTCAGCCCCAGCGCCGCCTCAAGCGCGGCAGCGCAGCCAGACCCACGATCCCGAGCAGCGCCCCGGCGGGCGCCGGGATGAGCGCCAGGATGTCCTGCTTGTTGTTGCCGGCGTCATCCGTCAGCACCAGCACGCGCACGCCGTGCAGGTCCGTCCAGCCGGACGACCCGGCCGTGGCCGCGTCGATGAGTTCCTGCGCCAGGGTGCTGGCGGCACCGCTCGGGAGGTTCTCCTGCTCGATGATCCAGAAGGCCTCCTGGAGCGAGTCGGCCGAGCTGTCGTCGCCGTAGCTGTATCCGGGAACCAGGTCGTCGAGCTTCCCGTTGCGGTAGTTCAGGTAAAGCCAGGCGCTTTTGTAGTCGAGCGGATCGGTCTGGTTGGGGGGCGGGCCGCCTTCGTCAGACGCGTCGCTCACCGTGAAGTAGTACGTATTGCCGATTCCGATCCGTTCCTGCAATTCCATGCAGAACGTCACGAATGAGCCGAGGGTGTCCGTCGTCACCTCGAACTCGCCGCCCCGTTCACCGTCGTGAGTCAGTCGCGGGTGCGTGCTCGAGCCCGCGCCGAATGCGTCCACGTGCACGATATCCGCCGCGGCTGACAAGGAAAACAGCGCCAGCCCCGCGAGGGCCGCGCAACGTCGCACTCCCATGGTCATGCTCCTCCCGACTTGAGGGAACTCCTCAATCCTCGCGGAGCGCGCACAAGCCGCTCCGATCACACTCGCCAATCCCAGCAAATTTGGAGCCCGCGATTCAACCCGACGCGCACTATCGCCCCGTCACGTCCGTCTGATAAATTATTCCCGCGCCCGGAGTCGATGTCAACGAAACCTTCGCAATTCCGCATCGCAAACGCGACGTTTCGCAGCCATCTCGGAGTCCCCGTGTCCCAACGCCCCCTGTTCGATCCGGCCCGCACCCGTGCAGTGCAGACCGCGGCCGACAAGGTGCCGCCCAGGCTGCTGAGCGTCTCCCAGTTGAACGCCATGGTCCGGGCGGCGCTGACGGCACAACTCCCCGGCACGCTGCACGTCGTTGCCGAGCTGGGCGACGTGTCGCGCCCCGGAAGCGGTCACCTCTACTTCACCCTCAAGGACGCGCACAGCGAGCTGCGCTGCGTCATGTGGAAGAGCAGCGCCGGCCGCCTGCGCTTCGAGCCCCAAACCGGGCTGGAGGTCGTCGCGACCGGGCAACTGGAGGTCTACGAGCCCCGCGGGTTCTACCAGCTCGTCGTCCGCTCGCTGGAGCCGCGCGGCACCGGCGCGCTGGAGCTTGCGCTGCGGCAGTTGCGCGAGAAGCTGGAACGCGAGGGGCTGCTGGCGCCGGCGCGCAAGCGCCCGCTGCCACGGTTTCCCTTCCGCATTGCGCTGGTTACCAGCCCCGGCGGGGCCGCCATCCGCGACGTCCTGCGGACGCTGTCGCGGCGATTTCCGATCGGGCACGTCGTGCTCTTTCCGGCCCGCGTGCAGGGCGACGGGGCAGCGACCGAGATCGCCGACGCCATCGCACGGGCCAATCGGATGGCGGACGCGCTGGGCGGCATCGACGTCATGATCCTGGCGCGCGGCGGGGGCTCGCTCGAGGACCTGTGGGCTTTCAACGAGGAGAGTGTCGCTCGCGCCATCGCCGCCAGCGCCATCCCGATCGTCACCGGCGTGGGCCACGAAATCGACGTGACGATCAGCGACCTCGTGGCCGACCTCCGCGCCCCGACCCCGACGGCGGCCGCGGAGCTGGCCACGCCGCTCCTGGGCGACCTTCTGGCGACGCTCGACGCGTCCGCACGGCACGCGTGGCGCGCCGCGTCGGTTTCACTGGAGCGGGGGGAGGCGCGCCTGGCGCGCGCCGCCGCCGGCGACCTGTTGGCGCAGCCGCTGCGCCGCTCGGCGCACGCCCGGCAGCGTCTCGACGACGCGCTGCGCGCGCTGAGCGGCGGGACGCATCTGGCGCTGTGCGCGCGGCGCGACGCGCTGCGCGATCTCGAGGCGGCCTGCGGGCGTCTGGCCGGAGTGCAGCGCGTCCTGACACTGCACCGGCGGCTCGACGCGGCGGCCGGTGCGGCGCGCTGGGTCGCGGCGCGGCGCTGCGCGGCCGGGGAACGCCGCCTGGCGGCGCTGGTCGCCCGGCTGGAGCGCCTGCCCCCCCGGCTTGCATCCAGCAGGGGACGCTTCGACCAGGCCGCGTCGCGTCTGGCGGAGGCGGTGGCGCACCGTTTCTCCCGGCTGCGGCGCGACCTCGACGTGCGCCAGGCCTGCCTCCACGCATGCGACCCGCGTGCCGTGCTGCGCCGCGGGTACAGCATCGTGCGCGACCGGCGCGGGCCGCGCGTCATCCGGTCCGTTCAGGACGTTCGTGACGGAATGCCTCTGGAAATCGAAGTGGCCGACGGGCGGTTCACCGGCACGGCCGACGACCCGCGCCAGCCGCGCCTCTTCTGACGGCAGCGCGGTCATCGGTATTCGTCGCGCTCGGCCACGAAGCGCATCAGCCGCTCACTCCGGTCCGGGTCGTCGAAGCGGTGAACCTCGTACCCGGCGTGGCGCATGCCGGCCGCGAGATAGCAGCGTACGGCGGGGGTGTTTTCGCCGAAGACGACCAGCGAGACGCGCCGCGCCTCGTGGACTTCGAAAGCGGCCTCGAGCAGCAGCCGCGTCAAGGCGCGCCCCGCGCCGCGGTTGCGGTGCTGCGGCGCGACGATGAGGTGACCCAGCCAGTACTCGCGCGTCACGCCGTCCAGCACGTTGATCTCGCCGTACGCGTGCGGCGTGGGATCGGACTCGGCCACCATCAGGTAGGGGTTGCGCTTCGAGTCCTGCCAGGCGAGCAGCGCCTGCGGCGTGAGCGCGCCGCGGACGCGCGGCGCGAGCCAGAACTGCTCCTGCGCATCCCGCACCCACGAGACCACCGAGCCGGCGGCGTCCGGATGGAACGGCCGCAGTTCCCACCCGGCGGTGAACGCGGGGCGCTCGACAGGTTCCGCCGCCATGCGGTCCTCGCTACGGTGTGCCGAGCGTGCCGTCGGGACGCAGCCCGGTGAACTCGGCGACGAACACCTGAGCGCCGTCGCCCCCGTGCCGCTTGGAGGTCCACATCAGCCGCGCTCCATCGGGGGAGAACACGGGCAGGCCGTCGAACGACGGGTGCGTGGTGACGCGCAGGGTCTGGCTGCCGTCGTCGCGGACGAGGTACAGGTCATAGTTGGGGCGCGTGGGCTTTTCCGTCGTGCCATGATCGGCGCGGGTGAAGATCAGCCACTTGCCGGACGGGTGCCAGAAGGGGCACCAATGGAGCACGTCCTTTCCGGTGATGGCCTTTTCGGCCGTGCCTTCGAGGTTGTTGACGAAGATCTGCATGTTCCCGTCGCCCTCCCGATCCGAGCGGTAGACGATGCGCTTTCCGTCCGGGCTGAAGAACGGCCCCCCGTCGTACCCCGGGACGCGTGTAATGCGGCGCGGGTTGCCGCCGTCGGCGTCGCAGACGTAGACCTCCTGATCCCCGTCCCGCATCGACGTGAAGATGACCTGCTTGCCGTCCGGAGAGTAGCTGCCTTCGGCGTCGTAGCCTTCGGCCTGGATCAGCGGTCGCAGCGACCCTCCCGACACGTCGCATTCGAAGATGTCCATGCCGGGCGGAAACGGCCAGACGTAGTCCGACTTGCTGGCGCTGGCGGCCTTGCGCCGGATGGCTTCGGGCATGACCGGGGGGCGCGGGTCCTGATGATTCGAGGCGAAGATCATCCGCTTCCCGTCGGGATGGAAGAAGGCGCAGGTCGTGGCGCCCTTACCCGTGCTCACCATGCGCGGGCTCGATCCGTCCAGCTTCATCACGTAAATCTGGTATTCCTTCTGCCCGGCGGGGTAGGCCTGGAAGCAGATCATCGACCCGTCGCGCGAGAAGTACGCCTCGCCCGCGCGGTCCAGCCCCATGTCGGCCCGCGTGAGCTGGCGCACGTCGCGGAACCAGGCCGACTCCTCGGGGGTGACCGGCAGCGCCGGCGCCTGGGCCGGTGCGGGCAATGGAACCGCGAGCAGCAGCGGGACGACCAGGGCGCAGCGGACGTTCGATTGCATTCGTACGCTCCAGGGTGCGAGTGCTCCGCGGACGCCGGTCCGCGGTTCAGCCCGGTGTTTCATCGTCGGCGGCCAACTTGCCCGCAGCAATGATGTGCTGAACGGCGTAGTGGCGCCGATATCCAAAATACCACCCCAGACAGAACTCGACCACGGCCAACAGCGCATAGGCCCAACCCGCCAGCACGACGAAGCGGCCCGGCAGGACCCACGCCAGCATGCAGGACAGAACCCCGACGCCGGCCATCCCCAGGTAGCGGCAAACCGAGTGCAGCGTATCGCACAGCTCAACCGCATTCAGCCCCAGCCGCTCGCGCGCCGCCAGGGCCCGCCCCGCCAGCACCGCCAGGATGAACCAGACGGCGGCGAACCCGACGCCGTAGATCATGAACAACTCGTCGATGCGGTTGAACGGCAGGCGCGCCGCCAGGGTCCGCGTCTGCTCCGGCCCGAACCCCGTCATGGCCTCGATCGCGACCAGCGCCAGGAACTTCAGCGGATAGACGTATACAAGGACGATGAACACCAGCAGCGCGTTGAGCAGCACCGTCCCGAGATCGGTCAGGCCGTAGCGACGACAGAACACGTAGTGCGCGTACCAGACCTGGAACAGCAGGACGAAGCACGCCGCAAACGCCGGCACCCCGCGCAACGCGTTCGTCAGCTCGCTGTAGTCGCGCGGCACTTCGAGCGACACGACCAGCAGCGTCACCGCGAAGGCGAAGGCCGCGTCGAAGAACGCCTCGACGCGCGTCACGTCGCGTCCCCGATGGCGAAACACGGTCGGGTCGGGCTCCGCACGACCCTCGAAGCCCTCCCGCGCGACGTTGGCTCGCGTCGCGACCTCCTCCGTCGACATGCACGTCTCCACCTGCGGACATGCCGGCGCGTCAGCCCGGCTCGTAGCGGATGATCTTCTCGATCGAATTGTCGGAGTTCATCAGCAGGACGGCCGGACGATGGGCCGCGTACTCCGCGTCGTCCATGTAGGCGAAGTGCAGGATGACCAGCCGATCCCCCACCTCGACCAGCCGCGCCGCCGGACCGTTCACCTCGATCCGCCGCGAGCCGCGCTCGGCGCGGAACACGTAGGTGTCGAAGCGGGCCCCGTTGCGGACGTTGGCGACCGTGACCGCGTCCGAGACGCGCAGTCCGGTCGCGTCCAGCAGCGCGGCGTCGATCGTGATCGAGCCGTGGTACTCCGGCAGCGCCGCCGTCACCGCGGCCATGTGGATCTTGCTGTGCAGGGTCTTCCTCAGCATCGTGGGGTAGCGTACCCGAAGCCCGCACGTCCGGCGACGCGGGGGACCGCGTCGTCGCCAAACACCTTTCCCGCTACACTGCGGCCCATGTTCGAAGCACTCAGCGACAAGCTCGGGAGCGTGTTTCGCAGCCTGCGCGGCCGCGGGCGCATCAGCGAGGCCAACGTCCAGGAGGCCATGCGCGAGATCCGCACGGCGCTGCTGGAGGCCGACGTCAACGTGCAGGTGGCGCGGCAGTTCTGCGACCAGTGCCTCCAGCAGGCGCTGGGCATGCGCGTGATCGACACGCTCCGCCCCGAGCAGGTCATCGTCAAGGTCGTACACGACGAACTGGTGCGCCTGATGGGGCCGGTCGATGCGCGCATCCCCTTCGTCGCGACCCCGCCGACGATCATTCTGATGGCCGGGCTCCAGGGCTCGGGCAAGACCACCACCTGCGCCAAGCTGGCGCGCTACTGCCTGCTGCGCGGCAAGAAACCGCTGCTGGTCGCCGCGGACCTAAAGCGCCCGGCGGCGATCGACCAACTTGAAGTGCTGGGCCGCCAGCTCGAGATCCCCGTCTTCGCCGAGCGCGACCATCAGAACCCGGTCAAGGTGTGCCGCAACGCGATCCGCGAATGCCGCAAGCTGGACCGCGACGTGGTCGTGCTGGATACGGCCGGGCGCCTGGCGATCGACGACGAGCTCATGACCGAGCTTCAGCAGGTGGCGCAGACCACGCAGCCCCACCAGGTGTACCTGGTCCTGGACGCGATGACCGGTCAGGACGCCGTCAACACCGCCAAGAGCTTCGATGAGCGGCTGGAGCTCGACGGGGTGATCCTTACCAAGTTCGACTCGGACACGCGCGGCGGGGCCGCCCTTTCGGTCAAGTCGGTCACCGGCAAGCCGATCAAGTTCATCGGCGTGGGGGAGAAGCTGGACGCGCTGGAGGAGTTCCACGCCGAGCGGATCGCGGGCCGCATCCTGGGCATGGGGGACGTGGTCAGCCTGGTGGAGAAGGCGCAGCAGGCCTTCGACGCCGACGAGGCCGCCAAGGCCCAGGAGAAGATGGCCAAGGGCATCCTTGGGCTGGACGACTTTCTCGGGCAGTTGGAAGCCATCCGCCGCATGGGCCCGCTGAAGCAGGTGCTGAAAATGATCCCGGGCGTCGGCGGAGCGCTGAACGAGATGGACATGCCGGAGGAGGATTTGTCGCGCTTCAAGGGCATCATCCACTCGATGACCCCCAAGGAGCGGCGCAATCCGGATGTCATCGACGCCTCACGCCGCCGGCGAATCGCGCGCGGCGCCGGGGTCGAGCCGCAGGACGTGAGCGGCCTGGTCAAGACCTTCGTGCAGATGCGCGGCATGATGAAGCAGATGGCCGGGCTGGGAATGGGCCAGCGCCTGCGCATGACGCAGCAACTCGCCCAGTCGGGCATGCTGGACGGCAACGTGCCCAAAATGAAGAAGGGCTCGACCTTCTACAACCCGCGCCGCGACGACAAGAAACGCCGCCGGCGGCGGCGCTGAGGCACGCGTCGCCTGCGCGGCTCGGCCGCCCCGGGCGATCGACCCGTCCCGTGCCGTGGCCGCCGCGCGGCTATACTCCCGACCCGTGACGATCCCCCCGACCTTGAAACACGGGCGCCGGGCGGCACGCGGCGCCCGCCTGTGCCTCGCGAGCGCTGTTCTGTCGGCGCTTCCCGGGTGCGCGGGCGGCGGACGCGTCACGGTCGCCGCGCTGGACTATCGCAACATCGATCCCCCCCCGGCGCGCGTCGCGCAGATCGATCTCCAGAGCTGCTACTGGTGGACCGACGAGAGCGGGCAGGTCTGGATCGCGGCGCAACGGGATGTGCCGTCCATCCTGGGCCCGCGCTTCCGGCAGCAGTTCTGCCTGTCGCTGGTGGTGAGCCGGCTGCCGGCGGGCGGTGCGCGGGACTACCACGTTCGCGACCGGGAGCTGCGGGCCTGGGTGCGCGCCGGGCCGCTCGAAGCGCGCTACACGTCGAGCGCCGGAGTGCTGGCACTTTACCGGAACCGCGACGGGACCCTTCGCGGGTCGTTCAGGATCGAGACGTCCCGGCAGGTCAACGCGCTCATCACCGGCTGGACGCGGCCGGCCCGCTGCCTCGTGCTGGGTGAATTCCGCGCGGTCCCGGGCGCGGGCCCGGGGCGGCGCATCGCCGCGCTGACCGAGGCCGACGGCTTCGAACGCCCCCCGACGGCTACGGTGACGTCACGCCCGGCGGGCGCTCCTGCGCCGGGGCCTGCCTCAGCGCCACCGGCGCCTCGATGAGGCGGCAGATGGCCGCACATGCCGCAACCTGCACGCGCGGATCGCCGGCATTGCCAGCCAGCTCGCGCAGCGGGTTCACCGCTCGAACGTCGCCGATGTCGCCCAGCGCCAGCGCCGCGGTCGTCAGCACGCGCATGGTGGCGCTCGGATCGTCGCTCGGGGCCGCGGGCGGGTTCAGGAGCGACGCCATGGCCAGGTCGAAGCCCCGCTTGTCTCCGAGTCGCCCCAGCGCCCGCGCCGCGATCAGCCGGTGCTCCAGGTACTCGTCCGGCTCGGGAAGCTGGAGCCGGTAGCGCAGCGCGTCGCGCGTCGCGGGGCTGGCGAGCTCGACCATCGCCTGGAGCGCGACGGCGCGCACCGGCGGGGACCCTTGCGCGAACTGGCACAGCTCCTCCACCGCCCGCGTGTCGCCCAGAAGCGCCAGCGCCGCGATGACGTGGACCGCAAGCAGGGCGTCGCTGGTCCGATCGTCGGCGATGGCGCGCAGCACACGCCGCGCACCGCTCTCCCGGAGCCGGCCGATCAGCAGCGCAGCATCGCGCCGCAGATTGACGTCCTTGCCGCTTCGAAGCGTCTCGACCAGCGTCCACCCGTGGGACTTCTCGCCGCAGCGGTAGGCGGCATAGGCGGCCCCCAGGCGTACGCGCGGGTCCGGGTCGCGCAGACAGCGCTCGACGCGGTCCAGCGCGTCCCGGTCGCACGTGTCGCCCACCGACAGGCAGCCGGCCCAGCGCACCAGCGCCGACTCCGACCCCAATGCCGCGCGGTACTGCTGCCCGCCTCCGTCCGGATCGAGATCGACCAGGGCCTCCAGCGCGTTGCACGCCACGATGTCGATTTCGCTCCGTGCCGCGCGGGCGATGAAGTCCAGCGCTCTCTGCCGCAGGCGCCCCAGCTCCAGCGGGCTGAGCGGCTCACCGAACGCGGCCGGGTTCACGTGCGGCTTGGGCGGAGCCGCACGCGAGGGAGGCCCCGCCCCCGGCGCAGCACATCCGGCGACCGCCAGCAGCACCAGGCCCAGCCCCGACGCTCGCCTCCCCGTCCGCACATCAGCTCGCATGCAGATTCCTCCCGCGAGTCCCGCGCACCACCGCCGCGATCCGCCGCGTATGCTCGGGCCCGGACCCGCAGCAGCTCCCCACGACGTTGGCGCCGGCCTCGACCAGACGCGGCACGAAGGCCGCGAACTCCTCCGGAGTCTGACGATACACCGTCCGGTCGCCTTCCAGCTCCGGCATCCCCGCGTTGGGCTTAACCCACAGCGGCTTGCGCGTGGACGCCCGCATCGCCACGACCACCGGCAGGATGTGGGCGATCCCGGCGCCGCAGTTGCAGCCGATCACGTCCACCTCCGATTGGTCCAGCGCCGACGCACATTCTCCCGCTTCCGCGCCCATCACGGTTCGCGTGCGCTGCGGCCCGGAATCATAGGACAGGCTCGCCACGATCGGGAGTCGGCACACCCTCCGTACCGCCTGGACCGCCACCGCCAGCTCGCGCAGCTCCGAGAACGTCTCCAGGAGAATCGCGTCCACACCTCCCTCCGCCAGCGCGGCCGCGTGCGCCTCGAACGCCGCCGCGACTTCGCTCTCCGTCGCCTCGCGCACCGCGAGGATCTTGCCCGACGGTCCGACGCTCCCGACCACCGTCACGCGCGCCATGCCGCTTTGCCGAGCTGCGTCGTCGGCGGCCTGGCACGCCACGCGCGCCGCGGCGACGTTCACCTCCCGCACGCTGAGACCCGTCCCCGAGCGCGCCAGCCCGAATTCGTTGGCGCGAAAGCTGTTGGTCGTCAGGAACTCCGCGCCCGCCTCGATGTACGTGGCACCGAGCGCCCGCACCACGTCCGGCCGCGTCACGCACGCCGTCTCCGGCATGGCTTGCCGCGGCACGCCGCGCGCCCACAGTTCCGTCGCCCAGGCGCCGTCAGCCGTGCGTACTACCGAGAGCAGGTCGTTGGGCCACATGGTCGGATTCCTCGGATTCGCCGGCGACGAATGCTTTTCGGTCCCGGCCATTGTAGGCCCGCCCGACATTCGGCGTGCACGCGCCGGATTCGTCGCGCGGCTATTGTGGCGCGCGGCGCGCTTGCTATAATTCGCGGCCTTGCTCCCCGCGTGACGCCGCGCGGTGCGTTGGCTCGACCGTCCATCCTGTGCGACAAGCTGGAACGCGTTCCAAGGAGGACCCAGCGGATGACTCCAGGGGTTCCCAGAGAGATGTTTTTCACCAAGGGGGTGGGCCGCCACCGCAAGAACCTCCAGTCGTTCGAGGCCGCGCTGCGCGACGCCGGGATCGCGCAGTGCAACCTGGTGAAGGTCAGCAGCATCTTTCCCCCCGGATGCAAGATCATCGGCCGCGAACGCGGGCTCAAGAAGCTCCAGCCCGGGCAGATTCTCTTCGTCGTGCTGGCCGAGGAGCGCACCAACGAACCCAACCGGCTCATGTGCGCCGGCATCGGCCTGGCCGTGCCGGCCTTGGGCGACCGCTTCGGCTACATCTCCGAGCACCACGGCTATGGCATGAACGAACGACGCTGCGCCGACCTGGTGGAGGACATGGCCGCCAGCATGCTCGCCGAGACGCTCGGCATCCAGTTCGACGCCGACACCGACTATGACACGCGCCGCGAGGTCTACAAGATGAGCGGGCAGATCGTCACCACGCGCGACAACGTGCAGACCGCCGAGGGCGACAAGAACGGCTTGTGGACCTGCGTGGTCGCGGCCGCGGTCTTCCTCTTCTGAGTCGCCGTGCCTGGCCCGCGCAGGATCGTTCGCACCCGCCGCTGCCGCGGCGCGGCGAAGGACGCCCCGCAGCGACCCCGAATCGCCCGAGCGAGCTGAACATGAAGTCCAAGCCCAAGTCCCGTGCCAGCACTCACCGGCTCCCCCCGCACCTGCGCGGCCCCAGCATTGAGCCGCTTCAACTGGTCGGCAACGAGGGCGTCGCCGACCTGATCGACAACGTCTTCGCCCGCTCGGGGTTCAACGCCCGTCGCCTGGCGGAAGCGGCGCGGCTTTTCGCGCACATGCTCGAGTCCGACACCACCGTCGGGCTGACCATCGCCGGCGCCATGGCCCCCATCGGCATGAGCGGCCCATTCATCGACCTGATGAAGCGCGGCTTCGTCGACTTCATCATCTCCACCGGCGCGAACCTCTACCACGACCTGCACCGCCCTTACCAGCTTCCCATGTGCCAGGGCAGCTTCGTGGTCGACGACAACGAGCTCGCCGACAAGGGCGTGGCACGCATCTACGACGTCTTCATCGGCGAGGAAAGCACGCTCATGGCGACCGACAAGTTCGTGCTGCGCGCTGCGGCGCGCCTGCCCGACCGCCCGGTCTCCACCGCCGAGCTGCACTACCAGCTCGGGATGGACGTGAATGAGTTCGCCCACGCGCCGGAAAAATCCTTTGTCGCCACCGCCGCCGCGCTCGACGTCCCGATCTACACCTCGTCGCCCGGCGATTCGTCGATCGGGATGAACCTCATCATGCCCCACCTGTTCCGCCGCCGGCCCATCGTCGACCCGGTCCTGGACGTGATCGAGACCGCCGCCATCGTCCGCGACGCTACGAAGAACGGCGTCGTCGAGCTCGGTGGCGGCTCGCCCAAGAACTTCTACCTCCAGACGCAGCCGACGCTGCACCAGATTCTCATGGACGCCAGCAAGGGCGGACACGACTTCTTCATTCAAATCACCACCGACGCGCCGCACTGGGGCGGGCTGTCCGGCGCGACCCCGGCCGAGGCCCGCTCGTGGGGCAAGCTCAAGGACGCCGTGCTCAACAACGTCGTCGTGTACGCTTGCTCATCGCTGGCCTTCCCGCTGCTGGCGCAGTACGTCCTGGCCCGCAGCCGGCCGCGTCCCTTGAAACGCCTCTACCGCCGCCTGCCGGAGCTGGTCGACGCGCTCAGAACCCAGGCCGCCCGAAACCCGGTCTTGGAGGCCACGCTCAAGACCTACTACGACCCCGTCGATCAGGGCCCCGCCGGCGGAGGCGCCGCCCGCCACGCCCCGCCGCGCAAGGGCCGCGGCTCGGTCAGCTCGGGACGCTCCGGCCGGCGCATGCGCGGGTCCGCGCATTGAGAGGGACTCCTTGTCCGACGCCGCATTGAACAACTTCCTCGGGCTCGACGCACGCCACAGCGACTACGAGTCGGCCCGCTTCGCCGTTCTGCCCGTTCCCTACGACGCCACCACCAGTTACGCGGTCGGGACCCGCGACGGGCCCGACGCGATCATCCGCGCCTCGCAGCAGGTCGAGCTCTACGACGAGGAGCTCGGCCGCGAACCCTACCGCGCCGGCGTGGCCACGCTCACGGCGCTCGGTCCGGACGTCAGCGGTCCCCAGGCGACGCTGGCACGGATCACGCGGGCCGCACGCCGGCCCGTCGCCGACGGCAAGTTCCTCATCGGCCTGGGCGGCGAGCACAGCATCTCCTCCGCGCTCGTCAAGGCCGTACGCACGCGCCACCCGCGGCTCAGCGTCCTCCAGATCGACGCCCACGCCGACCTGCGCGACTCCTACCAGGGCTCGCCCTTCAGCCACGCCTGCGTCATGCGCCGCGTCCACGACCTGCGCGTTCCCGCGGTCGCGGTCGGCGTCCGCAACTACTCCTCCGCCGAGGCGCGCTTCATCCGCACCGCCCGAAAGCCGCTCTTCTCCGCCCGCACCTGCCGCGAATCGAAGAACTGGATCGGCGACGCCGTCGGCCTGCTGGGCGACGACGTGTACGTTACCATCGACATCGACGGGTTCGACCCGGCCTATGCCCCGGGAACCGGCACACCCGAGCCCGGCGGGCTCGACTGGTTCCAGGTCACCGATCTGCTCGCCGCCGTCGCACGCTCGCGGCGCATCGTTGCCGCCGACCTGGTCGAGGTCCGCCCCATCCCCCCCAATCACGTGACCGAGTTCCTCGCGGCCAAGCTGCTCTACCGGCTCATGGGGCTGGTCGCCGTCCCTACATAGGCAAATCCCATGGTCGGCCGGGACGGCGTAGTCCGCATGAATCGCCCGAACAGCAACGTCACGCCCGGCAACCGACTCGTTCCCCGTCGCGTGGCTGCCGCGCCGGGCGCGCACGCGGCGCCGCCCTTCGCCACGCGCCCTTCACGCATACGCGCGAATCGAACTCGCGCCGCCGCCCTCACGCTCCTCCTCACCTTCACCCCCGGTTGCGTTGATCCGCTTTCCTGGCTCGATCCGGACGCCGTCTATTTTCGGCTCGACGACGCTCCGCGCCGCGCCCTCACCGGCGTCGCCGTCGTCGCGACCACGCCGATCTTCGAGTCCATCCCCGGGCGCGCCGGCAGCCATGCCCCGACCCTTACCGCGTTCGACGACGGTGAACTGCTCGCCGCCTGGACGTCCTACGTCGGCCCGCACGAACTGGCCGGCTCGGCCATCTACCTCGCACGCCGTCCCGCCGGCAGCACCGTCTGGTCCACGCCGCGACTGCACATCGACCGCCCCGAGGGCGACGGAAACCCCGTGCTCTACGCCGAAGGGGATCGCGTCTGGCTTTTCCAGGCCGTCGTCCCCGGCGGGTGGAGCACCTCCCGCATCAAGTTCCAGACCTCCCTCGACCGCGGCCGCATCTGGTCGCCGCCGCAGGTGCTCACCGGACCCATCGGCTCCAATGTCCGCTCGCCCCCCATCCGCACCGCCGACGGAAAGCTCCTCCTCCCGGCCTACGACAATCTCTGGCAGCGCGCCCTCTTCTTTGAAGACGCGTCCGATACCGTCGACTCTCCCGACTGGCGGCTCCTCGCCTCCCTCGGTCCCTACGTGTTCAAGCCGACCATCCAGCCTGCCCTGGCCCGCCTCGGCGACGGCCGCCTGGTCGCTCTCATGCGCACCACCAAGGCCGGTTCGCTGCTGGCCACATCATCCGAAGACGGCGGCCGATCCTGGTCCACCGCCTACACCACCGGGATCCCCAGCGCCGGCGCGCCCGCCGCACTCACCGGCCTCACCGGCGGCCGACTGCTGCTCGTGTTCAACGACAGCTCCCGCTCGCGGCTCGACCTCTCCGCGACCGTTTCGGCCGATGACGGTCGCTCCTGGTCGCACCCGCGCAGAATCAGCGCCAGCGACGATTCGGCCTACCCCGCCGCCGTGCAGACGCCCGACGGTGCGATCCACGTCGTCTTTTCCGAGGCCCGTGCGCGGATCACGCACGTCGAGCTGAACGAGTCGGCCCTGCTGCCCACGCCCTGAGCGAACCGCGCGGCGCAAGCCAGCGGGTGCTTCGGCGAATCGCATCCTGTAGACATGGCATTACACCCTTGAATGCGAGCACGAAGCGCAAGCGAGTGACCTGGATAAGCCCAACGCTGGATCGAGAGAACCTGGGACAAGGATCGATCGCTTGCGCTTCGGACACTCGCTGGCGCTTCGTGCTCGGATCGAGCGTCTGCGCTTCGG
>CAYNYG010000010.1:0-99043 GCA_964401365.1 uncultured Planctomycetales bacterium | reverse complement strand
CCGGTTCGTGCAGCCGGTCGAGGTCCCTCTGGCCGAGTTTCCCGGGACACGCCCCGTGGAAGTGTTCGGAAGAATCCCCTTTCCGCCGATCGGGGACCGTCCGTATTTTCTCTCGCTCGGGCCCCACGCGTTCCTCTGGTTCCTGCTGGAAAGCGCGGCCAGCGGCGCGGCGGATGCGGGCGAGCCACCTTCCGTGCCCGAGCTTCGCGTGGACGGAGCGTGGGATCGAGTCTGGGATTCGCAGGCTCTGCGACGCGGGCTGGAGCGCGCGTTGCCGGCCATCGTGATGGGGCGGCGCTGGTTCGTCTCCAAGGCGCGCGGGCCGCGGACGGCTTCGATCCGCGAGCGCGTGCGGCTGCCCTTGGGCGCTCGCGCGGGCGAGTCCGCCTTTCTGCTGCTGGCGGATTTCGATTTCGCCGTGGGCGAGCCGGAGTGTTACGCCGTCCCGCTGCGACTTCGCGATGTCTCCGGCGAGCACACCGCCGACGCGCCCTCGCCCGCCGCACGACTCGTAAACCCGCGCGGCGAGTCCCGCGAGCTGACCGACGCACTGGCGGACGTGGAAGTCTCGCGCCTGCTGCTGAGGCTCGCGCTGACGGGCGAAGAACTGGGCGATGATTCGACGCGGCTGGTCGGACGCCCGGTCGGACGGCGCGAAAAGCGCTCCAGCGTCGCCGGCCTTCCCGTGAAGCTCCCGAAGCTGGAGCAGACCAACTCCACCGTGTTCTTCGGGGACCGCTACGTGATGAAGCTGTTTCGACGGCTTGATCGCGGCGAGAGCCCCGAGGCCGAGCTCGGCCGGCACCTGAGCGAACGGGCGCAGTTCCCGCACGTCGCGCCGCTGGCCGGATCGGTCGACGTACGCTCCGCCCGCGGCGAGCCGCGCACGCTCGCGGTTGTGCTGCGCTACGTCGCAAGCGAGGGCGACGCGTGGAACTGGATGCTGGAGCGCGCCGTGAAGTACTTCGAGGGCGTGGCGGCCATGCCCGCGAATCAGGCGAGTGCGGTGCTTTCGGGCGCGGACAGCCTCCCCGGCCTTCCGCCCGGGTCGCTGTCCGAGCTGCTGGGAGAACCGCTGGAGTCGGCGCGGCTGCTCGGCGTGCGCACCGCCGAGCTGCACGCGGCTCTGGGCCGCGACTTCGGCGCCTCGGAGTTCGCGCCGGAGCCCTTCTCCCCGATGTACCAGCGCTCCCTGGCCCAGTCGATCCGCAACGTGTATCGAACCGCGGTCGCGGCGCTGTCGCGAGAGCTGCCGCGCCTGCCCGGCGAGGTGCTGCCGGCCGCACAGGCCGTGCTCGCCGGGGAGGCGACGCTGCGGCAGGCGCTGACGCCGCTGGGGCAGCGGACGCTCGCGGGCATGCGCATCCGCACGCACGGGGACTACCACCTCGGGCAGGTGCTGCGCACCGGCAAGGACTTCGTCTTTATCGATTTCGAGGGCGAGCCGCTCAAGTCCATCGGCGAGCGCAAGATCAAGCGCACCCCGCTGAGCGACGTGGCCGGGATGGTGCGCTCGCTCGACTACTCCGCCTGGGCGGCGCTGCGCCGGCATCGCGAGCTGATCCCCGGCCGGCAGGACCACGCGCTGCTGGACCAGGCCGCGCGGGCCTGGAGCGCGTGGACCAGCCGAACCTTCGTGGGCGCCTATGTCTCGCGGCTCGCGGAGCTGGCTCCGCACCTGCTCGGCGCCGACGGCGCGGCGCGCGAAGCACTGCTGCGGGCGCTGCTGATCGAAAAGGTCTGCTACGAAATCGTGTATGAACTCAACAGTCGGCCCGATTGGATCGAGATCCCCCTCCGCGGCGTGCTGGGACTGCTGAGCGGCGCGGCGGCCTGGCTCCCGATCGGGGAGGCGCGGGCGTGACGAACCCGACCCGCAAACGCCGGCCGGCGGCCCGCACGCAGCCCGACTGGGCCATTTCCGCCGACGATCTGCACCTCTTCAATGAGGGAACCCATTACCGCTTGTGGGAAAAGCTGGGGGCCCACCCGCTGCCGGAGGGCGGGACGGCGTTCGCCGTCTGGGCGCCGAACGCACGCTACGTGTCCGTCGTGGGCGATTTCAACGGATGGGACCGCGGCGCCCACCCGCTGTCCCGACTGGGCGATTCGGGCATCTGGTCCGGGACCATCGAGTCCGCGACGCAGGGCGCCGTCTACAAGTACCACGTCGCTGCGCGCGACTCGGGCTATGCGGTCGACAAGGCCGACCCTTTCGGGTTCATGCACGAAACGCCCCCCCGGACCGCGTCGATCGTCCACCGGCTGGACTATGCCTGGAGCGACGCGGCGTGGATGGCGTCGCGCGGCGCGAAACAGCGCCTGAGCGCGCCGATGAGCGTCTACGAGGTTCACCTCGGGTCGTGGATGCGGGACCCGGGTCGGCCCGAGCATCCGCTCCCGTATCGCGAGCTGGCGCCCCGGCTGGCAGAGTACTGCCGGCAGCTCGGTTTCACCCACGTCGAGTTCCTGCCCGTTATGGAGCACCCCTTCTACGCCTCGTGGGGCTACCAGGTCACGGGCTACTTCGCCCCCACCAGCCGCTACGGCACGCCGCAGGATCTCATGTTCCTGATCGACCATCTCCACCAGAACGGCATCGGTGTCGTGCTGGACTGGGTGCCTTCCCACTTTCCGACCGACGAGCACGGGCTGGCCTACTTCGACGGTACCCACCTGTTCGAGCACGCCGACGCGCGCCAGGGGTTTCACCCCGACTGGAAGAGCGCGATCTTCAATTACGGTCGGCACGAGGTGCGCTCCTTCCTCGTCTCCAGCGCCGTCTTCTGGCTGGGGATCTACCACGCCGACGCGCTCCGCGTCGACGCAGTCGCCTCGATGCTCTACCTCGACTACGGCCGCGGGGACGGCGAGTGGATCCCCAACCGCTTCGGGGGCCGGGAGAACGTCGAAGCGGTGGATTTCCTGCGGCAGCTCAACGTCGAGGTGTATCGGTCGTTCCCGGACGTGCAGACGATCGCCGAGGAATCCACCGCCTGGCCGATGGTATCCAAGCCCACCTACGTGGGCGGGCTTGGGTTCGGATTGAAGTGGGACATGGGCTGGATGCACGACACGCTGCGGTACTTCTCGCGCGAGACGGTCCACCGGCGCTTCCACCACAACGACCTTACGTTCCGCGGGCTGTACATGCACAACGAGCACTACTTGCTCCCGCTCTCGCACGACGAGGTGGTGCACCTCAAGGGCTCGCTCATCCAGCGCATGCCCGGCGACCGCTGGCAGCGCTTCGCAAACCTGCGGTTGGTGCTGGCCAACCTGTGGACCAGCCCCGGAAAGAAGCTGCTCTTCATGGGCGGTGAATTCGCCCAATGGGCCGAATGGAACCAGGACGCCGGCCTTGACTGGCATCTGGCTGAGGACCCGGCGCATGCCGGCATTCAGCGGCTCGTGGCCGACCTCAACCGCGTCTACCGCGAGATTCCGGCCTTGCACGCCGGGGACTGCGACCCGCGCGGGTTCGAGTGGGTCGAACCCAACGATGCCGAGCAATCCGTGATTTCGTTCCTGCGAACCACGCCGGACGGATCGGGCACAGCCCTGGTGGTGCTCAACTGCACCCCGGTGATCCGGCGCCAGTACCGCGTCGGGGTGCCCTGCGGCGGGAACTGGCGCGAAACGCTCAACACCGACGCGGAGTGGTACGGCGGAAGCGGTGTGGGCAACTACGGCGCGGTCGACTCGTGGCCGATGCCGATGCGGCGCTTCCCGGCATCCCTGTCGCTGACGCTGCCCCCGTTGGGGGCGCTCGTCCTGGTTCCGGCCGGAGCCGACGGAGCGGCGTCGCATGCGTAGCGCGGGCCTCGGCAGCGAGCCGCGGGCGCGCCCGACGCGCGCCGCAACGGAGGCATTCCTGGCGCGCTTCGTGGATGGGCTGGGTGTGCAGCGTGCCGCGCCGGCGTCGGCCGTTCGCGCCGTCGTCGCCGCGCTGGAGTCGGGCGGCGCGGGCGACCCCCCGCCGGCGTGTGTGGTGACCGCAGGTCAGCGGCGATTGCGTCTGGATCGGCCCGCCGGATTCACCGGCGAATGCACCGCTTCGCTGGTGCTGGAGGACGGCGCGGAATGGGGCTTGCGCGCCCGCGCGGCCAGCCACGCCGCTCCGCCGACGTGGACCACGCCCCGGCCGATCCCGATCGGCGTACATCGCCTGTGGATGGCGCACGGCCGCCGTCGCGCGACCCGCCTGGTGCTGGCGCGGCCCCCGGCGCACCTGTCGCGAGACCGGCGCCTGGCGGTGTTCCTACCGCTGCACGCGGTGCGGCCCGGGGGACCGTTCGGCGTAGCGACTTATACCGCGCTGTACGCGATGTCGGAATGGGCGACGCGCACCGCGGGCGCGCTGCTGGGTACGCTGCCGCTCTTTCCGGCGTTTCTGGGGCGCCCGTTCGATCCCAGCCCGTACGCGCCCGTGACGCGGCTCATGTGGAACGAACTGTACGTCGATCCGCGCCCAGCGCCGGAATGGCGACACGCGTCCGTGCGACGGCTTGTCACTTCGTCGCGGTTTCAGGCGCGGTCCGCGCACGTGCGCGCCGGCCGGCTGGTGGACTACAGCGGCTCGTGGTCGCTGGCGCGCGAGGTGCTGCGGACGATGGCGCAGGCGGCCCGCGCCCAGCCGCGGCGCTGGAATGAGGTCGCCGCGCGGGCCGGCGTGCTGGCCGAGTCATACGCGCGCTTCAGGGCCGCGGTGGACGCGACCGGCCGGGCGTGGAACGACTGGCCGGCCGCGTGGCGCGCAGGGCGTTTCGAGGAGGCGCGAGCCGATCCGGCGGACGTCGACCTCTACGTCTATGCCCAGGCGCTGGCCGCGGCGCAGATCGCGTCGCTTACCAGCGTGCAGCGCGGCGCGAGTCCCCTCTACCTCGACCTGCCTGTCGGCGTTCACGCGTACGGGTTTGACACGTTCACCCGGCCCGACCTGTTCCTGCACGGGATGTCGGCCGGCGCGCCGCCCGACGCGCTCAACGCCGCCGGACAGGTGTGGGGCTTCCCGCCGCTGCACCCGACCGCGGGCCGCGCCGACGGCTACGCGCATCTGCGGGCTGTGCTGCGCCGCCTGCTGTCGGTCGCGGGCGTGCTGCGGATCGACCACGTGATGGGCCTGTACCGCATGTACTGCGTTCCCGCCGGTCACGACGGCACGCAGGGCGTCTACCTGCGCTATCCGGAGCAGGAACTCGCCGCGATCGTGATGATCGAGGCGCATCGGGCCGGGGCCGCCGTGGTGGGCGAGGACCTCGGCACCGTCCCGCCGCAGGTCCGCACACTGCTGCGCGAGAGCGGCATGCTGGGCATGCACGTGCAGCAGTTCGCGCTGCACCCGTCCGGCGAAGCGCGCTGCATCGCCCCCGCCGGCCCCGACACCCTGGCCAGCCTGAACACGCACGACACCCCCACCTTCGCCGGGTTCTGGCACGCCGACGACGTGGCCCTGCGGCGCCGGCTGGGGCACCTCGACGCGCGGGGCGCCCGGCGCGAGCTTGCCCAGCGCCGCGCCGTCCGACACGCCGTCGCCCAAGCGCTGCACTCGCGCCGCGGACTGCGGGCACGCGACGTGGCTCTGGCGCTGATGCGGCTTCAGGCGCGCGGCGAGGCCGCGATCACCCTGGTCAACCTCGAAGACCTCTGGGGCGAACGCAGCCCGCAGAACGTGCCCGGCACCACGTCGCGGTACCCCAACTGGCGGCGTCGCGCGGCCCGGTCGCTGCCGACGATCCTCCGCAGCACCGCGATCGCCGCGGCGCTGAAGCAGTTGGCGCGCGATCGCCGCCGCGGCGGCAGGAGGCGCGGACGATGAGCGCCGAGATGCCGCAGGTGGGAGCGCTTCCGCTGGATGTCACACGCACGCGCTTCACCGTCTGGGCGCCGCGGCATGAACGCCTGCGTGTGCGCTTCCCGGCCGACGGCCGCGTCGAGGCCATGTCGCCCCAGCCGCACGGCTATCACGTGCTCGAGGCCCTGGCGCCGGCCGGCACGCTCTACCAGCTCGAATTCGCCGACGGGCGCCTGCGGCCCGACCCGGCGTCCCGGGCCCAGCCGCACGGCGTGCACGGTCCGTCGATGGTCACGGCCATTCCGCACCGGCCGGACGGCGGACCTTTCGCGAATCCGCCCCTGGCCCGGCATGTGCTCTACGAACTCCACGTGGGCACATTCACGCCGGAGGGGACCTTCGACGCCATCGTGCCGCGCCTCGCGGCGCTGCGCGACCTGGGCGTCACAGCGATCGAATTGATGCCGATCGCGCAGTTTCCCGGCGCGCGGAACTGGGGCTACGATGGCGTATGTCCGTTCGCCGCGCAGGCATCGTACGGGGGACAGGCGGGGTTGCTGCGGCTGGTCCGGGCGTGCCACGCGCATGGGTTGGCGCTGCTGCTCGACGTGGTCTTCAACCACCTGGGCCCGGAGGGCAACTACCTCGACGAGTTCGGGCCCTACTTCACCGATCGGTACCGCACGCCCTGGGGTGCCGCACTGAACTTCGACGGGCCCGACTCGGACCACGTCCGCGAGTTCTTCCTCCAGGCCAGCCTGCACTGGACGCGCGATTGCGGCGTCGACGGGCTGCGGCTCGACGCGGTGCACGCCATTGTCGACCACACCGCCCGGACTTTCCTCGAGGATCTCGCGGAGCGCATCCACACCGAAGCGCAGCGGCTTGGCCGGCGGATCCTGGTCATCGCCGAATCGTGCGACAACGATCCGCGGCTGGTCCGGCCGCCCGAGGCCGGCGGCGTCGGGCTCGACGGTTGCTGGAACGACGACTACCACCACGCCGTTCGCGCGGCAATCACCGGCGAGCGGCGCGGGTATTACGCGCCGTTCGGCGCGCCCGACCAGATCGCCCGCGCGGTCCGGGACCGCTTCGTCTTCACCGGCCAATACTCGAGCCACTATCGCCGGCGGCACGGCGCGCCGGCCGTCGACGTCGAACACGGACGCCTGATCGTCTTCACGCAGAACCACGACCAGGTCGGGAACCGGCCGCTGGGCGACCGGCTCGACGCGACCGCGGGTCTGGACGGCGCGCGCCTCGCCGCGGCGCTTACGCTTCTCTCGCCCTTCACGCCGCTGCTCTGGATGGGGGAGGAATATGCGGAATCGGCCCCGTTCCTGTATTTCGTCAGCCACGGCGACGCCGACCTGGTCGAGGCCGTGCGGCGGGGCCGGGCGAACGAGTTCGCGGACTTCGCGCACGGCGCGGGCGCGCCCGACCCGCAGAGCGACGACACGTTCCGGCGCAGTCGGCTCGACTGGACGCTGCGGGAGCGCGGCGCGCACGCGACCATGCTCGCGTACTATGCGGAGTTGCTCCGGTTGCGGCAGGCGCTGGACCTGCCGGGCCGCGCCGCCGGTGCGACGGCGTTCGCGCAGGGTCCGGCGGTGGTGCTGACGTATGCGATGGGCCGCATCGTCGTCGTGGGCAACACCGCCGCGCAGCCCGCAGACGTGCGCGTCTGGGACGAGTCGCGCGGGCCCGCGCCGGCGTGGACGGAGCTGCTGGACTCGAGCGACGGGCGCTGGGGCGGCCCGGGCCGCCAGCCGCGCGTGCGGCGCTCGGCGGCGACGCTCCCGGTCGGCGCCAAGGCGGCGCGCGTGCTGTGCGCTGAGAGCGGGTCGCAATGAAGAAAAAGTACGTCTGCATCCACGGGCATTTCTACCAGCCGCCGCGCGAGAACGCGTGGCTGGAGAGGGTCGAGATGCATGAGTCGGCCTTTCCCGACCACGACTGGAACGCACGCATCACGCGCGAATGCTACGCGACCAACGCGAAGGCGAGGCTGCTCAACGCCGAAGGACGAATCGAGCGCACCGTCAACAACTACGCGCGGATCAGTTTCAACTTCGGTCCGACGCTGCTGGCGTGGATGCAGTCCGCCGCGCCCGGCCCCTACCGCCTGATCATCGCCAGCGACCGCGAGAGCGCGCAGCGGTTCGAAGGATGCGGCTCGGCGCTGGCGCAGGCCTACAACCACGCCATTCTGCCGTTGTGCAACGAGCGCGACCGGCGCACGCAGGTCGCCTGGGGCCTGCGCGATTTCCAGTACCGTTTCGGCCGGCGGCCGGCGGGGATGTGGCTCCCGGAAACCGCCGCCAACGTCGCTTCGCTCGAGGCGCTGGCGGAGCAGGGGATCGAGTTCACCATTCTCGCGCCGCGGCAGTGCGCGGCGGTGCGCCCGATCGGCGACGGCGCCTGGGACGAGATCGGCGAGCGGGTCGACCCGACGCGGGCCTACCTGTGCCGGCTCCCGTCCGGGCGGAGCCTGAGCGTTTTCTTCTACGACGGACCGGTCGCGCAGGCGGTCGCGTTCGAGGGGCTGCTCAACAGCGGGGACCGCTACGCCGAGCGCCTGCTGGGCGGGCTCGACGACCGCCGCGAGCATCACCAGTTGATGCACATCGCCACCGACGGCGAGAGCTACGGTCATCACCACCCCCACGGCGAAATGGCGCTGGCGGCCGCGCTGGCGGCCATCGAACGCGAGCCCTCCGTCGAGCTGATCAACTACGAGCTGTACCTGCGGCGGCACCCGCCCGAGTTTGAAGCGCGCATCCACGAGAACAGCTCGTGGAGCTGCGTTCACGGGGTGGAGCGCTGGCGGTCGGACTGCGGCTGCAATTCCGGGCGCAGCGGGCTCCACCAGGGCTGGCGCGGACCGCTGCGCGCGGCGCTCGATTGGCTGCGCGACTCCGTCGCGCCCCCATTCGAGGACGTCGGCCGCCGGCTCTTCCGCGATCCGTGGACGGCGCGCGACGGATACATCGACGTGATTCTCGATCGCGCGCCGCAGACGCGCGAGCGCTTCCTGTCCGCTCACGCAGCCCGGCCGCTCGACGATCGCGAGACCATCACCGCGCTGCGCCTGATGGAATTGCAGCGGCATGCCATGCTGATGTACACCAGTTGCGCCTGGTTCTTCGACGATGTGGCCGACATCGGCACGGTGCAGGTGATCCAGTACGCGGCCCGCATGATCGAGCTGGCGCGCAGCGCGCTGAGCCTGGACGTGGAAGCGGAGTTCCTGGACCGCATCGGCCAGGCGCCCGGGAACACGAAGGAGTACCCCGACGGGCGCGCCGTCTACGAGCGCAGCGTGCGACCGGCCATGGTCAGCCTGCCGCGCGTGGCCGCCCACTACGCCATTCATCGCCTGTTCGACGGGGACCTGGGGCGCATCTACTCCTACCAGGTGGATGATGCCGGCAAGCGGCTGACGTCCGGCAAGGCGCGCATGGTGGTCGGACACGCGAATTTCCGCTCCGAGCTGGATTTCGAGGCCGCGCACCTCTCCTTCTGCGCGCTGCACCTGGGCGACCACGTCGTATCGTGCGGCGTGCGAACGTTCATCGGGCCCGACGCGTTCGCGACGGTGCAGGGGGCCGCGGCCGCCGCGTTCGACCGGGCCGATTTCGCCGAGGTGCTGCGGCTGATGGACCGGGAGTTCGGCGGAACGTCGTACTCCATCGCGTCGCTGTTCCGCGACGAGCAGTACACCGTCGTCCGTCGCATCCTCGAGCCGGCTCTGGCCCAGATCGACGCGTCCTATCGCCAGATCTATGAGCAGAACGCTCCGCTGGCGCGTTTCCTGAATTCGATGGGCCTGACCGTCCCGCGCCGGATTCAGCTCGTCGGCTCGTTCGTGCTCAGTCAGGAATTCCGCCGCACGCTGGAGCGCCCCGCGCCCGACCTGGCGCGCGCCGCCGAGGTCGTGGAGGAGGCGTCACGCTCCGGCGTCGCGCTGGACGAACACGTGGTCGGCAAGGCCGTGACCGACGCCATGGCCCGCGCCATCGCGGACGCCGCGGTCGACGCGCCGGCCGCGACGACCTGTAAAGCGCTGCTCGCGCTGGTGCGCTTCATCGGCACACTGCCCGTCGCCGTCGACATCTGGCCGCTCCAGGAGCACTTCCTGGAGCATGTTCGGCCGCAGCTCGACGCTCTGCGCGGCTGCGACGCCCCGGAATCGGCCGCCGGCGCCGCCGCGATCACCGAACTGGGCGTGGCCCTGGGTGTCCACGTGTGACGAAGGCCCCACCTCGGCTGGCAACGTACCGCTTGCAGCTCACGCCTGCGTTCGGGTTTGACGCGGCCGCAAACCTCACAGGCTACCTGGCGCGCCTCGGCATCTCGCACCTTTATCTCTCGCCGATTTTCGAAGCCCGGCCGGGCAGCTCGCACGGGTACGACCAGACGGACCCGGGCCGCATTCGCGAGGAATTCGGAGGCCCGCGCGGTTTCGAGCGCCTGGTGCGCGCCGCGCATGCCGCCGGGCTGGGCGTCATCCTCGACATCGTGCCCAACCACATGGCGGCGCACCACGACAACCCCTGGTGGTTCGGGATGCTGCGCACCGGGCCAGGCGCGGAGTTCGACCGTTTCTTCGACGTGGACTGGGAGTCCGGCGGCGGGCGGATCGTGCTGCCCGTACTCGGCGCACCGCTCGGCGAGCTCCTGTCGCGCGGCGCTCTCGAGATTGTCTCCATCGCCGCACGCGGGACCTGCTTGCAGTACGGCCAGCGGCTCTTCCCGCTGCGGCCCGACGTCACGGCCGACGAAGCCGCGGGCGCGCGATTGGAAGCCCTGCTCGACGCGCAGCACTATCGGCTCGCGTACTGGCGCGACGGGCTGCGCGAGATCAACTACCGGCGCTTCTTCGACGTCGCCGACCTCGCCGCTCTGCGGGTCGAGGATCGCGCCGTCTTCGACCAGTCGCATGCCCTTACGCTCGAGCTCGTGTCGCGCGGTTGGATCGACGGCGTCCGCGTCGACCACGTCGACGGATTGCTCGATCCACTCGAGTACCTGCGCCGCCTGCGAGTTGCACTCGACCAGGCCGCCCCCGGCGCCGATCGCCCGCTCATCCTCGTTGAGAAGATCCTCGCCTCGGACGAGACGCTTCCCCCAGACTGGCCGGTCGACGGGACCACCGGATACGACTTCCTCGCGGCGGCGTCGGCCCTCGCAGTGGACCCCGTCGGGCTGGTCGAGCTGCGCCGGCACGCCGCCCAACGCCTCGCCGCCCCCGACGCGTTCGACGACCTGGCCATCGCGTGCAAACAGGAAGTGGCCGCGTCGCTGTTAGGACCGGAGCTCGATCGACTCTGCCGGCTGGCGGCGGCGTGCTTCCGCGAAGGCGGCGTCGCGTTCGTGCCCGACGTGCTGCGAAGCGGTATCGTCGCGCTGTCGGCTTGCCTGCGTGTCTACCGCACCTATGCCGACGCTTCCGGCATGTCGCCCGGCGACGCGGCGCGCGTCCACGCAGCGGCGCAGCGCGCCGTGTCCCGCGACCCGACGCTGTCGGCCTCGCCCACCCTGGCCGACCTCGTCGAAATGCTGACGCTCCGCGGGCGCTTCTCCGCCGCAACCCCGCGCGACGCAGCCCTGCGCGCTCTGCGGTCGTGGCAGCAATTCACCGGGCCCCTGGCGGCCAAGGGCGTCGAGGACACCGCCCTGTACCGCGACGTGGCCTGCCCCGCGCTGTGCGACGTGGGCAGCGAGCCCGCGCCGTCCGATGCCGTGCCGCGCATGCGGTCCGTCGCCGCCGACCGGTGCCGCTGGCGCGCGTCGCTCAATGCGACTGACACGCACGACGCCAAACGGTCCGAGGACGTGCGGGCGCGCCTCGCCGTCCTGTCGCGCGTGCCGCGCGATTGGACCGCGCTGCTCGACGAACTGATCCCGCGGCTTCGGTCGGCCCTGTCCAGCGAGCTGCCCGACCCACCGTCGCCGCGCGACCTGGCGCTCATCCTGCACGCCGTCTTCGCGTTGTGGCCCGACGCGGGCGCTGTGGACCCCGACCTGCCCGACCGATGGACGGCCTATGCCACCAAGGCGGTACGCGAGACCCGGCAGCAGTCGAGCTGGATGGAGCCGCGGGCCGACTATGAACGCGCCTGCGCCCGGGCGATCGAGCTGCTGTTCCACTCCCCTGCGTTCGCGCCCGCGCGCGCGCGGATCGCATGGCTGGCCGCGAGCACGCGCCCGGCTGCCGCGCGACGTTCCCTCGGACTGGTTGTGCTCAAGGCGCTGCTGCCGGGCTTGCCGGATTGGTACCAGGGCGCAGAGACACGCGTCGTCGCGCTGGTGGATCCCGACAATCGCCGGGCCGTGGACTTCACCGCGCGGCGCGCCCTGCTGGCGACGGTCGCGGGGGCCTGGGAAGCCGACCCGGCCGGGGCCGCCGCCCGGTTCCTGGATAGCCCGGACTCCGACGCCGCCAAGCTGTTCGTCACCTGGCGATCGCTCGCGGTACGGCGAAGGCTGCTCGCCGCGGGCGCGGAGCTGACGCTTCAGGCACTCACGGCCTCGGCGCTCGGTTGGGAGTGCCAGGTGCGGGCCGGTTCGAAAGTCTGCGCGGCCGCGGTCGAACTCGACCCGTCCCCCGCCGGCGATCGCGCGGCGGTGCCGGACGGCGTCGACCAGTTGTCAGGCCGCCCCGCCGCCGATTCGCCGCACTGGCTGCGGCTCGTGGTCGCAGCCGATTCGACCCTGCACGCGCCGCTCGCCGCGCCCCGCGGCCCCTGAGCCGCTTCGAATCACGGGCGCGCCGACCGCCCCGATCGCGGAACGACCGCGCGCGGCCCGGCTCGAAACTCGGGCCCGATTTGTAACGCGCAGGATTGCAGCGCGGGGGCGTTGCGGTACATTCTCTGCTGCTGCACGGGACGTGCGGCGTTCGCCGGCCCGCGCGGTGGACGGGCGAATCGGACAGCGCGGCAACCACGGCCCCTGCCCACGGCAGGACCGTTGACTGGAGGACTCAACACAATGAGACGAATTCACGAGAACCGGATGCGCGTGTCGGCGGCGTCGCTGCTGGCCGCTGCATGGTTGGCGATGGCGCCCGCCGCCGTTCACGCCCAGGACGATCTGCTCAATGAGCCGGGTGTCATTGCCGGAACCATGGAAATCGACTTCCGCACCCGCACAACCCCCGATACCAGCGGCAAGTTCGCCGACGGCTCGCCGCAGCTCGGCGTGCAGGACGTGTACACCTTCGACCTGGTGGTCGCCAAGACCACCCAGTTCGCCGGCAAGATCGTCCGCCAGCCCAACATCTTCACCAAGACCATCCGCAAGCTCGAGCAGGGCGCCGCGATCGGATTCGACGTGGCGATGACCGTGCTCAACCCCAGGGACCTCAAGCAGAAAAAGACCGTCGGCAAGTGGGTCGGCGTGGTCCCGATCGACACGCAGTCCGGCGCCTACGACCTGGCCGGCGGAAAAAAAGAGGAGCGCCCGCTCCGCATGGCCGTCGACGCGGTCGGCAGGTCCCCCGCGTTCACCGACAACTTCAGCGGGCGGCTGATCGGTAAGGCCGAGAAGAAGGAGAACCTGGCCCAGTACACCTACAAGCGGCTGGTCGGTAAGCGCGAAGTGGTCATCACGGTGAAGAAAAGCGACCCGATGAAGTTCGAGAACATCGAGCTCGCCAAGGGTCCGCGCGATAACGACCCGCGCACGCTCGTTAACGGGCGCCTCGATTACGACTACGAGACCGGCAACTGGTACACCGACGGCATCCGCTTCAAGTACGCCCTGGACGGCAAGGACGTCGAGGACGTCGTCACCGGCTCCATCAAGTGGGTCGAGGACCCCAACCGCAAGACCAACGGCAAGGGTCAGTACGAGTTCAACCTGCGCTTCAACGAGGCCAAGAGCAAGAAGGCCGGCGGCGACAGCGACGCCTTCGAAAAAATGAGCGACGAGGACGCGTTCTTCGCCGTGGACGATTCGATCCCTACCCTCACCGGAACCATCGCCTACGTGGACCTGATGGGCTCCGACGAGGCGCCCGTTTCGAGCAAGATCACGTACAGCCTCAACGCCAACAAGCTCACCAAGCAGCAGGTGATGAACTTCTTCAAGCTGTGGATGGTCTGCGTCGGCCCGACCAACGACGAGTAGCACGCCATCCACATGACCCGGCCTTGAATGTGCGGCCCGGCGTCCACTCGCGGCGCCGGGCCGCTCGCCGCGCTACAGCAGTCCGTGCTTTTGCAGCCGATAGCGCAGCCGATCGCGCGTCACGTGCAGGAGCTGGGCGGCCTGCACCTGGTTGTTGTCCGTGCGCTGCAGTGCCTGCTTGAGCAGGTGCTTCTCAAGCTCCTGCAAGCGGTTCAGGTCGAACCCCTCGTCGGGAAGAGAGAACTGCGCGATGCTCTCCCACATCCAGGTCCGGTTCTCGCCCTGGCCCACCACAATGTCCTCGACCCCGAGCGACTCCGACTTGCTCAGCAGCACCGCCCGCTCCAGCACGTTGCGAAGCTCGCGCACGTTCCCGGGCCAGTCGTACCGCGACAGCTTGTCCATCGCCCGCGGCTCGATGGCCACCACCTTCCGCTTGAACTCGCGCGCGAAGCGCTCCGCAAAGTGCCGCGCCAGAAGCTGCACGTCTTCGCCCCGCGCCCGCAGCGGGGGCAGGTCCAGCGTCACAACGTTGAGCCGGTAGAACAGGTCCTCGCGGAACTTGCCGTCGCGGATGGCGCGCTCGATGTCGCGGTTGGTCGCCGCAATCACGCGCACGTCCACCGTGATTTCCTTCGTGCCCCCGACACGCCGGAAACGGCGCTCCTCCAGGAACCGCAGCAGTTTGGCCTGGAGTTGCGGTGCCATGTCCCCGATCTCGTCCAGGAACACCGTCCCACCGTCGGCCATCTCGATCAGGCCCTGCTTGGCGCTCTTGGCGTCCGTGAATGCCCCTCGCTCGTGCCCGAACAGCTCGCTTTCCAACAGCGTGTCCGAAATCGCCGTGCACGTGATGTTCACAAAGGGCCGCGCCGCGCGCCCGCTGCACTGGTGGATCACGCGCGCCACCAGGTCCTTGCCCGTGCCGGTCTCGCCCCGCAGAAACACGGTGGACGCGCCGGACGCGCCGATCTGCTGGATGGTCGCCAAAAGCTCACGCATCAGCGGGTGCTGCCCGATCAGCGCGTCGGTCCCATACTCGTCGTGCAGGCGCCGTCGCAGGTCGCGCACCTCGCGCCGCAGCCGCGTCGCTTCCAGCGCCTTGTCCACGACAAACAGCAGTTGCTCCATCTGGAAGGGCTTGGGAACGTAGTCGAACGCGCCCAACTTGATCGCTTCCACCGCGCTCTCGATCGAGCTGAACGCGGTCATCATGATGACCACCGCGTCGTTCTTGCCCGCGTGCAGCTTCCGCAGAATCTCCAGTCCCGTCGTGTCCGGCAGCTTGTAGTCCAGCATGATCAGGTCGAACTCCCCCGCCTCCAGCGCCGCTGACGCTCCAGCCCCGTCCTCCGCCTCCGTCACGTCGTAGCCGCGCGACTCAAGCTTCTGGCGCAGCGACCAGCGGATCAGCGCCTCGTCCTCGATGATCAGGACCCGAATGCTCATGGCAACTCCGCGGTCGGCGAGCGGCGCTGCTGACGCGGAACGGTCACTTCCACCGACGTCCCGCGCCCCGGACTGCTCCGGATCGTGATCCGCCCGGCATGCGCCTCGATGATCCGCTGGCAAATGGCCAGCCCCAGCCCGGTTCCCCGGCTCTTGGTCGTGTAGAACGGCTCGAAGGCGCGCCGCGTCACCTCGTCGTCCATCCCGTGCCCGTCATCCTGAACCACAAACGTCACCTCGGCCCCGTCCGCCGCGCACCGCAGCCGGACCGTCCCTCCCACCGGCGACGCCTGGGCGGCATTCAGCAACAGGTTCACAAGGACCTGCTCGATCTGATGCTCGTCAGCGTCGAACGGCGGCAGTTGCGAGCAGTCGGAATGCTCGAACTGAACCCGCTGAAACGCCGGCTCGGATCGCAGGAGCCCCACCACGCGCTCCGACAGCGAGTTCAGTTCCACCGGCGCGAACCGCGGCGTCCGCGGCCGGGCGTACGTGAGCAGGTCCTTCACCGTCCCGTCGAGCCGCGTGATCTGACGCAGCACCTCGGCCAGGATCGGACGCCGCTTATCGTCGTCCGATAATTCGTCACGAAACACCTGGATCGCCCCGCTGATTCCCGCCAGCGGGTTCTTCAGCTCGTGGGCCAACGATGCAGCGAGCTGGCCGATCTCCGCGAGATGCTCCGCCCGGGACAGGCGTTCCTGGATCGTGTTGCGCTCCGATTCGCGGACGCGTTCGGAGTAGCTGGCCCGGTAGCTTTGCAGCATCAGGCCCATCTCGATCGACAGCAACTTGTTTAACGACAAAATGTTATCGTTCTGACCGGGGCCGCCGACCTGCTCGATGAGCCGCGTCAGTTCCTGGCGGACGATCTCCATCGCGCCGAACATGTAGTGCTGCGCCAGGCCGACGTGGACGTGGACGTGACCGATCGCGGCGCGCTTCCAGACGTAGGTCTCGTCGTAGACGCCGCCGAACAACTCCAGCAGCCAGCGGGTCAGATGGCCCTTCAGGCGCTCGATTTGGGCCTCGCCGCCGCTGAGAACGCGGCGTGCGCCGGGGTGACGCAGGATTTCCGAGTAGAAGCGGCTCACGACCTGCGGGAGATGGGGGGTGATGGCGTCTCGCAGCGCGCGGAGCCGGTCGGCGTCCGCGTCCCCGAAACTCACGTAGCTCTTCATTTCGTCGATGATGGTCAGGGGCATGCGCGGATTGTACGAGTGTCGCGGCGCGCACTCCAAGCCACGAGCTGGCCCTTCGACGGCGGGTTGCCGGCGTCGACTCATGCGTATCGGTCCAAAGAAGACCCGAATCGGCCTGACACCGGGGACGCTCTGGCATTCTGCGTTCCAGTCTCGACGTCCATCGCGCGCGGTTTGCGGTGGACCGGCGAAATGTGCCCGGGGGTTCCACTGCGTTGATTAGCGCAGACGTGCGTGGAATGGCGCAGCCGGGGGGCCGGCGCCTGAGGTCGCCGCGCACATCCAGGAGACGAGGCGAGCGCCCCGCGCCGCGTTGCAGATTCGTCCAGGGGGGTGGGACTTTGGCACGCTCGTTGCTTGCGCGCTCCATCGAGAATCAGCATGAACCGCAGACGACTGGCTCCGAGGCCCACATCCGTCCGTTTGGAGCGGTCCCGGCGTCGGTTGCTCCTCCTGGAGCCCGATAGCCTTACGCGCTGGTCCGTGGAGCGCTACCTCAGGCCGTGGTTCGACGTGGTCAGCACCACCGACGCGATGGAGGGGGATCGCATGATGGACGAACGCGGTTTTGACGCGGTGGTGATCTCCGACAGCGTGCCGATCGCGCTCGTGGAACGCCTGGAGGCGCACGCGCGGGAGCTGAATCCCACGGTTCGGCTCGTACGCACCGTTTCGGACGACGCGGAAGAGGCGGGACAGACGCGTCTCGAGAAGCCCTTCGACCTGTCGACGCTGGCGCGCCTTCTGGGTGTCGACTCCTGAATTGGCATCCCACTCCACGTCGCGGAGGCCGCGCTCGGCGGGCGCGTCGTGCGGCATGGGAAATGCCATGACTACCATCGGGAGGGGCGGGCGCGCGGACATGAACGTCGGCGCAGGCCCCCCGGCTACTGCTGCCGGCGGTACCGCAAGCGGCCGCGGGTCGAGGAGGCGAGGTGACGCATGGCAACGCTCAGGGCGTCCGATCCGGAGATGGACCGCATTGTGGAGCGGCAACTTCGCAACTGGGAAATCGCCCGCTCCCAGCGTTTTGAGGCGGAGAAGGCGCAATCGCCGCGCGAAGTGCAGGAGTTTGTTACGGTCTCGCGGCAGGTCGGCGCGGGAGGCTCGCGGTTCGCGGCGGCGCTGCACGCGGCGATCGGCTGGCCGCTCTTCGATCGTGAGATCCTGCACGCGATGTCGGAAGACGACCGCTCCTGCGAGGCGCTGTATCAGTGGATGGACGAGCGCGACATGGGGTGGCTCGAGTACATCCTGGACCATACCGTGCGGGGGAGATTCCCTCCGCACGATTACTTCCACAAGCTCTCCAAGATGATCCTGGCGATCGCGCGCGGCGGGCACGCGATCTTTCTGGGTCGGGCGGCGGATCTCATCCTGCCGCGCGACCACGGACTGCGCGTGTGGATCGTCGCGCCGCGCGAGCGGAGGGTCGCGGGCTTCGCCGCCCGCTACGACCTGACGCCCGACCTGGCGGCCCGCGAGACGGATCGCATCGAGCGCGAGCGGGCGCAGTTCATCCGGCATCACTTCAACTGCGCGCACGATGACCCGATGCGGTTCGACATGGTGCTCAACCTGGACCGTTTCGGCGTCGATGCGGCGGTGAGCGTGGTGGTCGAGGCCCTGCGGGCGCGCGGGCTGCTGGAGAGGTGACGGCGCGCGTGCGGCCGGGCGGAGGTGCGTCGTGACGACGCTGGACGTGGCGGCGGTGGCTGAGGCGGATTGGCGGCGGCGCTACCCGGATCGGGTGGAGACGCCCGACCAGGCGGTGCGGCGCATCCGCCACGGACACCGAGTGTTCGTGGGATCGGGCGCGGGGGAACCGCAGTGCCTGGTGGCGGCGCTGGCGCGTCGCGACGACCTCGACGACGCCGAGATTGTTCACATCATGACCCTGGGGATCGCGCCGTACGCGGAACGCAAGATCGACGACCGCTTCCGCCACAACGCGTTCTTCATCGGCGCCAACGTGCGGGCGGCCGTCTCCGAGGGTCGGGCCGATTACACGCCGGTGTTTTTGTCGGAGCTTCCGCGGCTGTTTCACACGGGCCGGCTGGTCATCGACGTGGCCCTGGTTCAGGTGAGCCCACCCGACGAGCACGGGTATTGCAGCTTCGGCGTGTCGACCGACGTGGTGAAGGCGGCGGCGGAGAACGCGCGCTGCGTAATCGCCGAGGTGAACGCGAATACGCCGCGCTCCCTGGGCGACTGCTTCATCCACGTGCGCGACCTGGACGTGCTGGTGCCGTGCGACGCGCCCCTGCTGGAAGCCCCGCAGGGCGTGCCGGACGAGCTGGCGCGACAGATCGCGGCGCACATCGCCGACCTGGTGGAGGACGGCGCGACGCTGCAACTGGGGATCGGGACCATTCCCGACGCCGTGCTGCACTTCCTGGCCGACCGGCGCGACCTGGGCGTCCACACCGAGATGTTCTCCGACGGGATCATCCCGCTGGTCGAAAGCGGCGTCATCACCAACGCGCGCAAGACGCTGCACCGTGGCAAGATCGTGGCCAGCTTCGTGCTCGGGTCGCGCAAGCTCTACGAGTTCATTGACAACAACCCGCTGATCGAGTTCCACCCCACCGAGTACACCAACGACCCGTTCATCATCGCCCAGAACGACCGCATGGTCGCCATCAACTCGGCCCTGGAGATCGACCTGACCGGGCAGGTGTGTGCCGATTCCCTGGGCGAGATGTTCTACAGCGGCATCGGCGGTCAGGTGGACTTCGTGCGCGGCGCGTCCCGCTCGCGCGGGGGCAAGCCCATCATCGCCCTGCCCTCCACCGCCGCCTCCGAGACCATCTCGCGCATCGTCCCCACCCTCAAGCCCGGCGCCGGCGTGGTCACCAGCCGCGGCGACGTCCACTACGTCGTGACCGAGTTCGGCGCGGCGTACCTGCACGGCAAGACCATGCGCGAGCGAGCCATCGCGCTGATTCAGATCGCCCACCCCAAGTTCCGCCCCTGGCTGCTGGCCGAGGCCAAGGCGCGCAACCTGGTCTATCGCGACCAGATCGAGCTGCCGATCTCGACTCCGATCTACCCGCGCCAGCTCGAGCGCTGGGTCACGCTGCGCGACGGAAGCCGCGTCTTCATGCGGCCCATCCGCCTGACCGACGAGCCGCGCATGCAGGACCTGTTCTATGCGCTGTCGGAGACTTCCGTCTATCACAGGTTCTTCAGCCACGTCAAGTCGATGCCGCATGAGCGCATTCAGCAACTGATGCGGGTTGACTACGAGCACGACGTGGTGCTGCTGGTCAACGTCGACAAGTCGGACGACGCGCCGACCATCGCCGTTGGGCGCTACAGCTTGAACCGCCGCACGAATCTCGCCGAGGTCGCCTTCACCGTGCGCGACGACTGGCACAACAAGGGCATCGGAACCGCGCTCTTCGGCGAACTGCTGTCCATCGCCCGCTCGCACGGGATCCGCGGCTTCACCGCCGAGGTGCTGGCCGACAACCAGGCCATGCTGCGCGTCTTCCACAAGGGCGGCGTGCCGGTCGAGACCAGCCTGGCGGACGGCGTCTACTCCGTCACGATGATCTTCGACGGATCGGCGCCGGTGGCGAAGCGCGACGCGTGACGGGCGGACCGGGGCGCGGTACCCATCCCCGTGCGCCCCGACTAGAATCCACCAGTTCGGACGTTGGGGCCCGCTGCCGCGCACGGCGCCTGCTCGGGCCCGGGACTCGGAAACCCAAGCCAGGAGAGCGCTCATGCCCTATACACTCCCGCCGCTGGCATACGCCACCGACGCGTTGGAGCCGCACATCGACGCGCAGACCATGGAGATCCACCACGGCAAGCACCACAACGCGTATGTGACCAACCTGAACAAGGCGCTGGAGGCCCACCCGACGCTCTCGGCCAAGCCGATCGAGCAGCTCCTGCGTGAGATCAAGGACGTGCCGGAGAGCGTCCGCCAGGCGGTGATCAACAACGGTGGCGGTCACGCCAACCACTCGATGTTCTGGACGCTGATGGGCGCGGGCAAGGGCGGGGAACCCGGGGGCGCACTGGCCGACGCGATCAAGTCCATGTTCGGCGATTTCGCCAAGTTCAGGGAGACCTTCAGCGCCAACGCGGTCACGCGCTTCGGCAGCGGCTGGTCGTGGATGGTGCTGGACGGCCAGGGCAAGCTGCAATTGTATTCCACGCCCAACCAGGACTCGCCCTACATGCAGGGGCACACGCCGTTGCTGGGGCTCGACGTGTGGGAGCACGCCTACTACCTGAAATACCAGAACCGCCGGCCCGATTACGTGGCGGCGTGGTGGAACCTGGTCGACTGGGCCAAGGTCGAGGAGCTGTTCGAGGCCGCGCGCCGCAAGTAGCGCATTTGGCGCGTGCCCGATGCGTTGACCGGCCGCAGGCCGAGTCGCTACGCTCAGTGGGAGTGGGTGACCGGCGTGTAGTTTCAAGGAGCCGCGCGATGCGTCCCGGAATGGCCGGCGGTCTGCCGGCGCTCATGTTGCTGGCGTGCGCCGCGCAGGCGCAGCTCGTCGGGAAAGTCGCGCCGGAGCTGCGCGTGACGGAGGCCCGCGGCGCAGAGCCGACCGTGAAACTCGCGGACTATCGCGGCAAGTGGGTGGCGATCGAGTTCTGGGGATACTGGTGAGGCCCCTGCGTGCGCGGCAGTTTGCCGCGGCTGATGGAGCTGTGGGAGAGGCGCGAGAAGGACCGGGACAGGTTCGCCATCCTGACGATTCACGAGACCAGCCGCGCGTCGAAGCTGCGCGAGATCGAGCCGCACCTGGCGCGGCTCGAGAAAGACCTCTGGAAAAAGAGCCTGCCGTTTCCGGTGCTGGTGGATTCCACGGGAGCGACGCTGAAGAAATGGGGCGTGAGCCAGTTTCCAACCCTGGTGCTGATCGACCCGCAGGGCGTCGTCTACTACACGCAGGTGGGCGCCAACCCGAAGTTTGAGAAGCTGCTGGAGGCCAAGCTCGACGAAGGGGGTCGGTCCGGACCGACGTCCAGGCCCGCGGCCAAACCGTCGCCGTCGCCTCGGAAGCCGGCTCCGCCGCCCAGGCCCGACCCCTAGTGCGTTATGGGGCCACGCAGGCGCCTCGTCGCGGCAGAGCCAGCCGGGGCTAGTTGCGGCGCGCCGGGGCCGGCTCGATACGCACGAGGCGCGTATGCGGCGGGCCGTCGCATCCACCGCGGGGATACACCTGCAATTCGCGCCGGCCGGGCGTGACCACCAGCGCCGACAAGTCCAGTTCCAGGGCCACCGCCTGTCCGGGCGACACGGAGCAGCTCGCGGCCGGCGCGAAGCGGGCGTCGCTGCCCAGCGCGCGGTAGGGCACCGCGTTTCCGTCCAGGCGGATCAGTGGCAGGAGCGCAACGGGTGCGCTCAGCGCCTGGTCCCGCGATGCGCTGCCGAGGGGCTCGCCGGCCGCGTTCGCCAGCGAGATGCGAACGACGGGTCGCAACGGGCAGCGAGAAAGGCGTTCCGTGCCGCCTTCTGCCGCCGGCTCGAATTCCAGGCGATCGGGCACGTCGAACCCCACCGCCAGCGGCGGCGCGGGAGGCATCCGGTATCCGACCCGGACGCGGACAGCCGAGCGGTCCGGAAGGTCGACGCGGACGCGGCACTCCCACGCGCCGCGCGTCGCGACGCAGGACGTGAGCGCGCCCCCGCGGCACTCCGGGACCGCCTCCGAGGCGTCACGTCGTACCCGCAGGCGCACGCCGACCGCATTCAGCCGCACCGGCAGACGATTGACGAGCGTCACCGCGACGTGATCGTCCGAGCCGTCGTTCGGCCCGTCGTAGTAGGCCCGCAGCGACCCGACCGGGACGGAGGGCGGCACGGCGTCGCCGTCCGACTCGGGTCGCGGCCAGGCGCGCTCACGCGTCATGTCGAGGATGCGGTAGTGCGGCGTCCCGCTCGCGCCGTCCAGCATGGTGGTGCTCGCGGCGCGTGGGCGCGCGCACAGCACCCCGGGGACGAGTCGCTGCATGCGCGCTGCCTCGCCGGCGTCCAGCCCGGACGCGCCGCCGAAGAGGTACGCGATCGTGCGGCTGGTCAGGCTCGGGTCGTGCAGGCGGCCGTCCTTGAGCCACGAGGTCAGCAGGCCGGGTGCCGGGCCGTTGAAGACGAGGAAGGCGGCGCCGGGCGCTCGACGCAGCGCCGCGGCGGCCCAGTCGCGCTGCGCGGCATCGTCGGCGAGCGGGTGGTCCGGATGGTCGAGCAGGACGATCGCCGTGAGCGGGCCGATCGCGATCTCGCCGACGGGGCTGGCGGCGGCGACGCGGCAGTACCAGGCCGGGTCGTCGCGCTGCCCGCAGGCCAGGATGGCCGGCGCGTCCAGTTGAGAAAGCCACGCCGACAACCGCGCCCAGCCGTCGGCGGGATCCGGGTGGAGCGGGTCGAGGTAGTTTCCGGTCGCGACTACCACGGTCGGCGCGACCAGGTTGATCTCCTCGACCAGGCGCGGATCGAAGTCGGGCGCCGCCAGGTCGCCGACGTTCATGTCCGCCAGGTGCACGATTCGGATCGACTCGCCCAGACTGCCCACCGCGACGCAGTGCCGCGCTTCGAGCGGAGCGCTCCCCACGCGCACCCGCAGCGTGAACGTCTCGTCCGGCGCGGAGTCGGGTACCGTTGCCATCACCGGCTCGCCGGCGGCCAGCCGTGCGTCCGCATCCGGCGGCAGCGCCAGGCGCTGCGTGCGCGCAGCAGGCCGATCGCTGACCAGCTCGGCCGCCACGGGCCCCAACGGCCCGGGTCTCGGCAGGCTCACCACGAATGCGAACGAGCCGCCGGGAGGCACGAATACCGGCCGCCCCTGCGTCGGGATCAGGATTGTCGGCCCGTCGTCCCACGTCGGACCGGGCAGTCCTGGCGCGGCGGCGGCGACGAACGCAACGAGGACCGCAACGCTGACCGCGACTGGTTGCATGGCAGCCCGGATTGCCTGTGGCAAGGCACGCTCCTATCCTGAGATCGTGACCCTCCCCGATCCGGCTGAAGTCCGAACGGCACTGGCCCATTGGCTGCGCGCCGAGCGCCGGCTTGGCCTGCGGCACTACGCGGTGCCCGACGCGGCACCTGGCGCCCCACCGCCGCACGCCATCGAGCGCGCCGCCGCGCCGGCACCGCTTTCGGCGCGGCCCGACCCGGCCCCGGTCGCAGCGCCGCCGCGACCGGCAGGAGTTGCGCGACCGGGGGGCGCCTGGCGGCCCACGCTTCTACAGCCGCTCGCGGCGGACGGCGCCGACCTGCCGCCTCTGTGCGGCGAGGAACTGCCGCCCGACGAGGCCGCGCGGCGACTGGCGGAGCTGGACGCGGCGTACGTGCGGGGCTGCACCAAGTGCCGGCTTCACGCCGGACGAACGCGGACGGTGTTCGGGGTGGGCCATCCGCGCCCGCGACTGGTGTTCGTGGGCGAGGGGCCCGGCGCGGACGAAGACGCGCAGGGCGAGCCGTTCGTCGGCAAGGCCGGGCAGCTTCTGACGCGCATGATCGCGGCGATGACGCTGCGCCGCGAGGACGTCTACATCTGCAACGTCGTGAAGTGCCGCCCGCCCAACAACCGCCCGCCCGAGCCCGACGAAATGGACGCCTGCGTCCCGTACCTGCTGCGGCAGCTCGCGATCCTCCGGCCGGAGGTGATCGTGGCGCTCGGTCGTCCGGCGGCGCACACGCTGGCAGCGACGACCGTACCGATCACGCGGCTCCGCGGCGAATGGCTGGACTTTCCGCCGGCGGCGCTGGCGCGGCCCGAGTTGGCGCCGGCCAGGCTCATGCCGACGTTCCATCCGTCCTATCTCCTGCGACGTCCGGACGAAAAAGGCAAGGCATGGTCCGACCTGAAACAGGTGATGCGGCTGCTGGGGCTGAAGGCGCCGGCGTGACGCGCGTCGCGTTGCGGTTGGGCTACACTATCCGGTGATGGAGCCGACGCTGCCGCTCGGGCCGTTTGAGTTTTGTGCCGAACCGCGCGCGATTTTCGGAAGTGGAGCGGTGGCGCGCCTGGGGGAGCTTGTGCTGGAGGTGGCGCGAAGCTGCGCGATTCCGCGCAGCGCGGCGCGCGTGCTGCTGGTTTCCGATCCGGGCGTGGTCGCCGCGGGCCATGCGCAGCGCGGACTGGACGCGCTCGCGGGGGCGGGGCTGGGTAGCTGCCTGTTCCAGGACGTGGCCGCCAATCCGACCACGCGGCACGTCGCTGCGGCCGTCGAGTTCGCCCGCGCGCACGACGTGAACATGATCGTCGGGTTCGGGGGCGGGTCGGCGATGGACTGCGCCAAGGGGGCCAATTTCATTCTGACCAACGGCGGGCGGATGCAGGACTACTGGGGTGTCGGCAAGGCGACGCGTCCGCTGCTGCCCTTTGTCGCCGTCCCGACCACCGCCGGCACGGGCAGCGAGGCGCAGAGCTTTGCGCTGGTGGCCGACGCGGACACGCACCAGAAGATGGCCTGTGGCGACCGCAAGGCGATGGCGCGGGTGGCCGTGCTCGATCCCGAGCTGACGCGGACGCAGCCCGAGAGCGTTGCCGTTGCGACGGGCCTGGACGCGATCGCGCACGCGGTCGAATCCTACGTCTGCACGCGCGCGAACGCGGCGTCGCGGTTGTTCGCGGGCGCGGCGTGGCGGCTGCTGACGGGCGCGTTTCTGAGCGCGGTCGGCGGGGGAGACGCGCGAGGTTCGGGCGGCACGGATCAGCCGAACGCGGATGCGCGCGCCCGCATGCTGCTGGGCGCGCATTTTGCGGGCCGGGCGATCGAGCATTCGATGCTGGGCGCGGCGCACGCCGCCGCCAATCCCCTGACCGCGCAGTTCGGCGTGACGCACGGGATCGCCGTGGCGCTCATGCTCCCGCACGTTGTGCGATTCAACGCGTGTGGGCCGGCGGCGACGCTGTACGCGGAGCTGGACGCAGGCGGCGCGGTAGCGCTGGCGGGCTGGCTGGAGCGGCACCTGGACGCGGCCGGCGTGCCGCGGCGGCTGGGCGAGCACGGTGTCAAGGCGGACGCCGTCACGGACCTGGCGCGAGCCGCGACGCGGCAGTGGACCGCCGCCTTCAACCCGGTGCCGATCGACGAGCCCGGCTTTCAGTCGCTCTACCGAGCCGCGTTCGCTGCCGCCTGAGCCTACGGAATACCGAACGAGTCCGCCCCGCGAGACGGTACAATCGGGTGATTCGGACGGGTCGCGGACGCGACGCGAGGGCCGCGCTCCCCGCTGCATTTTGCGTGAGAGTTCCAGCCGAGCTGGGCTGGTTGCGGAGGTCGATGATGCCTGGGAATCGAGTCCACGTTGCGCCGCTCGTTTTCGCCGGAATCTGGCTGGCCTTCGGTATCGCCACGCAGGCGCTGGCGCAAACCAACCCGCTGCCCAGCCGGGTCGAGCCGGTCACCGTCGATTCCGGCCTGATCCGCGGCCCGGTCGGCGGTGCGGAAGTCGCCTGGTCCGCGATGATCGAGGTTCCCGACGCCCCCTGGATGCGGCTCGCGTTCCGTCAGGCGCTGCTGGCCGAGGACCCGCGCACCGGCGAAAGCTCGACGCTTCGAATCACCAGCCTGCTGGACGGCGCCGTTCAAACCCTCAATGCGCGCGGCATGGCGCAATGGGGCAAGACGAGCGCCTACTTCAACGGCCCCGCGGTGCTGCTGGAGCTGCTTGCCGCCCCCAACGGCCGAACCAACTGGATCGCTATCGACGAAGTGACCGTCGGCGTGTTCGAGGAAGGCGGCATCGGGTCCATCTGCGGCCCGACGGACGACCGCCAGCTTTCCGAAGACGTTCGCGCCGCCCGGCTCGTGCCGATCGGGTGCAGCGGCTGGCTCTTTGACGACGCCAACCACTGCTTCCTGACCGCGGGCCATTGCGCCGGCTCCAGCATGCAGGTGGCCGAGTTCAACGTGCCGCTGTCGAACGGGTCAGGCCAGATTCAGCACCCCGGGCCGGAGGATCAGTACCCGGTCGATCCGGCCTCCGTGCAGAACACCGACGGCGGCGTCGGCAACGACTGGTGCTATTTCGGCTGCTTCGAGAACTCGCAGACCGGCCTCACCGCCGGGGAGGCGCAGGGCGACTGGTTCACCCTCGCGACGCCGCCTCCGGTGCAGGGGCAGAACATCCGCATCACCGGCTACGGCACGACCAGTTCGCCCGTTCCGCCGCAGTGGAACCAGGTGCAGAAGACCCACGCCGGGCCCTATACGACGTTCAGCGGTACGACCGTCCAGTATCAGACCGACACCACCGGGGGCAACAGCGGCTCGCCCGTCATCAACGACGACACGGGCGAGGCGATCGGCATCCATACCCACGGCGGGTGTACGTCCGGCGGCGGGGCCAACAGCGGGACCGGCTCGAACCACAGCGGACTTCAGGACGCGCTGGCCAACCCGCAGGGCGTGTGCCGCGCGGGCCTGGACTTCGCCTATCCCGATGGCCGGCCGGGGCTGGTGTCGGACCTGGGCGGAACCACGATGCGCGTCGTGGTCGGGGCGCTGGGCAGCACGGACCCGGCGCCCGACACCGGCCAGCTCCACGTCGACGTGGGCTCGGGCTTCGTGACGCTGGCGATGACGGTCGTTTCCCCCAACGTCTACGACGCCGTGTTTCCGGCCGCCCCCTGCGGGGGCGCCGTGCGGTTCTATGTCAGCGCCGAAGCGACCAGCGGCACGCGGTTTTTCAACCCCTCGAGTGCTCCGGCGTCGTTCTACTCGGCGGTAGGTGGAGGCGGGGAGGCGGTGGTGCTGGCCGACGATTTCCAGCAGAACCAGGGCTGGACGGTTGAGAACGTGTCGCTCACCGAGGGCGCTTGGGAGCGGGCGGTTCCCACCGGCGGAGGAGATCGCGGCGACCCGCCGGACGATTACGACGGTTCCGGCCTCTGCTTCGTCACCGACAACACCGACAACGCCGACGTGGACGGTGGGCCGACGCGGATGATCTCGCCGACACTCGACCTTTCGAGTCCCGGCGAATACTACCTGAGCTACGCCCGCTGGTTCACCAACGACGACAATGACGCCGACCGGCTCGTGGTCGAGGTGTCGGCCAACGACGGCGGGACCTGGACGGTCGTGGAAAGCGTCTCGAATTCGACGGGCTGGACCCATCGCAGCGTGCGCATCAACGACTACGTCGCGCCGTCGGCCGCGGTCCGCATCCGGTTCAGCGCCACCGACAACCCGAACAACTCCGTCACCGAAGCCGGTGTCGACGCATTCCGCGTCGCGCGCATCACGTGCAGCCCGTCCCACGATCCGGGCGACATGAACTGCGACGGATCGATCAACGGCGCGGATATCAGTCCGTTCGTTCTGGCGCTGACCGACCCCAACGCCTATGCAGCCGCCTATCCCGAGTGCCGGCTTGAGCTGGGAGACTTCACCGGCGACGGGTCGGTGAACGGCCAGGACATTGCCGGGTTCGTCGATGCCCTGACCAATCCCTAGCGGGCCGCGTCCGCCGCCGCCGCGCGTCAACCCAGCGGCGGCGCGGTGGCAACGTCGTCGTACTCGTCGTACTCGGGGCGCCACATGGAGCGCGCCACCAGCGCGTCGATGTCGCGGTCGGAGATCATGCGGCCCAGCCCCAGGTCTCGTGCGGTCCGCATCACGGCGGCTGCGACTCTGGCGCTCACGGCCCGCAGGTCGCGCACCTCGGGGTAGATCGCGCCCGTCGCCCGTCGCTCGGGCGGCACCGACTGGGCCACCGCGTCCGCGGCCGCCAGGAACAGCGTGTCATCGACCGTGCGCGCTTCGGCCAGGATGCAGCCCAGCCCGACTCCGGGAAACACAAAAACGTTGTTGCCCTGTCCGATCTCGATCTCGCGCCCGTCGCGGATCACCGGCGGGAAGGGACTCCCGGTCGCCACGACCGCCCGGCCGTCCGTCCAGTCGAGGGCCTCGGCCGGCGTGCACTCGCACTTCGAGTTCGGATTGCTGAAGGCGAAGATGATCGGACGCTGCACGTGCCGCGCCATTTCGCGCACGACGGGCTCGCCGAACAGCCGCGGTGTGGCGCTGGTGCCGATCAGCACCGTGGGCCGCACGCGCTTGACGATCTCGAGCAGGTCGGCGCCGCGCTCGGGCAGCCCGTAGTGGGCCATCGTCTCGGGCGTGAGCGCGATGTCGCGTTTGTGGCGTTCGCTGATGTCGCGTCCGAGATGGACCAGGCCGCGGCTGTCGAGGAAGACCTGCGCGCGGCGGGCCACGTCGGGGTCCACGCCTTCGCGCAGCATCCACGCGTGAATCAGTCGCCCGATGCCGGTCGCGGCGGCGCCGGCGCCGGCGTGAACGATGCGCTGCTCGCCCGGCGGCAGCCCCGTGACGCGGATGGCCGAGATCAGCCCGGCCAGCGCCACCCCGGCCGTCCCCTGGATGTCATCGTTGAAGCAGGCCACCCGCTTGCGATAGCGGTCCAGGATCGACAGCGCGTTGCTCTGGCGGAAGTCCTCCCACTGCACCAGGGCGCGCGGGAAGACCTCCAGCACGGCGTCAACGAACGCCTCGATGAACTCGTCGTACTCGCGCCCGCGCAGTCGCTTGCGGCGCAGGCCGACGTAGTACGGATCCGCCAGCAGCTCGACGTTGTCGGTCCCCACGTCGAGGCTGATCGGCAGGCAGCGGGCCGGGTCGATGCCGGCGCCGGCGACGTAGAGCGAAATCTTGCCGACCGGGATGCCCATGCCTCCGGCCCCCTGGTCACCCAGCCCGAGGATGCGCTCGTTGTCGGTTACGACGATCAGGCGCACGCTGTCGGCGTTCGGCGCGTTGCGCAGGATCTCGGGAATGCGATCCACGTCGTCGGGGGTGATCCAAAGTCCCAGCGAGCGGCGGAAAATGTGACTGTAGCGCTGGCAGGCACGCCCCACCGTGGGCGTGTAGACGATCGGCATCAGCTCCTGCATGTTTTCGACCAGCACGCGGTAGAAGAGCTTTTCATTGCGGTTCTGCAAGGCGACCAGCCCGATGAATTTCTCCAGGTCGTCGGTCTTGGCCCGCACATGCTCCAGCTCCAAGGCCACCTGCTGATCCACGCTCAGCGGCGTCGGAGGCAGCAGCCCGCGCAGGTGCAGGCGGTCGCGCTCGATGGGTGTGAACGCCGTGTCCTTATTGACGCGCGGATCGTAGAGAAGGCGCTGTGCCGTTCCGAGCGGACGTGCGGGGGCTTCACTGGTCTCCGATGCGTGTACTGTTGCCATGACTGCTCTCCGCGATACGCGACGCAGGCCGTGCGGGATTTTCCCGCGCCCTGCGCCATTTCCCACAACGCCCGTGGCGCCGCGTCTGAACCCCGGTCGGCGCCGTTCCGCGGCGACTCGGACCGATCCGGGGCGCAGGCGCGGCCGCCGGATACCCGACGTAGCACGCGCCGTGCCGGATTTCGTGAGAATGTGGCGGGAATCCGGGCCGCGTCTCAGGAGCTGGCCCGGCGGGCGCGGTTCATGCGGTCGCGGATGCGGGCGGCCTCCTCGTAGTCCTCGTTCCCCAGGGCCCGCTTCAACTCGATGTCGAGCCGCGCCGCGCTGTCTTTCGGCATGCGCTCCAGGATCTGCTGCTTGAGCAGTTGCAGCAGTTCCACTTCGCCCACCGGCTCGCCCCGATGCCAGTCCTCGAGCTCGGGCGGCTCGCTGTCGTCGGTCGACCCGCCCAGCTCCGCGATGCCTTCGTCCGTCAGCCGCAACGCCTCGTCGAACCGTTCCAGCTCGGCGGCCTGGAGCGCGCGCGACCGGGTGTTCATCATGTAGACGTAGTTGCGGTACTGCTCCAGCGCCTCGCGGTCCGCCGGTTGGGCGGCGTAACGCCCGCAGAACGCAATCAACCGCAAACAGTGCTCCGTGTCGCGGATGACGCCTTCGAACTCCTCCAGCACAAACAGCGACACGAACCGCTGGTGATACAGGTAGGCCTCGTGCCGCAGCTCGCGGCATTCGTCGGGGCTCAGCGCGAAGTCCTCGTCCGATCCCTGCGCGCAGTTGTGCTGGGCCAGTCGCTCGCCGTGCAGGTCGAGCAGGGAATCCCGGCCGCGGAACTTCCGTCCGTCGGGCCGCGCGGTGGTCTCCAGTTGGATGACGCCCAGGTCGACGCGCGTCTGGAGCTTCTCGCGGCCGTCGGCGCCGAGGATCTTGCGCACCGAGATGCGTCCGGGCTCGTAGTCCCAGCCTTCGAGGATTTCGCGCAGGTCATTTATCATGACGCCGTCAGCATCGTCTACCCGGTCGCACCGGAACAGGATCGGCGCTGGCGGCGCGACGCAAGCGCCGCCTCCCGGGAAGAACTGCCCTGCGGTGGAATCATGCCCAGGATTATCGCGGGTGAATGGCGCGGCCTGCGTCTGCGGGCGCCCGCCGGCGATCGCACGCGTCCGATTACTGACCGCGCAAAAGAGACGCTCTTCAACGTTCTCGGGCATCGACTGCGCACGCTGGGGAGCGTGCCGCCCTTCGACGTGCTCGACCTTTTCGCCGGGACGGGCTCGCTGGGACTCGAAGCGCTGTCGCGCGGTGCCGCGCGTTGCACGTTCGTCGAGAACGGGCGCGACGCGCTGGTGGCCCTGCTCGACAACCTTCGCCTGGCTCGAGCCGGGACGCGCGCCACCGTGGCGCGCGACAATGCCTGGACGCTGCGGCTGCCGCCGGTGTCGGGCGGGTACGGGCTCATCTTCGTCGACCCGCCGTACCGTGACGCCGACAACGCGGTTCGACTGGCGGACCTGCTCTCGCGCTGTGCGGTGCGGCTTGCCGCGGACGGAGTCATCGTGCTGAGGCATGGTCCGGGAGCGTCTTACGAGCGCGAGCCGCCCGCGGGGCTGTCCCTCCTGGACGCCCGGCGGTTCAAGGACATGCGCGTCCTGCTCCTGGGGCCCGCGGTCGTCGCGGACGCCCTGCCCGGTGCCGAAGGGGCGAGGCTTTCCGGCTCGGGGGCGCCGGATGTGCGGGCCGCACAACCGCCCGACGCGCCCGCCGCCGCGGACTGAGTTCTCGCGCTCGTGCGTTCGCGATAGACTGCCTGCCGCCGGCGCGCTCGTGACCCGCGCCGCGGAATGGGACGGTGTCGCGGCGTGTCCGAATCGGGAGCGATCATCGAGCTGCGCGGCGTCCGCAAGTCGTTCGGGGCGCAGTGCGTGCTTGACGGAGTCGACCTGGCGATCGAGCGCGGGCGGACCACGGTCATCATCGGGCGCTCGGGCTGCGGCAAGAGCGTGATGCTCAAGCTCATGGTCGGGCTGTTGCGGCCCGATGCCGGAGAGGTCTACTTCGACGGGCAGCGCATCGATGGGCTCGGCGAGGCCGCGCTGGCGCCGGTGCGGCGGCAGATCAGCTTCGTGTTTCAGCTCAACGCGCTCTTCGATTCGATGACCGTGGGGGAAAACGTCGAGTTCCCGATGCGCCAGCACGGCCGCCGCGCCGACCGCCGCAGGATTCGAGACATCGCGCGCACCGCGTTGCAGATGGTCGGGCTGGCGGGATTCGAGGACAAGCGGCCGGCGGACCTGTCGGGCGGGGAGAAGAAGCGCGTGGCGCTGGCGCGGGCGATCGCGCTTCAACCCCCGCCGAAGACGATTCTCTACGACGAGCCGACCGCCGGGCTCGACCCGCAGCGCTCCGACGTGATCAATCAACTGATCCGCGCGCTTCAGCGCGAGGTGCAGTTGACCAGCGTGGTCGTCACGCACGACATGCGCTCGGCCGCGGAGGTGGGTGACCGTGTGCTGATGCTGTGGGAGGGGCGCTTCATCGCGGACGGACGCCCCGATGCCCTGGCGAACAGCGACGACGTGCACGTGCGCCGTTTCATCGAGGGGCTGGCCGAGCCCGATGACCTCGCGTCGCTGAAGCGCTAGCGCCGTGCGCGACCCGGACGGACACGCACCGCTGTCGAAGCGCCCGCGGCCGGAGAGTTGGGTGGGACGTCCGGGCAGACCCGGGCCGCCCCCGCGCTACGGCACTGAACCCGCTTCGCCCAGCGCGTCCAGAGTCCGCGCCGTCCAGCGCTGGATTCGCTCCAGGTCGCGCTGATTCAGCCGATGGCGTTGCAGCGTCGTGACCGCGTTGCGCGATTGCGTCGCGTCCAGGATTGCCGAGCGGCAATCCGGACATTTCTCCGCGTGCGCGGTGACCTCGGCCCCACGGGACGGCTCGAGATCGCCTTCGACGAACGCGTAGAGCGTTTCGCGGGCCGGGCATTCTTCACGACCGAAATTCATCCCACTCCTCCCGCAACGCCTGCGCGATCTCTCGCAGTCGGCGCAACAGCCGGAACTTGATCCCGTACACCTGGTTGCGGTTCAGGCCGAACTCCGCCGCCACCGGATCGGCCGGCGAATCTTCGAACACCAGGCGCGTAAAGATGGCGACGTGATCCGGGTCCGCGCTGGCCGAGAGCCGATCCAGGGCGATCTGGAGCATGCGCGTGGCCTCGGCCGAACCCCACCACTCGCGCAGGGCCTCCTCCCCCGGATCGTCCCGCTGTACCTCCTCCTCTTCCCGCCGATCCCGATAGACGGCTTCGCGCCGTCCGCTCGCCGCGCCCGCGGACAGGAAGTGCCGCACCTCGTTCAACGCGACCGTGAACACCCATGCGCGGAATCGGCCGCGCCGAGGGTCGTACGCGAACCGCGGCAGCTCCTTCACCATGCGAAGAAAGAACTGCTGGGCCAGGTTGTCGGCGTCGTCACGCTGCAAGCCCTTCTTCTTGGCGAGGCGGTAGACCAGGGGCCCGTACAGCGACACGAATTGGGCCCACGCGTCGTTATCGGACGGATTCCTCAACCGCGAGAGCAGCGTCGGGCTTGTCGTGGGTCCGCTCAGCAAACGGCATACTCCTCCTACGGTTCTATCCGTTTCGTCCTTGATTCTTCGCCGGATTCCGGAGTTTCCTTCCCCCCCGAAGACCGGCGCTCAGTCCGGGCTCGACGGACGCGTCGTCGCCCGCCACTGCGCCAGCCTCGCCGTCCAATCCTGTAGGCGGACGTCGTGGCCGCCAGCGGGGTCGGCCGCGTGCCACCCGGTGTAGAAGTCGATCCCCCCACGCAGCACGCCGGTGATCGCGCTGGGCCGCGCGGCGGGCGACGCAAGCAGCGCGTCGCGCGCCTCGGTCAGCATGGACTCAGCCTCGGACCAGCGTTCGAGGTGGCCCAGCACCACCCCCAGCCTGCCGCGCAACACCGCCACCAGCCAGTGATCCGGCGAGAAGACCTTCTCGCGGATGTCGATGGCCCGTCGCAGCAACGGCTCGGCATCCGCGTAGCGCTGCATCTCCTCGAGCACGCCCGCGAGCTGGTCGAGCGTGATGGCGTATTCGCGCGAGCGCGCCCCGTAGACGGCCCGCATGATCACGCCCGCGCCGCGGTACATCTTCTCCGCCTCATCGTAGCCGCCCTTGCGCTCCACCATTCCGCCGAGGTTGATGAGGCTGTTGGCGACCTCCGGGTGGTCCGGACCCAGCGCGTGGACGCGGATTTCGTAGGCCTGGCGCAGCAGGCGCTCGGCCTCTGCCGGTTGCCCCAGGTCGTCCAGCAGCATCCCCAGGTTGTTGAGCGACTGCGCGGTCAGGTAGTGATCTTCCCCCAGCGTGCGGCGGCGAATCTCCAGCGCTTCGCGAAAGAGCGGCTCGGCGTCGGAGAAGCTGCGCCGCGCCTGGTGCAATCGACCCAGGTTGTTGAGCGTCGATGCGACGTGCGGATGGTCGCCCAGGAGCCGGCGGCGCAGTTCAAGCGCGCGATGGTAGTACGCGTCGGCCTGGTCCAGGTCGCCGGTCTCCTGGCAGATGACGCCCAGGTTGTTGAGGATCAGCCCCAGGTCCGGGTGCTCGCCGCGCTTCTCCTCGAGCCGCAGCGCCTCTTCGGCGTGGGTGCGCGCCTCGGCGTAACGTCCGAGCGACTGGAGCACGGCCGAGAGGTTGATGAGCACGTTGGCGAACTCGGGGTGCTCGGCGCCCAGAAGGTTCGCCATGATCAGCCGGGAACGATCGAGCGCATCGGCCGCCTCGGGGAGCCTGCCCAGCGTACTGTAGATGGCGCCGAGGTTGGCCAGCGTGCGGCCGACATTGAGGCTCTCCGGCGAATTGGCCCGCTCCTCCTCGACCAGCGATTCTTTGAAGAGCCGCTCGGCCTCTTCGAGGTTGCCCTTGTGGTGCTCCAGGTTGGCCAGGTTGTTGAGGGCCGTGGCGACGTCGTTCGAGCCGGGTTCCGAAAAGGACTGATAGATCGCAAGCGCCTCGCGAAACAGGGCCTCGGCCTCGGAGAGGCGCGACTTCTTCATCCTCAGCGCGCCGTAGTTGACGATGGCGCTTGCGAGGTCATTCTCATTCCCCGCGGCCGAAGCGCGCAGCAGCTCTACACTTTCCGCCAGCAGCGACTCGGCATCCTCGAACCGGCCGATGTCCTCGTAGACCATGCCGAGATTCGACACGGCACGCCCGGTATCGGCGGTGCGGCCGCCTTCCAGCGTCCGCGAGATTTCAACCGCGCGTTCGAGCTGGGCCTGCGCCTTGTCGAACTCGCCCAACAGGCGAAATGCGGAGCCGATCGTGGTGCGCACGCTGGTCTCGACCGCGGGCTGGTCGGCCAGCGTTCCGCGCTCGACCCGGGCCGCAGCGTCGTCGAGCATCTGGCGCATGGTCGGGTCGCGCCGCCCGGAAAACTCCGGCGCCGCGAAGCTCAGCATCTGCTGCATGAACCGGTTGGATGCACGCTCCTGGGCGGCGTTGCGCGCCGCGCGAGCCTGTTCGCTCTCGGCCAGGGCCTGGGCGCGCTCCGCGCGCTCGCGCTCGCCTGCGGCGCGCTGGGCCTCGATCCCCTGCCGGGCCTCCGCTTCCTGCGCCCGCACCAGCGCGATCGAAACGCCGATGATCCCCGCCACCAGAAAGACGAACGACGCCGCGATCCCGCCCACCAGCGCCTTGTTACGCGCCGCAAACTTGCGCGCCTGGTACCAGGTGCTCCGCGGCCGGGCGCTGATCGGCTCGTCGTTCAGGTAGCGGCGGATGTCGGCCGCCAAGCCGGCGGCCGTCTGATAGCGATCGTCGCGCTCCTTTTCGAGCGCCTTGGCGACAATCGTCTCCACGTCGCCGCGCAGCACGCGGTCCACGCTGCTCAGCGGCGTCGGCTCGCCCTCGCAGATGGTGCGGATCGCGTCCGGAAGCGGTTTGCCTTCCAGCGCGTGCGGCCGGCGGCCGGCCAGCAGTTCGTACGCCACCACCCCCAGGGAATACACGTCCGCGCGCGTGTCGATGTCGGCGCTGCGCCCGGTCACCTGCTCCGGCGACATGTAGGGCAGCGTGCCCACCAACGACCCCACGCCGCTCTCGTCGCGCGTCAGGGCCAGGTCCGAGTCCGTCGCTCGCGCCACCCCGAAGTCGAGGATCTTCGTCCGGCCCTGCGTCGTGACCAGGATGTTGTCGGGCTTCAGGTCGCGGTGGATCACCCCTTTTCCGTGCGCGTGCTGCACCGCGTCGCACACGTCCGCGATCAGCGCCAGCCGCTCCCGGACGCCCAGCCGGCGCCCGTCGCAATACGCCGTGAGCCGCTCGCCCTCGACGAACTCCATCGCGAAGAACGGCTGGCGTACCGCGTCGTCGCCCAGAGTGCCCGCCTCGAAGATCTGCGCGATCCCCGGGTGTTGCAGGCGCCCCAGCACCTCGCTTTCAAACTCGAAGCGTCGCAGCAGCCGCGCCGGGTCGGCGTCCAGCCGCGGCCGCATCACTTTCAGCGCGACACGCCGCCGCGGCCGATCCTGCTCCGCCTCGTAGACCGCGCCCATCCCCCCGCGGCCCAGGAGCCGCTGGATGCGATAGGCCCCGATCCGCGTGGGCAGAGTTTCGACCGGCGCGGCGGCCCCGCCCGCGTCCCAGGAGTCGGTGCGCGTGGCGTCGCCCGGCCGATGCGCGATCCCGCCGCTCGAATCGTTCATGGCACTCCTCTCGGCCCGCGAGGCGATGAATTGACGCCGACAGCCTAACGGTCGTGTGGAAGCGCGCCAACGCGGCGCACCCGCGCCCGGCCGGTCTGCCGCAGCAGCGCCTCACCCGCCGCGCGCGTGCATCTCCAGCCGCGGATCGCGCCGCAGCGCGTCGAGCGAGACGAACGGGCCGCGCTGCCGCAGTGCGAGGCGCTCTTCCGCGCCGCGGTCGGTGCGCTTGCGCCACGCCGCGGCGATCTCCCCCGCGATCCCATCCGTCGGCGCGCCGCCGCGCAGCAGGGCCCGCAGGTCGAGCCCGCGAACCGCGTACAGGCAGGTGTACCACGTGCCGTCGGCCGTGATCCGGCTGCGGTCGCAGCCGCGGCAGAACGGCGCGGTGGTGGATGCGATGATGCCGAACGTTGTCCCGTCCGGCAGCGCGTACCGGTCCGCCGGCGCCGGGCCAGGCGCGGTCAGCGCGCGGACGGTTCCGAAGCGCGATCCGATCTGCGCCAGGATTTCGTCGCGCGTGACTACCTGCTTCGCGCTCCAGCGCGTCGCCCCGCCCACGTCCATGTACTCGATGAAACGCACTTCCGCGCCGACCGAGCGGCCGAACGCCAGCAGGTCGGCCGGCTCGTCCTCGTTCACGCCGCGCAGCACGACCGCGTTGAGTTTCATTGGCAGGCCGGCGCGGCGTGCGGCGGCGATTCCGCCCAGCACGCGGGACAGCATCTGGCTCTGCGCCAGGTCGGCGAATCGCTGCGGGCGCAGCGTGTCGAGGCTGACCGTGACGCGGAGCAGGCCGGCCCGGGCCAGCGGCTCGGCCAACCCGTCCAGCAGCACGCCGTTGGTCGTCAGCGCCAGGTCCCGCAGCCCGGGCCGACCCGCCAGCAGCGCGACAAGCTGCGGCAGGTCGCGCCGCAGCAGCGGCTCGCCGCCGGTCAGCCGGACTTTCGCCGCCCCCAGGGAGATGAAGACGTCGACCAGGCGGGCAATCTCCTCGAACGTGAGGATGTCGTGCCGCGGAATCCAGGCGTACTCCTCTTCCGGCATGCAGTAGCGGCAGCGCAAGTTGCAGCGGTCCGTGACCGAGACGCGCACCGATCCCAGCGGTCGTTCGAAGCGGTCCGTCAGCATGCGACACGTCTATCCGGAGGCCATTCCGGGCCGGGAGAGCACCCGCCCGTACGTCAACCGCCGCCACAGCCATTCCAGCGGCCCGAAACGGAATCGCCGCATCCACGTCACGCTCAGGCCGACGTTGGCCCCCCAGCACGCCAGCACGACGCCCCAGAGCTGCATGCGATCGAAGCGCCCGAACCAGGCCAGGCCATGCGAGTAGAACACGAATGTACAGAGTAGCGACTGGAGGATGTAGTTTGAAAGCGCCGCCCGCCCGATTGCCGCCAGCGCCCGCGTCCAGGCCGCGTCACCCGCGGCCGTGACGAGCCGCGCTACGACGTAGACATAGATCGCGCTCATGCCCAGGCTGCCCGCGTATTGCAGGGCCTCGGCCAGAGGGTCGATTCCCGACAGCCGCGGCCACGCCAGCGGGAGTGCCACCGCCGCCGTCTGAATCGGAACGCCGACCGCCGCGCCCCACACCGCCAGGCGGCGGAACTGCGGCAGGTGCTCGCGCGGTGACGCGAACCAGCCCGCCCGCATCCACGCCATGCCGATCAGGAACAGACCGGCCACGCGCCACCCGACATACGGGATCAGCCCGGCCAGCCCGGTGAGCCACAGGAACGCGCGCAGAGCCATCCCCGCGACGTAGCCGCCATCGCGGAAAACGTGCGTCTCCCACGCCGGCAGGTGCGCCAGCCGCTGCTCCAGCGGCAGGTGCATGAACGTCGCGGGGTCCTCGCGCCAGTCCGAAAAGGTCGGCGGGTCGAACAGCATCTGGCCGACCCCTTCCGGCAGGCTTGCGCGGAAGGGCGCCAGCGCCGACACCGCCAACAGCATCACGCACGGCACGGCCAGCAGGCATGCCCCGACCCGCGCGAGGCGGCGCGGCGTCCAGCTCGCCGCCCACATGACCACCAGCCCGATCAGCGCGTAGAACGCCAGGATGTCCCCGGCCCAGATCAGGCACGCGTGGGCCGCGCCGAACATCGCCAGGACCGCCAGGCGCCGCACGTAGAATCCGCGAAACCCGCGCCCGGTCGCGCGGCATCGCTCGAACAGCAGCGCGAGCCCGACGCCGAACAGCAGCGAGAAGATGCTCAGGAACTTATAGTCCCCGAAGAACCGCGTGAGGTGGAACGCGAGCGGCTCGCGCCAGCCGGCGGACGTTACGACGTGCGGCACATCCGCGAGCGTCGTGGGCAGGCCCATCAACGGAATGTTCTCGGGCAGAATCCCAAGGATCGCGACCCCGCGCAGCACGTCCAGGAAGCCGTATCGCTCGCGGGCCGCGGTGGGCGCGAGCGACGCCTCGCGCGGCATGGTCCCCGGTGACGGATCGACGTGGGGCGCGGTTGCGTCCGCGCGCGTCACAGTTCGACCGCCCGGCGCTCGCGCAGCGCCTCGAGCCCCGCGAGCGCGACCCGCAGCGCCGCGCGGCCATCCTCGCCGGTCACGGCCGGGGCCCGACCGGACACCAGTGCCGCCAGCCATGCCGTCAACTGGTCGGCGAACATGTCGTTGCGTGGGTACGTCAGCACTTCGCTACGGCCCTCGGCCGTCACCATCACCGCGCCGAACTTGTCGGACGGTTTGCCGGCCGGGATCAGGTCGGGTGGGACGCTGAGGCTCAGCCCTCCGCGCGGGCCGATCAGGTCGGTGTAACGTCCGGAGCGCCCGCCCGCGTCCATGCCCCACGTCCACGACATCACCGCGGAGTCGCCGGACGCGTGCTCAAGGATCAGGCTGCCGGTATCGACGCCGCTGTTGCGCGGCGCGTCCCACAGGTCGCCCACCCCCATCACTCGACGCACCGGACCGAAATACTGGAGGCCGAAGTCGATGTTGTGAATCGCCGCGTCGAGGAACGGCCCGCCCCCGATTTCGTCGCGCGTCAGCCACGCCGCGATGGGCCGGCTGCTGGCCTGCATCTGACGCCAGATGACCGGCCGGCCCAGCCGTCCGGATTTGAGCACGTGCCCGACCGCCTTCCACTCGTGATCGTAGCGCCGCACAAAACCGACCGTCAGCGTCCCGCTCGACCGCGCCGCCGCCTCCAGGACCGCATCGCATTGCTCCAGCGTGCGCGTGATGGGCTTTTCGCAGAAAACGTGCCGCCCGGACCGCAGCGCCGCGATGCACGGCTCCGCGTGGAAGGCCGTCGGTGTACAGACCATCACCGCGTCCAGCGGCGTGTGCGAAAGCAGCTCCTCCAGCGAGGCGCACACGCGCGGCTCGCCCGCCGCGACCGCCAGCGTGCGGGCGGCGCCGACGTCCAGGTCGTAGCACGCGCCCACGCGCGCCACCGGGGAGCCGGTCAGGTACCGCGCGTGGTGCCGGGCGATTTCCCCGCAGCCCACGAACCCGATGTGCAGCAAGTTCGACTTCCGCCCGGGTGCCCTAACCGCCCGCGCCCTGCGAGGTGAACCCGTATTTTTCCTCCACTCTCACCGGGGGTTCATCGGACTTCTTTTTCTTGGCCGCGGCACCGTCGTTGCCCGTGTCGGATTTCCCGCTCGACGTCTTGCTCATGCATCCCGCCGGTGACAGTGCCACGCTGCCGCCGATCAACACCGCAATCGTCCACCTGAGCCTTCGGTTCATCGCATCCTCGCTTCCGGCGCGCGGCGCCGCGTCGCCGACCGGCATTGTATCGCGACGGCCCGCGAGTTTGGCCAGGGCAGCGCCGCGGGCGTCCGATCGGCGGCACCTCGTTGTCGCTGCGCGGCGACGGGAATACACTCCGATCGCCTGTGCGCGGCGCAGGTGCGACCCGACCGCGGCGGTTACCGCGGCATCCGTCCGTTCGCGGGCGCGCCGCCGCGCGGGCCCCCGGCTTCCACGGAGCGCGGATGCCCGTTCTCGAGATCACCCAGCTTTGCAAGCAGTATGACACCTCCGGGCACCGGGTGGATGCACTCAACGGCGTGGACCTTACGGTCGAGGCAGGCTCGTTCGTCGCGATCATGGGCGCCAGCGGGTCGGGCAAGAGCACGCTCATGCACGTCATCGGGGGGCTGATCCCGCCCACGTCCGGCACGGTGCGGGTGGAGGGACACGACCTGGCGCGGATGTCGGACCGCAAGCGGACGCTATTCCGCCGCCGACGCCTGGGTGTGATCTTCCAGGACTACAACCTCCTCCCGACGCTGACCGCGCGCGAGAACGTGGCGCTCCCGCTGCTGGTGGACGGTCGGCCGCCGGAGCATTACGCGCAGCGCGTGGACGAGTTGCTGGCCCAGGTGCACCTGGCGCAGCGGGCGGACCACCGCCCCGACGCGCTGTCGGGCGGCGAGCAGCAGCGCGTCGCGATCGCGCGTGCGCTGCTCAATGATCCGGCGATCATCCTCGCCGACGAGCCGACCGGGAACCTGGACTCGCGCCAGTCGCACGAGATCTGGCAGCTTCTGCAACGGCTGGCGCGCGACGCGGGCAAGACGATCGTGATGGTGACGCACGAGGCCGCCGGGGCCGGCTTTGCCGACCGCGTGGTCGTGCTCAAGGACGGCCGCGTGGTCGGGCAGATTGAACCGAAAGGCAGCGGCGATGCAGCGCTGGTCGCAACTGGCTACCAGGAACTGGCGGGCTAGGCCGGTCCGGACGCTGGGCTCGATTCTGGCCATTGCGCTGGGCACGGGCGCGGTGGTGTGGGTGACCTGCTGCTACGAATCGGTGCGCCAGACGGTGACGCGCTGGTCGGACAACTTCGTCGGCAACAGCGACATCACCGTCGACTCGGTGGCCGGCAAGCATCACGTCTTCGAGCAGTCCGTCGCCGACGAGCTCCGCGCGTTGCCGGAGGTGGCGCATCTGACGGTGCGGCTGGTGCAGCGCTTGCGGGGCGTGGCGGTCCGGCGCAGCGAGGCGGTTGGGGACGGCGCCCTGCTGCCCATGCCCCAGTCGACGCCCGAGCTGGATTTCCACGGCATCGACCTGGCGAGCGAGTTCAGCTTTCGCAGCTACACACTGACGGACGGGCGCATGGTGGCGCCGGAGGACCGGCTGGCGTGCGTGCTGGACGAGGAGTACGCCTACGAGGCGCGCGTGGGTGCCGGGGACGTGCTGCGCGTGTGGGCTACGGACTGGGACCGTCCGCGCGAGATCGAGATCGTGGGGGTGATGGAGCGGCGGCGCATCACGCGCTTCCAGAAGGGCTTCGCGCTGATGTCTCTGACCGCGCTCCAGTCGATCGCGGGCAAGGACGACCTGATCAACTCGATCGACATCATCCTGAAGGACGACGCGAAGCGGTCGCTGGCCGCGGTGCGGGCGCGCATCTTCGCCGTCGTGCAGCGCAGCGAGCCGGCCGTCAACGTCTCGTCGGCCGAGGCGCGCACGCGGCAGATCGAGAAGGCCCAGGGTCAGTTGGAGTTCGTGCTGGCCCTGCTGAGCTGCGTTTCGATGCTGACGGCGCTGTTCATCATCCTGAGCACCCTGAGCATGGGGCTGGTGGAGCGGATCAAGCAGCTCGGCCTGCTGCGCTGCGTGGGGCTGACGCGCGGACAGCTCGGGTGGCTGATGCTGGTCGAGGTCATGCCGCTGGGCGCGTTCGGTGTTGCGGCGGGGATTCCGATCGGGCTGGGGCTGACGCTGCTGACGCGCTGGACGGCGCCGACGTACGTCGGCAGTTTCGTCATCAGTTGGAATGGCATCGCGCTGGCCGCCGGTGCGGGAATGGTGACCACGCTCCTCGCGGCGATCGTGCCGGCGCTGGGCTCGGCGGGCGTGTCGCCGCTGGAGGCCACCCGTCCCCGGGCGCGGGCCACGCGCACCTGGCCGCTGGTGGTGTTCGGATTGCTGGGAGGCGCGGCCCTGCTGGTGCAGAGCGGACTGGTGTACGAGCTGCGGCGCAGCCCGACGTTCGTGAAGGCGGCGACGACGGCGGTGGTGCTGCTCTACGCCGGGTACGCGCTGCTGGGTCCCGCGCTGATACGGCTGGTCGGGGCGCCGATCGCGGCCCTGGCGGCGGCGCTGCTGCGGGTGCGCGGTCGCCTGATGCACGACCAGATCGGGCATGCCGTCTGGCGCTCGGCCGGCATCTGCTGCGGGATCATGGTGGGGCTGTCGCTGATCGTGGGGCTGGTCGTGTTCAGTGTCAGCGTGCGCGCCGGCTGGCAGTTCCCGGCGCAGTTTCCCGAGGCCTACGTCTGGAGCTTCGCCCAGCTCCGTGAGGACGCCGACGGTGTCGTGGCGCAGATTCCGGGCGTGGCCGCACACACGTCGGCCAACGCGGTCAACGCGATCGTCGACGAAAAGCCGGCCACCATCATGGCGCAGGTGCTGCACTCGGTCACGTGGTTCCTGGGATGCGAGCCAGACACGTTCTTTCAACTCGTTCGGCTGGAGTTCTTGGAGGGGGAGGAGCAGGAGGCAATCGCTCTGCTGCGCAAAGGCGGACACATCATCATCGCCAAGGATTTTGCGATCACGCGGAACAAGCGGCTGGGCGACACCGTGCGGGTGGTCATCGGCAACCGGCAGCGTCTGTTCACCGTGGCGGGCGTGATCGACTCGCCGGCGCTGGACGTGGCGGCGAACTACTTCCAGGCGCAGAGCGAAACGCACGTGGCCGCGGTCGGCTCCGTGCTGGGTACGAACGCGGATCTGAAGGCGATGTTCGGGGTGGAAGGGCGCAAGCTGGTGCTGCTGAATTTTTCGCCGACGCCCCCGGTGCCGCCGGACTGGCCGCCGCCGCGCGATTCCCCCGAGGGCGTCCGGTTGCCGGCGTTTGCGTTCGATGAACGCTCGCCGATCCATCAACGCTGGCGGCGCTGGCAGGAGGAGCGGGTCCTGGCCGAGATCCGCCAGCGGCTGGGCGCCCCGGCGGCCTTCAGCGGGACGGTGCGCGAGCTGAAGGAGCAGATCGACGCGGAGATCACCGGGATGACGCGGCTTCTGACGGCGGTGCCGACGGTCGCGCTGCTGGTGGCGGCGATCGGGGTCGCGAACCTGATGACGGCGAACGTGTACAGCCGTGCGCGGCAACTGGCGATCCTGCGAGCGGTGGGGGCGACGCGCGGGCTGCTGCTGCGCATGGTGGTCGCCGAGGCGCTGGTGCTGGGGCTGCTGGGCAGCGGAATGGGGTGGCTGCTGGGCATGCACCTGGCCTTCAACACGTCGTCGATGACGCGCACCATGTGGGGCCTCGACGCGCCCGTGCAGGTGCCCTGGTCGTACGTCGGGGCGGCGGTGGGGTTGACGCTCGGGTTGTCGATTCTGGCCGGGATCGTACCGGCGCGACATGCCGCTCGAACCGACGTGGTGTCGGCCATGCGCGCCCTGTAGCGCAGCGTGCGCGTGCGACTGGTGTCGGGGCGCGGCGAACCGCGGAAACGCCGCGACGGATGCAGGCTTGACGGGAGAAGGCGATGATCAAGCTCGGAGTGAACATCGATCACGTCGCGACGATTCGGCAGGCGCGGCGCGCCGACGAGCCCGACCCGGTCTGGGCCGCGGTCGAAGCGGAATTGGGCGGCGCCGACTGCATCACCTTTCACCTTCGCGAAGACCGCCGGCACATCAGCGACCGCGACGCCGAGCTGTTGAAACGGACGGTGGCGACGCGGCTGAACATGGAGATGTCGGCCGCACCCGAGATCGTGCGGATCGCCGCGCGGCTTTCGCCGAGCCAGTGCACGCTGGTCCCCGAGCGGCGGCAGGAGCTGACCACCGAGGGCGGGCTGGATGTCGCCGCGCAGAAGGCGCGTCTCAAAGGCGTCGTGCGGCGCCTGAAGGAAGCCGGCGCCACCACCAGCGCGTTCGTCGAGCCGCTCGAGCGGCAAATCGAGGCGGCGGCAGAATGCGGCTTCGACGCCGTGGAGCTCTGGACCGGTGGGTACGCGCACGCCAGAACGGCGACGGCGCGCGACGCGGCGCTGGCGCGCCTGGAGCGCGGCCTGGCGGTGGGGGTCGAGCACGGGCTGTCCGTCCTGGGCGGGCACGGGCTGACGTACCGCAACATCGCGGACGTGGCGTCGATCTTCGGATTCGCCGAGTTCAACATCGGGCACAGCATCGTGGCACGCGCGGTGCTCGTCGGTATGCGCGAGGCCGTGCGGGAGATGAAGCGGCTGCTCGAGCTGGCCAGCCACCGACACGTGGCGCTGATCGAGAGCGACGACATCCAGCCGGGCGCGGCGAAGTAGCGCGGCGTCAGGCGAGCTGCGTGCGCAGCCACGCCTGGGCGGCGGTCCAGTCGCGCTTCACCGTCGCAGGGGACGTGCCAAGCGCCTCGGCGGCCTCGTCGACGGTCAGTCCCGCGAAGAAGCGCAGCTCGACGATCTCGGCGGCGCGCGGGTCGAAGCGGGCCAGCTCCTGAAGTGCGTCGTCCAGCGCGACCAGGTCGGGTGCGCGGGAGGTCTCGCTGACCTGGCCGGCGACCTGCTCGTCTAGGACCAGTCGCGGCTGGCCTGCGCCGCGCTTGGCGGCCCGCGCGGCGCGGGCGTGGTCGACCAGGATGCGCCGCATGAGGCGGGCCGCGACGGCAAAGAAGTGCGCCCGGTTCTGCCAGCGGACGCGCGTCTGGTCGATCAGGCGCAGATACGCCTCGTTGACCAGGGCGGTTGCCTGAAGCGTGTGGTCGGGGCGTTCGCGGCTCAGCGCGGCGCCGGCCAGGGCCCGCAGTTCGTCGTAAATCAGCGGGACCAGGCGCTGGTACGAATCCGGCTGGCGCGGGTCAAGCTCGAGCAGCCAGCGGGTCACGTCATCGGGAATCGCGGCGGCCACAAGGAGTCATTATACGATCCCCGCGTGCCGGGGCCGCTGAATTCGCGCTCGGGCTAGCTCTTGGGGGGTGCTTTCTTTTCAGGGTCGCTCTCGGCGACGACCGCCTTGATGGCGCTGCGGACGAAGCGCAGCTTGACGTTGTTGGCCTCATCCACCTTGACGACGACTTCGTCCCCGCGGACGTCCACCACCGTGCCCAGGATGCCGCCCACGGTCTGCACCCGGTCGTTGCGCTTGAGGGCGGCCAGCATCTGCTGAAAGCGGCGCTGCTCCTTTCGCTGCCCGCGCATCAGGATCCAGTAGAACACCCCGATCATGAGAATGACCGGGATGAACGGACCGCGCAGAAAGTCGGTCGCGGTCGGCTGCGGCGGAGCGGTCGGTTGGGTGGCCTGGGCCAGCAGGGCCCACAGGTGGTTCATTCCGGTTCCTCGGGGTCGGCCGCCGCGCGACGCGACGCCTCGATCATCGCGCCGCTCCAGGCGGCGAACTCGCGCGCGTCGATCGCCGCGCGGATGCGACGCATGAGCGCCTGGTAGAAGGCGATATTATGCAGCGAAACGAGCGTCCCTCCAAGCTGCTCCCCGCTCATGAAGAGGTGGCGCAGGTAGCCGCGCGAATAGCCCTGGCACGCCGCACACTTGCACGCGGAATCGAGCGGCGCCGCATCCGTCTGGTACCGCGCGTTGCGCAGGCGCACGACGCCGGTCGAGGTCCACGCATATCCCTTGCGCCCGTTGCGCGTGGGGAGCACGCAGTCGAACTGGTCCACGCCGGCGGCGACCGCGCGGACGATGTCGAGCGGCGTGCCGACCCCCATGAGATACCGCGGCGCATCGCCCGGGAGGCGGGGGACGAAGGCGGCCAGCAGGGCGCTCATCTCCTCCGGGGATTCGCCGACCGACAGCCCCCCGAGCGCGTACCCGTCGAAGCCGATCTCGACCAGCGCGTCGAGGCAGGTCCCGCGCAGCGAAAGGTCCAGGCCCCCCTGCACGATTCCGTACAGGGCCTGATCCGGGCGGTCGTGCGCGCGGCGACTGCGCCGGGCCCAGGCGATCGTGCGGCGCACGGCGGTCAGCAGGTCGTCGCGCGAGGCCGGCAGCGCAGGGCACTCGTCGAAGGACATGATGATGTCGGCTCCGAGCCGGTTCTGCATGGCGATGGCAAGCTCGGCGTCGAGACGGCAGGCGGCACCGTCGATGTGCGAGCGGAACGATACGCCGTCGTCGTCGACCCGGCGCAGGTCGGCCAGGGAGAAGACCTGAAAGCCGCCGCTGTCCGTCAGGATCGGATGACACCAGTTCATGAAACCGTGGAGTCCGCCAAGCCGCGCGACGACCTCCACGCCCGGGCGCAACATGAGATGGTAGGTGTTGGCCAGGATGATCCGGGTGTCGGTGGAACGGACCTGATCGGGGGTGAGCGCCTTGACTGCGCCGGCGGTCCCGACGGGCATGAAGGCCGGGGTCTCGATCGGTCCGTGCGGCGTGTGGATGCAGCCGTGGCGCGCGTGGCCGTCGGTGGCGCGCAGTTCAAAGGCGAATCCGTGTGGCATCAGTAGGCGCGTGCGAGCATGCTGCTGGGGTAGTAGTACGCCAGGATTTCGCTGGCCGACCGTCCGGCGCGCGCCATGCCCTCTGCGCCGTACTGGCAGAGTCCGACGCCGTGGCCGAAACCCCGCCCGTTGGAGAACACAAAGGCATCGGCATCGACGGCGACGTCGAACCAGGCGCTGCGGAGCTTTCGCTCCCCGACCGCCACGCGGACTTCCTCGGGGCGGAGCAGGCGCTCCACGCCGCTGGTCCCGACCACCCGCAGCAGCAGCGGCTGATCGGCGGGGGAGCGCTGGGCGACGTCGATGCGCTCGAGCCCATCGAGGGGCGCCAGCGACGGGTACGCGGTGAGCAGCCGGGACCAGAGCTCGCCGCGGGGTACGCGGACCTCGGCCCATCGCAGAAAGGGCGAACCGCCCGCCGCGGCGGATTCGCACGCGACTCCGCCGCGCAGGGGCGCGACGTTGGGCCGCCCGGTGAAGGCCGAGGCGGGTGCGGTGATTCCCCCGCAGGTGGAGCAGTAGAACGCCTCGAAAACCCGCTGCTGCCCGTCGGATTCGGCGGTAAGCACCACGCCGCGGGTTCGCTCGATGGCGTCCAGGACGGTGGGATCCTCGCCGGCCAGGCCGACGTAGACCTGCGACCGTTCGCCGGCCGTGACGTGGTAGTCGGCGTCTTCCGGCCGCGCGCCGATCTGAAAGAGGGCATAGGTGCGCGCTGCAACGGCGATTGCGTCGTGACTGGCGGGGCGAAAGCGCCTCGGAATCTCGCCGCGCAGCACGCCCGCCAGGTAATGCTCAAGCGCCAGGCTGTTTACGACGGTGACGCGCCCGCCGCCCGCATTCGTGATGGCGAACACGCCGCGATAGCGCCGGCCGTCCAGGGACAGCGTTCCGTCGATTGCGGGTGTGATCACGAGTTGATCGGCGGCGACGGAGACCCCGCACCACTTCGGACCGTCCGGGCCCCACTCGATCTGCGGCGCACGCGCCGCGGCGTCGAACGTCAGAAGCGCTCGCCCGTCGCGGTCGCGGACGGAGTACGCGCTATCGACCGCGATCCCGAGCGTGCCGGCGTCGGCGGCGCGGCGCAGCAGCACGCGCACGGCCGGTCCCGCCGGCTCCTGGGAACGGGACGGGATCGCAGGTGCGCCGCGCCAGCAACCGACCGCTGCGGCGATTGCCGTCGGAAGGAGCCAGCAGACATGCCGGGCAGTCCATTGCGTGGGCATGCAGCGCCGTATTCCGCGACGGGAGGCCGCCGCGCTGGAAACGCGGTCAGGCCTTGCTGCCCGCGAGCGTCAGCCCGAACTCAGCCAGTTTCGACTTGATTTCGGCCAGGGAAGTCTGGCCGAAGTTGCGGATCGCCAGCAGCTCCGTCTCGGTCCTGGTGATGAGCTCACCGATCCGATTGACGTTGAGGCGTTGCAGGCACTTGCGCGCCCGCACGGACAGCTCCAGCTCCGCCACGGGCCGGTCCAGTACGGCCTCGGAGCCGGGCGGGACATGAACCGGCAGCGGAGGAGGCGGTGGCGGCGCGGCGGTCTCGTAGCCGTCCAGCGACTGCCCCAGCTTGAGATTCCTGGACGCGAGCAGGGCCTTGATCTCGTTCAGGGAAGTCTCGCCGAAGTTCTTGTACGCCAGCAGCTCGGCCTCGGTGATCCGGAGCAGGTCGCCCAGGGTGTTGATGTTCATCTTCTTGAGGCAATTGCGGCTTCGAACGGAAAGCTCAAACTCGCTGATGGGCGTGTCGCGCAGCTTGGTCTGGGAGTCGCTGCGCTTCTGATGGTCCTCGTCAATCACCATGCCGACGCTGCTCTCGACGTCCTTCAGGAACAGCCGAGCACGAACGTGGTTCGGATTCACCGCCAGCACGCGCCGCAGGCAGGACAACGCGCGCTCGTACTCCCCGGCATCCTCGTAGATCACCGCGAGGTTCATCAGCGCGTGGACGTGCGCGGCCGGCTGGAGCGCGAGAGCCTCGTAGAGCTCGATGGCGCGCTCGTCGTCGCCGTAAAGGTCGCACAGGTACGCGCAGCGGAAGAGGATGCGTGCGTCGTCCGGCGCCAGGGCCAGGGCCCGGTCGAACGCCTCGATGGCGCCGGCGTGGTCGCCGTCCGCGTCGTGAACCAGACCGTCCACGTAGTGCCAGTCGGCGCGGTCCTTACCCGCCGAGTGGCTCTTCAGGAGCCTGCGGGCTGCGTCCAACTGCCCGTCCCGAACGTGCAGCGCTGCGATCCGCATCTGCACGTCAAAAGCGTCCCAGCCGCGCGACTCGGCCCGCTCCAGCTCCGCGATGGCGTCGGCGACGCGACCGACGGACTCGGCGACCTGTGCGGCATAGAAGCGCCGGTACTTGTTGTCGGTGGCGCGAGCCAGGACTTCTTCGGCGTCCCCCATCCGTCCCAGGATCAGGTGCGCGATGCCCAGGGACAGCGCCTCGCGGCCGCTGGCCTCTGCGGAGCGCCGCGCCTTGAGCAGGTCCTCGAACTCCTCGCGCGAGGCGCGCGACTCATGGACACGCGCCGCCCACTCCTCGTAGACCTCGCGCGGAAACTCCGTTAGATCGAAAAAACCCGAGAGCGGGGGATGGACTTCGGGCATCAGCCGGGGCTCCCACGGGCGTGATTCATCGTCATAGCCAACCGCGAACCCAGCAGGGTAACCAATCTTCCGCCAGAATCAAGCTTGCGCGACCTCCGCGTGCCCCCCCCCCCGGCTCGGGGCGCCCGTCCCGCCCGGGCTGAGCCGGGTCCGTCCCATCCCGGCACAGCCAGGCTTGCGCGCCGAAGCGAACCGGCCCCCGGGACCGGTCGGACGGATTACGGCGTTCGCACGGCTCTCGCAACCGCTCCGCGGGCCCGTTGCCGCCGGCGATGGCGTGCGCTCCTCCGCGGCGGCGCGCGTCGCGGACGCCGCCCGACGCGTCACGCGCGCAGTTTCGCGGCCTGACCTTCGCGGGTGCCAAGCCGCCGATGGGATTCGCCACGAAATCCGCCGGCGTCGAATCGCGTCATCCGCTCGCCAGGCCCGCGACGGGGGGCGCAGAGCTATTCGAGTGCGACCGTCGCGCCGGCCTCCTCGAGCTCCTTCTTCCATTTTTCGGCATCGGCCTTGGAGGCGCCCTCCACGAGCTTGGCCGGAGCCGACTCGACCAGCGCCTTGGCTTCCTTCAGACCGAGGTCCGGCTTGACCACGCGCACGACCTTGATGACCTTGAGCTTCGCGTCGGCAGGACAGGCCTTGATGACGACGGCGAACTCGGTCTGCTCCTCGGCCTTCGCCGCGCCCCCGGCCGCACCGGCCGCCGGCGCGGCCGCCATCATCACCGCGCCGCCCGCGGCGGGTTCGATGCCATGGGTCTCCTTCAGGTAGTCCGCCAGGCTCTTGGCCTGACCCAAGGTGAGTGAGACGATCTTGTCGCCGAGTTCTTTAATTTCCGCTGCAACTTCAGCCACGGTTGATACTCCTCGTCCCGCCCGCTCGGGCGTGACGCTGTTCCGGACGACCTCGATAGCAGCGACCCCGGTGGTCGCATTTCACCCGCCAGGCGGGACACTCCAGGCCTCGTCCGATCGCCGCCGCTGCGGCGGCGCAGAGGTTCGTGATACAAGTGGCGGCCGGTTCGCGTCCGGCCGTGGGCCAGTGCCGGTGGCGACCCGCTCAGGCCGCCGCCGGGCCCGCTTCGGCTTTCTCCAGCTTTTCGATCAGCGCCCTGAGGCAGCCGGCCAGGTTCGCGCCCGGAGCCAGCATCGCCGCCGCCAGCTTGGCGCCCGGGGAGAGCGCGGCGGCGACCACCTGCCCCTGAACCTCACGCTTGCTTGGCAGCTTCGAAAGCCCGACGACGGCGCGTTCGTCGAGGTAGTCGCCTTCCAGAACGGCACCGCGGAGCTTGATGGCCGGTGCCTTGGCGATCCACGACTCGATGACGCGCGCCACTTCCGGAAGCGACTCGCCGACCACGAGCGTCGCCGGCCCGACCAGACGCTCGGCCAGGGGTGAAAGGCGACCGCCGGCCACGGCTCGGCGGAACATCGAGTTCTTCACGACTTCAGCGCGCATGTTCTTGCTGCGCAGCTCGCGCCGCAGCAGGTTGCTGGTGATTCCGTCGACGCCGGTGGTGTCGATCCACAGCGCGCCGTCGGAGGGGGCGAAGCGGATGCGCAGCTCCTCGGCCAGCAGGTTTTTTACGAGTTTGCTCATGTTCTAGGCTCCTGCGAACTGCGCCGCGTTGAGCGCGACGGACGGAGTCATCGTGCCGCTGATGAACACCTTCTTGAGATACGCGCCCTTCGCGGTCTGCGGCTTGACGCGCAGGATGTGCCCGATAAAGGCGGTGATGTTTTCCTTGAGGTCGGCGTCGTGAAAGCTGAACTTCCCCACCACCGCGTGAACGTTCCCGCCCGCGTCATTGCGGAATTCCACCTTCCCGGCGGCGTACTCGCGCACCGCGGTGACGATGTCGGCGGCGACCGTGCCGCTCTTGGTGGACGGCATCTTGCCTTGCGGACCGAGCACGCGGCCCAGTTTGCTGATCTTGCCCATCAGGACCGGTTGCGCGACCGCGACGTCGAAGTCGGCCCAGCCCTTGCTGATCTTGTCGACCAGGTCGTCGCCGCCCGCCTCGATCGCGCCCGCGGCCTTGGCGGCCTCGACGTCGATTTCGTTGCAGAACGCTACGACGCGCTTCGACTTGCCGATCCCTTTGGGCAGGCTGACCGACCCGCGCACGGTCTGATCGGCCTGTTTGGGATCGATCCCCAGCGCGCACACGATGTCTACGCTCTGATCGAACTTCGTCTTGCTGAAGCTCTTGAGCCGCCGGATGGCGTCATCGAGGGCGAGGGGCGATTGGGGGGCGAGCTCAGCGTCTTTTCGGTAGCGCTTTCCGTGCCATGCCATGGAGAAGCTCCCACTGTCGAACCCGTGGTCCGGTGTTGCGTTTCGTTGTCGAGCGAGCCGGCGTACGCCGCCGGGCCCGTGACGGGCCGGTGCCGTCGGTCATTCTCCGGGGTCGTTCCAGCCGGTGGTCAGGCTTCGCGAGCGCGGATCGAAGTACAGCGTGTTGTCGGCGCGCAGGATGTCGAGCAGGATCGGGACCTCGGCGCCGTCGAGGACCGGGAGCTCGACGTGCTCGCCCGAGGCCAGCTCCAGCGCGAGCATCCAGGACACCGCGCCGTTGTGGAACGAGGCCGAGATGGCGTACTTGTTGAGCGGAACCGCGTCGCTCACCGCACCACCTCGATGCCCATCGAGCGCGCCGTCCCGGCGATGATGTGCATCGCCGCCTCCACGTCGAATGCGTTCAAGTCGTTCATCTTCTGCTCGGCGATCTTGCGCACCGCGTCGTGCGTGACCACGCCGACCTTCTTGCGATTGGGCTCGCCGGAACCCTTCTCGACCAGCGCCGCGCCGGCGTCCAGCGGCTTGGCGGCCTTCAGCAGCAGCGCCGAGGCCGGCGGGCTCTTGACCACGAACTCGAAGGTCTTGTCCTTGTAGATCGTGATTTCCGCCGGACACGTCATGCCGTCCATGTGCCGCGTGCGCTCGTTGAACTGCGACACGAACAGGCCGATGTTCACCCCGTGCTGCCCGAGCGCGGGACCGATGGGCGGCGCGGGGGTCGCCTTGCCCCCCGGCGCCTGCACTTTCACCTTTGCGACAATCTGCTTGGCCATTGTTCGTTCCCAGTCCCGGCGTCGCGCGCCGGGGCAATCTCGCCGCGCGGGCTGCCGCGCGGGCGAATCAGACCGACTCCACCTGCCAGTACTCGATCTCGATCGGGGTGGCGCGACCGAAGATGGTCACGATGACACGCACGGTGCCCTTCTGCGTGTTGATTTCGTCGACCACGCCCTCGAAGTTCTCGAACGGCCCCTCGCGGACCTTGATCTTGTCGCCCTTCTTGAAGCTCAGGTTGGCCAGCGTGGGCGTCTCGTCGCGCTTGATGGCGGCCAGGAGCATCTTCTCCGCGTCGTGCCGCGCCATGGGCGACGGCTTCCCGCCGGCGCTGATGAAGTCGCCGACGCCCGACGTCTCCTTGATCATGAACCACACGTTGTCGGGGACGCTTCCGTCGGCCTCCGTGGCCATTTCCACGAAGACGTAGCCGGGGTAGAGCTTCTTGTCGACCACGCGCGCCGTTCCGCTGCGCATCCGCTTTTCCTTCTGCGTGGGAACGAGGATGCGCCCGATGCGCGACTCGAGCTTCTCGATCTTGACCTTTCGATCGAGCGCCAGGCGGACCTGGTCCTCGCGATTGGAGGCCACCTTCAGCACGTACCAGTTCATGCCCGCGCGGAACAGCTCCGTCGACGCGGCGTGGGCGGCGCCGGGCGCGGCGGGGCGCTCCGCGTCTCCGCGACCGCCCGCATCCGTCGTCTTCGTGGGTTCCAGGTCCGTCATGTCGGGCTCTTGAACAGGCGACTGAGGATGTCGACGCGCAGCACGCCCATCCCGCTGAATACCACGATCGAAAGCAGGTCCACGACGAACAGAATGACCGCCAACGCCAGCAGCGTCACGATGACCACCTTGGTGGCGGCGATGACCTCTCGCCGCGACGACCAGTTGACCTTCTTCATCTCGCTTTCGGTGGCGATCATGAAGTCGACCCAGTAGCGGCTGCTTCCCGTGAACCAGAACGCCAGATACGCAAGCGCGCAAAGCACGAGGACCGGGACGACGTATCGCACCGCGCTGCCGGGCCCGAAATAGACACTCAGTCGCTCGTTGACAAACCAGGCCGCGCCCAGCGCGATCAACGCGGCGCCGACGGCGCTGCACCAGCGGACGTATTTCCCCTGTCCCGGCTTGTGCAGCTTGAACGGCTGAAACGGGACCGCGGGCGCGACGGGCCGCGCCTCGTCCCGATCCGGCCGCTCGTCGGAATCATCCAGGCTGGTGTGCATGTCAACGACCTTGTTACCAGGCATCGGCACGGCGCTCCGGGTTCGCAGCCATCCGCTGGCGGCGCGGGCCGCGCCGCGGGCTCACAGGAGCGGAGGGAATCGAACCCCCAACCTGCTGATTTGGAATCAGCTGCTCTGCCAATTGAGCTACGCTCCTATTGCGCGTCGCCGTCGGGGCCGTCGCCGCTCCGGCCTTGCTTACTTGCGTTTCACCTTGTGCACGGTCCGTTTTCGAAGCCGGGGGCTGTACTTGAGCAGCTCGATCTTGGCGCCCGTCTGCACGTTGATCGTGGTGCGGTAGTTCAGATCGCCCGTTTCCTTGCACTGAAGCCAGACCCACTCGCGTCGCTGGGCTTTGGCCATTCAACACGCTCCGTTCCTGCTCAGACCCGATCGTCGCGCCGACCGCCTACTCGGTGATCTTCGTCACCACCCCGGACCCGACCGTTCGGCCGCCTTCGCGGATGGCAAACCGCACGCCCGCCTCCATGGCGATCGGCGTGATCAGCTCGACCCGCAGCCGAACGTTGTCACCCGGCATGCACATCTCGGCGTCGCCCAGGAGGTTCAGCGAGCCGGTGACGTCGGTGGTGCGGAAGTAGAACTGCGGGCGATAGCCGGAGAAGAACGGGCTATGGCGCCCGCCTTCCTCCTTGCTGAGCACGTAGACCTCGCCCTCGAACTTGGTGTGCGGGGTGATCGACCCGGGTGCCGCGATCACCTGCCCGCGCTCCAGCTCGTTCTTTTCCACCCCGCGGAGCAGCAACCCGACGTTGTCGCCCGCGATGCCTTCTTCCAGCGTCTTCTGGAACATCTCGACGCCCGTGACGACCGTTTTGCGCTTTTCCGCGCTGAGTCCGACGATCTCGACCTCCTGCCCCACGCGGATCATCCCGCGCTCGATGCGCCCCGTGCCGACCGTCCCGCGGCCCTTGATGCTGAAGACGTCCTCGATGGGCATGAGGAACGGCTTGTCCTGCTCACGCACCGGCTCGGGGATCTCGGCGTCCAGCGCGTCCATGAGCTCCTGAATGCAGGCGCAGGCCGGCTCGTTGGGCTTGCCGGCGGCGCCGGCCTGAAGGGCGGCCAGCGCGGAGCCCTTGATGAAACGCACCTTCTCGCCCGGGAAGTCGTACTTGCTGAGAAGCTCGCGGATTTCCATCTCGACCAGTTCGAGCAGCTCCGGATCGTCGACCAGGTCGACCTTGTTGAGAAACACCACCAGCGCCGGGACGTTCACCTGACGCGCCAGCAGCACGTGCTCGCGCGTCTGCGGCATCGGACCGTCGGCGGCGCTGACGACCAGGATGCCCCCGTCCATCTGCGCGGCGCCCGTAATCATGTTCTTGACGTAGTCGGCGTGGCCGGGGCAGTCGATGTGGGCATAGTGCCGCTTCTCAGACTCGTACTCGACGTGCGACGTCGCGATCGTGAGGATCTTGGTCGGGTCGCGCCGGCCGTCCTTCTCCGACGCCTTCGCCACTTCGTCGTAGGGCTTGTACTTCGCCAGGCCCTTCGATGCCTGAACAGCCGTGATTGCGGCGGTCAGCGTCGTCTTGCCGTGGTCGACGTGACCGATCGTGCCGACGTTGACGTGCGGTTTGGTCCTCTTGAATGTGTCCTTGGCCATCGAATGCCTCCACTCATCGCCCGCGGCGTGCCGCGCGCCCGTTGAGAGTGCGTTTCAGTTCGGTCGACCAGCGGGGGCCGTCCGCGGTGGGCGGAACCGGCGCCCGGCACGCAGTCGCTCAGAGCTGCTGATGGGGATTGAACCCATGACCTCGTCCTTACCAAGGACGCGCTCTACCACTGAGCTACAGCAGCGGTAACCCGCTCTCGGCCATGGGGAAGCTGCCGACGGTCGGACCGCGTGCAGTGAACGCGAAAAAACAGATCGGGGATTGTATAGGCCGCCGTCCGCTTGTCAAAGGGGGTCCGGGTGGCGATTTGCCCGCCCAGGCTCCACAATACCAGCGCCCGCCGAGACCCGCAGAACCGGTTTCGGCCGTGAGGATCGGCCCCATGGGTTACCCGCGAATCTCGTTGTCCGACCTGCCGCACCTCGTCCGGGAGTACCTGGAAGCGCTTCCGCTCCGGGTTCGTGCCTGGCGCGACCGCCTCCGCCAGGACCCCTCCGCCCTGTGGCGCTCCCCGGCGGTCCGCATCGCCTTGTGGATCATTCTGGGCGTCCTGACCTACCTCGCGGTTGCCACCCTGATCCGATTGCTGACCCCTGGGCCGGCGCGGGGGGACACGCACGAAGTGGCGACCCCGACCGCGCTGCTGCGAGTCGCGTGTACCCAGACCTCCTGTCTGCACGCGGCGACCATCGAGCGGCCTCGGTCGTTCCGCGACTGGCCGCTGCGCTGCGACACCTGCGGGAGCGAGGCCATGTACCGCGCGCGGGCTTGTCCGGAGTGCCGCCGGTGGTTCGCCACCGCGCCCGGCGCCCCCGACGCGTGTCCGCACTGCGCTGCCCGGAAGCAGGCCGTGCCGGTCCGGACCCCGGACGGGGCTGCGCCGACCAGCTCCGATGACGAGGAAGACGGCTGGGGCCGATGAACCAGGCGGCGGGCGCGAGGCTCGGGTGGTGGCGGCGTGCGGTGGGCGCCCTGTTCGCGCCGCCGCCGCGCGTGGTGAGCGGGGATGACGAGCCGGACTATCGCCCGATCGACTGGCGACTGATACGCCGGCTCCTGGCGTGGCTGGCGCCGTACCGGGCGCGCTACGCGCTGGGGATTGGCCTGGGCGTCGTGATGGTCGTGCTGGAAATGCAGTCCCCGCGATTCATGCAGGCGATCATCGACACGACGGTCGCCGCTGCGACGGCCGCGGACGCCCGCCCCGCGGTGCCGGAGTCCGCGGGCTCGTCCGCCGAAGCCGCGCGGCGCGATGCGGTGGGACGCATCCTGCGGATCGTGGGGCTCTGGGCGCTGACGCTTGGCAGCGCGGTCATCATCCATCGCGTGACGATTCTCATCATGTGCGACGCGGGCGAGCGCGTGCAGTTCGACATCCGACGAGCGTTGTTCCGCCACCTTCAGACGCTGTCGATGAGCTACTTCGACCGGACCAAGCTCGGGCGGATCGTCAGCCGCTGCACCAGTGACGTGAACAGCTTGCGGGACGTGAACGTGTGGGGGATCGACACCGTCGTGAAGAATGCGCTCATGATGTTGGTCGCCGGGTTCATGCTGGCGCGCACCGACCTGCGGCTCTTCCTGGCGGTTGCGTGGCTCGCGCCCCTCCTCTACGTGGCGAACCTGGTCTATCGCCGTCGGATCGGGGCCGCGTACCAGCTCGCGCGCGAGGCGTACACGCGCGTCGCCACCAACCTGGCCGAGAACATCACCGGCGTGCGCGTCGTCACCGCGTTTCATCGGCAGGACTGGAACATCGGCGTCTTCAACGAGCTACAGGCCCACAACACGCGCCGCAATGTCGCCGCCGCCCGCATCAACGGGCTTTACCAGCCGCTGCTCCAACTGATCGGCGCCACCGGGCGCATCATCATCCTGCTTTACGGTGGCTACCTGGTCGCCTCGGGCCGCCATGCGATCGGGCTCGGCGCCGTCGTGGCCGCGTTCCTCTACTGGGACTGGTTCATGAACCCGGTCATCGCCTTCGGGAACTTCCACAGCCAGCTCATGATGGCGATGGCGGGCGGGGAGCGAATCCTGAACCTGCTCGATCTCAAGCCCGACTTCGCCGACCGTCCCGGCGCACGACCCCTAGGCCGCATCGTCGGGCGGGTGGAGTTCGATCGCGTCTGTTTCGGGTACGACCCGGCCCGGCCCGTCCTGCACGACATCTCCTTCGTTGCCGAGCCGGGCCAGATGATCGCACTCGTGGGCCACACCGGCAGCGGCAAGAGCAGCGTGATCTCGCTGCTGGCACGCTTCTATGAGCCCCAGAGCGGACGCATCCTGGTGGACGGAATCGACCTGGCGGACGTAACCGCGGAGTCGCTCCATCGCCAGATCGGCCTCGTGCTCCAGGTCAACTACCTCTTCACCGGTACGGTGCTCGATAACATCCGCTACGCGCGGCCCGAGGCGACCGACGCCGAGGTCATCGACGCGACGCGCGCCCTGGGCTGCTACGACGCGCTCGCCGCGCTGGCGCAGGGCTTCCAGACGCAGGTGGGCGAGCGCGGCGCCAACGTCTCCCTGGGACAACGGCAGCTCATCTGCTTCGCCCGCGCCTACCTGGCCGATCCGCGCCTCTTCATGCTCGACGAGGCTACCAGCGCCATCGACACAGCGACCGAGTTGGTTGTGCACCGGTCCCTCATGAAGCTGCGCGAGGGGCGGACGACCTTCGTCGTGGCGCACCGGCTCAGCACCATCCTTCGCGCCGACTGCATCCTGGTGCTGGAGCACGGACGCATCATCGAGCGCGGGTTGCACCGGGACCTGGTCGCCAGCGACGGCGTCTATGCCCGGCTCTGGGACCAGTTCATCTTCAACAGTCGCTAGTGCGGCGGGCGCGTCGCCGCCGCGCACCCCCGCTCCTACAATACCGCCGGCGCGCGACCGGCCCGGGCCGCGGGCGCGCCCGAGTGCTCGAGGTCTCGCGTGACGGCTTCCCCCAGTGCGGCTGCCTCGGAACGACGCGCCCGCTTCCGCGCGCTGATCGCCGACCACACCGTGGCCCTCCCCGGCGCGGTGAACGCCCTGACCGCCCGCGCGATCGAGCGGGCCGGTTTCGAGGCCATCTACCTGTCGGGCGCGGTGCTGGCCAACGCCACGCTGGGTGTGCCGGACGTGGGGCTGACTACTCTCAGCGAGGCCGTCTATCACGCCTCCCGCTGCGCGGCGGTGACGTCGCTGCCGATCCTGTCGGACGCCGACACCGGCTTCGGCGGCCCGGAGAACGCGGCACGGACGGTCACGGAATTCGAGCAGGCGGGGCTGTGCGGGCTGCATCTCGAGGACCAGGAGTTCCCGAAACGCTGCGGGCACCTGACCGGCAAGCGGCTGGTGCCCGCCGATGAATTCGCCGACAAGATCCGCGCCGCCTGCGCCGCGCGGCGCGACGCGAGTTTCATGATTATCGCCCGCACGGACGCGCGCGGAGTCACGTCGTACGATGACGCGGTGGAGCGGGCGCACGCGTACGTCCGCGCCGGCGCGGACGCCGTGTTTCCCGAGGCGCTCACCTCGCGCGAGGAGTTCGAGCGCTTCGCGCGCGACGTGCCGGTCCCGCTGCTGGCCAACATGACGGAGTTCGGCCAGAGCCCGTACTTCACCGTGGACGAGTTCTCGGCCATGGGCTATCGGATGGTGATCTTCCCCGTGACGCTGATGCGCGTCGCCATGGGCGCCGTGACCCAGGCGCTGCGCGAGCTGCGCGCCACCGGAACGCAGCGCGGCCTGGTCGATCGGATGCAGACCCGCGCGGAACTCTATGACCTGCTCGGCTACCGGCCCTGACGCCGCGACCGCCGGCCCGGGCGGCGCCGTGTGCACTCGGATCACGCGCACCGTTCTGGACGAGGTTCTCGCCGCGGCCCGCGCGGCGCTCCCACGCGAGTGCTGCGGGCTTCTGATCGGGCGGGCCGGGCGGGTGATCCGGTCGGCCGCGATCGAGAACGTGGCGCGCTCGCCGACGCGGTTTGAGATGGATCCGCTGGGGCAGGCCCGCGCTGAGCGTGCGGCGCTTGACGCCGGGGCGGAGGTCGTGGGGGTTTATCATTCGCACCCGATCGGCGACCCGGCGCCCTCCGCCGCCGACCGCGACGGCATCCTCTGGCACGATCTCCCCCCGTTCCTGCACCTGATCGTGACGCCCGACGGTCGCTGGGCCGCATTCGACAGCCACGGGGGTGCGTGGAGTCGCGTCGATCTGGCGATAGAGCGGCCCGGCTAGAGCCCCGTCACCAGCCTGCGCTCGACCAGCAGGTCGATCACCTGTGCCGCCGCCTCAGCGACGCTGATGTTCGTGTTCTTCAGGACCAGCTCCGGGCTCAGCGGCGGCTCGTAGGGAGCCGAGATGCCGGTGAACTCCTTGATCTCGCCGGCGCGGGCCTTCTTGTACAGCCCCTTGGGATCGCGCGTTTCGCAGGTCTCGACGGGAACGTCGACGAGAATCTCGATGAATGGCAGCCGCGCCTCGTCGTGAATCCGGCGCACCAGGTCGCGATCGGCGCGGTAGGGACTGATGAAGCTCGTCAGGGTGATGATCCCGGCGTCTGCGAACAGCTTCGAGACCTCGCCGATGCGGCGGATGTTCTCCGTTCGATCGTCGGGCGAAAAGCCCAGGTTCTTGTTGAGTCCGTGGCGGATGTTGTCGCCGTCGAGCACGAACGAGAGATGCCCGCGCTCGACCAGCGCGTGCTCAACGGTATAGGCGATGGTGCTCTTGCCGCTCCCGCTGAGGCCGGTGAACCAGATGGTCGCACCCGACTGGCGCAGCAGGGCGTTCCGCTGCTCGCGGCCTACATGTCCGTGGTGCCAGGTGATGTTGGTCGCGGCGATCTTGGTCATGGGTGCTCACACGCGGACCTGTCGGTCGGCGCGGCTACTCTAGCGGGCGAGGGCGGATTCCGGCAACCGCGCGGGGCGCACGCCGGTGTCGCACGCGCTCTTTGGGCTCCGCGGCCGGATGGTGGCGCACCGCGCGCATCGACCGAGCGATCGGGCTCGCGACGCGACTCCGCTCACGGGGTGAGGCAGTTGATGAACGCGCCGATGTCCTGTCCGTTGACCGATCCGTCGCCGTTGGCGTCGCTGTTGCAGGGCGAACAGCCGCTGGGGTTGCCGTTCAGCGCGGCGATGAAACCGGTGATGTCCTGGCCATTGACCGACCCGTCGCAATTGGTGTCGCACGGGACGCACGCCGGCGCGGGCTGCACCGTGAAGCTGTCGCGCGCGTTGTTGGTGAAGACGGCGTCGCCGCTCGTGAGCGCGTAATCGTCGGCGTTGTTGGTGCTCCCTGCGCCGGCGGCGTTCTTGAACTTGACGGCGCGCGAGTCGGCGGTCGGGAGCGGGTCGGGCCACGGGGGGCCGAAGTTGCCGTTCGAATCGTTCGTGAGCTCTCCGGTGTTGGGTCCGGTATAGTCGCTCCCGCCCCAACTGAAGCGCCAATAGATCGTGCCGCCGTCAGACTGGAACGTCAACGACCCGGCCGCCATGTAGGACTCGGGGATCAGGTTGGTCATCACGAAGTCCGGGACGGCGGGCGGATCGGTATGGCTGGCGAAGTTCGGGCTGCACACCAGGACGCGGTCGCCCGCCACGCCGTTGGGGACGTTCGAAGTAAAGTCGTGAATGATGATGGGGTTGGACCCGGTGGCGTCGTGCACCACGAGGCGCCCCTGACTGACCAGGTTCTGTCCGGCGAACCGCATGCGGAGCTGGATCGCCTGGGCGGTCTTGTCGCCGTTGACCCCTGCGATCACCTGCTCGATCTGCATGAGGTGAAACGACGCCCACGCCGGCGCCGCCGCCGCCACCGTCGCCAATCCGAGAATCGCCCGCCGTACTGAACGCCTCATGTTCCACACTCCAGTCATTCGGCCGCGAGCCTCCCGGACCGCCGCGCGGCGGGTGCCCGCTGAACGGTTGGATTGTAGCGGGTTTCTTACGCCTTCGACGCCGGAAAACGAGCGCGGGGTTCGGAGTCCGGCCCCCGGCCCGGCCCGGTGGCTGGGTCGGCGTGCGGGCTGCGGGCGGTTCCGGCACGAGTTTCTCGGACGGCGCGTGTCCCGAAGTGCTTGAACGATCCGAACTTGACGCGGCGGCGGCCTACAATGCAGTGGGTCCATTGCGGGCAAACCTGGATGCCGTCATCAGGGTCAGAACCGTTCGAGCCGTCGCGCGCGGCGAGCCGCGAGCTTACGCGCCTGATGCGCGGCGCCGCCGCCGGCGAGCCGTCCGCGGCCGACGAGCTGCTCCCGCTGGTCTACGAGCAGCTTCTGGCGATCGCACGTCACCGCATGCAGCACGAGCGGCCCGGGCACACGCTGCAAGCCACAGCGCTGGTCCACGAGGCGTACCTGCGACTGGTCGGCGACGGTGAGGGCGACGTAGGCTGGTCGAGTCGGACGTGTTTCTTCCAGGCGGCTGCGCTGGCGATGCGGCGGATCCTGGTCGAGCACGCGCGACGGCGCGGGCGGATCAAGCGCGGCTCGGCCGCGCGGCACGTCCCGCTGGACGCGCTCGATCTGGCCGCGTCCAACGACACGCAGGGGCTGCTGGAACTCGACGAGGCCGTCACCCGGTTGTCGCAGCGCGATCCGCGCGCGGCCGACATCGTGAGCCTTCGGTTCTACGCGGGGCTGAGCGTGGAGGAGACGGCGCAGGCGCTGGGACTGTCGGAGCGCACCGTGAAACGCGAGTGGTCGTTCGCGCGGGCCTGGCTGTTTCAGGAGATCGAGAAAGCCCGGGAACCATAGCCGGCACGGCGCTCGACCGGGACGCCGAGCCGCCTTGCGCGACCCACCGCCGGGATTGGAATCGCCATGTCCGACTGGCAGAGGGTGAAAGCGGTCTTCGAGGACCTGGTCGACCTGCCCGCGACCGAGCGCAGCGTCGCGCTGGAGCGGGCGGCGGGCGGGGACGTCGGGCTGCGCGCGTCGGTCGAGGCCCTGCTCAGCGCCCACGAGCGGGCCGGCGCTTTCCTCGACGCACCCACGCTGGACGCCGCCGAGGGGCGATCGCCGGCGCCAGAAACCGGCGCCGCGATCGGTCGCATCGGTCCCTATGAGCCGCTGGAGGTGATCGGCGAGGGTGGCTTCGGCACCGTGTATCGGGCGCGCCAGGACGAGCCTGTGCGGCGCGTGGTGGCGCTCAAGGTCATCAAGCCGGGCATGGACACGCGCGAAGTGATCGCGCGATTCGACGGTGAACGCCAGGCGCTGGCGCTCATGGATCACCCCAACATCGCGCGCGTCCTCGACGCCGGCGCGACCGGCACCGGCCGCCCCTACTTCGTGATGGAGCTGGTCGACGGTGCGCCGATCACGGAGTACTGCCAGGCGCGCCGCTGCGACCTCCGCCGGCGGCTCGAGCTCATGGTGCGCGTCTGCCACGCCGTCCAGCACGCCCACCAGAAGGGGGTCATTCACCGCGACCTGAAACCCAGCAACGTCCTGGTGACGGAGCACGACGGCATCGCCACCCCCAAGGTAATCGACTTCGGGATCGCCAAGGCGCTGCACGGGTCCGCGGTCGCTGGCGCTCCCGTGACGCGCGCCGATTCCCCTATCGGCACCCCGGCGTACATGAGTCCGGAGCAGGCCGATGGGGTCGGGTCGGATATCGACACCCGCGCCGACATCTACTCGCTGGGCGTACTCTTGTACGAGCTCCTGACCGGAGTCCCCCCGTTCGACCCGCGCACGCTGGCAGGCAGAAGCTACGCCGAGGTGCGCCGCATCATCCGCGAAGTCGAGCCCCTGCGGCCCAGCGCCCGCCTGGCAGCGCTGATCGGGCGCCGCACCGGAAAACGCGCGGTTCCGGTCCGCGACGCCGACACGGCGACCGCCTCGGATGGGGCCGCGGAGCGCTCTCCGATACAGACCGCGGCGCCGCAACGCGCAGCGGACTCCGAGTCCTGGGCCCGCACGCTGGGTGGGGATCTGGACTGGATCGTCATGAAGTGCCTCGAGAAGGACCGCACGCGTCGCTACGCATCCGCGAGCGAGCTGGCCCTGGAGCTGGGACGGCACTTGAACGACGAGCCGGTGTCCGCCCGTCCTCCGACGCTGCGCTACCGGCTCACCAAGTTCGCGCGGCGCCATCGCGGAACGTTTGTGACCATCACCGCGATCGCCCTCGCGCTCACGCTTGGGTTGGGTGCGTCGGTCGCCGGCTTTGTCGCGGCGGTCGCGGCGCGGAACACCGCCGACGAGCAGCGCCGCCTCGCCGAAGCCAACGCGGACCTGGCCGGGCGCGCCGCCCGACGGGCCGAAGCGGTCAACACCTTCCTTCAGGAGATGCTCTCCGCGGCAGACCCAAACCTCGGCGCCACGCACGACCTGACGGTCCGCGAATCGCTCGACCGCGCGCTGGCCCGGCTCAACGCAGGCGCACTGACCGACCAGCCCGACGTCGCGGCGGCCGTGCGGCTGACCATCGGCCGCACCTACGCCGGCCTGGCGCAGTTCGCGGCGGCCGAGCGCGAGATCCAGGCGGCCCTGACCGCCTATGAGCGGCTCTGGGGCGGAAATAGCCTCGAATTCGCGGAAGCCCTGCAACAGCGCGGCGTGGTCCGAAAGCTGACGGCGCGGCCCGCCGAGGCCGAGCCGGACATGCGCCGCGCGCTCGACATCGTCCGCGCGCGCCGCGCCCCCCACGATCCGATCGTGGCGACCTACCTGAACGACCTGGCGCTGGCGCTGTCGGATCTACACCGCGCCGCCGACGCCGAGCGCCTGTTGCGCGAGGCGCTCGCCATCGCCCGACTCCCGCAGAACGCCAACCGCTCCATCCTCGGCGAAGTGCTCAACAACCTCGGGGCGCTGCGGCTTGCGCAGTCGGACTGGAGCGCCGCCGAGCCGTGGTTCCGCGAGGCGCTCGAGGCGAACCGGCGCCTGCTGGGGAACCTGCACCCGAGCGTGGCGACCATTCTGGACAATCTGGCCCAGGCCCGCGTCGGGCTGGAAGACATGGACGGCGCGCTGGCCGCGTATCAGGAGGCGCTCGCCATCCGGCGGCGACTCTTCGCGGCGGCGCATCCCGACGTGGCGACGACGTTGCACAACCTGGCCGTGCTTCGCTATCGCCTCAAGCAGTTTGCGGAATGCGAAGCCGCCCTGCGGGAATCGCTGGCGATCTTCCGGGACGTTTACGGTTGGCCGCACCTGGACACCCTCACCGTCCTCGACAGCCTGGTGAGCGTGGTCGGCATGTCGCCCAGCCGCCTCAACGAGGCCGAAGCGCTGCTGCGCCAGGCGTTCGACGCGGTCCGCGACGCGCAGGCCCTCCCCGCCGCGCGCCGCGCGCAGCTCGCGGCCCGGCTTGCCGACCTGTACCGGGCCTGGGGCAAACCGGATCAGGCCGCCGAATGGCAGTCCGTCGCGGAGAATCTGCCCGGCGCCGCCAGCCGGCCGGGCGCCGCGGGACCGTGACGCGGGCCGCGCGCACGCCGCGCGGGGACCGCAGGTCATGCGCGTGTCACGCTTCCCGCAGCCCGACTACCATGCCGCCGGTCATTGGTCCGGGAGGTCGCCGTGCCCGACTCTGAGCTTGCGAGACTGCAACGCGCGGCCGGGGGCGACCGCGAGGCGCTGCGCGGACTTCTGGAGCGCTACGGCGAGCAGGTGGCGGGCGAGATCCGCTCGAAGATCGGTCGCGTCTGGCAGGCGTCGCTGGACGCCGACGACGTGATGCAGGTGACCTATGTCGAGGCGTTCCTGAACGTCGCGTCGCTGCTGGCGCGCGATGCCGCCGGGTTCCTGGCGTGGCTGCGGCGGATCGCCGAGCACAACCTCCAGGACGCGATCCGCGAGTTGCAGCGCAAGAAACGCCCCCCGCCGGACAAGCGCGTCTCGGGTGGCGTCAGCGATGAATCCTGCGCGGCCCTGATCGAGTTGCTGGGGGTCGACTCGCGGACTCCGAGCCACCGGGCGGCCGGCGCCGAAGCCCGCGGCGCCGTCGAGGCCGCGCTGACGCGGCTCCCGCCCGACTATGCCGCTGCCGTGCGGATGTACGATCTGGAGGGGCGCGACATCGCCGCCGTCGCCGACGCGCTGGGCCGCTCCTCCGGGGCCGTCCACATGCTGCGCGCGCGGGCGCACGATCAACTCCGCGCGATGCTGGGTCCCCCCGGGGGCTTCTTCAGCGAACCATGAACGCTTGCGCGAGCCCGGCGCAGGGTCGCCGCGCCCGGTCGCGCGCGGGTCAGTCCAGCCACTGCTTCGGATCCTTGAGCTTCATCGGCACGTACTCTTCGGTCAGGTAGGTCAGCCGCTTGTTGATCATGGCTTCGACCTCCATCTTGAATCCGTTCTTGAGCAGCCGGGCGATTTCCTTCTCCCAGCTCTTCTTTCCCGCAAACCACGGGTATTCCATGATCTGCCGCGCACGCTTGCGGTCGTTGTCGTCCAGCTCGATCTGCACGTCGTCGCTCAACCCGCAGCGCTCGAAGTCGAACGCCGACACGCCGATGAACCGCGCCTGCGGCACGGCCATGCGGCGGCTCTCGTAGGCCAGGTTGATCGACCCCTGCTTGATGACGCTGTAGATGTAGTAGCCCCACGGGTCGTTATCGAGCAGGCAGTAGACCGGAAGCTTCAGCTCGTCGTGCAGCCGCCGCAGCAGCCGTCGAACGCCGCGCGGCGGCTGGCCCTGGCCGTGCGTCAGCAGGCAGGCGTGCTTCTCGTGGTAGCGGTCTTCGTGGAAGCGCCGCCAGACGGTCGCCTTTTCGACGTGCAGGACGTACTTGGCCGAGCATTTCTTGAATTGCACCACGTCGGGCTCGACGATGCTCGGGATTGTGTAACCGCCCGACCCGAGCCGCATGCAGTCCAGCGTGTTGCCGGCGTCGACCAGAATGAGAGGCCCGGCCAGGTTGCCGCGCTGGTCGGCGTAGACGTGCAGCTCTTCGCGGAGCGAATCGAGCGCCACCTCGAGATCCTCGATGATCGCATCGGACTCCTCCTGCCCGTCGAACGTCTTCTCCCGCGCCCCCTGGATGCTGTGCTTGCTCATGTAGTAAAGCTGGCGGATGCTGGCGGTCTTGCCGGCGTCGATGAGCTGCTTGCTGGCGGACGCGATGAGCAGCGTCTGCATGTACTTGCGCGCCATGCCCAGATTGAACAGGTTCCGCGACTGCTTGGCGCCGCCCATCTCGAGGATGGCCCGCTTCGGGTCGAAACGCACGTTGGACAGCGAGCGCACCGGGATGTCGACCGCCGGGTCGGACTTCTTGCGCGCGGCGATTACGACCGACTCGGCCAGCCGCTCGATTTTGCCGGACGTTTCCTGGTCGCGCCGGGAACCATTCGCCGAACCGCTGCCCGTCCCCCGGCCTGACCTGTCCTGCTTCCTGGCCATCCGTGACTCCATGCTCCGCGCTCCGCGCGCCGGCGCCGCACGGGCAGCCTTCGGCCGCCGCCCGCGCGCGAACCGCGCCGTCGCGCATCAGGAACCTCGCTGCGGCCCGAATGGCGCGCTCCCCGCCGTCGCGCAACGGCTCCGCGAACGCGAGCATCCCGCATTATACGGCCGTCGCGATTCGCCGAGTGGACCCGTGCCGGATGCCCGCCGCCGGCGGCGCGTCACGCCGCCGCGCTGGGTTGAGGTTTCGCGTGCAGCCCGCGCATGACCCAGCGCCGTGCGAGCCACAGCCCGATCGGGCTGCTCATCGCGATGCAGCCGTAGATGAACCACAGCGTACCGGTCTGGAGGCTCTCGGGCGGCGCGCCGGCCGGGCAGTAGCGCTGGAGGAGAAAGCCCGAGTACAGCCCGGTGGTGGACTTGGCCAGCAACCACGGGATGTTGGCCAGGCCCATGTACTGCGCCAGGCGCCCGGGCGGGGCCAGCTCCGAGGCGTATTCGAGAAAACGGGCCGACCAGAGCGCTTCTCCGATGGAGAATATGAAGAAGTAGGTGATGAGCAGCGTCAGGTTGGGCCCGCTGCACAGCAGGAAGGTGGGCACGGCCGACACCAGCGAGCCGACGATCATCATCGTGTACACGTTGACCCGCCGCGTCACTGCGGTGGCGATCGGCACCCCGACGAAGATGATGGCCGGGTTGATCCAGTTGACCAGCCACTCCATCTTGTCTCCGACCTCCTTGGGGTAGGCCCGCAGGATGTACTCCGGCATCGTCAGCCACTGGTGGGCGAAGAGGGTCCGCACGGGCAGGAGCATGAAGATGAAGAAGATGAAGCGCAGGTTGGCGAAGGGGCCTTCGGAAAAGTAGGACGCGACCTTGCGCCACCACGGTCGCCCCTCGCCGCCACGCTGCTCCTCGGCGGTGTCGGGGCGCAGCTTGTTGCGCTCGACCCGCCGCACGAAAAGCAGCAGGAAGCCGACCAGCGCGACCGCGGTAATCGCATTGCAGGCCCAGTTGACGGCCTGGATGCCGCTGCCGACGTGGTCCGCCAGCGCCAGCGAAACCGGGTCGCCGGGCGGCGCACTCACGCCCGGTTGCGTAGCGGCGGCACGCCGCGCGTCCAGCACGTCCTGCACTCCGGGACGCAGCCAGGCCGAGAGCGTCCCCACCACGACGATGCCCGCGTTCATGAACGCGTAGATCAGGCCGTACCCCATGGAGCTGGTCTTCTCGTCCGTGTATTGCTTGACCCCGGAGTAGCAGACCGGCTGGATGATGGCTTCGCCCAGCGCGACCACCAGCAGCGCACCGATCACCAGCGCCGCGAGCGCCAGCCCGTGGACGCCCGGCGCCAGCGCGTAGGCGATCCGACCCGCCAGGCACATGAGCAGCCCCGCCAGGATGGCGCGCCGCAGGCCGAAGGACTCGGCGTAGCTGCCCGCCCCCAGCATGAACAGCGTCACCAGCCCGGTGAAGATGGACACGGTGGCGCCGGCCCACGCGTCCCCGAATCCCAGGTCGCGCGACAGGTATCCGTTCATCAGCGTCAGAACGCCGAAGTACGACATCGACTCCACCACGAAAACGGCGATCACGATCCAGAATCCGGCGGGCAGCCGAAAGAGGTCGGCGAACGAATCGACGAAGCCGCGCAGGCCGGTGCGGACGGCCAGGGGGGTATCGGACGATTTCGGCTGGCTCATCGCGGGCTCCGGATCGGATTCACGCGGCGCGCCCTCGAGCGCGGGTGTCAGGTCGGCTTCAGTCCCAGCGGCGTGGGGCGGCGCTGCTCGTCGATCGCAACGTAGACCAGGCTGGCCTCCGTGACCGGCACGACCACCCGCGGGTTCTCGAATCGCTCCGCGTCCACGTGGATCCCGATTCGAAGGCTGGTCCGACCCGCTACGACCAGCCGCGTGTAGAAGCTGAGAACATCGCCCACGAACACCGGCTCCTTGAACACCACACCGTCCATGGCCACCGTGACGAATCGCTGCACCGTGTGCTTGCGGGCCTCGATCGCTCCCGCCTGGTCGATGTAGCTCAGGATCACCCCGCCGAAGATCGTCCCGTGCGCGTTCGTGTCGCGCGGCATCATCATGACGCGGATGGCGGGGCATTCGCCCGCCGGTCGCCAGGGCGCGGCCGCTGCGGGGACGGGCTGATCAGGCACGAGGCACTCTCCTGTCGCAGGCGGTCGCGAGCATGCTAGCGTGCGGCGAACCGGGCGCGGAGCGCCGCCAGCGGCCGGCGCCACAGGGCCGCCATGACCGCGACCCACTGGACGAGGTACGCGACCCCGAACGCCGCCCCGGCGATCGGGATCAGCGCGACAAAGGCGATTCCGACCGCGCCCGGTAGCCGCGCCAGCGGCCAACTGGCCATGTCGATGAAGAAGCACACCAGCGGACCGGTCGCCAGCAGCGTCCGCGCCCGCGGCGCCCCGCTCGCGGGAACCGCCCACAGATACAGCGCCGCCAACGCCAGGAGGAACATCGGCACCCCGAACGCGTGCGCGTGCATGCTCATCACCAGCTCGCGCCAATCGAGCGGTGGCCGCCATACGCGCGTCTGCCCCGCCGCCGCCGGAAGCGCGAACCGCGCGACCCGCTCATACTCCACCGTGAAGCGGTCCGGACCGAACGGCGCCTTCGCGCCGATCGGCTCGCGGCTGTCGCCGCTGTGGCACCGCAGGCACTTGAAGAGCACGTCGTGCGGTGTAGGCTCGGGGCCCGACTCGAACCCTTCACGCGGCGCGCCGTCCTTCAGCCAGCCCAGCAGCACCTCGTAATCGTCGTCGCTGCTGAAGTATTGCCGCATCGCGCCCCGGATCATCTCCAGCATCCGCGACGGCGCCGCCTCCCCCGCGGCCGTGCTCACCCAGTCCCCGTGGTAGCGCAGCATCAGATCGCGCCACGACAGCCCCGCCCGGCCGTCGGCCAGCTCGTTCTGCGCCCAGATGTTCACCTGCGCCACCACCCACCCGCCCCCCAGAAACAGCAGGAACACCGTCAGCACCAATCGCCACGGCGGCGAAACCTGGTCCGGGCGCGGCAGGTCAGGTCCAGCCATGAACGAATTCCACCGCTTCTTCGATCAGTCGCGGCACCACGCGGTCCCACTCCCCGTACACGCGCGCACCCGCGGCACGCGTGTGGCCCCCGCCGCCGTAGCGCGACGCGAATACCGACACGTCGCAGCTTTGTTTGCTGCGCAGGTTGGCGCGGACGCGCCCGTCCGGCTCCTCGGTCAGCAGCAGCGTCATTTCGACCCCCGCCAGGCGCCCGCCCTCGTTGACTAGGTCCTCCGTCATGCTGCGGTCGGCGCCGACGGCGTCAAAGTCCGCCTGCCGCAGCCGCATCACCGCCAGCTTGCCGTCCGCGAGAAGTTCGATCGACGTGAGCACCCGCGCCACGAGCCGCAGTTTCGCCGCCGACTCGCGCTCGTAGATCGCGCGATACAGCCCGTTGATCTCCACGCCGGCGGCCGCGAGACGCGCCGCCGCGTCCAGCGTGCGCGCGTCCGTGTTCGAGTGGCGGAACCAGCCGCAGTCGGTCCCGATGCCGGTGAAGAGCGCCGTCGCCAGCGGCCCTTCCAGCGCAGCGCCGGCGTGCTGGAGCCATTCAAACAGGATCAGGCAGGTGGCCGAGGCGCTCTCGTCCAGGCAGCGCAGGTCCCCGTCGCGCACGCCGATCGCGTCACGCGTGGCATGGTGGTCGATGATCAGCGTCTCCGGGGCGCTGGCGAGGAACTTCATCGCCGGCTCGAGCTGCGCGAGTGCGCACGTGTCGAGGATGACGACCGCGTCGCATTCGCGCGGCAGCACGTCGCGTACGTCGTCCCAGCTCAGCCAGCGCACCGCGTCGCGCAGCACCCCGTAGCGCTCCGGAAACGGGTCGAACAGCACCACGGACGGCGCGAGTCCGCGCTGCGCCAGCGCCAGGGACGTCGCCGCCAGCGCGCCCAGCGCGTCCCCATCGGGTCGTTGGTGCGACAGCAGCACGGGACGGGCGCAGCGCCTCAGCCAGCCGTCGAGCGCGTCGAACTGCATCGTCTGCCGATGGTCCATGGCGCTTAGTGTACTGCCCCCACTCACCCACGACAGCCTCCAACGACAACGGCTTGGACCGCGCGTATGATTCCTCAGCACATGAAGCCGCTGCTGATCATCCCTCCCTGCCCGGCACGTTGGCCGGCGATGGCCGAGTTGAGCGAGGAGCTGGGTTCACCCTGGCGCGAAGACATCCGGTTCCGCTTCCGCGACGGTGTCGCAGGTTCGACCGACGCATTCGCCGTCGTCCCGGATGGCGGGCGCATGCTCGCGGCGGCCTACGTGTGCAAGTGCGGGCCCGTCGGCGTCGTGGGACGCGTCTTCACCCGGCCCGAGCACCGCCACAAGGGTCTGGCGGTTTCGCTCTTCCAGACCATCACCACCTGGTTCGACATGCTCGGGGGACGTCGCCTCTACGCCCAGGCGCCGCGCGACACCGCCGATGCCCTGCTCGCACGCGTCGGATTCCGCCTCGAACGATTCAGCACCACCCCGGCCGGACAACTGGCCACCATGGTACGCTCCTCCGGGCTCGAACCCCCGGCAGCATCCGCCGCCCACGTCGAAGTTCGTCCCGCCCAACGCGGCGACTGGCCGCTCATCGTCGAGTTGCTGCTCTTCAACCCCGGCCCCGATCCGCGCGTTTCGCTCGAGGATTCGTCCGGCTCCGCCTTCGTCAGCACGCTCGAACTGCTCAACGAGCAGGACCGTGGCACGTGCGCCCTGCTCGCGGCCGTCGGGGGGGGAGCGTTCGCGGGGCTTGCGACCGTCGCCGTGAGCCAGCCCGGCGAGCGCACGTTCGCCATGCTGATGCCGCATTCGGCCGCTCCGCCCGCGTTGCGGGACGCCGTCCTGCGATTGGCCGCCGAGCGCGGCTACACCCGCGTCGATTTTCCCATGGAGGCGCTGGTCGGCGCCGCTCCGTCGCTTTCGACCGATGGCGCGACGACGGCCCCGGACACGCCGCATCCGGAGGCGAGCGCGTGAGACTGCGCCTCTGGCCCTGGCGCGCGCAGCCCGACCGGGCGGCCGGCCGGTCCGAGGACGGCCCGCCGCCCGCGATCGAGAGCGATTTCGAGTCGCGCGTCCGCGCCGAAGTGGAGTCCTTCCGCCCCTTCATCCGCGCCGACGGCGGGGACATCATCTTCCTGGGGGTCTCGGGCGGTGTGGTGCGCGTGCGGCTCACGGGGGCGTGCGTCGGGTGTCCCGCCAGCTTCATGACGCTCCAGATGGGAATCGAGCGGAGCCTGCGCGAGCGCTTCCCCGAAATCCGCGAAGTCCGCAACCAGCCGTAAGCCGCGCGAAGCCTCACACCTCGCGGATCAGCAGCGACACGTTGTGGCCCCCGAAGCCGAAGGAGTTGTTCATGACGGTGCGGACCCGCGCGTCGCGCGCGTGCCTCGCCACGTAGTCAAGGTCGCATTCGGGGTCCGGGTTGTCGAGGTTGATCGTGGGCGGGACAACCTTGTTCCGGATCGCCATGACGCAGGCGATCATCTCCACCCCGCCGGTGGCGCCGAGCAGGTGCCCCGTCGCGCCCTTGGTGCTGCTGATGGGAACCCGCCGCGCGTGATCGCCGAACACGCTCTTGATCGCGCGGGTCTCGATCACGTCGCCGATCGGCGTGCTGGTCGCGTGCGCGTTGACGTAGTCGATTTCCTCCGGGCAGATGCGGGCCGACGCCAGCGCCCGCCGCATCGCCAGAACGGCGCCGCGGCCGTCAGGCTCCGGCGCCACCATGTCGAACGCGTCCGACGATTCGCCGACGCCGATGACCTCCGCGTATATTCGCGCCCCGCGCGCCCTGGCGAACTCGTAGTCCTCGAACAGCAGGATCCCCGAGCCCTCGGACATCACGAACCCGTCGCGGTCCTTGTCGAATGGGCGCGACGCGTGCTGCGGGTCGTCGTTGCGGACGCTCAGCGCCCGCATGGCGCAGAACGCGGCCAGTCCCAGCCGCGTCAGGGCCGCTTCCGTTCCGCCGCTCACCATCAGGTCCGCTTCGCCGCTCCGGATGGCGCGAAACGCTGCGCACATGGCGTTGCCGGCGGATGCGCACGCGGTGGCGATCGCAGCGCTGACGCCGTGCAGACCGAAGCGGATGGAGATGTGGCCCGTCGTGGCGTTGGCCATCAGCTTGGGAATGGTGAACGCCGAGACCTTGCTGGGCCCCTTGGAATTCAGGCGGTCGACCTGCTCCTCGATTTCAAGCATCCCGCCGATGCCCGTCCCCAGCACGCACCCGCCGCGCTCGGGGTGAAACTGCCCGGGGGCCAGACCGGCGTCTTCAAACGCCTGTGCCGCGCCTGCCACGCCGAAGTGCGTGTGCCGGTCCATGCGCTTGGCCATGCGCTTGTCGATCCACGGCTCGGGGTCGAACTGCGCACATTCGCCCCCGATGTGAACGTCGAACGGCGAGGAATCGAATCGCGTCAGCGCGCTGATGCCGCATCGCCCGCTGACCAGTCCGTCCCAGAGGGCGGCCACGCTGTTGCCCAGCGGCGTGATCGCGCCCAGCCCGGTGATGACGACACGCCGTTCGGCCATTCCGTCGGCCGCCTAGGACTTGGTCGTCGTCTGGCCGTGCTTGACGATGTAGTCCACGGCTTGCCCGACGGTCTGGATCTTCTCGGCATCCTCGTCCGGGATGCTCAGCTCGAACGCGTCTTCGAGGCTCATGACCAGCTCGACGACGTCCAGCGAATCGGCGTTCAGATCGGTCACAAAGGACGTCTCTCGGGTGATCTCGTCCTTCGACTTGCCCATCTGCTCGCTCACGATGGTTCGAACCTTATCTTCAACTTCGGCTACATCGAGCACGCGGAAAGCTCCTCAGTCGACGAGTGTAATTTGCCGGCACCGTTCCGTGAGCGTCGGCCCGTTTGCGGCGGCGCTGACCGCTTCCGGGCGGCCGCGCCTCGCGGGTGTCCCGTTCTCCCGAGACGCGCCCGATCGCAATCCGCTGCCCATCGTAGGGTCGTTCTCACGACCACGCAAGCGCCCATCCGCCCGAAACGCCGGCCTAGCCCCCGCCGGGGTGCACCGCCCCGCCCCACGCGGCCTCGAACTCATATCGCCCCGATGCCACGCCGAAGGTCGCCAGCGTCTCGCTCTCCTGAATCGCCCGCACGCCCTCCGCGTCCGCCGCGCGGACCCCCCCTTCGGTGACCTCCGCGCCCGCCGAACGCGGAATCGACACGGTCGCCGTCACGTTCGGCGGGATCTCGACGCGGACGCGCAGCCGCCCGTCTTCCATCGACCACGCGCACGCAATCCGACCGCGCTGCGACTCGTGCCAGCCGCGACACCACGTCACGCCCGGCCCTGGCCTGGGCGCGATCCGCACGCTCGCGAAGCCCGGTGCCGCCGGGTCCGGCGCGATCCCCAGCACCGTCGAGAACATCCATTCCCCCACCGCGCCGATCGCATAGTGCGCCAGGGAGTTCATCCCCGGGTCCTGAAAACCACGCCCCGCCACGAACCCGTCCCACCGCTCCCAGATCGTCGTCGCGCCCTGCTCGATCGCGTAGCCCCACGACGGCATGCGGCGGTTCAGCGCCAGGCGATACGCCTCCGCCACGTATCCGCGCCCCGACAGTTCCAGCATCAGCGGCGCCGTCGTGTGGAACCCGGTCGAGATCTGTCCCCCGTACGGCTCGAAGCGCTGCACCATGCGCGCCGCCGCCGCCGCCTCGAGCGATTCCGGCACCAGGCCGAAGTGCAGCGCCAGCGCATAGCCGGCCTGCGTGTCGCCGGCCATCGTGCCGTCGTCGCGCACGTACGCCCGCTGGAACGCCGTGCGAATCGCTCCCGCCAGTGCGGCATACCTCTCGGACTCCTCACGCCGCCCCAGCACGTCCGCGATTCTCGCGACGATCGCGACGCTCCGCTGGAAGAACGCGGTCGCGAACACCTCCTTGGGAACTTCGGCGCCGCTGCGCGGCCAGCCTTCCAGCCGCAGCGTGTCGGCGTTGAGCCAGTCGCCGTAGTCGTTGCCGCGCCCATGCTTCCACAGCAGGTCGGGGTTGCGCCCCCGCACCAGCTCGACCCACCGGACCGCGGCCGCGTATTGCCGCTCGAGCAGGCGCCGGTCGCCGTAGTGCAGGTACGCGGTCCAGGGCACCAGCACGCCCGCGTCACCCCAGGCCGGAGCCCCCGCGAAGCGCACGTTCGGGTCGAATGGGTGCGGCGAGAAGTCCGCGAAGCGCCCGTCGTCGGCCTGCGCGTCCCGCACGTCCTGCATCCACTTCGTCAGGAACGCCGCCATGTCCATGTTGACGCACGCGGTGGGCGCGAACGCCAGGATGTCGCCCATCCAGCCGAGCCGCTCGTCGCGCTGCGGGCAATCGGTCGGTGTGCTGTAGAGATTGGCGCGCTGCGTCCACAGAATGTTGCTCCACAGCCGGTTCAGCATCGCGTCGCTGCACTCGAAACCCGCCGTCTCGCGCGCCGCCGAATGCGCCACCCGCCCCACCAGGTCCCCCGGCTCCGGCCCGCGGCCCAGCCCGGTCGCCTCGACGTACCGGAACCCGTGGTAGGTGAAGCGCGGCTCGAACACCTCTTCGCCGTCCCCGCGCAGCGTATACCGGTCGGTCGCCGCCGCGCCGCGCAGGTTCGCCGTGTAGATCGTCCCGTCCGGATTCAGCACCTCCGCGTGCCGCAGCGTGACCGTCGTTCCGCCCCGCCCGCGCACGCGGAGCCGGCACCACCCGGCGAAGTTCTGCCCCAGGTCGAAAACGTACGTGTCCGGCCGCGGCTCGGTGACGGACACCGGCGCGATTTCGCCCGTCACGCGGATCGGCTCGTTGGGCTGCGATACCAGGGCGACGCCCGGCACTTCGACCGCCGCAACCGGCGCCCACGTACCGTCGTCGAAACCCGGCTCGTCCCAGCCCGGCAGCTCGCGCCGCGCGTCGTAGTGCTCGCCGTCCAGCAGGTCCCCCGCGCGGATCGGGCCTTCCAGCGTGCTGCGCCACGTGCCGTCTGAAACGACCGTCTTCGTCGTCCCGTCCGCCAGCTCGACGTCCAGGCGCAGCAACAGCCGCGGCTGTCGTCCGTAGATGGCGCGCGGCGGACCGCCGGGCACGACCCCGGCCAGCCCGATCTTTCCGGCATACCACCCGTCGCCGAGGATCACGCCGATCGCGTTGTCCCCGGAGCGGACCCAGGACGTGACGTCGTAACTCTGGACCTGCACCCGCTTGCGATAGTCGGTCCACTCCGGCGCCAGCGCGCGATCCCCCACGCGCTTCCCGTTGATCCGCAATTCGTACAGCCCCAGCGCGGTGACGAACGCCGTCGCCCGGCGGACCCCGCCCGGCGCTGACGCCTCGAACGTCGTTCGCAGCAGCGGCGCCGGCAGCGGCTCATACCCCAGCGCGCCGTGGGAACGCAGGTCGCCGTCCGTCAGGTTGGCGCGCGCCCACGCGCCCGTTTCAATCGAATCCTGCGCCGTCACCACCGCCCCCCGCGCCACGTTGCGTCCGCCCGACAGCACTTCCAGCTCCGCCAGGGCAAACGCGTAGTTCCCCGGGTCACGCGCACGCGTCCGCGACACCAGCAACCGAACGTGCCGGGCCCGCACCGCCGGAAAGGCCAACTCCAGCGGCTCGGTCCCGGGGTTCGCGACGTCCTCCGCGGTTCGATCCACCACGGTCGTCGCGTCGCCGAAATCCGCCCGCTGCCCCGCCTCGACCCGGAAGCGAAGTGGGAACATCAACCCCGGCGTGTCGGGCCAGTCGTACGGCCGCGCCGGGTGCAGGCGGACGGCGTCGATCGCGGCGGGCTCGCCAAGGGCTACCGCCACCCAGCGCGCCGCGCCGGGGTCCGGGCCAAGCTCGCTGTGATACCCGTTCCGCGCGGCGACGACGGCCGGCGGTGGCGTCGGATCGCCGATCCAGCGTGCGGCGCCCCAGTCGCCCGCGTCGAGCAGCCCCATGCTGAAACGGGCCGCGTCGCTCCACTCCGATGCCCGATCCGACTCATCCCAGACGCGCACTTTCCAGTACACACGCTGCCGGGCACGCAGCGGCTCCCCCGCGTACTCGATGTGGGCTGTGTCAGACGACGCCACCCGTCCCGTATCCCACAAACCCCCGCGATCGAGCGCCAGTTCTTCCGCACTGCCCGACGCCAGAATCTGGTACGCCGTCTGAAACTGCCCGCGCCGGGCCGGATCGGACGGGACGAGCACCCAGCTAAGCCGCGGGCGGCGTTCACCGATGCCGGCGGGATTCACCAGGTATTCGCAGCGCAGCCGGGCCGGTGTCAGCCCTCCCAAGCGCGGCGCGCCGGCCTGCGGGAACGCGCGAGCGCCGAGCAGCCCGACGAGAAGCAGACCCGTCGTCCACACCAGCGTGGTATTCAATCTGGACTCCGCAACGCTGCCCGCGCGGCGCATGACGGCGCCCCGCCGGTTGCGGACACCATGCTACAGGCTGACGGGTGTGCGTGTGTGCGGTATCGGCCGCGTCAGTGCGACTTGCCCAGCAGGCGGCCCCACAGCCCGCTGCTGGCCGCCCCGGACTCCGCCGGCGGCGCGCCTTCCATGAGCAGCTTGGCCAGACGCTCGAAGGCGCGGCGGACCGGGCTGTTGGGCGCCGACGCGGTCAGCGGGTGCCCGAAGTCGCGCGAGGCGACGATGCGGCGGTAGTCGCTCGGGATGGTGGCAAACACCGGACGGCCGAAGTGCTTCTCGACTTCCTCGACCGTGACGCGCTCGTACTGCGCGTTGGCCCGGTTCAGCACCAGCTCGATGCGCCCCGCCGGAACTCGATGGGCCGTGAGGTGCGTGAATATCCGCTCCGCGTTGCGGAGAAACGGTATGTTGAGCTGCGTAACCAGCAGGAATCGGTCCACTTCCAGCAGGCACGCGTCGCTGATCGGAGCGCCCGTGCGGCTCAGGTCGGCGACGACGTTCGGGAACATCTCGGACATGAGCCGGAACACGCGCTCGACGCCCTCGGCCGTCACCGCCCGCGCGTCCTCGATCGAGTCGGGACGGCACAACAGGGCGATGTTCTGCGGAAGCTGCACCAGCGCCGTCTCCAGCGCCGTGCGGTCCAGGTCGATGCCCTCGCGGCACACGTCGGCGATCGAGTACTTCGGCGTCACGTCCAGCGCGCACGCCAGCCCGCCGAACTCCAGGTCCAGGTCGATCAGCCCGCATTTCTGCTCGCTGAGCCGCGCCAGCTCCATCGCCAGGTTGCAGGCGACCGTGGTTGCCCCGGCGCCGCCCGAGCTGCCGATGACGCAGAGGCGCCTGGACTCGGCCCCCGTGGGTCTCTGGTTGCTGGAGAGGTTCGCCAGCGCGTCGGTGAGGTCGCTGAGTTCGATGGGGGCGCGCACGAACTGCGTGCACCCGGCACGCATCGCCGCGATGATCGCCTGCGCGTCGCCCGAGGCGCTCACACCGACAATCGCCACCGTCGGCGCGACCTCCCGGATGCGGCGAATGCACTGAAGGTCCACCGCGCCGGCCGGGTCGTCGATGTAAACCACGACCGCGTCAGGTTGACCGTGACACAGGCATTCCTGCAACCCGTCCCAAACCGCGTACTCCCCGATCACCTTGGCCCACGTCACGTGCTGAAACGGCTCGCGCAGACGCGGACCGATAAGCTGTCGCGGATCGAAGAGACAGACGCGAAGGTTGCTCGCCATGGGTCACACCGTCCAGGTTCGAGGCCCGGTTCCATGGATTCATCGGCCAGCGGCGAGGGCGGCTTCGGAACCTCCGCGGACAACGGCGCTGCGGCGGGATTCGTACGCGGGATTCAGGACACGCGCTGCGCGGCGCGCGGCGGAGGCGGGGCGGCAGGAGTTGCGCGGACGCCCGGCCGCGCGCCCGTGTCGGTGTCCGCGACGCGGGCGGCGCGGCGCTGCGCCCGCAAGCGCCGCGCGCGGCGGATCTCGTACCAGACAAACGCCGCCACGCCCACGCCCACCAGGATGAGCACGCCGATCTGGGCACGACCCAGCCAGGCCTTCATCTGCGGCAGCATCTGCCCGAACTTCCACCCCAGCCAGACGAAGAACGGAATCGAGAGCAGGGCCCCGGCGAAGTCGGCGATGAAGAACCGCCAGTACGGGAACCGCGTTGCGCCCGCGGTGATGCACATGACCGCGCGGATTCCCATGAAAAAACGTCCGAAAAAGCACATCCAGGTCCCGTAGCGGTGGAAATACTCCACCATCCGGTCGAACCGCGCGGGCGTGATCAGCGACCGCACCCAGCGGTGGTTCACCACGTCTCGGCCCCAACGCTTCCCGGCGGAATAGAGCACCAGGTCCCCCGTCATGATTCCCACCATCGCCACCACCAGCGTCCCGGTCCACGATGCCGTCTCCGGGCTGGTGGCCAGGATAATGCCGGCCGCGATGAGCGGAACGTCCTCCGGGATGGGCAGGCCCAGGCTGGCGATGACCAGAATCCCCAGCAGCACCGGGTAGAACGCGTGGTGCATCCACGTCAGGACGGTGGCGTCGTATCCGGCCGCGAGGATCAGCAATGGAAACAGCCGCATGCTCCGTGCCAATTCGGGGCCGCCGGGCGGGAAGCGCGCGACCACTCCATTGTGGCGGGGATTATATGCGCTCCGCGCCGCCGTCCAAGTCCCCCGCCGTCGATGCACCTTTCCACAAATCGCGAAACGCGCGCGGCGGGGGTCGCGGAAGGTCGCGACACGTCGTCCACGCCGCGAGCGGCCCCCAGCCACGCCGGATCCAGCCGCCGGAGCCTGGCCAGCGCCGCAGGCACCATTGCCCGAGCCGATAGGCCCACGGACGCAGCATCACGCTGCGCCACGCTCGCAGCGCCAGCCGCTTGGCCCACGGTTGCGCGGACCGGCCCGCTTCGCGAAGCCGCACCAGGTACCGCGGGATGTCAATGTCAACCGGGCAGGCCGTCCGGCACGCACCACAGAGGCTCGACGCACGCGCCAGTTCGAGCGCCGCAACCAGCCGGGCACTCGCGCCACGCGCCGGCTGCTCGCCGCGGGCGCGCTCCAGCAGCGGGGTGATCAGGCTCCCGATCGGACCGGGATAAACGCCCCCGTACGCGTGGCCCCCGATCTGCCGGTAGACCGGACAGGCGTTGAGGCATGCGCCGCACCGGATGCAGCGCAGCACTTCCACCAGCGGCCCGCACAGCACGTCCGATCGACCATGATCCAGCAACACCACGTGAAGCTGTTCGGGCCCGTCGGGGTCGTCCGCGCGCCGCGGTCCGGTGACCAGGTTCGTGTACACCGTCAGCGGCTGGCCGGTCGAGGAGCGCGCCAGCAGCTTCAGGAACACCGGCAGATCCGCCAGCCGCGGGATCAGCTTCTCGATCCCCATCAGCGCCACGTGGACGCGCGGGAAGGCCGTTGTCATGCGGCCGTTGCCTTCATTCGTGCAGATGCACAGCGTGCCCGTGTCGGCCGCGGCGAAGTTCACCCCGCTGATTCCCAGGTCCGCGCGGCGAAAAACGTCGCGCAGGTGCCGGCGCGCAATGGCCGTAAGCGCAACCGGATCCTCCGTGTACGGACAACCCAGCTCGCGCTGCATGGCGCGCGCCACCTGGGCGCGGGTTTTGTGAATGATGGGCGTGACGATGTGGCTGGGTCGGTCATGATCCAGTTGCACGATGAACTCGCCCAGGTCGGTCTCGACCGTTCGGACGCCAGCCTGCTCCAGAGCTTCGTTCAGGTCGATCTCCTCGCTGGTCATGCTCTTGGCCTTCACCGCCAGACGCGCCGAGGCGGCCCGCGCAAGATCGCAGATGATGCGACGCGCCGCGAACGCGTCCCGCGCGACGTGCACCTGCCCGCCGCGGCTCCGCACGGCGTCCACGAAACGCTCCAGGAAATCGGGCAGGTGGTCCAGCGCGTGCTGCTTGATGCCGGCGGCCAGGCTCCGCAGCGCGTCCGCGTCGCGAAGCTGCTGCATCGACGCGGCGCGGGCGTCCACCTTGTGCAGCGTCGCCAGGTGCACGGCGCGCACCCGCGGCGCATCCCCAAGGGCTGTCGCGATACGCTGTTGAAAGGCGGTCGCCATGATTCTGCCTGGCGACGCGGCGCCGCCTCCTGCGACCCGCGCCCGGGCTCCATCCGAACCCGCCCCCGGAACTTCGCGCCGCCGGTCGCCCGCACGCGCCGCGCGTCACATCCCCGACATCACCCGCAACACCGGAAACTCGCCCCCCGGCTCCAGCGCCTCGTCAAAAAAATTCCACGTCGTCAGCCCGTCTTCGCTCTGCGGCTCCAGCAGGTACACCAGCAGGCAACCCAGCCGCTGCGCCGTCGGCGCCACGATCGTCCCCGCCGCAAGCCGCTCCCGCCCGCGGGCCACGCGCACCGCCTGGACCTCCGCCAGCCGGTGCTTTTGGAACGGCTCGGCGGCGAACTCCGCCTTCTCGATCGTGATCCGTTCCACCTCGAACTCCGCCTCCCCGGAAAGCCGCGCAAACTCGATGCCGTGCTCCGCCAGCTTCTGCGCCACACGCGACATCCCCCCCGGGATGGCGTACGCCTGCGGCCGGGTCACCGCCAGCGTCGGCGTATAGCGGTTCCACAGCTCCACCTCGTAATCGCGCGGCCGCCCGGTCGATACCGGCCGACCGTCGCGCATCTCTTCCACGAAGCCCGCCGCGACGTACTTCTGCGGCGCGGCCGCCGGCGCCGAGCGCAGGGCCACCCGGTCCGCCTCGCGCGGCGCGGACCTGCCCGCCGCCACGGTCCGGGCGTCCGCCTCCCGCAGCAACCGGCGGATGCCGCCCCGATTCGCGGCAACGTACTCGAAGCACGCCCGCACGAAGTCCAGCGTCCCGCGCACGCGCTCTTCGTACGAGGCGTACGAATACCCCTCCGACAGCACGCTCAGTCGATTGCGCAGCCCGACGTACGACGTGCTGAAGCGCGCCAACGACGGGTACGTCTCCCACCGCGTGTGCTCGCGGTTGAAATCGCCGTAGACGAACGTCGGCCGCCCCAACCCCCGCAGCAGCCGGTTCGCCACGCCCGGCAGCATCGTGTCGCGCACGTACCGCCGAAGCTCCCCGTCGCCCGCGAGCGTCTTGGGTCCTTCATACGTGACGATGTAGCGGTGGAACGACCCGTTCGTCGTGTGCGTGTCGATGAACAGCGCCGGGTCCCAGCGCGTCAGGAAGCTCACCAGACCGCGCGTCTCCGACGCCTCCAGCTTGATGAAGTCCCGGTTCAGGTCCAGCCCGTCGGCGTTCTCGCGCCGCCCCATTCCTTCCGCCGGTCCGACCTGTCCCGGACGGTTGAAGGGCGAGACGCGCTCGTTGCCGTCCGCGTTGTAGATCGGCGCGAGCGCAATAATCAGGTGGTCCAGCAGCGGGTGGTGCGGATGCAGCCCGACCTCCCGCGCCAGCATGGCCAGCGCCTCCTTCCCGTCCACTTCGCCGGCATGAATGTTCCCGATCGCCAGCACCACCAGCTTGCCGAACTGCGCCACCTGCTCGGCCGCTTCGTCGGCGCTGGCTACCGGCGGGTCCGACAGGATCAGCACCGGTATGGGCCGCCCCTCCTCCGTCGCGCCCATGGACGTGCGCCGCGCGTGCGGCGACGCCTCCGCGATCCGGTCCAGCAGCGAAACCACCTCGTCGTAGCACGCCGTCGCCCGGAACCCGCTCCGCTCCGCAACCGTCAGGAGTGCCTCCGGCGCCGGGTCGCCGCCGTCCGCCCTCGCGCGCCCCTGAAGCGACGCCGCCATCACCACGCTTCCGATCAGCACCCGCTGGATCCGCCGCACCCGAAACTCCCGTGTCGACATTCCGGCAGAGTACCGCGCCGGCCGCTCCATCGCTCGGCCCGATCCTGGCGCACACTCGCGGCGCGTCCCACGCCGCTACCATCTCCCCGATGATCCCGCGCCCCCCCGTCGTCGCGCCCAGGCGCGCCACATGGACCTTCAGCGACGGCTACGTCGCCCACGGTCGCGTCTGGCCCGGGCAGAACCCGGTCGCCGTCCTTTACCTTCACGGCATTCAGTCCCATGGCGGGTGGTACGAGTGGTCCGCCTCGCTCCTCGCCGCCGCCGGGCTCACCGTCGTCATGCCCGACCGGCGCGGCAGCGGGTTGAATCCCGCGCAGCGCGGCGACGTGCCCGACGCGCAGCGCTGGCTGGACGATCTGGACGAGCTTGCGCGTTGGACCACGCGCGAGTTCAGGCCGCGGCGACTCGCCCTCGTCGGCGTGAGCTGGGGCGGAAAGCTCGCCGCCGCCTGGGCGTCCCGCGCGGCGCCTGAGGCGACCCGCACACCCGGCCGCCCGCTGACACCGGCGGCGCTGCTGCTCGTCGCGCCGGGCGTCTTTCCCGCCGTCGGGCTGGGCTTCGTCGACGTGCTGGCCATCGGCGCCGCGCTGCTCACCTCCCCCACGCAACCCTTCGCGCTGCCTTTCCACGACTCGGCGCTTTTCACGGGAAACGCCGCCGGACGCGCGTTCATCGACGCCGACCCGCTCAAACTCACCCACGCGTCCGCCCGCTTCCTTTATCTCTCGCGCCGACTCGACCGCGACCTGGCGCGGCTGGGCGCCGGCACCCTCTCGGCCCCGACGACGCTGGTCCTGTCCGGCGCGGACCGCATCATCCGCAATGACGCGACCCGCCGCTGGGCCGAGCGCGTCTTCGTATCGCCCGGCGTGATCGAGCTGCCCGACGCTCCCCATACCGTCGAGTTTGAGGCCGACCCGAACCGCTTTCACGCGGTGCTCGCCGACTGGGCTGCGCGGGTCCGCCGCCTGGCGGACGGCCCGTGAAATGACTCCGTCCCACGCGCCCGAGCACCGCCGGCGCTTGTCCCGCCTGTTCCCACTCTTATAATGCGCTCGCTCGCCGGTAGCCGTGCCGCCACGCTAGACCCCAGCACGCTTCGCCCTCCGCCCGCGGGCTTGTCAGGAGCACGACATGGCCATCCCCGGCATGCCGCCCATTGAGCAGCTTCGCGGCCGACCCCTCGGACGCGTGCTCATCAAGATGGGCAAGATCAACCGCGCCCAGGTCTCCGAAGCGCTCGAGATTCAAAAGAAGAAGCGCGGCCCGATCGGCCAGATCCTCATTGAACTGGGCTACGTCGCCGACACCGACCTGCACTATGCCCTGGCCGCCCAGGCCGGCATGGAGCCGATCACCCTGGCCAATATCGACATCGACAAGGGCGTGATCGACAAGGTCACCTCCCAGATGGCCAACACCTACCGCTTCGTCCCCACCGATTTCGACACGGCCACCAACACCATCGCCATCGCCCTGGCCAGCCCCGACAACTTCCACGCCACCGACGACCTGCGCACGCTGATGGGCTACAACGTCGTGGCACGCATCACCACGCCCGACGACCTGAACGACGCGCTCAACCGTTACTACCCCGAGGAGGGCGAAGCCAGCATCGCTGACCTCATCAGCGACATCGCCGGCGACGAGAGCCTGGCAAAATTCGAGGGTCGCGGCGAGAGCATCGACCTGGACGAGCTGCGCGAGCTGGCCGAAAGCAACCCGGTCAAAAAGCTGCTCAATCTGGTCCTGCTACAGGCCATTCGCGACAAAAGCTCCGACGTCCACTTCGAGCCCTTCGAACAGGAGTTCAAGATGCGCTACCGCATCGACGGCGTCCTGTTCGAGATGGTCCCCCCCCCCAAATACATCGCCCTCGCGATCGCCTCGCGCATCAAGGTCATGGCCAATCTCGACATCGCCGAGCGGCGCATGCCCCAGGACGGCCGCATCGAGCTTCTCGTCCAGGGCCGCCCGGTTGACCTCCGCGTCTCCGTGCTGCCCACGATGTTCGGCGAGAGCGTGGTGCTGCGCGTCCTGGACCGCGGCAACGTCAATCTCGACCTGGAGCGAATCGGGCTCCGCGAAGATGAGCTGAGCACCTTCCGCCAGCTCATCAACAAGCCCCACGGGATCGTGCTCGTGACCGGTCCCACCGGCTCCGGCAAGACGACCACGCTCTACTCCGCACTTCGCGAGCTTAACACGCCCGACACCAAGATCCTGACCAGCGAGGACCCAGTCGAATACGACATCGACGGTCTGATTCAGTGCCAGGTCAAGCCCGAAATCGGTCTGACGTTCGCCCGCTGTCTTCGCTCGTTTCTTCGGCAGGACCCTGACATCGTGCTGATCGGGGAAGTGCGCGACCTGGAAACAGCACAAATCTCTGTCCAGGCGTCACTTACCGGGCATCTCGTGTTTTCCACGCTCCACACCAACGACGCGCCGAGCTCCATCGCCCGCCTGCTGGACCTGGGGCTGGAGTCCTTCCTCGTCACCGCAACGCTGGAAGGCATTGTCGCACAACGCCTTGTGCGCCGGATTTGCGAGAACTGCAAGGAGGAGTATCAGCCCACGGAGGAGCAGTTGATGGAGCTCGCGCTTCGCCCGGACGACGTCAAGGGTCGCATCTTTTACTACGGGAAGGGGTGCGAATACTGTAACAACACTGGATATCGGGGTCGGCTGGCCATCTTCGAGATCATGATCATGGACGACGAGCTGCGCGAGCTGGTCATGAAGCACGCGTCGACCAACATCTTGCGTAACGCCGCTCGCCAGCGAGGGATGCGAACGCTCCGCGAGTCCGGACTACTGGCCATCTACGACGGAGTCACGACGATCGAGGAGGTGGTGAAAGAGACCATCGCGGAGGAGGCCTAGCGCTCTCCGCCCCGCCGGCTCACGGCCGTAACCTGTTGCCCGGCCACTTGGTTGGCGGCATAATGCCGACGACCGATGTGCGGGCCGCCTCAAGCGCGACGCACGACGGATGCGCAATGGGATGGTGCCTTCCACGTCCCCGTGGTTGGTTCCTGGGAGAGGTATTATAGGGCGTTCGACGCCCGGTGGTCATTTCGCGCGGAGTTTTCGGTATGCCGCTTTTTGCCTATGAAGCGCTGAATTCCGGCGGTCAGGAAGTGCGTGCGGAGGTCGAAGCGCCTACCCGTGAAGAGGCGATCGGCAAGATCCGCGGGCTGGGGTACTTCCCCACCAAGGTGATTGAAAAGGGCGCCAAGAAGAAGATCGCGGCTCGCAAGGGCGGCCCGGCGGCCAGGAAGAAAGCGGCCGGCGCCGGTTTCGGGTGGGTCTCCACGAAGATCCTCACGCAGTTCACGCGGCAGCTTTCGACGCTCCAGGACGCCGGCCTGCCGATCCTCCGCAGCATCCGCATCCTCGAGCAGCAGTCGCCGCCCGGGCTGTTCCGCAACGTGCTCAAGGAGGTGGGTGAGGACGTGGAGGGAGGCGCGACGCTGTCCGAGGCGATGGCGCGCCACCCGCGCGTCTTCAACCGCCTCTTCTGCAACATGGTGGCCGCCGGTGAGGCCGGCGGCGTGCTGGACGTGATCCTGCAGCGCCTGTCCGAGTTCATGGAGAAAGCCCAGAGACTGAGCCGCAAGGTGAAGGGCGCGATGATCTATCCGGCGGTGGTGATCACGATCGCGGCGGCGATCGTGGGCTTCATCATGGTGACGGTCGTGCCGAAGTTCCGCGAGATCTTCAAGGACTTCGACGTGGCCCTGCCCACGCCGACGGTCCTGCTGATCGCGATCTCGAACTGGTTTGCCGAGGGCACCCCGCCCGGATGGGTGGTGATGATCATGGTGCCGTTCTTCGCCATCGCGGCCTACAAGCTGGTCCGCCAGTCGAAGGGGGGGCGTTATGCGGTGGACATGGTGATGCTGAAGGTGCCGGTGGGCGGCAAGATCATGGCCAAGTCGTCGATCGCGCGCTTCACGCGCACGCTGGGCACGCTGATTTCGGCCGGCGTCCCGATCCTGGAGGCGATCACGATCACCAAGGACACGACCGGCAACGAGATTCACGCGCGGGCGCTGGGAAAGGTGCACGACTCGATCCGCGAGGGCGACACGTTCGCCAACCCGCTGCGTCAATCCAAGGTGGTCGACTCGCTGGTCGTGAACATGGTCGACGTTGGCGAGGAGACCGGCGAGCTGGATAAGATGTTGATGAAGGTGGCCGACAACTACGACGACGAAGTGGACACGCTGGTCGCCTCGCTGGTCAGCCTGCTCGAGCCGATCATGGTGGTCGTGCTGGGCCTGATCGTCGGGTTCATCGTGATCTCGCTGTTCCTGCCGCTGGTGACGCTCATCAACTCGCTGAGCAAGTAAGGGAACGGCAGAGGGCGTTCGACGCCTACGGAGACGCAACCATGCAGCGCGGCAACGCACGCAATCGACCGGCCTTCACGCTCATCGAGCTGCTGGCGGTGATCGCCATCATCGGCCTGCTGATGGGCATCATCGTCCCCGGCATCCAGGGCGCCCGCATCCAGGCCAAGAAGAGCCGCTCGGTCACCACCCTGGCCGCCGTCGAAAAGGCCCTCGAGAACTTCCGCGCCGAGACCGGCGCCTACCCCGTCTCCAACGGCAACAACCCGTTCGAGAACGGCAGCGTCTTTCTCTCCGGCGCCCAGTGGCTCGGCCTGAGCCTGCTGGGGGCCGACCTGCGCGGCTACGTGCAGCCCGACGAGCGCAACGACACCAACGCCGACGGCAAGATCGACTACAAGGACTGGCGCGAGTGGTACTCGCTCACCCCGAAGCGCTCCTACACCCGCAGCGGCCCCTACCTCGACACCGGCGAATCCACCGCGCAGACGCCCGAGACCTGGGCCCGCAAGAACACCACCGCCGGCGCCCTGCCCGCCTCGCTGACCGAGGGCAGCTCCGACTACCCCAACGCCCGCATTCCGTTCATCGTCGACGGCTTCGGATATCCCGTGCTCTACTACGCCGCCAACGCTGCCGAACGCACCAACTGCGTCTGGACCCGCGCCGGCGGACTCGTCCCAGGCCGCTATGACCAGACGGACAACTCGCCATTCACGGGGGGCGACGGAGACGGGCGCCACGACAAGACGGAAACCGGGCTCGACCTCAAGGGTGCGGGCAAGGCTCATCCGGCCGGCAAGCTCGGCTTCAACGGCCCGACCGACCCCTGCGACCCCGACTCGTTCACCAAGATGATCTGTGACGAAAACGTGTTCAACACGACCAAGCAGGGCAACAAGGGCCGCGTCTGGCCTCACAACGCCGATCGCTTCCTGCTGATCTCGCCCGGCTACGACGGGCTTTGGGGCACGCCCGACGACGTGCGGAACTACCAGAAGGTCGCGGGCGGTTGATGACGGCGCGGCGGAGGCGAATTCCCCCGCGGCAGGCGTCCTGGAAATGCGGAGAATGACGTATGCGTAACGAAGCCAGCCCATCCAGCCTTGGTCGCGCGGAACGCCGATCGGCATTCACGCTGATCGAGCTGATGACGGTGATCGTGATCATCGGCATCCTGGTGGCGATCCTGCTCCCCGCGGTGCAGAAAGTCCGCGACAGCGCCCAGTCCAGCGCCACGCGCGCCACGCTTCAGGCGCTGGCGACCGGTCTGGAGACCTTCAAGACCGACCAGCGCGTGGGCGGAACGTATCCGCCGTCCATGTCCGACGCCGACGGGACCAACGGCAGCCCGCAGCAGCGATACGTGAAGAGCCCCTACAAGGCGATTCCGGGCGAGTTCGAGATCAGCGGCGCGGGGCTGCTGGTCTGGGGCCTGGCCGGTGCCGATTTCCTCGGTACACCGGGGTTCAGCCCGATCCGCAAGAACCGCCTGGCGTGGTCGGCCGACACGGATCCCACCTACAACCAGGGCAGTCCGGACGACAGCGGCGCCTACGCGCTCGACAACAAGGGGGCACCCGTACACGCCCGCTCCACCTATGTCGATCTGGCCAAGGTCAAGGTCTCCAAGTTCGTCCCCGGCACCACCAGCTTCGACATCCCCGCCGAGGTCGAGGCCCGCAAGCAGCTCGGGCAGCCGGCCGTCAAACGCCAGTATCCGATGTTCCTCGATGCGTTCGGCTTCCCGGTGCTCTACTTCCAGGCCGACCCTGCCGGTGTGCGGATGTGCGACCCGCTCGAGCAACGCCAGCCGGCCGTCAACCCCGACAGTCGCGGGCTCTACCACTGGCGCGACAACGCGGGGCTGCTGACCGCCAAGCACGGCGACCCGCTGCTGCTTACCGCGGCCACCACCCTCACCAGCGACGGCGAGGTGCACCAGCTTCGCTGGCGCTCGGGCCAGCAGCTTCCTCCCGGCGGCGGCGCCGTCAACTGGCCGCCCGGGACGTTCCACCGCTTCATCCAGAACCGCAGCATCACCGCCCGCGACTGGCCGCACAACCCGGACTCCTACCTGTTGATCAGCCCGGGCGTGGACGGCATCTACGGCACCGCCGACGACATCGCGAATTTTGAGCATGGCGGGCAGTGACGCGCGGAGCGACGGACCGCAAGGACAAAGGGCGATGAGCGTGACGAAGCGACGAAACGACACGGCGACGGACCGATCGGCCTGCGTTTCGCCGCGCGCCGCCCGCGCCCGGTCCGCGCGCCCGTTGCCGCGTGCGCCCGGGCGGGAAGCGCGCACTTCCCGCCGAGCCTTCACGATGATCGAGCTGATGGTGGTGGTGGTGATCCTGGGCATCCTGATCGCCATCGTCGCCGGCGTTTCCACGCGGGCGGTGTACGCCCGCAAGGTGGCCGCGACTCAGACCACCATGAGCATGATCCTGGCCGCGATCGAGGAGTTCAAAGACAAGAACCCGCTGCGCAGCGTCTACGACACCAATACGCGCCGCTCGTACGGTCCCTACCCGCCTTATCAGCTCCGCAGCGTCGATTCCATGCCGGACTCGGTGGCCCGCGCCCTCGATCCCGACACTGCCAACGGCGGGAGCAACCCCTGGACCAAGCGGCTTCGGGCGCGCTTCGGGCGCGACTTCCTCAACGATCCGACGCCTGGTGCCCGGGTGAATCTCAATCTCGACGAAAGCGCCGACGACGACAGCCGCGCGCTGTACACCTACCTCAAGGTGTTCGTGCCCCAGGCGGTGGACCGCATCCCGGCCCAGTTCATCAAGGCGCTGCCCGGCTCGTCCGGCGAGTTCGTGCAGGTCTCGACCGACAACAACAACCCCAACGCGAAGGTGGACGTGCTCGGCTTCCACGACGCGTGGGGCGTGCCCATCGACTATTTCCTCCAGGTCCGGGTCGAGTGGGGCGCCGACCCGGCCACGGGCGCCGTCGGCCTGCGGGTGATCGACCGCCAGCCCGTGCTGCGCTCGCGCGGGCTCGAAAAGGCCGCCTACGACGCGCGGGTGCGCGCGGGCAAGCCGCAGGTCGCGGACAACGCGCTGTGGCTGTTCACGACCGAGATCGGCACGCCGACGGCGCGCGTCGACTGGGAGAGCGGCGCCGCGCTGGTGCAGTCGCCGGACGTGGACGGGTTCGCCCGTGTCCCGGGTGTGCTGGAGTCGTACGGCTACGTCAAGGACACGACGCGCGACAAGTAGGAAGGCACGAAGGTACGGAGATGAGAGCCACGAAGGCACACAGGCGCGCGATCAGCAAGGGGTCGGCGGGCGGCGCGCGGCGCTGCGGCGTCGCGGCCCTGCGGTCCGGCGTGCCTGCGTGCCGGTGTGCGCCGGGCTTCACCGTCGTCGAGCTGATCGTCGTGGTCGTGATCGTGGGCATCGTGCTGGGCATCGCGCTGCCCGCGCTGAGCAGCATGACCGCCGACGCGCGCGTCAGCGCCGCGGTGCAGACGATCAACGGCGCGCTTTCGCGGGCCTACATCGACGCGCTGGCGGACAAGAGCCTGGCGGCCCTGCGCTTCCTGCCGGCCGAGTGGGACGGTGACGCGGGCCGCGACAGCCCGTCCAGTGCCGGACGGCAGCACGTGGTGGCCTATGCCTACGGCATTCGGACCACCAAGGACACCAACCCCAGCCAGATCGAGTTCAGCGAGCGCTTCGATCGCCGCGAGGAGACGCGCTCGGTCGAGCTGCCGGCCGACCTGTTTGCCGCGCCGATCGAGGCGCTGGACGTCGACGCCGACCACAAGGACGCCGCGCAACGCATCGTCACCGGCGACCTGGCCTCGCCCGAGGGTCGCGGCTTCGCCGACGCGGGCGGCAATCCCAACCCGCTCATCGCCGACGACTTTCTCATCGTCTTCGACCCCAGCACCGGGATGCGAACGTCGGTCCTTCCGACGACCAGCGGTGGAAAATTCCAGCCCACCTTCGGCGTCAATGCTTTCAATCCGCTCAGCCGCGCCAACGCGTCCATCAAGCCGCTCGGAGTGTTCCAGCGGGCGGCGTTCAACGGGGTGGCGCTCTACCCCCGCAGCGGCCTGACGGCCCTCGGGTCAAGCGCCTCCGGCGCCAATCGACAGAGCTTCCTGCGGCGCTTCGCGCGGCCCTACCTGGTGCGCCCGTTCGGCGGCGGCCTGGTCGGTGCGGCGGAGGTCGGTCCGTGACGGCGCGCCGACCGCGGTGCGCTGAAGCGAGTGTCTGCGCTGCGCAGCGCGGGATCGCGCGGCGGTTCGAACGGCGGGCGCCGATCGTCGGCGCCCCGGTCGCTGGGTTTCTCAGGGATGCGAGGTGAGCCATGACTCGGCATCAGCTCCAATCGGGACCACGGCCGGACGCGCGGGGCGCGTTCAGCCTGGTGGAGATGATGATCGCGCTGGTGATCCTGGCCTTCGGGCTGCTGATCATTGGTGCCGCTTTGCCCATCGGGCTGGACTACAACCGCAAATCAGCCGACCTGGCCGTCGGCGAGGCCGTCACCGACTTCGCGTTTGAGGTGATTCAGACGCACGTGCGGAACGGGTATCACTCGGCGGGGATCGACGGCACGCTCAACACGAACGACGACGCGTACGTCGGCGAGCTCTTCCGGCCCTGGGACCGTCCGGGCAACCCGCCCGGATCGCCCAACGCATGGGAGCCGCGCATCAAGGTGCGTCCGCTGGTGATGTGCAACGTCGACGCCAGCACGCGCAAGGACGAAGTGCCCGAGCTGTGGCACCTGTTCGGGCCCGGCACGACGTCGACCGAGAGCCCGGAATCGATCATCGCCAAGTGGCGGGATTCGTTTCCGCTCGGCGCGCCCCCGCCGCCCTGGTATCAGGCCATCGACGAGGCGGACCTCTACGTCAGTTCGAGCATCCCGACCGCCGTCCGGGTCTATCCGCCCGTGACGCCCGACCGACCCTTCAACGTCCGCGACTATTTCGCCAAGCCGCCGTCCGACCCTGGTGGGCGGTATGGGCAGCGCCCCGCGACCTGGCCCGGCAGCCCCTCCCTGGCCAACCGAGGCTCGGAGACGAGCGAAGCGCTCAACCGGCTCGTGAGCTGGGTCGCGTTCTACCGCCGCGCGACGTCCTATCAGCCCGGGGCGGACGATTCGGCGTACGAAGTGATCGTGGTGGCGGCCAAGCGCCCGTCCCCGGAGCATCGCTTCGCCCGCCAGGACATCAGCGGCGGGAACAACGCGGGCGTGTTCAACCAGCCCGTCGCCGTTCCCTGGCCTTCGCCGAACCTGGGCCAGTCCGGGCCGGACCGCGTGTCGCCGACGCCGTGGCTGGTGACGTTCAAGAAGTTGCCCTTGCTGCCGACGTTTGACACGGTCGCCGGGCAACGGCGGATCGACCCGCCGATCACGGTCGCGGCGGCGACGCTGGATTTCGAGTGCACGCGCGAGGTGGCGTGGCTGCTCCCGCCCGGCAGCATCTTCATTCCCGCCCGCAATGAGGAGCTTTCCAGCCCGTATGCCGACGGGCGGCGTCTGGCGGGGTTCGTGCCGCACGCGCCGCAGAGCCTGCCCATCTACGAGGTCGTGGAGCGCATCGCGCCGCGCCGCGCCACGGACTCCTACGTCATCAAGGTGAAGAACAACGGGCACTACCCCTATGCCGAGCCGCTCTCAGGCGGCTATCCGAACCCGGACCAGTGGCCCGTGTGGGTCGTGCCGCCGGCGGTCACCTCGAGCCGCACCAGCCCGCCGAACCGTCAGCTCTTTGACCGGGCCTCACCGATCATCGGCTACGCCCGCCGCGTGATGCGTTTCCCGGTGCCCATGCCATGAGAGCCCTCGCGATGAATTCGCTGCGCGACGAAGCGGACGGGCCGCCCGGCCGGCGCGCGCGCCGCGCGGCCTTCACCCTGGTCGAGATGCTCGTCGCGCTGGGCGTGCTGGCGATCGCCCTGAGCGTCGTCGGCGTCGTCTTCAGCGTCACCACCCGCACCATCAACCAGGCGGCCGCGCTGTCCGAGCTTCAGGCGTCGGTGCGGCAGCTCATGCTTCAACTCCGCGAGGACCTGACCTTTGTCGATCCGGGCGAGAGCGTGCTCATCCTCGTCGGGCGCACGCGCAGCGCCGCGCTGACCGACGCCGACCTCGCCGCCGGCCGGTACTACCGCGTCCTGACCGGCGACCCGAACGACGTGCCCACGGGCTATAACCCGCTGACTTCGCCCAACCTCGACACGCCGGGATCGAACGGCGTTCCCGACTACAGCGATCCGCGGGCCGACATTCTGGCCTGCATCACAAAGCGTCCCTCCGCGTCACGCGCGCCGCCCCCGCGCGGCCCCGCCAACGACCCCTACGCCGCCGGGGCACGCTTCAGCCCCAGCCTGGTGGTCTACGGCCACGCCGCCATCGGACGCGCCGAGCGCACGCTGGCGGGAACGGACACGAGTTATGTGTGGACCGACTCGGTGCGGCACATCGACCAGGAACGCAACCGTACCGGCGGCGGCGGCGGGGTCATCAGTGTAATCCCGGCCTCCGAATGGCACCTCGCCCGGCGGGCGACCATCCTGGAAGACCCCAGCCTGACCGGCAGCACGAACTACGTCAGCCGCTTCAGCGCGGCCGAGTTCGCACGCATCCTGCGCGGCGAGCCTTCGAGCACCCGTCCCGGCGACGTGGGAATCCTGAGCTGGCCGCGCGTCCTGGCCGAGTTCTCGCGGGCCGGCTACGTGCTCGCCTCGCCCTACCCCACTTCGCAGGGGATGTTCGCGCCACCGATGCCGGTTTCGGCCATCACGCTCGCGGAAAACCTCCTCTATGAGAACGCGGGCGGCAAGGCCAATCACCACGTCGCGACCATCCTGCCCGATCCGCCGGCCGAGCTGGTGAGCAATCTGGCGCTCCACATGCTGCCGGGCTGCGCGTGGTTTCAGGTCGAGTTTCTCATGCCCGAAGACCCGCGCAACTCGCTCGACTACGTTCCGAACGATGCCGGCGACGCGCAGCGCACGGACATGCCGCGCTGGACCGAGGTTCGCGACGACGAGATGTACGTGTTCGTCCCCGACACGACCTATAACCGCGCGCTCATCGCCCAGCAGATCGACCTGACCGGCGCACCGATCGGGCGGCTCAAGGACTTCTCGCTGCTCGACCGTACGCCCGTCCCGCCCGGCCCGACTCGCGACACGGTCGATAATCGCCGCATTCGCCTCTGGCCCTACGCGGTCCGAATTACCGTGCGCGTTTTCGACCCCCGTGGGCGGCTGGACAACCCGCTGGAGCGGACGATCATGCACCGGTTTGACTAGTCAACGGTCGGGTTGGCGGAGCGGCGAGGCGTCGTCCCGACATCGCAAGTCTTTTTTTTACGGTCGCTTAGGGTTTTGACCGGCCGGAAAGCTGGGAGATTTGGCGTGCCCGGCATAATGAAGGCAGTTTGAGGGCGGCGCCGATCCGATCGGCGTCGGACCCGGTCGATGCTGGGAAATGGGCAGTCCATCGGCGGATCGCAGCGGCGGCCCGCAGAGGTGACGGATGCGACGGCGAGCAACGAGAATACGACCAACGGTGTCGCGAAAACGCCGCGCCACGATCCTGCTGATGGTCGTGGGCATGCTGGCGATGCTCTTCATCATCGTGTCGGCGTACATCACGCTGTCGCGATTCGACCGCGTGACCATTGCGCGCTTCGAGCGCGCCCAGACGGTTGAGAACGTGGTTGACAGCATCAATGCCCTGACGCTGTCGATCATGCGGCAGCAGCTCGCCAACTCCGACGGGGACGTGATGGCGGGCAGCTACGGGGTCAACAACAGCGCGCAGAGCTCCGACATTCCCGGATACGGGTCCTCGCGATTCATCGCCGGACTGGAGCCGTTCTTCCATTTCGATCCGGTCAACGGCGGGCTGTATCACCCCGGCCGGCTCAAGGACTACCGGCAGATCGTCACGTCGGTGGGCTCGTCCGCCAACGGGACGGCGCCGGCGTCCGCGCCTCCCGACCCGTCGCTGGACCTCCCGCCGCGCATCGGCGACATGGCACGTCCGTTCGGGTGGATGCTGACCAGCACGCTGCCGCAGCAGCGGTCGATGTTCCGGCTGCCGCACAACGCGTCGGAGGACACGGACGACTACGCGCGGCTGGCGCGCGAGGCGCTGGGCGACGCGGAGGGCACGGGCGTCCCGGATTCGTCGTTCCACCACACGCTGACGCTCCAGGAAGTGGTGAACGCGTCGGCCGGTCGCTCGGTCCGGGCTCCGCAGGCGATCGGGGACGGCCTGGCCGACCCGCTGCCAAGCTCGCCCGGCTACAAGGAATCGCGGGAGCAGTGGCGGCTGTTCGGGGAGAACGCGCGCTACGTGGTGTCGCTCAAGGTAGTGCCGCACGGGGGTATGGTGACGCTCTTCTCGCCGAACACGTCGCCGTGGGTTCCGCCGCCGGGGATTCCGGCCGCCGGGGGTCCGCCGCAGGCGCCCAACAACCGGCAATTCGTGTATGACATGTTCCGCTGGATGACGATCCAGGGGGACAACGTGCCGGCCAACAGCTTCAGCATCGACGGGCTGCCGGCGAACGCGTCGTTCAACCTGCTGGCGAGCTCGGCGTCGGTGGTGGAGCCGATCCTGCGTCGTCGCGGCGGGGCGCTGGCGACGTGGCGCGATTACTCGCAGAGCGGGCAGAGCCAGATCGACACGGCGCGCCAGCCGGAGGTGATGCGGGCGCTGGAGCAGGCCTATCCGAAGACGTTTGTTTCGGCGCACGGCCGTCAGGCGAACGGCGCGGGTGATCCGGGTGTGCACCAGCGGTTCAACCTGTCACTGGCGGAGGAGCGGGGCGACGGTTCGAACCGGGGCTTCCTCGATTCGCTGGTGCTGCCCCCGTCGGACAACGTTCCGGACTTCCAGGTCACGTCGCTGGCCAGCTACGACCGGCGACACCAGTTGACGCTGATCAACAACAGCGACGAGCTGGCGCGGAAGCAGTATTCGAGCGCCACGATCCCGCCGGCGGACGCGGACCTGCTGATGCCGACCGGGCAGCTCAAGTTCTTCCTGGGCGACCTGACGATCGCGCCGCACACCAACCCGAACCTGCCGGAGTCGCTCTGGAACGCGGACGGGACGTACAACCGGGCCCGGGGCGACGTCGTGGTTCGGCAGGTGGCGCGCATGTATTACGACATGCTGGGTGGGCATCTGTTCCCGCAGACGAGCTGGGCGGGCAACGACCCGAACTCGTCACTGAGCCGCCGCGACCAGGCGCACATGCTGGCCGTGAACACGGTGCAGTTCGCCGCGCCGCGGCTGTCGGGCGGCAACGGCGGGATGGACACGGTCACCTACCTGGACGCGCTCTCGGGGCGGACGTTCTACGGCTTTGCGCCGCAACCAGTGATCACGGAGGTGATCGCGCACTTCAAGTCGACGGGTTCGAGCTCGTGGGAGCTGGCGCTGGGCGTGGAACTGTTCAACCCGAACGAGCCGACCGATCGCGTCGCCCCCGGCAACGACCTGCACGCGCTCAACTTGGGGCAGTTCGCAATCAGCGTCGGCGTCTCGGTGGCCCTGCACGACGCCAACAACTTCCCGCCGCAGGGGCTGTTCTGGGAGTCGCTTCTGTCGGCCAACGACGGTGCACCGAACTTCGCCCGGCTTCCGGGTCGGACGTTCATGTCGCTGGGCGTGAAACAGACGGGCGGGTCGAACGACACGTTCGACAATCTGGGTGGCTCGGGTCCGTTCCTGGGAACGATCAAGCTCAGTGGACTGAACACGTTCCCGTCCAACAGCCCGAACGCGAGAGTGACGCTGTGGCGGCTGGGGACGGGTGGCTGGTTCGCGGTGGACGAGGTCACGCTCGCGCCGCTCGCGGCCCAGGTGGACGGGCAGGACAGCTACACCGCCATTTTCCGCGACACGCAGAGCGAGCCGTTCTTCGGCGGCAACCCGGGCGGCAACACGCTCAAGGCCCGCTGGCGTTGCGTCGCTTCGGGGTTTGAGCCGCATCTGTCCTCGCAGGATGCGGTGCCGAACACGGCCACGCTGGGCAACGAAGCGAACGAAGGCTGGCCGGGCGACGCGAGCGGGTCGACGGTGACGCGCTTCGGGCCCACGACGCCGCTGCCGCTGATGAACGCGGGCCTCAACAGCCCGGCGTTCTCGTCGACTGCGCAGGACGTGAAGATTCGGGGTGTCTTCCGGCCGAATTCGTTTCCGACGGTCGGCTTTCTGCACTTTGTGCCGCGTTTCGCGCATTCGACGCTCCCGCCGTCGATTCAGAACGACGGTGCGACGCCGGCGACGGTAGCGCTGCACCGGGAGTGGAACAACGTCGGTGTGGGCCGGGGCTACCTGCTGGGTTCACCGAGCAACTACCCGGTGGACTTCGGGCACATGCCGCTCTTCGACAATGCGCAGGCGACGGACGCGAACGGGGAGTTCGCGGCGGCTCGCGGCGGCGAGGTTCCGTGGGGGCAGTTGGTATACGACTACTTCACGACGATCAACCCGCGCAGCGCGCGCGAGTTCGACGTGATGCGGATCCCGGGGCGCATCAACGTCAACCAGGCGTCGTTCTACGTGCTGGCGGGGCTGCCGGTGATCGACCCGGGGATGAGCGATTTCCTGAAGGTCGGCGCGGTGGGCGCGTCGCCTGCCTTGAGTGACGCGTCCGCCGGCATCCTGTTCGGGACGGGTGCCGCGGGCGGGCCGTACGCCAGCGTGCCGCGCTTCGATCAGTCGGTGCTGAAGCAGCCGGCCGGCGATCGGGTGGGCGCGCCGCTGGCGGCCGCCATCGCGTCGTACCGCGACCGTGCGCAACTGATCGACCCGCTGATGTCGGGCGGGGCCCCTGGCTGGCCTTACTACGGCGGGTCGTTCGACCGCAACGCGCCGACGTCGGTCTTCGCGCCCTATCGGCCTGCGACGCCCGCGTGGGGTGACCTGCGGCGCGGATTGAGCACTCCGAGCGATCCGAAGAAGTACGGCCTGGTGACGCTGGGCGAGCTGCTGAACGTCAAGGGGTTTGATCAGGCCAGCACTTTTCCGGCGGCGCAGGCGGGGCTGTCGGAGACGCTGGTGACGCCTACGGCCAACGGCGGCGACGGCAGCGGCGATTTCGTCAAGGCGGTCGGGCTGATGGCGATGCTCGATACGCACTTTCTCACCACGCGCAGCAACACGTACACCATCTACCTGACCGTGACCGACCGCGAGAACCCGCGTGCGAGCGTTCGATCGCAGGTCACGGTGGACCGCACCAACACTCTGCCCCGGCTGGTGACGATCGTCGGAGGTCGCAACCACGGCGAGCCGGTGCTGGTCAACGACGCGGGCGTTTTCCGGCCGGTGACGGTACGGAGCAACGAGCTGCCCGAGGTGGTCGCGCAGCGCGAGGTGGCGTATCTGAACTCGACGTACGATGACTAGGGACGTGACGGGGGACCGGGAGCCGGTCGGAGCCCGGAAGGGGCGTCGCGGGGGCCGGGAGCGGCGGGTGGTCGAGGGGCAGTGACCGGGAAACGGGCACGTGGGCAGGTTGGCCGGTGCTGTCAGTTTGGCACTGTCAGGGCGACAGAAGTCGGGGTCCGGTGGGTGGGGTGGGCGGCGCCGTGGCGCGGCATAAGCTCAGCATTTACAATTTGTTAGAGTGAATATCGGGCTGCGGTGACGTCTGGCACTGCCGATGCTGGGGAGGGAGTCGCCCGGACCGCGTCGCGATCGTGCGCCGGACTCCGCGACCCGCGGGATCCGGCCGGCCGTCGGCCAGGCCGGCGTCGGGTTTCAGTCGAAAGGCGAACGAAGGAGATTCCCCGCATGTCGGTGAAACAACTGGCGTTTGAAGAGGATGCACGCAAGGCACTTCTGGCCGGCGTGGAGAAGCTGGCCGCCGCCGTGAAGAGCACGCTCGGTCCGCGTGGGCGATGCGCCGTGCTGGACAAGGGCTGGGGCGCCCCGAACGTGACGAAGGACGGGGTGACGGTGGCGGAGGAGGTGGAGCTGTCGAACAAGTATGAGAACTGCGCGGCGCAGCTTCTGAAGGAGGCGGCCAGCAAGACCAGCGACGTGGCCGGG
>CAYNYG010000009.1:87185-102287 GCA_964401365.1 uncultured Planctomycetales bacterium | reverse complement strand
CTCGATCGCCGACATCACGCTTCAGCAGGTGCTGACCCGCGCCAGGGACTTCGACGTCATCGCGACGCTCAACCTCAACGGGGACTACCTCAGCGATGCGCTGGCGGCCCAGGTCGGCGGGATCGGCATCGCGCCCGGCGGCAATATCAACTACGTCACCGGGCACGCCGTCTTCGAGGCGACCCACGGCACGGCGCCCAAGTACGCCAACCTCGACCAGGTCAACCCCGGTTCCGTCATCCTGTCCGGCGAAATGATGCTGCGCTACATGGGCTGGACCGAGGCGGCGGACCTGATCATCCAGGGCATGGATGGGGCCATATCGGCCAAGACGGTCACCTACGACTTTGAGCGGCTCATGAAGGCCGAGGGCGACACGCAGGTGAAGAAGGTGAAGTGCAGCGAGTTCGGCCAGGCGGTGATCGAGCACATGTGATCCTCCCCGATTCCCGCGCGCCCAGATCCGCGGTCGCGCCACGGCCCACGCTATCATCCCCTCATGCCCGAACTTCCCGAAGTGGAAACCGTCGCGCGCGGCATTCGCCCGGGCCTGGTCCGACGGCGCATCGTCGGTTTCGAGACCCGCTGGCCGCGCCAGGTCTCGCCTGACGCCGCGACCGTGGCGCGTTCGCTCCGCGGGCTGCGGGTCGAGGACGTCTCGCGCCGCGGGAAGTTCATCGTCTGGCGGCTCGAAGACCGCTCATGCCTGCTCATCCACTTGCGCATGTCGGGCCGCATGGAATGGCTGGACGGCGCCGAACCGCCGCACGTCCGGGCCGTATGGACGCTGGACGACCGCCGACGCCTCGCGCTGTGCGATGCGCGCAAGTTCGCCCGGATCACGCACGCCGACTCGCTCGCGGCGCTGCACGCGTCCGTCGGACTCGAGCCGCTCGACGGCGCGTTCACGGCGCGGCGCCTGGCGGCGCTGCTTGCGGCGCGGCGTCGCCGTCTCAAGCCGCTGCTGCTGGATCAGACCGTGATCGCGGGACTGGGCAACATCTACACCGACGAGGCGCTCTTCCGTGCCGGCCTGCATCCGCTCACGCCTTCGGACCGCGTCGCCGCACCGCAGGCCCGCGAACTGTGGCGTTCCATTCGCGCCGTCCTGCGCGAGGGGATACGCCGCAACGGCGCCTCCCTCGACTGGGTCTATCCCGGCGGCCGGATGCAGGACTACTTCCGCGTCTACGGACGCGAAGGGCGGCCGTGCGTGCGCTGTTCGGCGCCGATCGAGTACCTTCGCGTCGGCCAGCGCGGGACGCACGTCTGTCCGCGCTGTCAGCCGCTGAAACCGAGGTGACCGGCCGTGTGTGGAATCGCCGGAATCGTCGCGCTGGCGCCGGGCCGGCGCGTCGACCCCGACGAGCCGCGCCGCATGGCGGACGCGCTCATCCACCGCGGCCCGGACGCGGGCAGCGCGTACCTTGACCCGCAAGGTCGTGCCGGCCTCGGATTTCGGCGCCTGGCGATCATCGACCTGGAGACCGGCGGCCAGCCCATCAGCAATGAGGATCGCACGGTCTGGGTCGCGTTCAACGGAGAGATCTACAACTTCCGCGAGCTGCGCGATTCGCTCCGCGCGTCCGGTCACGTCTTTCGCTCGCACGGCGACGCCGAGGTCATTGTCCACGCCTACGAGGAGTTCGGGGCGGCGTGCGTCGAGCGGCTGCACGGGATGTTCGCCATCGCGATCTGGGACGAGCGCCGCGGCCGACTTCTGCTGGCTCGCGATCGGCTGGGGAAAAAACCGCTGCACTACGCGCTGTGCGACGGCCGACTGGCGTTCGCCAGCGAGCTGAAGGCCCTGGCTCCGCTGCCCTGGATCACGCGCGAGATCGACTGGCAGTCGGTCCATCGCTACCTCGTCTTTCAATACGTGCCGGCCCCGCACAGCATCTATCGCGGCGTTCGCAAACTGCTCCCGGGCGAGCAGGTCCTGTTCGAGGTGGGCCGCGAACGCCCGGCGCAGGTGCAGCGGTACTGGACCCCCCCGCGCGTCACGCCGCGCTTCGACGGCAGCTACGTCGACGCACGCCGCCGGCTGGGTGACCTGCTCACGGCCGCCGTCGCGAAGCGGCTGGTCTCCGACGTGCCTCTCGGCGCGTTCCTGTCGGGCGGCGTCGATTCTTCGATCGTCGTGGGCCTGATGCGCCGGCTCGGGGCGTCGCCCCTGCGGACGTTCTCGATCGGCTTCGACGATCCGCGCTATGACGAGTCGAACTTCGCGCGCATCGTGGCGCGGCACTTCGCGACCGAGCACCACGAGCACGTGGTCACGCCGTCGGCGGCGGACGTGCTGGACCTGCTGGCGCATCACTACGATGAGCCTTTCGCCGATTCGTCGGCGATCCCGACCTACTTCGTGTCCAGGCACACCCGCACCTCGGTGACGGTCGCGCTGACCGGTGACGGAGGCGACGAGTGTCTGGCCGGCTACGACCGCTATCGCGCGGTGCGCGTCGCGGCGCGCCTCGACGCCGTGCCGGCTGCCCTGCGCCGCCTGGCGTCGTCGTTGGCGCCGCGGATTCCGCACGGGCGTTCGGGTTCCCTGTCCCACCGCCTGCACCGTTTCGCACGCGCCGTCGGCATGCCGGCCGCGCAGCGCTATCTGGACTGGGTGGCGGTGTTCCCGCCCGACGTGCTGTCGGGCGGATACGCACCGGAGTTCGCCGCGCAGCTCGACCTTGGCGAGCCGCTCCGCTGGTTCGAAGCGCTGTACGCCGACGGCGGCGCGACGGACGCCGACCGCGCCGTGTACGCCGACCTGTGCAGCTACCTGCCCTACGACCTGCTGACGAAGGTGGACATCGCATCCATGGCTTGCAGCCTGGAGTGCCGCGCGCCGTTTCTCGACCACGAGCTGATCGAGTTCGCCGCGTCGCTGCCCGTCACGTGGCGGATCGGCGCGCGCGGCGGGAAGCACATCCTCAAGGATTGGGCCGCCGAACTGCTGCCGCCCGAAATCCTGGCCCGCCGGAAGCAGGGGTTCGGCGTACCGGTCGGCGAGTGGTTTCGGCGTGAGCTGCGCGACGTGCTGCGCGAGGCGATCTTCGCGCCGGATTCGCTCTGTGCGCGGCTGTTTCGCCCGGATTGGCTGCAACGGGTCTTCGACGGCCACGCGTCCGCGCGCGAAAACCACGAGCATCGCCTCTGGGCGCTGTTGATGCTGGAGAAGTGGCACCGGCGCTGGGGCCGCGGCGCGGGAACCTGAATCCCTCCCCGCAGGCGTGCGTGAGGGGGCTATCGTCCGCCCAGAGTTCTGGTACAGTACCGCCTGCCTGCTTCGAACCCGCGGACCGCCCCAAAGGGATGCCGTTGGCCGACCGTCCGATCGAATCCACCCCCATCGCCATTGTCGGGATGGGCTGCATCTTTCCCGGCGCAAACAACTTGCGCGAATTCTGGCGCCTGCTGCGCCGTGGCGAGGACGCAATCCGGGACGTCCCGCCCAGCCACTGGCAACCGGCGGACTACTTTGACGCCGACCCCCGCCGTCCCGACATGACCTACTGCAAGCGCGGCGGGTTCCTGCCGCTCACCGCGTTCGACCCGACGGAATGGGGCATTCCCCCCAACGCGATCGAAGCCACCGACACCGCCCAGCTCCTCGCGCTGGTCGCCGCGAAGATGGCCCTGGAGGACGCCGGCTACGACGCGCAGCCGGGCGCCGCGAACGCCCCGCGGCGGCTCAACCGTGATCGAACCAGCGTCGTGCTGGGCGTGACGGGCACGCTCGAGCTGGCGCTGCCCCTGGCAGCTCGGTTGGGGCACCCGAAGTGGCGGACCGCGCTGCGCGAAGCCGGACTCCCGCCCGAGCAGGTCGAGCAGATCGTGGCCCGGATCGCCGACTCGTACGTCGGCTGGCAGGAAAGTTCCTTCCCAGGGTTGCTCGGAAACGTCGTGGCCGGGCGGATCGCCAACCGCCTCGACCTGCGGGGAACGAACTGCGTCGTGGACGCTGCCTGCGCAAGCTCGCTCAGCGCCCTGCATCTCGCACTTCTGGAACTCCAGGCCGGCCGCAGCGATACCGTCCTGTGCGGCGGGGTCGACACGCTCAACGACATCTTCATGTTCATGTGCTTCAGCAAGACGCCGGCGCTGTCGCCCACGGGCGACGCGCGGCCCTTCGCCGCCGACGCGGATGGGACGGTCATCGGCGAGGGCGTGGGCGTCGTGGTGCTCAAGCGGCTGGACGACGCCCGGCGCGACGGCGACCGGGTCTACGCCGTCATTCGCGGCGTGGGGACCTCCAGCGACGGCCGGTCGAAGAGCATCTATGCGCCGCGCTCCGGCGGCCAGGAGGCCGCTCTCCGCGACGCCTACGCGGTCAGCGGTGTATCACCGGGGAGCGTCGGGCTGGTGGAGGCTCACGGCACGGGGACGACGGTCGGAGACGCCGTTGAGTTTGACGCATTGCGGGCCGTCTTTGGCGCAGCCTGGACCGGCGCCGGCCGGGTCGCGCTCGGATCGGTGAAGTCGCAGATCGGCCATACCAAGGCCGCGGCCGGGGTGGCCGGGCTGATCAAGACGGCGCTGGCGCTTCACTACGAGGTGCTCCCGCCGACGCTGAAGGTCAACCGTCCCAACCCCAAGCTGGCGATGGACGCCAGCCCGTTCTATCTGAACACCGAGCTTCGCCCGTGGCTGGCCGGTGCCAAGGCGCCGCGCCGCGCCGCGCTCAGTTCGTTCGGCTTTGGCGGCAGCAATTTTCACGTCGTGCTCGAGGCGCCCCCGGTTCCGGCCGCCGGCCGCGCGGAATCGCGCGACCCGGCGTGGGATGGTTCGGTGCAGATCATCGCGCTCTCCGGCGCCACCTTGGACGACGTCGATCGCGCGCTCGACGTCTGGGAGGCGGCGGCCCTCGCACCGCTCGAGCCGGCCGAGCTGGCGGCCCGTGCCGCCGGTTCGCGCCGTGCGTTCTCGACGACGGACGCCCGGCGGCTGACGGTCGTGGTCGACTCCGAGGCAACCCTGAAAGCCGCCCTGGCTGCGGCGCGACGCCTCGTGGAAACCGCCCGGTCGGAAGACGCGGTGGCTCCGGCTTCGACCGGCGTTGCCCCCCGCGGGCCGGCGCGGCATGAGTCGTCCTGCTTTCTTGGCGGCCCGGAGCGGCCGGGGCTCGTGGCCTTCCTCTTTCCGGGGCAGGGGTCGCAATACGTGGGCATGGGGCGCGAGCTGTCCGCGGTATTTCCGGAGATGCGTGCCGCGCTGCTCGACGCCGATCCGTCCGGTGCGCTTGGCGAGTGCGTCTATCCGCCGCCGGCGTTCAGCGACGCGCAGCGCGACGCGGCCGAGCGCGCCCTGCGCGAGACCGACCGGGCCCAGCCGGCCATCGGCGCGGTGTCGGCGGGCATGCTGCGAGTTCTCGCGCGGCTGGGATTGCGGCCCGACTGCTGCGCCGGGCACAGTTTCGGGGAGCTGACCGCCCTGCACGCCGCCGGCGCATTCAATGCCGACACGTTCTACCGGCTTGCCAAGGCGCGCGGCACGCTGATGGCCGGTGCGGCGCGGGCCGGCGGCGACGGGGCGATGCTGGCCGTGCAGGCGCCGCTCGCGCAGGTCGAGGCGTTGCTGTGCGACGTCGGCGCCGCGGCCGGGCCGATCACCCTGGCCAATCGCAACAGTCCGACGCAGGCCGTGCTGTCCGGCTCGGTCGCGGCGATCGAGCGCGCCGCCGAGCTGTGCCGCGCGCGGCGCTTCCCGGTGCGCCGGCTGCCCGTCGCGGCCGCGTTTCACACCGAGTGCGTCGCCGCCGCCGCCGCTCCGTTCCGCGACGTGCTCCAGTCGGCCACCGTCATGGCGCCGACCATCCCGGTGTACTCGAACGAGAGCGCGACTGCATACCCAAGCGACCCGAACCAGGTGCGCGACCTGCTCGGACGCCAGCTTGCACACCCCGTGGATTTCGAGGCGATGATTCGCCGCATGTACGCGGACGGTGCGCGCGTGTTCATCGAGGTCGGGCCGAAGTCCGTGCTGACCGGCATGGTCCGCGCCATCCTCGCCGCGCGCCCGCACGACGCGTTCGCGCTCGATGTCTCCGCCGACGGGATGAACGGGCTGTCGGACCTGGCGCGGCTCGTGGCGCGATGCGCGGCCCGGGGCATGCCCTGTGACCTGCCGGCCTGGGACCCGTATGAGCCTGCCGTCCGCAAGCCGGGCATGGTGGTGCCGCTCAGCGGCGCCAACTATCGCGCTCCCGCCGATCCGCGGAATCCGCCGTCCGCCCCGCTCCGCAGTGCCTCGTCCGCACCGATTCCCGACCCGCTACAATATCCGGCCGTTCCGACCGTCGGCGTCACGCGGCGTCCTGTGATCGCGCCGCGGACGCCCGCCGGCGTCGCACCGCATCGACCGGACGCCGATTCCGCCACCTCTGCGATGGGCAGCAACATGACCGACGAATCCACTCCGCGGCATTTCCCCGCCACGCAACCCCCGTCCCCCGCGCCGCCGCCCGCCGCGGGTGGAAACGGCCGCGAAGCGCCGCACGGGCTTTTCATGGACGCGTTCCGCGTGGTCGGCGACGGCGTGCGCGCCATGCAGGCCTTGCAGCAGCAGACCGCCGCGCTGCACCGCAAGTTCCTCGAAGGGCAGGAATTCGCGCATCGCACGATCCAGCATCTCATCGAAAGCCAGCAACACCTGGTCGAGCGCGCCTTTCGCGCCTTGCCGGTCGCGTCCACCCTCGCGTCGGCGTCGCTGGCCTTTGGCAGCCACACCCACGCGCCACCGCAGCTCGCCCCGCGCCACGCAATGGGCGCGGGGTCGGGCCACGACCGGCCCGTTGCCGCGCATACCCGCCCGAGTCTGGCGCCGCCCGCGATCGAGCTGGTCGCAACCGAGACCGAGGCGCTGGTGCTCGACGCGGTCAGCCGGGCCACCGGCTACGTGCTCGACCCGCTCTCGCTGGACCTGGGCCTGCACGAGCTGGGGATCGACTCGATCGTCCACAGCCGGATCGTGGCCGACCTGCGCGTTGCGCGGACCGGGCTGACGAGCTGGCCCGACGCCGACGCGGCCGCCGCGCGGACGTTGCGTGAGCTGGCGCGCCGCGCGGACGACTGGATGCGCGTGCCGCGGGCTCAGGACCCGCCTCCGTCCCCGGCGCCGCGCCCCCTGCCGGAGCGCCGTGCTACGTCCGCCGGCGCCAACGGCGACCGCGCCGCCGCGCGTGTCGCGCGCGACGCTCCCACCCCCCCCCCGCCGGCCGCGTCCCCTCGGGCGGACCTGGAGGCCACGCTGCTCGCCATCGTTTCCGAGCTGACCGGCTATCCCACCGAGATGCTCAACGTCGACATGGACATGGAAGCCGACCTGGGGATCGATTCCATCAAGCGGGTAGAGATCCTGGCGGCGATGGAGCAACGAACGCCGGGCTTCAAGACCGCCAGCGCCGAGTACATGGGCGGCCTGCGCACGCTGCGGCAAGTGCTGGACGCCGCCCGCGAGCCGGACGCGACCCCCGCCGTCGCCGCCGGAGGGCCCCCAAACCCAAAAGCCGGTGAGCCGTCCGGACCCGCGCCCGTCGCGATGGTCCGGACGGCGACGATCGCGGCCGCTCCCAGCCTGGAGCGCCGGGTCGTCACCTGCCTCCCGCGGCAGCGCCCCTCCGGCGCGGCCGATCTCGCGTCCCTCTCCGGTCGATCGCTCTGGGTGACCGACGGCAATGCGCCGCTGGCGGGCGCCTTGGCTCGCCGACTCGCGATGAGCGGCGCCCGCGTCGCCCTGGTCCGTCCCGCGGACGTGCTCGGCGAGCGGGTCCATCCCGTCCCGCCGGCGGCGGTGATCTGCACGACAAGCGGCCTCGTCGCGCCCGACACGCTGCGCGAGCTCCTGTTGCTCGTGCAGCGTGCCGCGCCGGCGCTGGCCCACGCGGGGGCTGACGGCCCGTCTCTCCTTGCGACGGTCACCGCAATGGACGGCCGCTTTGGCGTCGGTCCCTCGCTCGCCGCGAGTCGTGCCGACCCGCCGCCAAACGCGGACTTCGAACCGCTTCAGGGGGCCCTGGCCGGGCTGGTGAAAACCTTCGCACACGAATACCCGGCCGTCCGCTGCCGCGCCATTGACGTCGCGCCGTCACTTTGTGCAAACCCGGAGGCGGCGGCGGCCAGCGTGATCGACGAACTGCTCGGCGGCACCGCGATCGAAGTCGGGCTGTCGGCTGCCGGTCGGGTCGAGATCGACACAATCGCAGCGCCCTTCGCCGCGATGCACCTGCTTCCGCTCGCGCCGGGCGACGTGTGCGTACTGACCGGGGGGGCCCGCGGCGTGACGGCCGACGCGGCGCTGGCCTTGGCACAGTGCTGTCCGGGGGTTCGGCTGGTGCTGATCGGCCGCACGCCGCTGCCGGGCCCGGACGAGGACATGTTCGAGGACGCCGGCGACGAGGTGTCGCTGCGGCGCGCCATCGCGCAGCGAGCCGCGTCGCGGAATCGGACGCTCGCGCCGCAGGAGTTGCAGGTCCAGGCACGGCGCGTGCTGGCCTGCCGCGCCGTCCGGCGAAGCCTGGCGCAACTCGAATCGGCCGGGGCGCACGCCCGCTACGCCGCGGCTGACGTTCGCGACGCGGCCTCCGTCGCCGCGGTGATCGACAGCGCCCGACGCGGGCTGGGGCCGATCCGCGGACTTGTGCACGGCGCGGGGGTCCTCCACGACCGGCTCATCGCCGACAAGACCGCCGAGCAGTTCGACGCGGTCTTCGATACCAAGGTCGGCGGGCTGACCGCGCTGCTCCGTGCGACGGCATCCGACGAACTGAGATTCATCGCGCTGTTCTCCTCGATCACGGCGCGCCTCGGGCGCCGCGGGCAGGTCGATTACGCAATGGCCAACGAGGCGCTCAACAAGCTCGCGCAGCGCGAGGCCCGCCGCCGTCCCGCTTGTCGGGTGGTTTCGATCAACTGGGGACCGTGGGACGGCGGAATGGTGGACGCCGCCCTGCGGCGCGAGTTCGCACGTGAAGGCGTGGGCGCAATCGCGCCGCGCGACGGCGCCGCCGCCCTGCTTGCCGAGCTGGGCTCGCCCGGCCCGGTGGAGGTCGTCATCGCGGCGCCGCCCGCGGTCGTGGGCCCACACGCCGCCCCGCCGCCGGCCGCCGCGTCTGCGAACCAGGCACGCCGGCCCGAAGCCGCGGGCGCCCGACGCGCAGCGGGGCGCGGCGCACCGCCGCTGGTTGTCTTCGAACGCCACCTGACCGCAGCGTGTCACCCGTGCCTCGCGTCGCACCGGCTCGCGGGCCGCTGCACGCTACCCGTGGCGCTGTCGGCCGAGTGGCTCGTGCACGCGGCGCAGCTCGCCCATCCTGGCCTGCGCGTCGGCCGCCTTGGCGGTCTGCGCGTCCTGCGCGGTGTGACCTTCGACCCGCACACCGGCACGGACATCCGGATCGAGGCATCGGCTCCGGCGGCGCGAGACGCTGGCTTCGACGTTCGACTGACGCTGCGCGCCGCTGGTCCGGGCGACACTTCCGTTGAATGCGTCCGCGCGACCGCACACCTGCTCGCCGCGCTGCCCGCCGCTTCGCCGGTGTCGCCACCGCCCGCCGCGCGGCGCGACGGCGCAGAGGACGCGTTCGACGCGGGCCGAATCTACCGCGACCTCCTGTTCCACGGGCCTCATTTCCAAGTCCTGCACCGTGTGACGCGACTGGACCAGTCCGGCGCGTCGGCCGTCCTCACGCGCTCGCCGCCCCCACAGGCGTGGATGGCCCGGCCGCACCGCAGCGCGTGGCTCACTGACCCCTTTTCCCTCGACGCCGTCCTGCAACTCGGGATCGTCTGGGCGTACGCACACCGCGACGCGCCGGCCCTGCCCGGCTTCATCGCCGACTGCCGCTGGTACGATGCGCCGCCGGCCGACGAGCCGACCTCGATCGAACTGCGCGTGGTCGATGCCCGGGCGCGCCGTTTCGTCGCCGACGCGTCCATCGTTCGAGGCGGGCTTCGCGTCGCCGACCTGGGCGGTTGCGAGTGGACCATCGACCCCGCCCTGCGGGCCGCCTTCGAACGTCCCGCAGCCTTGAGCGCCTGACGCGGTGCCGACCTTCCCCCCTATCGCGATCATCGGCGTGGGCGTCGTCTTTCCCGACGCTCCGACGCCCGATGCGTTCTGGGGCAACGTCGTCGCCCGGGCCGACGCCTGCCGCGCCGTGCCGCCCGGCCGCTGGGTGCTTCACCCCGACGCCACCAAGCGCGACGGCCTGCACCTTGACCGCGTCTACACCAATCGCGCTTGTCTCGTGGACGGCGCGCCCCCGACCGACGCCGCAGCGGACCGTGACCTGCCGATCCCGGCGGCAGCGCTCGATCCGGTTCACTGGTTCGCGCTTTACGCCGCACGCCAGGCGCTGGCGAGCGCGCGGCTCGAGGCGACCGATCGGCGGCGCATCGGCGTCGTCCTCGCGGCCATTGCGCTTCCGACCGACGGCGCGTGCGAATTCACCCGCGCGCTGCTCGCCCGCGACGCGCGCCCCGCGCCGCCTTCGACCGACGCCGTCTGGCGCTCGCGCGTAACGTCGCTCCCCGCCTCCATCGTCGCCCATGCGAACCGGTTCGGCGGCCCGTGCTTCACGCTCGACGCGGCCTGCGCGTCATCGCTCTACGCGGTCAAACTCGCCTGTGACCAGCTTCACGCAGGCCGCGCCGACGCCATGCTGGCCGGGGGCGTTTCGCGCCCCGACAGCCTGTTTACGCAGATGGGGTTCTCGCAGCTCCGCGCCCTTTCCGCGTCCGGCGTGTGCCGACCCTTCGACGCCCGCGCGGACGGGCTGGTCGTGGGAGAGGGCGCCGGCGCGTTTGTGCTCAAGCGGCTCGACGACGCGCTCAGCGCCGGCGACGACGTGCTGGGTGTGATCCGCGGCATCGGACTCGCCAACGACATCGACGGCGGCCTGCTTGCTCCCGCCGACGAGGGCCAGCTTCGCGCGATGCGCGCGGCGTATGAGGCCGCCGGCTGGCGGCCGGACTCGGTCGACCTGATCGAGTGCCACGGCACCGGAACGCCGGTTGGCGACGCGACTGAGCTTCGCGCGCTGCGCGCCCTCTGGGAGCAGGCGGCGCCCGGTGCCGCGGCAGTGATCGGTTCGGTGAAGTCCAACGTCGGGCACCTCTTGACCGCCGCGGGGGCCGCCGGGCTGGCCAAGGCCCTGCTGGCACTCCGTCACCGCGTGCTGCCCCCCACCGCCAATGTCGAGGCCCACGGCAGCGCTGCGCCCGGGTCGCAATTCCGCGTACTCGAGCAGGCGCTCCCCTGGCCGTCGCGCGAACATCCACGCCGCGCCGCCGTGAGCGGGTTCGGCTTCGGTGGCATCAACGCGCACGTGCTGATCGAAGAGGCGCCGGCCTCAAACGCCGCCGCTTCGCCGGCAGCGACCACGCCACCGCTGCGGCGCGCGACTCCCGTGGCGATTGTGGGGATGGCGGCGCACGTCGGAGGGCTGCGGACGCTGGCGGAGTTGCAGCGCGCCGCCCTGCGAGGCGCGTCGGCGCTGGATGCGCCGCCGCCCCAGCGGTGGCACGGGCTTCGACCCGCCGACCGCGGGCTGCCGGCCGGCGCGCATCTTCGCGGAGCGTTCATCGGGCAGCTCGACGTACCGATCGGCCGCCACCTCGTGCCACCCGCGGAGATCGCGGAGGTCCTGCCGCAGCAACTGCTGATGCTGCACGTGGCCGCAGCGGCAATGAACGACGCCGGGCTGCCGCCCCGCGAGGCGCGGCCGCGAACCGGCGCCTTCGTCGGGATCAGCTTCGATTTCGAGGCGACGAATTTCCACCTGCGCTGGCAGCATCTCGCCACTCGCCCCGAAGCCCCCGCGCCCGGGGCGAACCTGCCGCCGCCGCTCACCGCGGCCCGAACCGTCGGAGCGCTGGGCAGCATCGTCGCCAGCCGTCTGGCGCGCGAGTTCCGCCTTGGCGGGCCGTGCTTCGTGCTGTCCGCGGAGGAGGCGTCGGGTCTGGTGGGGGCGCAGCTCGCGTGCCACGCACTTCAGAACGGCGAGCTCGACCAGGTGCTGGTTGGAGCGGTCGACTTCGCCGCCGACGTTCGCCAGGTGATCGCCGCGGCGGTAATGGGCCGTCTGTCGCGCTCCGGGCGCATCCGCCCGTTCGACGCCCACGCCGACGGGACCGGGCTGTCCGACGGAGCGGCGGCCGTCGTGCTCAAGCGCCTCGACGACGCCGTTCGCGACGGCGACCGCGTGTACGCCGTGATTCGTGGCGTGGGGCTGTCGGCCGGCGGTGGCCTGGATCCGCCGCATCCCGCGCCCGCGGCGCTGCGCGACGCGATGGACCGCGCGTACGCCGACGCCGGACTCGACGCCGCGCAGCTCGATTACCTCGAAGCGCACGGCAGCGGCGTGCCCGCCGAGGACGCGACCGAGGCCGAGGCGATCGCCGGCCTGTTGTCGGGGAGCGGCGCGCCGGTCGCGGTCGGGTCGCTGGCGCCCATCGTCGGACAGCCCGGCGCCGCGACGGGATTGGCGGCGCTGGTTCGCGCCGCGGCGTGCCTCCATGAGCAGATGCTCCCGCCCCTGGTCGACTACGAGTCGCCCGGCGCGGCGATCCGTTGGCCGGCCCGCGTCCACGTCCCGCGCAGGCCGCTCTACTGGGCCCGTGACCGGGCCCGCGGCCCGCGCGTCGCCGGAGTATCGTCCCTGACGTGCGACGGAGTGGCGGCACACGCCGTCCTGTGCGAGTATGCGGCGCCGTGACGTCCCCCACCGCGTGCACGCGCGGCGGCCGCAGTCCCTGTCCACGCCGCGGCGCGTCACGGATAATCGGACCGATGTCGATCGCCCGCCGACTCCATCTGCCGAGCCGCCAGCGCGCGGCCGCCGTTTGGCACGTCTACTGGTGTGCCACCCAGGAGCCGCTCTATTCGCTGCTGTTCCTGTTCCCGCTGGTAGGCGTGTACGAGTTCGGCGCGCTCATGCTTCGCACGCTCATCGGGGACGGCGAGCAGCTCGTCGCGCACGGCCTGATCTTCGGCTTCCTCAGTCTGTTCGGCGCGCAGGCCGCCTGGCTGCCAGGCGTAGCCCTGGTCCTGACGCTGCTCGTGTGGCACTGGCTTGCGCGTCGGTCGTGGCAGATTCACGGCTGGGTCCTGCCGGCGATGCTCATGGAGAGCCTGATCACCGCCGTGCCGCTCCTGATTCTGACGCGCCTTCCTCAGGCCGCCTGGGGCGGGGCGGACCTGCCGCGCGACGTCGTGCTGTCCATCGGCGCCGGACTTTACGAAGAGCTGGTCTTCCGCGTCTACATCATCGTCGGGCTGCACGCCCTGCTCGCCGACGTGCTGCACGTGCGCCGTCGAGTGAGCCTGGTCGTCTCGGTCGCGGCCGCGGCCCTGCTCTTCGCCGCTTGCCACTTCCGGCCGATCGGCGTCGAGGCGTTCGGGCTCGGTTCGTTCACGGCCCGGGTCGTGGCCGGCGTGTATCTTTCGCTGGTGTTTCTGGGCCGCGGCCTGGGAGTGGCGGTCGGATGTCACGCGACGCACAACCTGGTGGTCCTGCTGACCCGCTCGGCCGGGACCTGAGGCGCCGCGCGGATTTTGCTTCATGGACGGTCAGGCGTTGCCGATAATACGTTCGTACCCCGGCCGCCCGCAGGCCTGGGGCGAGCTTTCGTGCCGGGTCGATTCGGAGAGCCCTCGATGAGCCATAGTCTTTCTCCGCAGTTGATGGCCAAGCTGAGTGGCGCGACGGAGCGCATTCGCCGCGCCAATGACGAGCTGGACGGCGTCATCGCCGCGATGGACGCGTTCCTCCGCACGAGCGAGTTGCGGATCGCCGCCACCGCGCCCGTGGACACCCCGCTCGGACCTTGCCGCCTGAGCTACGGCCCCTTCGGCAAGTCCGAGGATTGGCGCCTGGTGGTCGAGAAGCTCCGCGCCGACGCCGACCCCAAGCGCTCCAAGCCGCCCGAGGTCGAAAGCGCCTGGCCCTTGGCCGAGGCGCCGCGCCCGATCCTGCTGGCCGCCGCCGCCGAAGTGCCCGCGCTGATCGACGGTATCGCCTCGCTCGCCAGCATCGAGGCCGAACGGATCGAGACCGCCGTGCTGGCCCTGCGCGGCGCGGCCGACGAGCCGCCCATCGTGGACACCTCCACCCGCAACAAGCTCGACCGCGAATTCCTCGAGCTTTACGCCAAGCGGATGGCCGAGGAGGGCGCGAGCATCGGCGCCCACGCGTCCTGAACCATCGCCGGCTGGAGGACGGCGCCTCTTGGGCGGCGCCGTCCCCCTCCGCCGGTGCTTGCCGGCGCCGCGCACGCGCGTCACGGCTCGCACACGACGCGAAACCCCACGAAACCGCAGTCCGCCAGCCACCAGCGGCTCTTCGGCACCTGGGGGTCGCTCGCGTTCCAGGATGCGTCCTGCACCGCCCGCGCCGCGCACGCCAGCTTCTCCGGCCCATCGAGGTAGCACCCGCCGCGCACCACGCCGCTTCCATCCGCGGCGTCGCACCACTCCGCCACGTTCCCGTGCACGTCGTAGAGCCCCCAGGCGTTGGGCTTCTTGCCGCCGACCGCTCGCGGCTTGCCGCCCGCGTTCGCCTTATACCACGCCACCTCGCCCAGCCTGCCGGCGTCGTCCCCGTTGCAGTACGCCGTCCCCGCCCCCGCGCGACACGCGTATTCCCATTCCGCCTCCGTCGCGAGTCGATACTTGCGGCCCGTCCGCGCCGAAAGCCACTTGCAGAATTCTCGCGCGGCCTCGTGCGTCATCGAAATTGCGGCATAGCCCTTGTGTCCGAACCCACGGTCCGGCGGGAGATACGGCTTGGTCGGTCGAGAGACCGCATCGGCGCCGGCCGCCGCCGGGTCCGGCAGGTCCAGCCGGTACGCAAACACGTCGTACACCTCCCAGGTGATCTCCAGCTTGCTCATCCACAGCGGACCGACCGTCACCTCCGGCGCCCCGCCGCGCGCCGCCAGCTTCCCGCGCGGAATCGGCACCATCTCGATGGCAACGGCCGAGCCCGCGATCTTCTCCAGGTAGGGCCGCGCCACGTCGCGCGCCGCGCGCTCTTCGCCCTGCCCGGCGGTGGCCATGGTTTGCGCGATCATCGCTGCCACCCAGGCCGACGCCACGATCCGGGGC
>CAYNYG010000009.1:0-87085 GCA_964401365.1 uncultured Planctomycetales bacterium | reverse complement strand
CCGGGGCTGGCGGCCGACCCGGGCGGCGCTCGATGATGCCGCATGCGAGGTCATTGCCATGTGCCGCGCCATCCTCCTTTCCATCTCTCCCCTCGTGTTGCTGGGCTGCGCGGCCACGCCGCTTCAGCGTTTCGAGTATACGCGACTGGTGATGGGGGTACAGGCGCGCATCATCACACACGGTCGGGAAGCGCGCACCGCGGAGCGCGCCGCGTCCGAGGCCTTCGATACCATGTCGGCCGTCGAGGACGCCGCGAGCGACTACCGCCTCGACAACGAGCTGGCGCGCCTGTGCGGGCGCGCCGGGCAGGGGTTTCAGACGATCAGCCCCGACCTTGACCGGCTGCTGCGCCTCGCCGAGCACTTCGCCCGCCTCACCGACGGCGCCTTCGACGTAACCGTTGGGCCGGCCACACGCCTCTGGCGCGAGTCGCGGCGCGCCGGCCGGTTGCCCGATCCCGAGCGGCTTCGCGCGGCGCGCAGCGCCATCGGCTGGCGCCTCGTCGTCGTCGACCCGGCTGCGCCCCGCGCGCGCCTGCTGCGTCCGGGGATGTCGCTCGACTTCGGCGGCATCGCCAAGGGCTATGCCGCGCAGCGCGCCCTGGAGGTCCTCCGTGCCCGCGGTGTGCCGCGCAGTCTCGTGTCGCTTGCGGGAGACGTGGTCGCCGGCGAAGCTCCGCCCGGAGCCGACGGTTGGCACGTGGCAATCCTCGGTCACGGCGACCTCGCGAGTAACCGCTCCCCACGGGCGCACGACCCGTCCTCAAGCGCGCCGCACTTCATCCTCATCTCCAACGCTGCGGTCTCCACTTCCGGCGACATCGAGCAGTATCTGGAAGTCGGCGGCGTGCGCTACTCGCACATCGTAGACCCGCGAACGGCACTGGGAGTCACCTGTCGCACCGCGGCCACCGTGGTCGCACCCGACGGGGAGACCGCCGACGCGCTGGCCACCGCACTGTGCGTGCTCGGGCCTGCGGGGCTGGCGCTGCTGCCGCCAGGGGTCCAGGCCCGCCTCAGCAGCCCCGACGGCGTCGTCCATCGGACCTCCGGCTGGGACGCGCTCACGCGGCCCGCTCCGACCGCACCCGTCCGTGGAGACGCGTCCGCGTCGCCCGGACCGCCCATCCCGATGACGTCCGGGTATCATCGCTCCCATCGCCCCGGAGTCGCCGCATGAAGTATCGCCGCCTCGGTCACGCCGGCATCCAGGTCTCCGAAATCGGCTTGGGCTCGTGGCTCACCTACGGATTCGGCGTCGCGGACGCGACCGCCCGCGACTGCATTCGCGCCGCCCTCGACCTCGGGGTCAACTTCTTCGACACCGCGGACGTATACGCCAGCGGTTCCGCGGAGGAGGCGTTCGGGCGCGAGCTGGGCGGCGTGCGGCGGCGCGACCTGGTCATCGCCACCAAGTGCTTCTTCCCCATGAGCGACGGCGTGAACGACCGCGGGCTTTCGCGCAAGCACGTCATGGAAAGCCTGCACGACTCGCTTCGCCGGTTGCGGGTGGAGTATGTCGACCTGTACCAGTGCCACCGGCACGACCCGAACGTTACGTACGCGGAGCTGGTCCGCGCGATGGACGACCTGATCCGCCAAGGCAAGGTCCTCTATTGGGGCGTAAGCGAATGGAGCGCCGCCCAGATCGACGACGTCTGCGCCGTGGCCGACAGGATGGGTGCCTGCCGTCCGGTCTCCAACCAGCCGGAATACAGCATCGCTGCGCGGAGGGTCGAGACCAACGGAGTCCAGGAGGCCTGCGCAGCACGTGAACTGGGCATGGTGGTCTGGAGTCCGCTGAAGCAGGGGCTGCTCACGGGGAAGTATTCGGGCGGGGTTCCGGCGCAAAGCCGGGCGGGACATCCCAAGATGAACGCGTTCCTCAAGGAGCTGAACCGCGAGATCATCGAGCGCACCGAGCGCCTGCGGGGCCTGGCCAGCCGACGCGGCGCGACCCTGGCCCAGGTGGCGATCGCCTGGCTGCTGCGACGCCGGGCGGTGGCGAGCGTCATCATCGGAGCGTCCCGCGTGGAGCAGGTGCGGGAGAATGTCGCGGCGGCGGCGACCGAGCTGAGCGACGCGGACATGGCCGAGATCGACGCACTGTTTCCCGCGAGACAGTTCCCGTAGCCGCGTTCCGCCCCGATGCGCCCCGGCGTGCTACTCGCGCGCGATGACCAGATTGCCCAGCCGTTCGGGGGCGTAGCAGTGCCGGCGAGCGCCGGACCACGAGGAATACTCCCCGCGGCGCGCGTCCAGGCGCGTGACGTTCGCTCCCCAGATGCGGTTTTCGGCCGCACCCGGCCCCAGCGACGCGAGCGGCACCGCCAGCTCGACGGTCCACTCGTTCGGGGCGGAACGAACCGCGACCCGGGCCCCCGCGTTCCACGCTTCGCAGGCGGCGACCGGCGGTGTGCTGGGGCATCCGCGCCACGCCGCGACGAACCCGCTCGGCTTGATTTGCAGCAGGTACAGGTCGCCGGCGGAACCTTGCACAACATTCTGCGGGCTTAGGATCACTTCGACCGTATCCTGCCCCCACGGGACCAGCCAGTCCATCGGGATGCGATTGTCCGCGCTCCAGATCGGGCCCGCACCGTCGGGCACGGCGCAGCGGACCGCGACATACAGCGACTCGCGGTCGTGGCAGAACATCGCCGTCGTCGCCGATCCAGGACGGTCGTCGGCCCCAATCCCGGACTCGTCCGGCGGACCGACCAGACACAGGCGAAAGTCGCCGGCCACGTTGCTCGAAGTCTCCGGCCAGTCGGACAGGTCGCCGTCCATCCGCGGCGCCTCGTCGACCCGCGACGCCGTTGCGGCGGCGAAGCGCGCGTTGGCCGGGAACGCCCCGGACCGGGGGCTGTCGAACACGGCCGGGATGTTCGTAACGCCCTGCGGCGCGAACCCCAGGCCGGCGATGCGCACGTCCAGGCGATCCAGGACGCGGCCGCGCGCGGGCACCGTGGCCGGCGTCCGCGCTTCGGCGGACCACCCCGCCGGCGCGGCGGCAAGCTGCCAGGCGCCGACCACCGATTCCGCGCCCGCGTTGCTGATCGACAGGGTGAACCAGACGTGCATCCCGTCCGGCTGCAATACCAGCCGCGCTCCTTCGGGTTCGACCTGAATCCGCGAGGGGCGGTTCATCAGGCGCGACCAGCGGGCGATGTTTGCGATCTGGCGCGACCGCCCCGTCTCCTGCGACGCCGACGCAGATGCGAACTCCTGGAGCACCAGCTCGCGCGCCAGGTTCAGCGTGTCCGCATCGCGCGGCCATCCTGCCGCGCGCGCGTCGAGCAGGTGATCCAGCGCCGCGTCGGTGAACGCCCGTGGAACGACCTGTTCGGCGACCGTTCGCGCCAGCAGCGACATGCCCTGCCGGTCGAGCAGCGTCAGGGCTTCGTAGTCCAGCTCGGCCCGGCGCAGGCGCTTGAGACGCGCCGACGGGATCACTCGATCGACCAGCCCGAACGGGGCGCCGGGATAGACCAGCCAGTCGTGACCGGCGGACACGGCGCTCGAGTCCGGGTCGAGCGGCGTCGGGCCGAAGTCGCACGCGCGCTCGATCCAGATTCCGTCGAGGTCGTAGCGAAACGCCTGCCACCCGAGCAACCGCGCGTCGGCGGGCGGGGCCTCGATCGCCAGGCTGCCGGAGTACGGCGGGCGATCCGGCGCAAACCACACCCGCCGCGACAAGCCGCGCAGCGTCGGTACCGCGGCGGGCTCGAGCCACGAGGCCGACGGTATCCAGATGCTCACGTCCGGTTGTTCGATCGACGGGGCGTTGTGCCAGCCGAGCGGGCGCAGCGAGCGCGGCGGGAGGTGCGCCGCATAGCGCACGCCGGTCTCACTCTGGCGCAGGATTCCGCCCCCGCGACGGACGCGCGCCGTCTCCTCGGTCGTGAGCGGCTGCGGCCCGCGAAGCCGCACGAACGAACGCTCCAGCCAGCCGCGCTGCGCAAAATGGGCGCGGCACTCCGCGAGGTAGCTGGCCAGCAGCCGGGCATACCGCGGAGACTCGAAACCGCCTTCGAGGTCGACGTCGGGGTGGTGCCAGTCGAGCGGAAGCGGCCAGACGGCCAGGCCCACGCCGTCGTCGAAGGCGCTGCCGTCCAGCCACGACTCGACCAGCGCGTCGTACGCCGCCCAGTCGATCTCGACCGAGCGCTCCCCCGTCGGCCGGTAGCGCGGGAACGACCCCCACAGCACGGGCGTCATTCGGTGCCGATGAAGCAGCTCCATCGTCTGGTTGATCAGGCTGATGGCGGCCTGGTGATTCGGAACCCCGGGGATGAGCCGGGTCCGGCGCACGGACGCGCGGTCCCAGCGCAGGTGCTCGCGCAGCAGCGGGTCCGGGTCGAGACGGCAGATGATGGGCAGCGAACGCGGTCCAGGGATCGCGACCGGCAGGACCTCGAGCTCGATGCGGCATTCAAACTCGGGTCGCCGCGCGCCGACGCGCGTCACCCTCAGACTTCCGCCGTAGATGCCAGGCATCGCCGCCGGCGGTATCGCCACGTCCACCCACACGATCTCGTTCCGCACCCCGTCGAGAACGATCGGGCCGCCGTGACGCGGCGCTTCCCACGGGACCAGCGCGTCCGGAATGGCACGCGCCGTGGCGCTGCGCCCCGTGTGCGACGGGTACCAGCTCGAGTACCGCCGCACCGGGACATAGCACGCCCGAAACAGGGCGACGCCCGAGCGGGCGTCGATCGTGTCGCCGGCGCCGGTAAGGTCGGAGACCTCCACGTCGTAGGGCCCACCCGGCGGGCGGTCCGTCGTCAGCACCAGTTGAAAGGCGATCGTCTCGTTGATGGCCGCCCGCAGTCGCACCGCGCCGGCCAGCGCCGAATACACGGTCGTGCGCGTCGCGCTGGGCGTGTCCGGACCGATCTCGTCCGTGTCGTCCGCGATCCAGGCCGTCAGCGCCGGTCGCTCCGCGGGCGCCACCGCCCAGGCGCGGATCGCCCCCGCGTCCCGTTGGCACCCGCAGGCGCATCCCAGACTTGCCCAGGCCGCGAATCCGCACGCCTGAATCGCCGCGCGCGCCGCCCGCTGCGCGCCCCCCGGTCCCGCACGCTTCAGCGGACCGGGACCGGCCATTGCTGAACCTCGTATTGTTTTCGGGGAGACTCCGGCTGGCCGGTGACGCTGGAGAGGTACATCGACTCCACCAGCGCGCCGGCCGCCAGGTGAAGATCAAGCGCCTCGGGCGCCTGGACCCGCCCGCCACGAACCTCGGCAAAAAAACGCGCCACGTCGGCCGCGCGGTAGTCGGCACACAGACCGCTTCCCCCGACCGCCGCCCCCGACGCGCTCCACGCGTGCACGTCCACGTTCGTCACCTCCAGCCGGCCGCCGCCCCCGACCAGCTCCAGGCGACAGACCTCGGGCGCACAGTCCCACGCGGCGCGGATCGTCCCCAGGCCCCCGTCGCCGAACAGCAGCGCCGCACAGCACGCGTGCTCGACCTGCTCGACCGCGCCCTCCGCGCCACCGCCCGCGGACAGCGCCGCGGACCAGACCGTCGCCGGCAGGCCGCGCAGCGCCACCAGCGTCAGCAGCGCGTCGTACGCGCTGTTCAGCACCACCCCCCCGCCGGACTCCGCGCGCCGGCGCGACCAGTGCCGCGCGGGCGGCGCGCCGCATCGCACGTCGAGCGACGCCATCGTCGTCGCGCCGCTCCCCAGCCGGGCGCCGGTCTCCAGAACGTGCTCGGCCGCGTGGTCCCACCACGACGCGACGCGATAGAGCGTCGGCCGGCTCTTGCGGCGTGACGCAACGTGAACCGCTTCCGCGAAACTCCGCGCCAGCGGCGGCGGGCGCCAAACGTGCACTCCCGCCTCCGCCGCGATCTCCGCCAACTCAACCGCGGCGCGCGTCGCCACCGCCACTACCACCGCCTCCACCCCGCCCTGAACCACCAGCGCTCGCGGATCGTCGAACCGCGGCGCCGTCGCCTCCCCAACGTCGAATCGCTCCCCGGCCACTGCGACCAGCTCCGCTTCCGGCACCCGCTGAATCGCGGCGGCCAGCTCCGCCCCGCGCGGCGCGTCGCAGATCAGACCCACCCGCAGGCGGCGTGATCCGGCGTTGTTCCTTTCAGGCATCGGTGTCACACTACCAGAGATCGCAGGCCCGCACTGCGGCACGGGCGTACCGCCCTTGCTTCCCTCGCGGCACCGGCGCTGCGACAGGGTACGCTCCATGCGAACCAGGATTCGCTCGCTGTGCGGATTGCAGGGCTGGCTCCTGGCTGCGCCCGCGCTGGCGCTCGGCCCGGACGACATTGTGCGCGCCGCCGCAGGAACACGCCACGCTGCTGCGACCCAACCTGCCTCCGCCCTCGCCAGCGAAATGGACGTTTTCGACCTTCACGACACCGGCCGCCAGCGCGAGGCGCTGTTGGCTCTCTCCAAGCTGGCTACCCTCGGTGGCCCGGAACTCGCGGCGGCCGAGCGCGAGGCGCGCCGGCGCCTCGGTACGCCCCTGCCACAAGTGCTCGCCCAATGGCGCCTCGACGACGCGCTCGCCCGGGCCCGCCGCGGCCCCTTCCGCCTGCGCAGTGTCACGCGCTACGAAGCCTATGCACTCGGCACCCTGCTGGTCCAACACGAGCGCCGTTGGCTTGACACCGTTCACGCCGGGCGAACCCTGGAGGCCTGGACCCGGACGCCGCTCGCGTATGATCGGCTCCACGAGGGCGCGCAGACCATGGTGGCACAGGCGCGACTCGTCGCCGCCATGATGAGCCAGCGGCTTCGCTTCGATCCAGTCCTCGAACACGAGGCGCTTCAGCGCGCGATGCTGGCGGCGCAGCGCGACCGGCTGATGCGCTTCACGGCGCAGGTCTCGGCGATGCCCGGATTCACGTCACTGCCGCCCTCCTCGCTCTTCGCGGCCGCGCCCACGCCGGCGTCGACGCAGCCGGCTCTGCCGCGGCGGGCCGGTTCCCTTTTCGACGACGATTGAAAGCGAGACGGCCATGACCGACGGATCCGCCAGCCAGTCGAAACGCGCCGTCGTGCGGGCGGTCGTCAACGGCCTGGAAGTGTCGATCGACGCCCTGCCCGAGGGACTGCGACGGCTCATTGCGTCCGGCGCGGCCGGCGAGAGCTCCGCAAGCATCAGCGCCGAGCAGCGCATCGTGGACGGCGTGCACTCGATGCGCATTCGAACGAACGACGCGGACGGAAACGTGCGCGAGTACGACTCGCTCGACGCGCTGCCTCCCGAGATCCGAGCCCTGCTGGGCCGCTCGCTGGCGGATGCGGCCGGCACGCCGCCGAGCCGATCGCGCTCGCCCGCGGCCCGACTCGCTGCCGCCCCGCGCATCCGCGTGATCGAACCGGACGGCACAGTCGCGCCGGCCCGCGGTTCGACCGTCTGGCGCGCAGTCCTGCTCTTCGCCGCGGGTGCGCTCGTCGGCGGATTGCTCGTCGTCGCCTGGCTGCGGTCGCGCGGATGACGCCCCCGCGGCTAACCTTGCCCCGCTCGCCGTGTCCTCCGATAATGACCCCGATCCGGGCAACTTGCAGGAGCACTCGATGCGTCACGGATGTTCGCTTCGTCGCACGCGCCTGGCCGCCACCGCCCCCCTGCTCGCCGTGCTCGCGCTCATCGGCTGCACCATCGTCATCGACGACCCCGATGCCGGCGGCGGCGACGGTCCGCCCGCCACCCCCACCACATTCAGCGTCCAGATCGTCAACGACTCCGGCAAGCCGCTCGACCCGGAGATCTACGTCACCTCCAGCAGCACCACCAACCCCGACGAGCTCTTCCAGTCCATCTTCAAGTACACCACCTTCGGATTCGGAAACCGCGGCTTCCTCGAACCGCGCGACTCGATCACCATCGGGTTCGATTGCCCCGCCGTCATGACCATCGGCACGCGCGGCGGAATCTTCGGCGAGAACTTCGATTCCCCCGACGGCGTCGGAACCCAGCGCCTCCTCGTCCAGGGCGCGAATTTCGCCTGCGGGGAGACTCTCGTGTTCCGCTTCACCTCGGACAACGGCTATACCACGACGGTCGAAGTCCGGCCGTAGCACGGCGTCGGCACGGGCGCGCAAAAAAGGACCGGCCCGCGGGCCGGTCCCGCCGTTCGAGCCTCGGGTCCAGCCTCGGTCAGCGCGTCGCGACCAGCCGGCTGAAGTCGTCCTGAAACTCCGTTCGCAGCTTCACCATGGCCCGCGCCTCGATCTGCCGGATGCGCTCCTTCGAAACCCCCAGCACGCGCCCGATCTCCTCGAGCGTCATCGTCTGACCCGAGTCGTCCAGCCCGTAATGCCGGCGCAGCACCCGCTGCTCGCGCTCCGTCAGCGAATCCAGCATGCGATTCAGCGCCACACGCACCGCCGGAACCCGCTCGTCCGCGGACTCCTCCGCCGCGCGGGCCGGGACCGTCTCGATGTACTCCTCGCGTCCCGTCTGATAGCGGTCGGCATAGGTGATCTGCGCCGGCGTGGCCCGCGCGTAGTTCTTCATGATCGCCCAGGCCGCGTACGTGCTGAACTTGAACCCGCGCGTGAAGTCGAACTTCTCGGCGGCCTTCAGCAGCGACAGGTTGCCGTCGCTGACCACCTCGAAGAAGTCGCGGTTCCCGCGCATGTGCTTCTTGGCGATGCTCACCACCAGGCGCAGGTTGGCCTGCGCAATCTCGTTCTTCACGCGCCCCGCGTCGGCCAGCAGCGCCTCGATCCGGTCCAGCTCGACCGGGCGGACCGTGTCCGGGTCCATCGCCGCGCAGCGCCGCGCCGCCTTGAACTTGAGGTAGTTCATCTTGCGGAACAGCGCAAACTCGCGCTCGCGCGTCAGCAGCGGCACGCGAAAGAGCTGTTGCAGGTACGGGGGCAGGTCCGCCGGCGGACGCACCGCGGGACCGTCGCCCGCCGGAGCTAGCCGGGGATCTTTCAGAATGATCGCGTCGGCATCCCCCATCTCGAATTCCGGCGACGGTATGAACTCGATGCGCCGCGCCTTCATCTCGCGCGCCCGCATCCGATGCACCACGCGGTACACCCACGCGACGCCGCGCCCAAACCGGCGCGCGATCTCGTCCACCGACGCCCCGTCGACGTAGGCCTCCCACACCCGCAACCGGTCGTCGTCCATGTCCACGGCGATCGTCGGGCGGTTGAAGATCCCAGCCCCCGGGTTGGCTTCGTCATGATGCTTCAGGATCAACCGGACCGTCTCGACAGCCCGGCCGGTCTCCTCCGCGATCGCACGCGCCACCGCGTTCACCGTCGGTCGGCTCGTGCCGACCAGCGCCGCCGCGCGCGAGACGATCGCACCGCGCTCCGCGTTGGTGAGCTGGGTGAACGTCGTGCCCCGCACGACCAGGTCGGCGTTCTCGGCCACGAATCGCCGCACACACCGCGCCGGAAACACCGTCCGGATGCGCCGGTCCGGAAAACGCAAACGCCACCCCACCAGGCCGCGCTGCCGCCAGCGGAAGATCGTCTTGGTGCTCACGTCAAACCGCCGCGCGAGGTCGCCGATCGAAAACACCTCGTCCGGGCACGTCTCCACGCTCAGGTCGGCAGCGGCACTGATGCGCTCGGCCAGCAGCGCCAGGTCTTCCCGCAGCGCGCTGCCCGACAGCAGTTGCTCGTCGTCGGCCCGGCCCGCCGCCGACCGGAACCCGGTCAGCCCGTGGACTACGAAGTCAAGCGGGTACGCCCGCTGCGGCTCGACGACCGACAGCAGGAACTCGATCTGGAGCAGGTGCCGCAGCGCGAACCGTCGCGGTCCGCGTTCGAGCTGCATGGCCAGGTTGGCGATGGGGGCGAGACGGAAGGTCTTCATGGCGTTAAGCGCACTTCCAGCGCGTTCAGTCGTCGGCGGCGAATGAGCGAGCGGAATGACGATGCGTTACGGATGATGGGCAGCCGCGCTCGACTGACTTATGATCTTGTTCGTGCTTGTGTTACGTTCCTCGTTACACGCCGAGCGGCGCTCGGCGGACCTACGAAACGTAGCGATGAATCCGTCCATATTCTCGTCGGCTGGCTTGGAAGCGTCAACTGATAAAATCGCTCTCGCCGGGAAAACCTGCCGTTTCGTCCGATAAGCAATACGTCGGCCGGCGTTGGATTTCCCCCACGATTCGCGTTACCACCTGGGTCTACAATGTCGAGGACTCAACGCAGGAGACCCGATGACCGTCGATGAGTTGCGCGCGCAGTTCCCCATCACGCGGCATTACAACTTCCTGAATCACGCCGCCGTCGCCCCGATCTCGCTTCCCGCGGCCGAAGCGATGGCCGGCTACGCGCGCGAAATGTCCGAGGCCGCCTATCTGCGCGGAACCTATTATCGCACCCCGGAACGCGTGCGCCAGCTCGCGGCGCGGTTGATCAAGGCCGATCCGCTCGAGGTCACGTTCGTCAAGAACACCTGCGAGGGGATCAACTATGTCGCCAACGGAATCCAGTGGGTCACCGGCGACAACATCGTGACGACCGCGATGGAGTTCCCTGCCAACATCTATCCCTGGATGAACCTGGAGCAGCGCGGCGTGGCGCTGCGGCGCGTTCCGGAAGAGGACGGTCGCGTCCGGTTCGACCGGCTGGTGGCGGCGATCGACAACCGAACTCGGCTGGTGGCGGTCTCGGCGGTGCAGTGGTCCAACGGGTTTCGGCTGGACCTGACGCGGCTGGGCGAGGTGTGCAAGGAAAAGGGCGTGCTGTTCTTCGTGGACGCGATCCAGGCGCTGGGCGTCCACCCGATCGACGTGCGGGCCATGAACATCGACCTCCTGGCGGCCGACGGGCACAAGTGGCTTTGCGCGCCGGAGGGCGCGGGGATCTTCTTCTGCAAGAACGAGCTGCTGGGTCACCTCAAGCCCAGCGTGGTCGGCTACCTGTGCATGAAGCACCCGTACGACGCGCCGACCGACCGGATGGACTTCGTCAGCGACGCGCGCCGCTTCGACAGCGGCGTGTACAACGTCGCGGGGATCGCCGCGCTGGGCGCTTCGCTCGACCTGCTGCTCGGGTACGGAATCGAGAACGTCCAGGTGCGCGTCAAGCAACTCACCGATGCGCTGGTGGAGGGCGTCCAGAGTCGCGGGTGGCGCGTCGCCAGCCCGCGGACGGCCAGCGAGTGGAGCGGGATCGTGTCGCTGGCGTCGGACAAGCACGACCACGACGCCGTTCGCAAGCACCTGCGCAATGAGTTCAAGATCATCGTCGCCTGCCGTCGGGGCCGGTTGCGGGCCAGCCCGCATTTCTACAACACAGTTGAAGAGATGCAGCAGTTGGCGCAGGCGTTGCCGGCCCATTGAAACGCCCTAGAATCTGAGTCAGATGCCGTGTCGCGGGCCGGGCCTGGCGCGACACGCGGTGGAGGTACCTCGTCGTGTTACGAACGGGACTGGTGCTCGCGTCGTTCGTCCTGGCACAGGTCGTGCCGGGCTGTCCCGTGTCGCAGGACGACAGCCGGGGAGTCCCCGGACACGGCACGATTGCAACGACGGCGGTCGCCGACGTGTCCGTCGCCGACGCCGGGCAGACCGTGCAGCTCGTCGCGACCGTCGACGCCGATCCGGAGGGCGGCGAGGTGCTCTACAACTGGTTTCAGCTCTCCGGCCCCGGGGTGAAGCTCCAGGCGGCGCGCGGCGCGAACGCCAGTTTCGTGGCACCATCGCTGGCCAGCGACCAGGTCCTCCAGTTTCGCGTGAACACGCGCAATCAGCGCGGCGACCTGGGCAACTTCGTGGTGGCGGTGACGGTGCGAGCCGACCCGAACTTCGGGGACGCCGGCGGGAGCGACGGCGGGTCGACGCGTATTTCGGCCGACGCCGGGCCGGACCAGGCGGTCGATCCCGGCGTCGCGGTGTCGCTGAACGGGACGGGCAGCTCCGGCGCGATCACAGTGTATGCCTGGGCGCAGACCGCCGGCACGCCCAGCGTGACGCTCGACGGGGCGGAAACCGCGACGGCGACCTTTACCGCGCCGGCCTTCGCGGCGGGCGCCAACACGTTCACGTTCGAGCTGGAGGTCCGCGACGATACCGGCCGCACCTCGCGGGACTCCGTGACCATCACGGTCCGCGATCCGGACGCGCGGACGATCGTCCGCATCGAGACCACGTCGGGCAACATCGTGGTCGAGCTCGAGGATCAGAAGTCGCCCATCAGCGTCGCGAACTTTCTGGCGTACGTCGACGAGGGTTTTTACACCGATCTGCTCATCCACCGCGTCGTGAAGGACTTCGTGATCCAGGGCGGCGGGTTTGACCGCAACCTGAGCGAAAAGGAGCCCACCCACGCTCCGATCCGCAATGAATCGGACAACGGCCTGACCAACGACCGCGGGACGGTCGCGATGGCGCGCACCAGCGAGATCGACTCGGCCCAGGCGCAGTTCTTCATCAACCTGAAGGACAACGATTCGCTCAACGCGACCGATGGGCGTAACGGTTATGCCGTGTTCGGCCGCGTGGTGGAGGGCATGGATGTGGTGGATGCCATCGCCCAGGTCCGCGTGGTGAACAAGGGGTTCCCTCCGAACGTGCTCGAAAACGTACCGTTTGACGACATCACCATCCTGCGCGTCGTCCGGGTCGAGTAGGCGACCGTCGCCCGGCGGTGCGTTTCCCGGCCCCGAATCGGGCACCCGGCGTCGCCTCAGCGCGGTCAAGTCGCGGCATGCCGGTTGATTTTTGCGGTTTCGGGGTTACAAAGCCCGCGCGTCTGCACCTGATGCGCGCGGCGCAAATGACCGATAAGAAGGCGGAATACCCGCGGCGGGACGACTTGCGCGCGGGATCGAACACGGAGCCTCGCAATGAGAAGGGCGCTGACGATCTTCCTGGCCGTCCATGGGGCCGCCGCGACTTTCGCGGCCCAGAGCGTGCCGGTCGGGCAGGCGGCGCCGACCACGGCGCCCGCCCCGCGCGGCGCGGACGCCCCGACGGTGGCGGAACTCCTGGTGCGCGGGCAGCAGCAGGCCGCGGCCGGACGGTACCAGGAGGCGGCGGCGGCGTTCCGCGAGGTGCTGGCGCGCGACGCGAGCAACCTGGAGGCCATTCTGGGCCTGGGGTCGGCGGCCGAGTCCGTGGGCGACGGGAACGCCGCCCGCACGATGTACTCGCGTGCCCTGGAGATCAGCGCCACCGAGTTCCGCGCGCTGTACGGGCTGGCGAAGTACTACATCCGCGCACGATATTGGCGGCAGGCGCTGACGTACCTTGAGAAAGCCGAGCCGCTCGTTCCGCGGGCGTCGCGGGGCGAATTCAAGCTGAACCAGGCGGTGGTGTATCACGAGCTCCAGCAGCGGACGGCGGCGCGGACGGCAGCCGAGGAGGCGGCGCAGCTCGATCCGGAGAACTACACCGCGCTGGACCTGCTGAGCTCGATCCGCCTGCGCGAAGGGGAGTTCGACGAATCGCGCCGGCTGGTGGAGCGGATGATCGCCGTCGCCAGGAAGCAGGTTCAGGCGCAGCCGGAGTCGGTCGACGCCGTGCGGCGCCTGCTGAACGCCGAGCAGGCGCGCTACAACGTTCTCAACGAATACGTGCTGTCGATGTACGCGCGGGACGCGTCGGGGGAGCGCACCGATCGGCTACTGCCCGGTCAGGAGTCCGCGGCGGCCAAGGGTCTGGCGCAGATGATTGACGCGGCGGTGGCGCAACTGGAGATTCAATACGCACTGGGGCTGCATTCGGCCATCATCCTGGGTGAGCAGGCCGTCAAATACGGGCCGGGCGACGCGTCGCTTCACCTCCAGTTGGGGCGGCTCTATCTGGGGACTTCGCAGGTGGCGCGGGCCGTCGCGGAGTTCCAGGCGGTGTTGCGCCTCGAGCCCGGCAACGCGGACGCGAAGCGACAGCTGGACGCGCTCGGCGCCCCCTACACGGGCGCGTCCCCAGGCTCACAGCCTGCCTCGGCGCCGCCGCAATGACGACCGAGCAGCCCGCACGTGTCAGGGGTTTCCAAGACAGGCGATGAACCCGCCGATGTCCTGACCGTTGAGCGAACCGTCGAGGTTCGTGTCGCCGGCACACCAGGAGCACCCGATCGCCCCGGCAAGCAGGTCGACGAAGTTCTCGATGTCACCTCCGTTCACCGAGCCGTCGCAGTTGGTGTCGCACGGCAGACACACGACGGCCGGACAGAGGTTGTTCCGCGCGGTCCGAAAGTCGGTGCGGTCGACGCGCGTTCCGTAGTTGGGGCAGTTCTCGGTGCAGTGGGTGACGATGGCGATGATCTCCTCGTCCCGGATCAGCCCGGAACCGGAGTTGCCGCCGCGCAGGTCGACCGAGAACGTGTAGTAGGTGCTGGCGCGGCTGTTGATGGGGCCGAGCGCGTACTGCTGCGTCTGGCTCTTGACGCACTCGCTGTCCACGCCGTACCCGCGGATGCGCACGGTGTCCCCGGCGTTGCCCAGCACGGCCGAGATCGGGCGGAGCTGGCGGTAGCGCTGGTAGGCGGATTGCCCGAGGTTGTTGAGTCCGGTGGTCATGACCGCCCAGTCCGCCCCGACCCCGGCGTTCAGCCAGTTCTGCGCCAGCACCGGGAACTGCTCTTCGACCGGGGGGTTGTTGAGCGAGCAGTCGGCGTTGGAGGGGGGAACCCGGAACTGAATCACATAGTTCGAGCCGCCCGCACAATGTCCGGCCGAGACGATGCAGCTTTCCTCGGTGTAGACGCTGGCGGTGCAGCCGACGGGCATCAGACGGCAGGACCAGTCCGCACTGGAGTCGACGCGGTCGTCGGCGCCGCAGATGCCGCAGGGAGCGGCGATCCCGCCGGCGCCCGTGAGCTGCGCGGCGAGTTCGCGCACCACGAGGCGGTTTCCGACGGTGCGGGGACCGGCGATGACCTGGAGCACGAGGGCGTCGCCGTTGAAGTAGGCGGTCGAGTTGGACCACATGACCAGCCCGTCGGCGTCAAGCTCCTGCGTCTGGCCGTCGAGGGCGGACATGACGCGGACGATGCCGCCGTTGGGCAGGCTGGGCGAGTCGAAATAGAGCCGAAGCCACGCCGCCGCGGGCCAGGTCACATCCTGCTGATAGATCAGCGCGGGCGCATCCGTGGGGTTGTCGATCATGCCCGTGTCGATGCCGACCGGAAACAGCTCCCCCACCGGCCAATCCAGCGTGGATTGGGCCACGGCGCCGGAAACAGCCCAAGAACCGACACACAGTCCGAGAACAACGGCCCGCGTACGCATCGTGTGACTCCTTTCCCGTAGCAAGGCTGAAAGCAGGGGTGCGGAATTACCCGCGGATCGGGCGCGGCGCCGCGAGCACAGCGCGCCATCGGACAACGCCGCATCACCAGTCCCTACTTCACTTTACCAGCAGCGCGCGCCGCGGACAATCGAAAAGCCGATCGGTCGACGCCGGCTTCCTGGTCCGGCCGCGTTGCGACACGTGCCCTGGCGCGGTATAGACCTCGTTTTGTGGGTCATAACGGCGCGGCCGACCGGGGGGGGGTCGCCGGCGTGCGACGAGGGCACTGTGCGCGCGTATTTCGAGCTCGTTTGCCTCCTTTGCTACCTGGTCCTGACGCTGGTCCCGACGGTCTACGGCCTGCACCTGTGCGTGCTTATGCTTCTGACCCACCTGCGGCGGCGACGCGTCCGCGGCGCCCAGGCGGCCCTGGTCGAGCGGTACGCGGCCACGAACCCACCGGACGCTTGGCCGGTGGTGACCACGCAGATTCCGCTATTCAACGAGCGTGCCGTGGCCAGGCGGGTGATCGAGGCGGCGGCGGCGATGGACTACCCGGCCGGACAGCACGAAATCCAGGTGCTCGACGACAGCACGGACGAGACGCGCGAGATCGTGGACGCGGTGTGCGCCGAGCTTCGGTCTCGCGGCGCGGACGTGAAGGCAATCCGCCGGCCGACGCGCGAGCACTTCAAGGCCGGCGCGCTGGCGCACGGACTGCGGCAGGCGCGGGGCGAATTCGTCTCGGTGTTTGACGCCGACTTCGTTCCGGAGCGCGACTTCCTGCGGCGGCTGATCCCGCTGATCGCGACGCAGCCCGACGCGGCGTGCGTGCAGGGCCGCTGGGGGCATCTGAACGCGGGCGAAACGTGGATGACGGAGGCGCTGGCGCTGGGCATCGACGGGCACTTCGGCGTGGAGCAGAGCGGGCGCGGGTGGAACGGGCTGCTGCTGAATTTCAACGGAACCGCGGGCATCTGGCGCAAGGCAGCGATCGAGGATGCGCGCGTAGGCGGCTGGCAAGGCGACACGCTGACGGAAGACCTGGACCTGTCGTACCGCGCGCAGCTTGCGGGCTGGCGCGTGGTCTATTGCATGGACGTGGTGTGCCCGGCGGAGGTGCCGTCCGGCGCCGACGCGGTCAAGACGCAGCAGCGGCGCTGGGCGATGGGGTCCATCCAGACCGCCCGCAAGCTGCTGCCGGCCGTGTGGCGGGCGCCGCTGACGCTGCTCCAGAAAGTCGAAGCCACGATTCACCTGACGCAGTACTCGGTTGCGCTCTACATGGTGGCCGTCCCGCTGCTGGCGCGGCCGCTGCTCGAGCTGCTGCCGATGGACCGATACGCGCGCTGGCTGGCGTGGAGCTGGGCGTTGATCCCGTTTGCGTGCGCGGCGCCGTCGGTGGCGTACGTGTACGCCCGGTGGGCGATCGGGGGGGGCGGCACGAGCCTGTGGCGCGTGCTGAAGCTGGTGGTGCTGGGGCTGGGCCTGTCGGTCAACAACTGCGCCGCGGTCGTGAGCGGCGCGCTGGTGCGCGGGGGCGTGTTCGTCCGCACGCCCAAGTCGGGCGCCCAGGGGCGCGGGCAGGTGCGGCCGAGCTACTCGCCCATCCGCTCGAACCTGTGGTTGCTGGAGCTGGCGCTGGGGGCGTGGTGCTTTTTCCAGTGGGCGCTCTACCTTCCGCAGGACCACTACATCTTCGGGTCGTTCTTTCTGCTGTATGCGATCGGGCTTGGGGCGCTGGGATGGCAGTCGCGGCCTGCGTGGCTGAGGTTCGACGTCCCCGGAGGCGGCGCGAGCGGGGCGAGGGGGTACGTCGGGCCGGGGCCCGGACCGGCGTCAATTGCAATCGGCGCGACAGCGGGAGAGAATGACTAGGTATGCCTGAGCAACCATCGCGCCCCGCCGGCGGCGCGCGCAACCGCGTGACCATTCGAGACGTTGCGAAGGCCGCCGGGGTTTCCGTGGGGACGGCATCGACCGCGTTGACCGGCAACCGCTCCAACGTCGTCCTGAGCAAGCTGACACGCGAGCGCGTCTTGCGGGTGGCGCGCGAGCTGCGCTACCGGCCGCATGCCGCCGCGCGGGCCATGGCCGGGAAGCGCTTTCGCACGGTCGGCGTGCTGGCGACCGAGTACTGCATGACCGGAAGTTACTACGGGCAGGTGTTCCGCGGGATTGCAGCCCAGGCCGAGGACTCGGGGTACCACCTGATGCTGAAGGTGGTGCGCAGCACGTTGGAGATGCACGGCGCGAGCATCTTCAGCGAGCAGCAGTTGGACGGCGTGGTCATCCCGGCCGAGTCGGAGGCGCGCACCCGCGCCGCGCTTGAGCACTATGACATCCCGCACGTCTGGCTCAACGCCATGCTGGAGGAACCGGTCAACTGCGCGCAACCCGACGAGCTGGGCGGGATGGAACTGGCCGTCGCACATCTTTTCGAGCTGGGACATCGCCGCATTGCATACATGCCACACAACGTGGCGGACCGCAACCGCGCAACCGCGCTCCGCGAGCGCGGCTACGTCGAGGCGATGGCGCGGCGCGCGCTTCCGCCCATACCGACCTACGACGCGTTCCGTGAGATCGGCGAGCACGTGGACGAGTACCTGGCCATGCGGCCGCGTCCGACGGCCATCGTCGTGTACTCCGACGCGATGGCGATCCTGACGGTGAACCGCCTGCTGGAGCGCGGCCTGCGCGTGCCGCAGGACATGAGCGTGGTCGGCAACGAAGGCGTGGTGCTGCACCAGTTCGCGTACCGGAAACTGACGACGGTCTGCGCGCCGGTCATCGAGCTGGGGCGAACGGCGGTTCGCATGCTGGTGCGGCAGATCGAGACCGGCGAAGCGTCGCCCTCGGTCCTGTTGCCGGAGACCCTGGAAGTGAACGACTCCACCGCCCCCCCGCCGCCCGATTCCGCGCCATGAGCTCGCCCGGCGGCCTGAACGTCGAAGTCTTCAACGACCCGATGTTTCAGGAGAACGGAATGCTGGTCTGGTCCGCCGCCTCGCCGACGTGCTGGATCGTCGATCCGGGTTTGCCGCCGCAGCCGGAGGAGATGCTGGCATTCATCACGTCGCGGCGTTTGGCGCCGGCCGCGATCGTGCTGACGCACTGCCACGCCGACCACATCGCGGGCGTTGGGCCGCTGCGCCGTGCGCTGCCCGGGGTCGCGATCGTCGCTCCGCGGGACGAACGGCTGATGCTGATCGACGCGCGCGCCAACCTGTCAGCGGGGATGGGGTTGCCTGTGACGGCGCCCGAGGCGGACCGCTGGCTGGCGCCGGGCGACGTCGAGCGGCTGGGTGAGCTGGAGTGGCGCGCCCTGGACGTGTCGGGGCACTCGCCCGGCGGGCTGGCCTATTACTGCGCGTCGGCGGGCGTGGTGCTCGCGGGCGACGCGCTCTTTGCGGGTGGCATCGGCCGCTACGACTTTCCGGGCAGTTCCGGGCAGCGCTTGCTGGCCAACATCCGCGCGAACCTGCTCTCGCTGCCCGACGAGACCGTGGTGTACCCGGGGCACGGTCCGCCGACGACGATCGGCCGGGAGCGCCGTACGAACCCGTACCTCTCTCCGGACTTCACGCCGTGACGCGCCCCGAACGGCGACGCGGGATCGGCGCGGCCCTGCTCGGGGCGGCCCTGTGCATCGCGGGGGGCGCGGGCTGTGCAGGGCAACGCGAGCCGATCCTGGCGGCGTTTCCGCGCGCCGCAATGGCGTCGCCCTGGGTCCTGCGCGGCACCGTGTGGAGCGGGGCGGCGACAGATGCGGTGGACGCGATCGGCTCAGACTGGGCCAAGGTCGCGCCGCTGGAGCCTGCGCGGGTGTGGCTGGCGCTGTATGACCACGAGAACGGTGGCGGGCGCGCCCTGCGGGTGCGCGCTTATCAACTTCCGACCGTAGAGCGCGCCGCGGCGTTCGTCGACGAGCGGCGCGAGCAGGACTCCGAGCCGCTGGCGATCGGCGATCGCGGGGCATGGATGGCGGACGGGGTCGCGTTCGCCCGCGGCCGCGTCGCGTTCGAGATCATCGGCGACGGACCGGAATGGGGCGCACAGCTTCAGGCGGCGTACCTGGGCGGGTGCATCGACTCGCTGCTCGCGAAGGGCGCGCCCCGGGAGCGTTGACGTGCGCATCGCCCGCCCATCGCAGTCGGCGATCCCGACCGCGGCCCGATGGCTCGGGCTCAGCCTGGTCGTCGCATCCGCTTCGTGCCGTGAGTCGCCGACCCCGTCAAGCACGACTACTTCGCCGGCCGCGTCGCAACCGGCCTCAGCGGCGCTGACCGATCACGTGCGCCATCCGCGCGTCGATCCTGCCGAGCGGAACGCGCCCAGGCTGCGCCTGGTGAGCATGGCGCCGCGCGTGACCGAGACGATCTGCGCTCTGGGGATGGCTGACTGGCTTGTGGGCCGAACGACCTACTGCAACTGGCCGCCGGAGGTGCGGGACGTTCCGGCGCTGGGGGCGCTGGTGGACACCAACGTCGAAGCGCTGGCGGCGCTGCGGCCCGACCTGATCGTGCTATCCGGGCGCAGCGGGTTGCAGGCCGAGCGGCTGCGCGGAGCGGGGCTGCGCTTCGAGTCCGTGCCGGACGTGGGCCTGGCGGATGTCTTTGCCGCGGCGCGGCGGATCGGCGACCTGACCGGCCGCCGGCGGACGGCTGACGCGCTGTGCGACGCCGTGCAGGCGGATCTGGAGGCGGTTGCGCGGCGGTACCGGTCGGCGCGCGGGGCGAGCGTGCTGATCGTCGTAGGCGTCCTCGGGAATCCGCCCGCGGCGCCGTTTTCGGCCGGTCCAGGTTCGTTCTACGACGAGATGCTCACGCTGCTGGGGGCGCGGAACGCGGCGAAGTTGGACGCCGCTTTCGGACCGCTCTCGCTGGAGGTGGTCGTGGCGACCGATCCGGACGTGATCGTCGAGCTGGACCCCGACGGGGCGCACCGGCCGGGCGGCGACGCCGACGCGGTGGCCGCCTGGGCGCGGGTGGGCGACCTTGCGGCGGTGCGGCGCGGACGAGTGCGCGTGCTGGTCGGCCCGCAGCACTACCTGGCCGGGCCGCGGATCGCGGAGACAGCGGATGCGCTGGGGCGGGCGATTACGCCGCCTTGAGCGGACGGAGCGCGGCCGCCCACGGTTTCGCCGGCGGCGTGCACGCTAGTGCGTCCCGGCGGCCTCCTGCGCCGGCGGGCCGGCCAGGCGCGGCGGCGCCGAGGGCAGCGACGGCGACGGCCGCCGGGCGAACCGTTCGGCTGCGCGGCTGTGCTTGTTGTCCAGTGAGACCGGGTGGCCGCGGATGAATGCCGCCGTGACCCGGGCGGTCGCCTGGCACGGGTGGTCGGTCGCGACGAACAGGTTGGCCTGCTTCCCGACGTCAAGCGATCCGAGCCGGTCCTCGACGCCCAGGATCTCCGCGGCCGACAGCGTCATGGCGCGCAGCGCATCGTCGGGGCTCAGGCCGTGCGCTGCGGCGAAGCCGGCTTCGACTCCCAGCAGCTTGGCCAGCGACGCGTCGCGCGTCGCGAGGCAGAACTTCACGCCCGCGCGCGACAGAATTGACAACGCGCGGAAGTTCGCGTCCCAACACTCCGGCTCGCGCGGAGCCTGGAAGACGGCGTCGTAAATGACCGGGACGTCGCGCGCGGCCAGCAGGTCGGCCGCCTTCCACGCGTCGCGCCCGCCGAGGATCACCGGCCTGATCTCGAGCTGCGCCGCGAACAGCAGGACTTCGAGAATGGCCTTATACTCTCCGGCGACGAAGAACACCGGACGGCGTCCGGTGACGTACGGGATCATGGCGTCGAAGCGCGGATCACGCTCGAGCGCAGCGGCCGGGGAGCCAGCGGCGGCGGCCTCGGTCGCGTCCGCGTAACGTCGCGCGTCGCGGAAGAACCGCGCCATCTCGTCCAGCGCCTGCGACCCGCCCGTCTCCCCGGCTGCTTCGCCGCGCCGCCCGCGGCGGCGCGACCTGTCGCGATCCGCAATGGGCTCGGCCGGGCGCGACGGCAGGCGCACTACGAGCCCCACCGACGGATCGACCAGCATCGACTCCATCGTCCAGCCGTCGAGGTCGACCAGCCCGGCCTGACCGGCCACGGCGGGATCCATCGGGATCACCACCGCCGACAGCACGCCCTCGCTGCGGGTCACCTCGACCGTCGCGCTGTGCGGGTTGAAGGCCGACACCGCGCGCACGTCCGGCTGGTACGTGCCGGACTCCGATGTGTCGATCGTCACGTCCACCGCGCCGATCTCGCTCAGTCCGACCGTGGTGGCGGCGTTGATGAGGCCGGGGAACACGTGCCGTCCGGAGGCCTCGATGACCGTCGCGTCGGGCGGCGGCGATAGGTCGGCGCCGAGCGCGACGATCTTCCCGTCGCGCAGCACGATCGTCCCGCGCTCGATCACCCCGTGGCTGACCGTGTGCAGCGTCGCGCCCGTGACGGCGTAGGCGCGAGCGGCGGGCGGTGGGGGCGGCGGTGCCACCACACCCGGCGCCGCCGGCGGCTCCGGGTCCGCCGCGGCGGTCAGCGCGGCGGGCGCGGCGAGGACCACCGGCGCGTGCGTGCCTTGCGGCGCGAAGTCACGGTGGCGGAAGTACACCTCGCCTTCGATCAGGGTCAGGACGCAGCGGCTGTACGCACCCAGCGGGTGGCCCTCGAAGATGGCCAGATCGGCGTCCTTGCCCACTTCCAACGAGCCGATGCGCCGCTCCAGCCCAAGCTGCCGTGCTCCGTTCAGCGTGATCAGGCTCAGCGCCTCGCCCGGCGAGAGGCCGCTGTACTTCAGGCACTTGGCGGCCTCGAGGTTCATGTGCCGGATCAGGTCGGCCGAGTCCGAGTTGATGGTGGCGCACACGCCGTGGCGCAGCAGCATTCCGGCGTTGAAGGGCACGGCGTCGTACGCCTCGACCTTGTAGGCCCACCAATCGGAGAACGTCGATGCGGCGCATCCGTGCCGGAGGATTTCGGGCATGATGCGATAGCCCTCCAGCACGTGCTGAAGCACCGCGACGCGGAACCCGAAGTCCTCAGCGACCGAGAGCAGACGCAGGATCTCGTCGGCGCGGTAGCTGTGGCAATGCACCCAGATGTCGCCGGAAAGGACGTCGGCCAGCGCTTCGAGGCGCAAGTCGCGGCGAAGTGGCCTGGCGCCGGGGCCGGCGCTCTGCGCCGCCGCGCGGGCGGCCGCGTAGTCGCGCGCAGCGGCGAAGGCGCGGCGAAGCGTGGTCTCGACACCCATCCGGGTACCGGGGAAACGCCGCACGTCGCGCGGACCCTCCCCGCGCGGACCCTCGCCGCGCGGCTGCATCCCGCCGCGCTTCACGTTCTCGCCCAGTGCCAGCTTCACCGTGCGATGGCGGTCGCGCACGATCATGTCCGACGAAGGCCGGCCGTACTTGAGCTTCAGGATGACGTTCTGCCCGCCGATGGTGTTGGCGGACCCGTGCATGGCGTGAATGGTGGTGGTCCCGCCGGCCAGCGCCCGATAGATGCTCACGTCGTCGTGGCGGACCACGTCGTCGCAGCGCACCTCCGGCGTGACGCTCAGCGATGCCTCGTTGACCGCGTCCAGCGCGATGTGCGAGTGCGGGTCAATGATGCCCGGCATGACCGCTCGGCCGGCCAGATCGATCACGGTCACACCGGCCGGCGCCTCCACGTTCGTCCCGATCGCGGCGATCTTCCCGCCGAGGACCAGGATCGACGCACGCGGCAGGTCCGGCGCGGAGACCGGAATCACGTACGCGTTGGTGAGAAAGACGTCGCCGCCGAGCTTCAGGCCCGGGTCGCGCTCCGCGTCGCTCTCGATCGTCCACTGCGGCTCGTGCAGCAGGATGTCATCCAGCGGTCCCGGCGGCGGTTCCACCTCGGCGCTCGACGTCCCGGTCGTCGCCGGCTGCGAGCCGGCCGACCGCTCGTCCGTATCGCGGTCCCGATCGCGCTCGCCACGGCTGCGCCGGCCGCGGCGACGCGGCTCCTGGTCCTGCGGCTCCCACGTCGGGGCCGGCTCCAGTCCGCCCGCGGCGCAGCAGGCGTCCTCGCCCGTGCCGTCGTAGCCGCCCATATCCACCGTGCGGCAGGAGTACTCCGCGGCGGCGTGGTCGTGATCGTCCACCGCATCGCCGTCGTCGTCGGACGGACCCGGCGTATCGGACTCGCCGCGCTCGCCGCGCCGCTCGCCCCGCTCCCGCTCGGGACTGAACTCGAATCGGCGGCCGTCGACGAACACGTAGCGGACGGCGGCGTCCTTTTCGCCGAGCGGCTTGGTCAGCAGCGTCAGGTTCGCCCGCATCCCGGCCTGCACCCGGCCCAGCTCGCGCTCCAATCCCCAGAGCCGCGCCGGTGCCAGCGTCAGACCGCGCAGGGCGGCGTCGGCGGACAAACCGCGCTCCATCATCTCGCGGACGCTTTCGAGCGCGGTGGTCGGGTCCGACAGCTCGACGGAGGCGAAGCACCAGTCGACGCCCGCCTGTTCGAGCCGGGCGGCGCATCCGATTCTCTCGTCGCGGAGGCGCGTCTCCAGCTCATAGGCCGACCGGGGCTGAAACGGACGCTGCTCCCAGTTCCTGCCGTACAGCGACTCATCGCCGACGGCCTTGCGCAGTTTTCGTGCTTCGAGCTTGTACTCCTTCGGCTTGGGCGGAATCCGCAGGGACAGCACGACCGTTACGCCGCTCGCCTTCAGGCGATCGGTCGCCTTGTAGGCCTCGCGGCCGCCGACGATGACCGGCTGGAAGCTCCACTCGGCAGCGAGGTCCAGCGCGCGGTGAATCTCGTCCGCCGTGTTGGCTTCCCAGGCGACACGCGTCTGCCCGCTCAGCACGGCTTGCAGCGCCTCCAGGTCGGGGTCGAGCGGCAGCTCGGGCCGCGCCTCGGGGTGCGACGCCACGTACGCGGTCATGTCACGGTACCAGGCGGCATCGGACATGACCTGGCGAAACTGGGCGATGACGCCGAAGGCCGACGACGGGTAGCGGCCGCGCTCGGTAAGCGCGCGCCGGCCGGGCAGCTCGAAGGACGCGGTGTGGGCGACGGCGGCATTCAGCACCGAGCGGCGGACGGGCTGGTCGCCGAGCTGCACCACCGAGGCGGTCCCACCCAGGATGGCCTGTGGCCCGGCCAGCAGCGCGGCCGTAAACCCCGCCTCACGCGACTTGGCGAACGCGTCGCCGCTGAGATCGAGCCTCTCCTCGACGCGGGAACGGGAAGCGATGCCGTTGCGGTTGGCCGCCACCGTGAGCGCTTGAGGCCCGTCGGAAACGGACGGGAAATCGTCCTCAAGGCGGCGCTCCTCGGCTTCGCTGGGTGCGGGCGGCTCGAGTCCGCGGCGCGCAAAGCCGTCGATGAACCCCGCGTACGCGGTCAGCCCGGTACCGCGGATCCGCTCGGCGCCCGGCGGTATGACGACGTCGGCGCCGACCGCGACAATGCGTCCGCGGTCGACGAGGATCGTGGCCGGGCTCACCGATTCGCCGGGCGCGACTACGACCGAAACGTCGGTGATGGCGGTTGGACCGGCGACGTGCGGACCGTCCGCAGCACCGCCGACCGGAAAGAGCAGGGCGGCCAACGGCAATAATGCGCGTGCGGATGCGTTTTTCATGGGGGTGGTGCCTCTTGCGTTTCGTGGAGGTGCCGGCCCGCCCAAGGCCGGCCGCTCGCCCGAGCGCCCTTCAGCGTATCCGTTTCCTGCACCGGTCGCGAGCGCACGGCCGCCGCGGATTTTTCTGGCCGCCCGGAATGGGTCGGAGTAGACTTGAATGACTGAGATGGGTTTCCAGTCGGTTCACAGACCTTCAAGCCATGGAGGATCGTCATGACGGGCCGCCCCACGTCCGTTTCAAGGTCGCTTGTGCTCATGGGGTCGCTCGCGGCCGCTACCGCCGCTTTCGCCCAGACTCAGCTCGATCCGGCCCGGCGCCCCGATCAAGCGGTCGGGTACCTGGTCGACTCGCGCCCGCTGGCCCCACCGCCCGCGCCCGGCTGGCCCAGCGCCCGGTACGGACTTGAGCTCGACTGGTCCGCTAATGCGCTGCTGCTGGAAGAGATCGACAACGCCGCGCTCCTGGCCGAGGACGAGATCGAGCAGAAGCTCCCCCTTCGTAACGGTATTCTCGTCCCGGTCACGCTCGCGATGGAAGGCCCGCACGTCAGCGTAGCGGAGGTCCCCGGCGTCGGACATGTGTTCTACGCCGCGGTCCACTCCCCCACCGGCAAGGCGCTGCGGCTGGAATTCAACGGCGTGGAGATGCCGGGTGGCGCCGAGTTGTGGGTCTATTCGCCGACCCGCCTGGACCAGTTCGACGGCCCCTACCGTGGCGAAGGGCCGTTCGGGACCGGTCAGTTCTGGTCGACGGTCATCCCGGGCGACACGGCGGTCGTCGAGTACTTCGTCCCCGCCGACGCGCCGAAGACCGGTGGCTGGCTGATCAGCCAGGTGGCGCACCTGTACCGCGCGATCGACGAGTGGGTGGACGCGATCGAGACCGAGGGACCGTGCCACAACGACGTGATGTGCTTCCCGGATTGGCATCCGCTGCACAACGCGACGGTGCGGCTGACGATCGTGGACGGCGGGACGTTCCTGTGCTCGGGAACGCTGCTGAACTCGGCCGCCAACGACTTCACCCCATACCTGCTGACGGCCAATCACTGCGTCGGGTCGGACGCCGCGGCCGGCACGGTGACCGCCTACTTCTTCTACCAGACGGTGTCCTGCAACGGATCGAATGAGGCGTACAAGTCGCTGGCGACCAATGGCGACCTCCTGGTGACGGACGGCAACACCGACATTACGCTCATGATGATCAACCGCGCCCTGCCGGAAGGGTGCACCTGGGCCGGCTGGACGAGCGAAACAGTGCCGCTGGGCACCGAGGTGACCTGCATCAGCCACCCGGACGGGGCCCGCAAGAAAATCACCTTGGGCAACACCATCACGCACCCGTGGGGTGACACGACCAACTTCTTCGGCATCTCCTGGTACTCCGGCACGATCGAGGGCGGGTCGTCCGGGTCGGGACTCTGGAAGGACAGCAACCAGCTCCTGATCGGCGTGGCGTCGCACAGCTCGGTGCCCATCGATTGCAGCAATGCCGACGGGCCGTCCGGCTACGGGAAGTTCCGCCGGCTCTGGCAGGTCAACTCCACCTTCGCGAACCTGGTCGCCGCCGGCACGGACGACGCGCTCGAGCCCAACGACGACTGCGCGTCGGCGCGCGTGCTCAACCACGGCGACAACTACACCGATCTGGTCGTGAAGGGCGTGGACGAAGACTGGTATCGCATCACGCTCGATCCGTGCGAGGAGCTCTCGGCCACGCTCACCCACAACAACAACTGGGGTGACATCGACATGGAGCTGTTCGACACCTGCGGCGGCCCGGTCATCTGGCAGCGCTACGGCGACAACGACTCCAAGGTGCTCGTCTGGGCCACCACGTTCGACGCGCCGCACGAGTTCTACCTGCGGCTGTTCCTGACCAACGACACGCGCAACGAATACGACCTGAGCCTGTCGATCGCATCAGTCGGCTCGCCCCCGTCGATCCAGCAGCACCCGGCGAGCCTGGTTGTCGACGAAGGCGATCCGGCGTCGTTCACGGTCGTGGCGTCGAACGCGGTCTCGTACTCGTGGCGCAAGAACGGGGCGCCGCTCGCGGACGACGGCCGGATCAGCGGCGCGACGACGGCGACGCTGTCGATCGACCCGACCATCGCCTCGGACGCGGGCTCCTACGACGTGGTGGTGTCCAGCACCTGCGCGTCGGTCACCAGCAATCCGGCGACGCTGACGGTCAACACGTCCGCCTGCAACCCGTGCGACACGAACTGTGACGGTTCGGTCAACGGGCAGGACATCACCGGGTTCATCGCCGCCCTGGGCGGCAACCCGAGCGGCTGCTCGCCCTGCAACAGCGACGCCAACGGCGACGGATCCGTCAACGGGCAGGACATCGACGCGTTCATCAACTGCCTCACGCCGTAACATTCGGCACGCGTCATGAAGCGCGAGAAATAGCGACGTAGACGGAAAACAACGCGCCCGGAAACCGCGCGATCCCTGCGAATCCGGTGCTCCCTCGCGGGACGGGCCTTCCGTCCAGCCGCGATGGGTCGCCGTTCACGCCCCGGGCCGATCAGGTCGGCCTGCGTCAGCGTTTCGCCGGCGTCAAACCGATCCCCGCCAGGCCGGTCCACAGTTCCGCGTCGCTGACGGTCACCTCGACCGGCCGCGACCCGATCGCCTCGCACAGCATGCAGACCACGCCGGAGCCGCGGTTCTTCTTGTCCAGCCGGCACGCGGCCAGCACGGCCTCAGGGTCGACGCTGGCGGGCGCGCGGACGGGCAGCCCGAAGGACGCCAGACACGCCCTGACCCGCTCCGCGTCGGCGGGCGCGAGTCGTCCGCGGGCCACGGCGATCGCGTTCTCGGCGATCATGCCCAGCGCGACGCACTCTCCGTGTCGCAGCGCGAATCCCAGGCTCAGCTCCAGAGCGTGCCCGAGCGTGTGACCGTGGTTCAGGATGGCGCGCAGCCCGGACTCCCGTTCGTCGTCCGCGACCACCTCCGCCTTGATGCGGCAGTTCCGCGCGATCAGATGCGTGAGCGCGTCGTGGTCGCCGTTGAGGATTTCAGCACGGTTGCGCTCGTGCCAGTCGAGGAACTCCGCGTCGGCGATGACGGCGTGTTTGACGCTCTCGGCCAGGCCGGCGCGGAAGTCGCGCGGCGGCAGCGTCGCCAGGAAGTCGGTGTCGATCACGACGGCGATCGGCTGGTGAAACGCCCCCACGAGGTTCTTGCCGGCCGCGATGTTGACGCCGGTTTTACCGCCGACGGACGCGTCAACGGCCGACTCCAGCGTGGTCGGCACCATGACGTGCCGGATGCCGCGCATCCACGTGGCCGCGACGAAACCCGCCAGGTCACCCACCATGCCGCCGCCGAAGGCGATCAGGACGTCGGACCGGGCGACCTGAAGCGCGGCCAGCGCGTCGTACACCTGTGCGGCCTGATCGAGAGACTTGCTGGCTTCGCCGGGCGGGACGTAGATCACATGCGCGTCGGACAGGACGGTCTGAATCCGACCGACATGGAGATCGGCGACGCGGCCATCGGCGACGACGACGGCGCGGGCCGCGCCGAGGATCGAGCCCAGGCGGTGGCGCGCGCCGGGCCCGATGACGATGGGGTAGTCGCGGCCCGGTATTGCGACCACTTGTGTCGTCAATGAGTTCGACCGATCCAAAATCGCACGCACCCAACTTGCCCGATGAACGTAGATCGGATAAGTGGCCCGAAAAACGCCTCGAACGTACCCTGCGCTACAAAGTTGCACCGCGGTGCAGCGCGGCCAGGCGGCGGAAGTACCTCGGAAAAGGCCCCCGCCGGGGCGAAATCCCGCGAAGAGCCACCGCCCGGCTCGTTGACGAATTCTAAGATTTCTGTTATTTTATCGACCATGCCGAAGCTAGCCAGCCGAACCCGGCGCCCACCCCCCCGCAAGCGACCCGCGACCCGAACCATCGGCCGTGCAAAGCCGGGCGGGATAAAGAGTTATCGCGCAGCGCTGGCCTTCCTCAGCACGAAAACCAACTACGAGACGATGCTGCGGGTCGGCTACAACCACACCAACTTCAACCTCTCGCGCATGTCGCGGATTCTGGCCGGTCTCGGCAACCCGCACAAGCGAATCAAGACCGTGCACGTGGCGGGAACCAAGGGCAAGGGCTCGACCTGCACGATGCTCGCGGCCATGCTCCAGAACTGCGGGTATGAGACCGGGCTCTACACGTCCCCGCATTTCGTCGAGCTGCGCGAGCGGATCCGGATCAACGGCGCGATGATCAGCGAGCTCGAATTCGCCCGGGCCATGGCCCGGATTCAGCCCATCGCCGATCGTCTGGATGACAACCCGACCTTCTTCGAGCTGATGACGGCCGCCGCGTTCCTGTATTTCGCCCAGCACGAGGTTGACATCGCGGTCATCGAGACCGGCCTGGGCGGGCGGTTGGACTCGACCAACGTCCTCAAGCCCGAAGTGTGCGGCATCACCTCGATCAGCTACGACCACGTCGCCCAGCTCGGCAATACGCTCGAGAAGATCGCCGAGGAGAAGGCCGGCATCTTCAAGCCGGGCGTGCCGGTGATCAGCGCCCCGCAGCCCCCGGGCGTGAAGCGCGTGCTGCGGCGCGCCGCCGAACGTGTCGGATGCGAGCTGGCCATCGTGCAGGACGACCTGGATTTCAGCTTCCGTTTCGAGTCGTCGCGCAGCGCCGGGCCGCACATCCGCGTCTGCATGAACACCGCGAACACGCGGTTCGACCACGTGCAGGTGCCGCTCATGGGCGAGCACCAGGCGCAGAACCTCGCGGTCGCGCTGGGCATCGTCGACGCGCTGCGCCGCAAGGGATACGAGATTCCCGAGCAGCCGGCGATGGACGGGCTGGCCCGGGTGCGCATCGAAGGCCGGCTCGAGATCGTCAAGCAGCACCCGCGCACGCTGGTGGACGCGGCCCACAACGCGGCCAGCATCGCCGCCCTGATGCACGCCATCGGGCAGAACATCACCTATGATTCGATGGTGGTGATCTTCGGCTGCTCGGCGGACAAGGACATCGACGGCATGCTGAAGCAGATTCAGCTCGGCGCCGACAAGGTGATCTTCACCGACAACGCCTCGCCTCGAAGCGCTGACCCGCGCGACCTCTACATGCGGTTCGCCGAGAAGAGCGCGAAAATGGCGCAGGTGGCCGACTCGCTCGAGAGCGCCTACCGCGTCGCCAAGACTTGCGTCTCGCGCGACGACCTCATCTGCATCACCGGCTCGGTCTACCTCGTGGGCCACGCCAAGCGGCTGCTGGCCCAGGGCCGGCTGGACTGATCCGCGCCTGCCCGGGGAAACCCCGTCCGCGGCTCAAGCCCGCGCTACCTTGAACGCGACATCGCGCGCGGCGAAGGACCGGCCCGCAGGCCGGTCCTTCCAGGTCCGATCCGCGCGGCACGGCGACCCCACGCCGTCGCGGCGGCGAGCGCCCGCGTCACCCGTCGCCAAGTCGGGCGGCTCGCGCTTCGGGGGTGGCTATTTTCCGGCGTCGCCGCCCTTCGGCTCGGCGGGCTTTTCGGCCGGCGGCGCGGGAGGCGGCGGGGGCTCACGATAGTTCTGCACGCTGCGGGTCACGATCGCCTTCCCGTCGAAAGTCGAGAGGGATGCCGACGACTGGAGGAAGTCGATTTTCTGCACGACGGGGCCCAGCTTGCTGACCATGCGCAGGATCGCGCCGGGCACGGGCTTGGACGCAACCTCGCTCAGGCCGGGCATGAGCTGCGCCATCTGCACCATCTGGAGCATCTGTCCCAGCTCCTCGCCGAACTTGGTCTCGTCCGTGAACGACATCGAGTGAACCGGGCCCTTGGGGGCGACGCCCTCCTTGGCGAAGCGCTCCGACTTGTCGAAGCCGGGCAACTTCCCGGCGGCGACGGCCAGCGCCTGCTCGATGACCTTGGGGCTGGAGCCGAAGATGAGCCGACCCTGGGCCACGCCAAGGGTGGGCCGGGGGAGCATCATGGCCAGCATCGGGTGAACGACGGTCTTGAAGCCCTCGACGCCGCCGATCTCCGCGTCGGACACGGTGCCCTTCTGCTGCTCCATGGCGGCGGCGATATGCTCGAAGGCCTTGTCGAGCATCTCGCGCGCCTTGGCCTCGTCACGCACGGAGAGCATGACGGACCACTCGGGCGGACTGTAGGGCGTCTTGCCCGGGATCGAGAACGCGGTGACCTCGCCGCCGATCCAGCTCAGCAGGTCCGCCTGGACGTTGAACTCGTGCTCCGTCTGCATGTGCTCCCACTGGGCCAGGTGCTCCTTCCCGTTGGGGACGTTCTCCTCGATGAATTTCAGCACGGCCGCGTAGGTCGCCGACAGGTCCATCCCGGCCCAGACGTTCATGTCCTTGGCTTCCTGGGGAATGAACCGGAGCGGGTTGGAGACGGAGGGATTCCCCACCAGCAACGGATAAAGAAGGGTCGACTTGGCTTTGTCGTTGAGGACCGCGATGCTGTCGGCCGTGGTCTTCATGCCGTCGGTGGCCGACACGGCCGCAGCGTGGTCGAACATGTCCAGGCCGTCAATGAGTTTGCCAAGCAGCTTGAATACGACGGCCGGGTTGTCCATCGGATCGCCGCTGGCCTCCGCGGCCTCCCCGTTCTCCCCGCCACCGGCCTCGGCCTCGCCCGCGGCGCCTCCGCCGGTCATGGCCTGCACGCCGCTGAGCGCGGCGCGCACCTGGGTCATGAGCCGGGTGTTGTCGAGGAACATGAACGAATCCCGCGGGGCCGGGAGCTTGGAGAGCGCGGCCTTGAACCGCGCGGATGCGACCAGGGACTCGCCGCCCTTGCCGGTGGTGAGGCCCCAGGCCTGGTCGAAGAGCTTCTGACCGATCCCCATGACCAGGATGTCCTTGTGGCGGGCCAGCGTGAAGGCCACCTGCGGGGCGGCCTTGACGACTGCCTTGCGAATCTGCGTGTCCCCGTCATCCGACCGCTGCGTGTCGAACACGTCCGGCGGCGCCATCGCCAGAAGCCGTTCGATGATGGCGGACAGGCCCTCGAAGTTGGTCTTGGACTTTCCCGCGGGCTGCATCAGCAGCACGACGCCCTCAATGGCCGGGAAGTCGATGGACATGGCGAAGGCGGTTTCGCCGTCGCACATCGACTTCCACTCCACGGCAGCGAGCAGGTCGTTGATCTGTTGCCAGTTCGCTTCGAAGTCCTCATCCGTGAGCTCTCCGCTCTCCTTGGCCATCTCCTTGAGAATCCGCTTGACGTCCTTCTCGAAGTGGGCGTTCTCGACCGCCTTCCAGACTTTCTCAAACTGCTGCCTGACGAACGCCTGGCCCTCGTGACTGCGCTCGGCGGCGGCGAAAGTGGCGTCGGCCGGCAGCGACTTGGCGAGCTTGAAGTCGTCAATGCCTCCCGCGAGCGCCGTCGTCGCCGAGACGATGCAGGCGAACGCTGCCAAGGCATTGCGGACACAGGGTTTGCAGAATCGTGACATCCGGGGTTCTCCTCATGCTGACGGGTTGGCCGCAGTGCGGGACCCGCCGCGCGCAGTCCAGCCTCATCCGGGCGGTCCTCAACGGATTCCACCGCCGGGGTCCGCTATTCTAAACGCGCCGCGCCGGTATGTCCCATTCGGGAAATCCGCTCGATTTGGAACCGCGCGTCGCCCCCGCGGGAGGCGGCCACGGCGCCGGCTGTCGCTCGCCGGGAATCGCCGGTATAGATTAGCTGGCGCGCCGCGCCCAACGGCGCCGGCGCCGCGGGCGCCGCGACGGTTCGGAGCCAACGCATGCAAGCCACGCGAAAACCCATCCGCCGCATCGGGATCCTGACCGGGGGCGGGGACTGTCCCGGGCTCAACGCGGTGATCCGGGTCGTCACCAAGGCGGCCCGGTTGCAGCTCGGCCTGGAAGTAATGGGCATCGAGGACGGGTTCCTGGGTCTGATCCGCAACCGCATGCACCCGCTGGCCGTTGACGACGTTTCGAACATCCTGACCGTCGGGGGCACGATCCTGGGCACCAGCAACAGCGCCAATCCCTCGCGCTTCATGGTGGGCCGCGACGAGGCTGGCCAACCCATTTTTGAGGACGTGACCAACCGCGTCCTCGAGCACGTGCGCGAGCGCGAGCTGGACGTGCTGGTGTGCATCGGCGGCGACGGCACCATGTCCGGGGCGGCCGAGCTGATCCGCAACGGCGTTCCGTGCGTCGGGGTGCCGAAGACCATCGACAACGACATCCTGCACACCGACATCACCTTCGGATTCACCACTGCGGTCGAGACCGCGACCGAGTGCCTCGACCGCATTCACTCGACCGCGTCGAGCCACCACCGGGTGATGATCGTCGAGCTGATGGGGCGCAACGCGGGCTGGCTCACGCTTCACGCGGGTCTCGCCTCCGGCGCGGACGCGATCCTGATCCCGGAAATTCCGTACGACATCGACGTCGTCGCGGCCAAGTGCAAGAACCGTTCCAAGCGCGGAAAACGCTTCACCCTCATCGCGCTGGCGGAGGGCGCCGCGCCGCGGGGCGGCAAGCAGACCATCGACCGCATCGTCGCGCACAGCCCGGACCCGGTCCGCCTGGGCGGGGTCAGCCAGGTGCTCTGCAAGGAGCTGGCGGATCGAACCGGCCTCGAGACGCGCGCCACGATCCTGGGGCACATTCAGCGCGGCGGGGCGCCGGTCGCCTTCGACCGCGTGCTGGCGATGCAGTTCGGGCACCGCGCGATCCAGATGGTGGCGATGTACGAATGGAACAACCTGGTGGTCATGCAGAACGGGGAGACGACCATGGTGCCCATCGACGCAGTGGCCAACAAGCAGCGGACGGTTCCGATCGAGCACCCGCTCATCGCCACCGCGCGCAGCGTGGACACGTGCATGGGGGACTAGCACCGAGCGTTCCCGACGCCGCCGCGCGGGCGCGCTAGCGACGCCTGGGTCTGCGGCGGGCGGCCGACCCGGCGGGTCTTCCGGCGGCGTTCCTGACCGTTCGGTTCGCGCGTGCGCCGCGACGGGTGGAACGCGTCGCAGCGGGCGTCGCGGCCGGTCGCGCGTGCCGAGGCTGGTAGACGCCCAGCCGGCCGCCCCCCGGCAGCGTGACGCGGGTCAGCAGGCCCCAGCCCTGGTCCTGGACGGGCTCGCAGGCGATGTTGAGCCGCTGCATGGCCGCGACGAACGCCTGGGCGTCTTCGCACATCAGGTAGAACTCGTGTACGTCGTTCTTCTCGGCCGGGTGCACGGCGAACTCGGCGGGCGGAACCGCGAAGATGAGCCAGCCATCACCCACGTCCACGCTGGGGAATTGCAGCACGTCGCGGAAGAACGCCCGGTCGCGCTCCGGGTCCGTGCTGTAGATGATCGAGTGGGCGCCGGTGATCATGGTGACTCTCCAGCCCCCCCGCGGGTGCGCGGCCCGAGCTGCGCCTCACCCCATGTACAACCCGCCGTTGACGTTCAGCACCTCGCCGGTGATGAACGCCGCGTGCGGCGCGACCAGGAAGCGCACCGCCTCGGCCACCTCCTCGGGCTTGCCCAGCCGGCCGACGGGGGTCGATTTGCGGACGCTCTCCAGCGCCTCGGGCGGGACGGCGGCGGTCATGTCCGTCTCGATGAAGCCCGGCGCGACGGCGTTCACGGTGATGCCCTTGCGGGCCACTTCGCGCGCCAGCGTCCGCGTCAGCGAGATCAGCCCACCCTTGGCGACGGCGTAGTTGCTCTGCCCGAAGTTCCCGATCTGCCCCACGATCGAGGTGATGAACACAATCCGGCCCCACCCGCTCTCCAGCATGTCGCGCAGCACCTCGTGCGTGACCATGGCCGGACCGGTCAAGTCGACGTCCAGCACTTCCTTCCACAGCTCGTAGGTCATCTTGACGAAGGTCTTGTCGCGCGTGATTCCCGCATTGTTGACCAGAATCTGGATCGGGCCGAGATCCGCCTTGACCGCGGCCACCATCACGTGGTTCTCCTCGTCATTGGCGATGTTGGCCTTGTAGGCGATCGAACGCCGCCCGCGCTGCCGGACGAGATCGCACGTCTCCTCGGCGGTCTGCGGGCTGCTGGCGTAGTTGATGGCCACGTCGCAGCCGTCCTCGGCCAGCGCCACGGCAATGGCGCGGCCGATGCCCCGAGAGCCACCCGTGACCAGCGCGACCTTGCCCTGCAATAATGCCACGACGATTTCTCCGCCCCCGCCACCGACCTGCGGCCCGGCCGACGTGTCCGCGCGCCGATCCGTTGCTTGGTCACTATACCCGATGCCCGGCGCAGTCAACAGCGGCCGTGCGGGGTGCGCCGCTGTCGTGCGGACCCCGACACGTTACACTGCCCGCACCGACCCAGGCGGGCCGGATCGCTGACGCGGAGCGCCCCATGATCGTCCAGTTCCTGTTCGCAGTCGCAATCGCCCAACCCAGGCCGGCCGCGCCTGGCGCGGACCCGGACCAGCAGTGGCCGCAGTGGCGCGGGCCGCTCGCGACCGGCGTTGCGCCACGCGGCAATCCGCCGGTCGAGTGGAGCGATTCCCGGAACATTCGCTGGAAGGCGCCGATCCCGGGCCGGGGACACGCGTCGCCGATCGTCTGGAACGACCGCGTCTACGTGAGCACGTCCGTGAAGCTCGCGTCCGCCGCCAAGCCGGACGCCCGGGGCGACGACGAGCCGGCGGCGTCCTCGGGCGGTCGCGGCCGCGAGGGCAGAGGGCAGCGCGAGCGCGGCGGGGGGCGGCCGCGCGGCGAGAAGCCGAGCGACACCTACGAGTATCGCGTGCTGGCCGTCGACCGGAAGGACGGGCGCATCGCGTGGAACACGAAGGTGGCGCAGGGCGTCCCGCACGAAGGCACGCACCCCGACGGCACGTTCGCGTCCGGCTCGCCCGCGACGGACGGCCAACACGTCTACGCGTACTTCGGCTCGGCCGGGCTCTATTGCCTGGACCTTGAAGGCACGGTCGTCTGGAAGCTCGACCTGGGCGACATGCACACGCGCAACAGCTTCGGCGAGGGCAGCTCGCCGGCGCTGCACGGCGACACGCTGGTCGTCACCTGGGACCATGAGGGCGACGACTTCATCGTCGCGCTCGACAAGCGCACCGGGAAGGAGCGCTGGCGGCGCGAGCGCGACGAGCCCACGACGTGGTCGACGCCGCTGGTCGTCGAGCACGCGGGTAGGGCCCAGGTCGTCGCCAGCGGAACCAACCGCGTGGTCGCGTACGACCTGGCCAGCGGCGAGACGATCTGGGAAGACGAAGGCCTGACGGCCAACGTGATCCCCAGTCCCGTCGCCAGCGACGGGATGGTGTACGTGATCAGCGGCTTTCGCGGCCACGCGCTGCGCGCCATCCGCATCGCCGACGCCCGCGGCAGGGTGACCGGGTCCAAGGCGGTCGCTTGGAGCTACGACAAGGACACGCCCTACGTCCCCAGTCCGCTGCTGTGCGACGCCGCGCTGTACTTCTTCGACAACAACCGCCCGATCCTGACCTGCCTGGACGCGCGCAGCGGCGAAAAGCACTTCGGGCCGCAGCGCATCGACGGACTCAGCAGCGTCTACGCCTCGCCCGTGTACGCCGCGGGCCGCGTGTACGTCGCCGGACGCGACGGGGAGACGATCGTGCTCAAGGCCGGCCCGAGCTTCCAGGTTCTGGCCACCAATCAGCTCGACGACGGGTTTGACGCGTCCCCCGCCGTCGCGGGCGACGAGCTGTTTCTGCGCGGGCGCTCGCACCTGTACTGCATTGCCGCGGCGCCCTGAGCCACGCGCGAAAGTGAGCTACGCTCCATGGCCCAGCTTTCCATCGCCTACGGCGCGGTCCTGATCCTGATCGCCCTGGTCGGCTACTTCGGCACCGGCCGCGTCAGCCTCACGGCGCTGATTCCGGCTTATTTCGGCCTTCCGGTCGCGATCCTGGGGATGGTCGCCCTGCGGGTTCGCGACAAGGCGCGCATGCACGTCATGCACGCGATCGTCGTAATCGCGGTTCTGGCGGCCGTCGGTACGGTGCGCAGCCTCGCCGGCCTCGTCAAACTGCTGTCCGGCGGTCAGGTCGAGCGGCCCCCGGCGGTCTATGCCCAGTCGGCGACGGCCATCGTCTCCGTCTTGTTCGTCGTGATTTGCGTCAAGTCCTTCATCGATGCGCGCCGCGCGCGGCAAGCCGCGCCTCCCGCGCACCCGGACTGATCGGCCGCGCCGCGGCCCGTGGCCACGCGCGGGCGGCGCCACCGGGACGAGCGAGCGCGTGCCAACCCGCGTGAATCCGAGCTCTGACCAGTCCGCCCCCATCGATCGGCGCGCGGCGGCGGGCGACGCGCCCACGCTGGCGGCGGTGGCATGTCTGGGGCTGGTCATCGCGCTGGCGGTGCGCGGTCATTTCGCGATGCCGCACCCCGACTTTCTCGAATTCGCCGACGTGGGCGATGCGCTGCTGCACGGTCGCATGCCGCCCACCTTTAAGCGCGGGCCGGTCTACCCGCTGCTGGTCGCCGGAATCGGCGCCATCCTGCCAGGCGAGGCGCCGCAGCGCTCCGCGGCCGAGTGGATCAACGTCGCCGCGTACGCGCTCAGCGGCATGCTGGTGCACCTGATCGCGCGGCGGTGGCTGGGCCGGGGAGCGCGCTGGATCGCGATGGCGTCCCTGCTGATGCCCATCGGCATCTACTGCGCCGCACACGTGATTGTCGAGCCGCTGCTCGCCGCGCTGCTGCTGGCCACGGTCTGGTTGGCGCAGCGCCGCGCGTCACGCGCTGCGTACGCCATCGCCGCCGTCGCCTGCCTGACGCGCTTCGACGCGTCCGGGCTGCTGGCCGGACTGGCGGTCGCGGACGTTCTGCGGCGAGAGCCCGCCACGCTGATCGCGCGGCGCGTGGGGTTCGCGGCGGCGCCGCTGGCGCTGTGGCTGGCGCTGACCGCCTGGACGTGGCAGACGCGCTCGGACGATCACTACCTGCGGCAGATTGCGGAGAGCCCGGTCTTCGCCCCCGGCTGGGCGCTCTGGATCGTCGGCCGGGCTGTGGGCGAGCCGGAAGCCCTGCGCTTGCCGGGGCCGCTTTCAGCGCTGACACCGGCGCTGTCGCTCGGCGTGACGGTGCTGATTTGGGCGGGAGCGGCGGTCGGAGGCGTCAAGTTGTTGCGGTCGCGCGACACGGGCGGCGTGGTGTCGCTGCTGGCGCTGCTGGCCTACGTCGGCGTCCACGCCATCTTCCCGTTCCGACCCGAGCGATTCGGCTACCCCCCGGCGGCGTTCCTGCTCCTGACCGCTGGCGTCGGGTGGCGCAGCATGATCGACTGGTGCCGCGCGGCTCGCGCCGGCACCCAGGCCTTGCGCGCGGCGGGCGTGGTCGCAGGGCTGGCAGTCGGGCTGCTCCTCCTGCGCGAGATCGACGCCGTCGCCGAGCAGCTCGGTCTCGCCTCCGTTCCCGCGGTCACGCCGCTGGCGCTGCTGGCGGCAGCCATGATCTGGGCGGCGCCGCGGGGTCGCGGGCGCTTGACCGGGCTGGTCGCGCTGGCCGCCTGTTACGTGTTGATTGCGACGCAATTGCGCTGTGCCGCCCTGCTGATGGGCAGCGGCCGCGACCTCGCAAACCAGGTCGAAGCCGCCCGATGGATCCGCGACCGCACCGCACCGACCGACCGGGTGCTGTCGGCTTGCCCAGGGTTGTTGCGACTCTACGCCGGGCGTGAGCCCCCGGACCGTTTCGAGCACTTCGGCCGCATCGAGGCCGACGACTGGGCCGACATCGTCGCGGAGTGCCGGGCGCGCTCGATCGTGTACATCGTCTGGCACGACCAGCTCTGGCAGGAGCACGGCCCCTACTACTCGGAGAAATGGCGCTTGTCACGCTTTGACCGCCTGGCCGCGCCCGACCCGTCGGACGGGGTCGTCGCGGAGCGCTATTTCGCGCGCATTCCCAACCTGGTCATCGTCCGAATCCTGCCGCGTGCGGCGCAACCCTGACCGGTCGGCGACCCGCCCGCGTGTATAATCCAGCGCATTGCCGATCGCGTCCGGTCGCGGCGGCGGCGTTCCAACGCGGAGACCCCCGTGGCCGAGACCATGCTGGCGGTGCGAAAGCTCGAACAGGCGCCGGGCCTGACCGTGTGTGAGATTCCCGTCCCGCGACCCGGGCCGCACGACGTGCTGGTGCAGGTCGAGGCCGCCAGCGTGTGCGGGACCGACCTGCATATCTACAACTGGGACGCATGGAGCGCCGGTCGGCTCAAGCCCCCGCTGACCATCGGCCACGAGTTCTGCGGGACGGTCGCGGAAATCGGCGCCATGGTCGAGGGCGTCGGGCCGGGCGACTACGTCTCGGCCGAGTCGCACGTCACGTGCGGAATGTGCTTCCAGTGCCGAACCGGGCAGGCGCACATGTGCCCGCGCACCCGCATCCTGGGGGTGGACCGCGACGGGTGCTTCGCCGAGTACGTGTGCGTCCCCGAGAAAGTCATCTGGAAGAACGACCGGGCCAAGCTCCCGCCTGAGGTCGCGACGCTCCAGGAGCCGTTCGGAAACGCCGTTTTCGCCACGTTGGCGCACGAACTGGCGGGCCAGAGCGTATGTGTATTCGGCTGCGGACCGATCGGGCTGTTCAGCGTGGGCATCGCGCGCGCCAGCGGCGCCGGCGCAGTCTACGCCAGCGACATCAATCCCTTTCGGCTGGAGCTCGCCCGGCGGATGGGCGCGTCGGCCGTGCACAACGCGCAGCGCGACGGCGCCGTGCGCGACTGGGTGCTGAAGGTCAACGAGGGCTTCGGCGTCGACATCGTGCTGGAGATGAGCGGCTCGCCCGCCGCCATCGATGGCGCCTTTCAGGTCGTTCGCAACGGCGGCCGTGTCACGCTGTTCGGCATCCCCGCCAAGCCGGTCGAGATCGACATCGCCGAGAAAATGATCTTCAAGAACCTGACCGTGCTGGCCCTCAACGGGCGGCGCATCTTCGACACCTGGTACAAGACACGGTGGCTGCTGGAGAGCGGCGTGGTGGATTTGCGGCCGCTGATCACGCGCGAGCTGCCGCTGGCGTCGGTGGAGGACGCGATTGCGCTGCTGCGCGAGGGACAGGCCTGCAAGCTCATCCTGCGTCCCGAGCATCGCAAGCCGATCGCCCCCCGAACCGCGCCCGCGAGCCGCGCGAACGGCAGCAACGTGGATGGGCGGATCATCCACCCGTAGCCCGGGCATCGGGTATGCGGCGCCTGGGCCGCCGGGTCATGGCACGGCGCGCGCCAGGCCGCCGGTGCAGGTGCCGGGTCCAAAATCAAAATCGGTCCGATCCGTGAGCGCCACCAGCTCCGCCGTCGGAAGCCGTGCCAGGGCGGCGTAGCTGCCCGTGCCGTGGTTCCATTTCACGATGCTCAGATCGTCGGTCGTGACGCGCTCGTAGCGGCGGCGGACGCGCGGGCCGCAGTCGGGAACCTCTTCGTCGCCGACCGAGACGCGGCCGTCGAGCGACGCCAGAAGCACAACCACCGGCCCGCTCGTGTAGACCGCGTTGACCTCGCGAAAGCCGGGGATTCGGCAGCAGGTGCAGACACCGACGAGCTGGAAACCGGCGCCCGACAGGTCCGGAAGCAGCACCTCAAACCCGGCGGTACGGGCCAGGTCCTCGAGCACTTGCCGGTGCGGCCGGCCCCGAGCCAGTACGTCATGCGGCCTGGGGTGCGCGCAGGAGGCGAACACGTCGGCCAGCGCTGTCGGGGCGACCCGCAGCGCCGCGGGGAGCGGCGCGGGAGCCTGTTGGCGCCCAAGCCAGTCCGGATCCAGGTAACGCCAACTGATAATTGCCAGCAGGAGCACGGCCGCGGTCGCGACGACGGTGTTGCCCAGGAGCAGCAGCGTCCGGCTCGCCCGCCGGCGCTGCGCCAGGCGTCTCCGCACGCGTTCGCGGATGCCGGACGGAACGACGCTGTTGGTCACGGCGCGGCGCGCGGACTGACGAACGGAGCGCCACAGGGCCACCTGAACGCGGCAGTCGGCGCAGGCGCGCAGGTGCTCCTGAAGCTCGTCCGCCAGCGGCGTCGAGACTTCCGCGTCGGCCAACGCCGCCAGGTGTGGGCGTGCCGTGGAGCAGTTCATGAGGTCCCTTCCGTGGTGATGAACCGGTGTTCCTTCGCGAACCCGCGCAGTGCGCCCGCCAGATGATGCCGCGCGCGATGCAGCCGGCTCATGACGGTGCCGATCGGCACGCGCAGGATTTCGGCGATCTCCTTGTAGCTGAACTCCATCGTGGCCCACAGCACGATCACGCTGCGGAACTCGTCCGGCAGTTCGTCGAGGGCGCCCTTCACCTCGTCATCCAGACGATCGAAGTCAAGCTGCGGGAGCAACGCCGCCGTGGAGGCCCCATCCGGCACCTCCGCCAGCGAGTGCGGGTCCGCGCCGCGCGGGCCGCGCGTCTGCCGCGCATGGCGGTTCAGAAACGTGTTATGCAGGATGCGCAGAAGCCACGGCATGATGCCGAACTCGCGCATCGTGAACGACCCGAATGCGCGCTGCGCCTTGAGGTAGGTGTCCTGCACGAGATCCTCAGCGTCGTGCTCGTCTCGCGCCAGCCGACGCGCAACCCGGAAGACAGCCTCGATGTGAGGCAGCGCGAGACCCTCGAACGAGTTGTCGCCCGCCAGCGGCATCGAGACTCCCGCGCCGCGCGACGCGTTGTCCGCATGAATAACCGACCAACCGCGCGCGCAATTCCCAGCAACTCGCCGAACGGGTTTCTCCAGTTTACCGTGCCGCGATTCGCCGCGCCCGGACCGATTTCCTCGAAGGCGCCCACCGGGTTATCAGACCCGAAGGCCGTCAACCGCTGACCTTAAGCTGCGCGAGCGGAGTCCGCGAGCGCGCCCGGGCGCCGATCTCGTCGGCCGTACGGCGGACAAACGACTCCAACGCGCTGACGACGTGCGCGTCGGTTCGGGTGAAGTTCGCTACGGCGGCCCCGGCGTCGCCGTGTTCGCGAATGGCGGCGTTGAGTGGAATCGCCCCCAGGAACGGGACTTCAAGCTCCTCGGCCGCCTTCCGCGCCCCGCCGGTACTGAAGATCTCACTGCGGTGACCGCAATGCGGGCATAGGTAGTAGCTCATGTTCTCCACGATGCCCAGGATGTCCACGTTCAGCCGCTGGTACATCCGCAGCGCCTTCACCGCATCCAGCAGCGCCACGTCCTGCGGCGTGCAGACCACGACCGCCCCCGTGAGCGGGACGCTCTGGGCCAGGGTGAGCGGGATGTCGCCCGTGCCCGGCGGCAAATCGACGATCAGGAAATCCGTTTCGCCCCACAGGCCGCGGTCGAGGAATTCCTTCACGTACTTCTGGGCCATCGGCCCACGCCACACGACCGCTTCGTTGGGTGGGATGACGAACCCGATGCTCATGCAGGGAATCCCGTCCATCGACGGCGGAATGATCCGCCCCTGGTCGTCACCCTCCGGCTGCATGCCCTCCATGCCCATCAGCTTGGGCAGCGACGGACCGTACACGTCCGCGTCCAGCAGAGCCGTTCGATACCCCAGCCGCTTGAGCCCGACCGCCAGCACGATGGCCACCGTGCTCTTGCCCACGCCGCCCTTCCCCGCGCCCACGGCGATCACATGCTTGACGCCGGGCAGATGCGTCGAGGCGCGCGGCGGCGGTCGTACGGCGACTTCGACGACCACTTCCTTCACCCCCGGCATCGCCCGCAGGCGGGAGGTGGCCTCGACGCGCAACGGCTCCTGCGCTTGAGCGGCCTGATTCGGCAGGTCGAATTCGACGCGCACTGCCCCATCCGCGACGGCCACCCCGCGAACGAGATTCAGCGTTACGACGTCGTGCTCCGACGAGGGCGCACGCAACTGCCTGAGGACCGCAAGCACGGCATCCTTGGTGATTTCAGCCATTCAGCCTCCATCCGGCGAACGCGCACGGAATTCGGATGATTTTAGGGCGATTTGGATCGAGCGGCAACCGCGCGACGCGCGCGTTCCCGCCGGACTCGACCCGGACGCCCGGCTTCCGCGTTCCGCGCCACGGCGCGATAATCCGCCCATGCTGCGCGGGTTCCGACACACGCTGTTCCTGCTGCTCCAGATCGGCACGATCGGGAGCGGGTCCCTGGCGATCGTGCTTTGGCCGTGGAGCTGGCCCGCCGTACTCATCTGCGTCGGCGGCGCGACCGTCACGTCCATGATCTGCGAGCGCATCGCCGCTCGCTACCTGTCGCGAACGCTCGGGCGCCTGCGCCGGCTGGCGGACGACATCGGCCGGGGGCGCAGCGTCCCGCCACTGGACACTCACGCCGGCGAGGACTTCTACAAGCTCGTGGGCGCCATCAACAACGTCGCGACCCGCGTGGCGGAAGCGGCCGAGCTGGAAGAGCAGCTCCAGTCGCAGTTGCGTCGCTCGGAGAAGCTGGCCGTACTCGGGGAACTGGCGGCCAACGTGGCGCACGAGATCAACAACCCGCTGGACGGGGTGCAGAACTGCCTGCGCATCCTGCGGCGCTCGAGCGACGACCCGGCCCGCGCCCGCCAGATGGTCGACCTGATCGAGCAGGGTCTCGCCCGAATCGACGTGATCGTGCGACGACTTCTGACGCTGGCGCGACAGCACGTGATTCGCCGGCAACCGGCCGACCTGTCGGCGATCGTCGACGCCGCCCTACAGGCCTGCGCGCGCCAGATTGAGGCCGCGCGCGTCCGCGTCGTACGGCGCGGCATCCCGGATGCGCGGGCGTCCGTGGACGCGGCCCTCATGGAGCAGGTCTTCGTCAACCTGGTTCTGAACGCCTGCGACAGCATGCCGGACGGCGGCGAGCTCGAGATTCACGTCGTCCTGGACGGGGACGACGCGCGCCTGCTGCGTGTGGACGTGGCCGATTCAGGGCAGGGCGTGCCTCCCGACGTTCTCCCGCACATCTTCGAGCCGTTCTTTACCACGAAACGCGGCGGGAAGGGCACCGGGCTGGGCCTGCCGATCGCGGCCCGCATCGTCGACGCGCATCACGGCTCGATCTCCGTGGCAGCGCGACCGACCGGCGGAACCACGTTCACCGTCCGAGTTCCCAGCGGAGAGGAAAACGCCCCGGCGCCGGCCGGCTGGGAGGCAGACGCCGCCCGGGCGTGAAGCGAAGCGCATCGACTAGGGCGCGGACGGCTCGGCCAGGGCCCGCCAGCGCGCCTCCTCGGCAACGTCGCCCTCGTCGTCGGCGCAGTCCGCCAGTGCCGCGGCGCACGCCCGCGCCGACTCAGACCGTTCGCCCTCCGACGCGACCACGATAGGGTAGGCCTCTCTCAACAGCGGGGCGGCCTCGGTGGCGCGGGCGCGTTGCATCAGGCACATCCCGAGCCGGCTGAGGTACAGCCCGAGGTGCGGATGTCCGGCCGGCAGGCAGCGGCGCGCGCCCTCGACCGCGGCGCGGTGCAGCGGCTCAGCCTCGGCGCAGCGCTCCACGCGGTCATACACGGTCGCCAGGTTGCTGCGCAGCGACACGAGCGTGGGGTGATCGTCCGGCAGCTTCGCCGCGTCTCGCAGCCCCTGCTCGAACAGCGCGACGGCCTCCTCGTTGCGCCGCTGGGCGCCGAGCATCACCGCCAGGTTGTTCAGTGTCAGTATCGATCGCGGGTGGGACTCACCCAGCACCTCGCGCCGCCCCGCCAGCACGTCGCGGTAGATGCTCTCCGCCTCCTCCAGGCGCCCCAGCCGTCGATACAGCTCCGCCAGGTTGCCGCGCGCCAGGAGCGTGTCCGGGTGACGGGGTCCATGCCTGGCGCTCAGCGTCTCGGCGGCGTGCGACTGGAGTTGTGCCGCTTCGTCCAGTCGACCCGTCTCGCGCAGCAGCGTGGCCAGCGAGTTGGTCCAGTTCAGCGTTTGCGGATCGTCCTCGCCGTGGACGCGGCCCGAGTCGCGCTGTGCCTGGCGAATCAGCGCTTCACCCTCCTGCGTACGTCCCAATCGCACCAGGACCCAACCCAGGTTTCCGCGGGCGCTGATGGTCTCGGTGTCATCCGGCCTGCTGACGCGCAGCCGCGCCTCGAACACCCGCCGCGCGACCGCTTCCGCCTCCGTGATGCGGCCCGCCTCGTCCAGGGCGCGCGACAGGTCACGCGCGGCGAGCAGTGCCTTCTCCGAATCGGCGCCCTCGACTTCGGTGGGCAGCGCCAGCGCTGGCTCGAAGTGCGCGATGGCCCGGTCGAAGTCGCCCAGACTCAGGAACGCGTTCCCCAGTGTGAAATGAATCTGGGCCCGGACCAGCGGCTCGTCGCGGAACCTCGCATCGACGTTCCGCGCCGCCTCTTCCAGAACCTGGCGCACGGTCACGTCGCGGTCGCCACCTTCCGGGATGACCGCCGACAGGACGTCCAGGTTGAGAAACTCGCTGACCGCCTCGGCGATCCGCGTCTGCCGGCGGGCCTCGTCCCGCGCCCGCTCCGCCTGCGTGCGAAGCTGTGTCTCGCGTCGATACCCGTGCGCCAGCAAAGCCAGGCACGCCACCAGCGTCGCGAGCACGAGTCCGGCAACGGTGGCGCGGCCTCGATTGCGCCGCAGCGTCTTGCGGATCACGTACCACGCGCTGTCGCCCTTGGCCTCGAGCGGCTCGCCGGCCAGGAAGCGACGCAGCTCGCGCGCCAGGTCGCCGGCGCTCTGATAGCGCTCTTCCGGCTGCTTGCGCAGGCACTTGAGCACGATCGCGTCCAGTTCCCCATCGATCCCGGCGTTGAGCGTGTGCGGGGGTTCCGGGTCCACGTTGCAGATGTTTTCGGTGATGGTGCGCAGCGAACCGCTGGTTGCATACGGCGGCTGCCCGGTCAAGGCGTGGTAGAACATGACGCCGATCGAGTACACGTCGGTGCGGATGTCGAGCAGCCGCCGGTGCCCTTCGACCTGCTCGGGGCTGGCCCAGGGCAGCGACCCCACGAAGTCGCCCGTGCGGGTGTACGCGGCGGATTCCTCCTCCAGGAGCTCCTCGGCCCGCGCCAGTCCGAAATCGAGCAGGTGCGGCTGGCCCGCCGGGTCGATGCGGATGTTGCCCGGCTTGAGATCGCGGTGGATGACGCCCCGCAGGTGCGCGGCGCTGAGCGCGTCGCAGATCGTGACGAAGAGCTCCACGCGCCGGCGGATCGGCGGCCGCTCGCGCGCGAAGTACTCATCGAGGGACGACCCGGCGATGTAATCCATGATGTAGTACGAGCACCCCGCCGCGGTCCCGCTGTCGAGGATTGTCACGATGTTGGGGTGACGGAGCTGGCCCAGAATCTGGACCTCCCGCTCGAATCGGACGCGGGCCTGTGACTGCGCCGTGCCCGTGTCGCGCAGTACCTTGATCGCCACCTCACGCCGCGTCCCGAGCTGCATCCCGCGATACACCACGCCCTGCCCGCCGCGGCTGATCTCGCCCACGATCTCGTATCCCGACAGGCGTTCGCGCAGCGGCCCGACCGGTTCCGACGGGAGAGCACGATTCACGACGGTCGGCGCGGACGCCGCCTGGCTGCGCAGACGCTCGAACTCGGACCGCGCCGCCGCGATCAGCGCCTCGTGATCGGGGGCCGCGACGATGCGACGCGGCGAACTGCTCATGACGCCACCCCCGAGGTCTCGGCCTGCACGGCGCGGCCAGCCCGCCGAAGCCGCGGCAACAGCGCCGGGGTACGCGCGCGATAAGCGGCGTACACGTCCCCGTGGGCGGCCAGCAGGTCGCGCTCTTCGATCCACGTCCCCACCCGCACGTACGCAGTCACCAGAGCGGCCAGCACGAAGTGCCCGACCGTCATCCGCGGTGTCGCCCAGAACGCGATCAGAAATCCCAGCATCAGCGGATGCCGAACGTGCCGGTACAGCGAACGCTCCACGAACGGGCGCGCGACGTACGGCACGCCGCGGAAGTAGCACCAGGTCTGGCGCAGGCCGAACAGGTCGAAATGGTCGACCAGGAACGAGCTGTAGACGGCCAGGGCGAAACCGGCGATACAGATCGCCCGCAGCACCGCGTGTGCCAGCGGCGTCTCGACGCGCCAGAGCTCGAGCGGAATCGGGCGCCACTGCCACATCAGCAGCAGAAGGCTGAGGGACGCTGCCACGACGAAGATGGAACGCTCGGCGGCCGGAGGCACGAAGCGCGCCAGCCAGCGTTTGAAGCGCGGGCGCGCCATGATCGTGTGCTGCACGGCGAAGACCGCCAGCAGCAACCCGTTGAGCAGGATGGCCAGCCCCGGCGTCGCCGCTGGCCCGCCCGAGTCCACCGACCGGGGCACGCCGACGTCCGTCACGAATCCCACGGTATACGTCAACGTGAGGACAAAGAGGGCGTAGCCTGACAACCCGAACACCATCGCCAACATGCGCATGTTGCACCTCGCTGGATCCCGAGCCGGCCGCGAAGGTCCGACTCGGGTCCGGGACTGATGCGAAGGCGGCCAGGGGAGTTTAACGCGCGGAGGTGGGGACTTTTCGCGGCGCCGGAAGTTGGTTCAGGGAGGCAAGGGCGCCCGGCCGCGCGGCAGAGGCGCGCCGTGCGGCGCGCACCGCCCATGGAATGACCCGGAACGGTGGCGGCGCGGCAGGATCGCGCTACGCTCCCTGCTCCCCGCGCGGGGACGGAAGCTGGCGCGTGGCCGCCTGCCTGCGGCGCAGCTCGTCGCGCAGGGCGGCGGCGGTCTCGAAATCCTCACGCTCGATCGCCGTTTCGAGCCGCTCGCGGAGCGTGGACTGGATTCCGTACTGCTCGCGGACCTTCTGCTCCAGTTGGCCCAGGTACGCGATTCCGGGGTCGTCGGAGTCCGTGTCGCTCGACCCCCCGCGCTCGGCCAGAGCCAGCGCCAGCTCGCGGCGTCCGTCGGTGGCGTGCTCGACGGCCTCCTCGTAGCGGCCTTCGAGAACGCAGAGCTGCGTGCGGAGCCTGGCCCGATTGAACAGCAGCGACGGGAGGTGCTGCGCCTGTTCGTGACTGTCGCCGCGCTCGTTGCGGAGCAGGGTCAGCGCTCGCAGCAGCAGGTCGATGTCCCGCAGGGCGCGACGGATGAGCCGCCGGGCGCTGGCGGAGTCCTGGCGCTCCGAGAGCATCTCGTCGGCCAGTTGCGAGAGGGCGGCCCGCCGGTAGTTGATCTGCGAGAACTCGCGCTCGATTTCGGACCAGAGTTCCTCGGGCAGGGGACGGGCGCACCGCAGCTCGTGCTCCGCGTACTCCACCGCGGTTGCCAGCCCATGGCACAGCGTCCCGTCGGGGCGTCCGTCCAGCTCCATCTGGAGTACGCCCAGATCGATCCGCAACTGGGCGTACTCGCGGCCGTCGCTCGATTGGATGAGGCGCGCCCGCGGCGCGTCGTCGCGCCCCCACTGCTCCCAGAACTCGGCAAGGTCGAGGCTCATGTCACCACCTCCCAGAGTTCATCGTCCTGCGCGGGCGACGGGATGAGCATGGCGGTGCCCGTTCGCACGGCGCGGGCGTTGCGGCAGTCACCCCGGACCGCGTACCGCGGGCGCGACCGGACGGACCGGGCGTCCCCTCAAGGGCCGTCCGGTCCGTCTTGAAAGCGCGACTGCGGCGATGCCGCCTATCGCAGCAGGCTCAGCACCTGAGCGCTCTGCTGGTTGGCCACGCCCAGGAGGGAGATGGCCGACTGGAGCAGAACGTTCTGGCGGTTGAGCTCGGCAGTCTCGGTGGCGTAGTCCACGTCGGCGATGACGCTGCGCGCGTCTTCAAGACCCTTCTTGGTCGCGCTGAGCGAGTTCAGCGCCGTCTGGACCTGGAACTTCGAGAACCCGCCCAGGCGCCCCTGTACCTTGGCGATCTGAGAAGTCGCCTGCGTGGCGATCAGGGCGGCCTGGTTCGGGTTGTTGACCAGGCTGTTGGCGCCGCCGGATCGCAGCGAAGACAGGTATCCGTCCTCGGCCGACCCGAGCTGGCTGGAGTAAATGCCCGACACCCCGATCGTGGAGCGTGTGGTGGATTCGGTTCCAAGCTGGAACGTGGCACCGCCGTCCGTGACCGTGAAGGACGACGATCCGGTGGACTGGTTGAAGGTCGAGGTCAGGTTGAACGACACGCTCAGGCCGTTGGCCGAGTAGTTGACGTTCAAACCGTCGACGGCGGCGGACTGCCCGTTGACCGTGACGACCGCGTCGCTGCCCGAGTCGGTCTGGTTGGTGTAGTTGGTCGAGTCGCCCGAGAGCGTGTTGACGCGGACGAACGAGGCCGCGCCGTAGGTCTCGCTCAGCAGCGAAAGCGAGGTCGAGGTGGCGGAAGCGGTCACGCCCGTCTGACCGGTGGCGGCGTTGATCTTGGACGCGACCGCCGACAGGTTGTCGCCGGCGGCGATGTCGATGACGGCCGTCCCGAGCTTGCCCTGGACGGTGATCGACGTGTCGCTGCTGGCCGACGTGGTGGCGTAGTCGGTGACCGTGGCCTTCGTGGCGGCGGTGGTCACGTTCACATTCAGCGCCGTGCTGGTCGAGGTCGAGTTGCGGCTGTAGATGCTGACGTCGGTGATGTCTCCGGTGTCCACACCGCTGACGTTGATGGCCTGCGTGCCGTCGAGCAGGCGCTTGCCGTTGAACTGCGTGGTGCGCACGATGCGGTCGATCGAGTCGATCGCGTTGTCAATCTGGGCCTGGTTGGCGGCGACTTCGTCCGCCGAAAGCCCGGCCGAGCTGGTCGAAGCCTGCGCCAGGCGCTGGATCTCCTTCACCAGCGAGTTGATCTCGCCGATCGCGCCGTCCGCCACACCCAGGATCGCGTTGGTCCGAGTGTTGCTCGAAATGGCGGCGTCCACGCTGGTCAGCTCGTTCTCGAGGCTGCGCAGCGCAAGCAGACCGGCCGGATCGTCCGAACCACGGTTGATCCGAGAGCCTGTGGACAGTCGTGTGAGTACGTTGCCTTGCGAAGTGGCGGTGCGGTTGAGGATGTTCAGCAGGTTCAGTGTGTTTGTGTTCGTGATTGTGACGGGCATTCAGTCATCTCCCTGAGTTTCAAGTCCATGCGAACCGGGAGAAGCTTTCAAAATGCGCGCGGCACAGGCAAACGCCCACGCGAGATTTCCGACCCGATCCGGCCGACCTGTGCGGGTCCGAATACGTAACGGCGGAACGAGGGTTCGAGGCGGCGTTACAGGGCGTTGCAGCCGGGACGCCATCTACCTACAAGATACAATCCGTACGCGGTCACGCACGCATTTTGCGATCCCGCAGCCGCGCCACACGATGCCCCGCATGCCCGAAGCGCATCCTGCCGCGACTCTGCTCATCCACGGCGGCGCGCTGGGCGACCTGGTGCTGACGCTTCAGACGCTGATTCGGGCCGGGCTGGCGTCCAACGGCGTAATCGCCTTGTCCCGCGTCGATCCCGGCGGACTGCACGACGCCGCCCCCCCGATCCAGCGCCAATCACCGGAATCGCTCGCCCTGCATCGCCTGCACATGGCAGGAGGCGCGCCGTCGCCGGCGCTGGCCGCGCTGCTCCGCGGCCGTTGCGTCGTCAACGCCCTGGGCGACCCACTCGCGCCCGTGCACGATCGACTGGCCGCCGCCGCCCCGTCGCGTCTCCTCAGCTTCGACCCGCGCGAGCGGCCCGGGCCTGCGCAGCACATCACCGACCAGTGGCTCAGCGATCTCGGGACGCAGGGCCTCGGTGCCGTTGCTTCGCAATCGCAAGCCGCCGAGTCACACGTGCGGCCCTCGCAGGCCATGGTCGCCCGCGGGCGCGCAGCGCTCGATGATCGGCTGCCCAACCGGCACCGCGGGCGGGTGTGCGCGCTGATCCCCGGCAGCGGTGGACGCCCCAAGTGCTGGCCGTTGCCGAATTACCTCGCGCTGGCGCGCGACCTCGCGCGCACCGGCGTGGCGCCCATGTTCCTGCTCGGACCCACGGAGTTGGAGCAGTGGTCCCAGGGCGAGCTTTCGCAGGTACGCGCGGCTGCTCCGTGCCTGGAGGCGCCGCACCCGCGCACGCTCGCCGAAACCCTGGCCGCGGCCGACGTGGTGGTCGGCAACGACAGCGGACCGACTCATCTGGCCGCGCTGCTGGGCCGGGCGGTCGTCGCCATCTTCGGGCCGACGTCGCCGGTGGTCTGGCGCCCGCTGGGAAGCCGGGTGCGCGTGATCGCGGGCCGACCACGCGCCAGTGCTGCCGACTGGGGCGTCGCAACTCGCGTCGTCCTGGACGCGATCGCGGCCGGCGACGCGGCGGTTCCCGACTAACTCCCAGGCGATACCGACAGGGCGAAACGGCGCGGGATTCCGCCGCACCGCGGTCGATTGCGGCGCGTGCTGGACCGGCCGGCGTTTCCGCCTTACCGTCTCGGCGGGTACGTGCCGCGCTTGTTTTCTGTTCCTGGAGGACCCGTGCCCGAGCCGCTGCTGAACGTTGAGAACCTCAGCGTCCAATACGGGCGGTTTCTCGCCGTCGACGACGTCTCCTTCGAGCTGCACCCGGGGCAGTTGCTGGGCCTGATCGGGCCCAACGGCGCCGGCAAGACCAGCACCATCCGGGCCATCGCCGGACTACAGCCTCCCACCAGCGGCAGCGTCCGCGTGCTCGGACACGACGTCTTCGCCAACCGCACCACCGTCGGGCACCACCTCGGCTATGCGCCGGACACCCCGGCCGTTTATGACGCACTCACGGTCGAGCAGTTCCTTCAGTTCATCGGCCGCTGCTACTCGCTCAACGCCAACGTTCTTCGAGAACGCATCGACCTCTGGCTCGACGTGCTCTGGCTGGGGGAGAAGCGCGGAGTGAAGGTATCGGCCCTGTCCCGCGGGATGCGGCAGCGGCTGGCCGTGCTCCGCACGCTGATGCCCGACCCGCACGTCATCCTGCTGGACGAGCCGGCCGCGGGCCTCGATCCCGCCGGCCGGATGTACTTCCGCCGCATGCTGGCCAGCCTGCGCGACCAGGGCAAGGCGCTGATCGTCTCCTCGCACATCCTGGCCGACCTCTCCGATTACTGCACGCACGTCCTCATCATGGAGCGCGGCCGCGTACGCAGCTTCGGATCGGTCGAGTCCGTCGCGGGCGCCGCCGACGCGACCCGCACCCGGTACCGCGTCCAGCTCGCGTATGCACAGGGCGACGCGGCGGCGCGCCTGGCGGAAGTCCCGGGGCTGGAGCGCGTCGCGGTCGACGGCGCGGTCATCGACTTTGAATACGACCGGGACCGCTCCGCCGCAGCCGCGCTGCTGAAACAACTTGTCGCGGCCGGGCTCGCAGTCGCGGAGTTTCGCCCGGTTCAGCTCGATCTGGAACAGGCCTACATCCGCACCGGCATCGGGCAGGTGGATTGACGTTCCGGGCGCGGACCGCGCCGAACTCCCGGGAGTGCACGGATGAACCCGATCCTCTGGCTGCACATCCAGCTCAACGGCTCGTGGCGCGGGACGCTGGGCGTCGTCGGGCTGTACGTCGCGCTGGTGGTGTTCTCATCCTACGCCAGCTATCGCGTCGCCGATCCCACCGGCACCGGCTCGGTCACCGCCACCTGGCTCGGGATCGTCACCACGTCCCAGGTCGTGTTCCTGGTTCTCATCGCCCCCAACAGCATCAAGCGGGCGGTGCAGCGCGACTTTCAGACCGGGATGTTCGAGTCCCACCGACTGACGCCCATGAGCGGGTTGCGCATCGTGAGCGGCTATCTCCTCGGCCCGCCGGTGAACCTCTACGCGCTCTACGCCTCCAGCCTGTTCCTGGGGGGATACTTCGCCGGGTGGGTCGGCGTTGCCGTCGGCGTCCCGGCGGCAATGGCCGCCTGGTGGGGCGCGCAGCTCTGTCTCCTGGTCATCGCGTTCTTCGTCGCCGCCCTCGTTCTGCTCGGAGCGCTCGGATCGGCGGGCAAGGTCAACCTGGCCGGGATGATCGTGGCCGCCTTCGTGTTCGGCTCCATGGGGCTGGTCGTGTTCGTCCCGGGCATCGCGCTGCTGGGCGGGCTCATGACCTCCGAGCTGCTCTTCAAGTTCTTCAGCGGGCGCACCGGCGTCTCGTTCGACCCGCGCGTCACCCTCGTCTCCATGGCGACGCAGCTCGCGTTCGGCGTGACCTTCATCATCGCCGCCTGCCGCAAAATCCGGCACCCGGATCGCTCGATGTTCAGCATTCCGCTGTCCCTCGTGCTGTGCGGCATCTCCGCCGCCGTCCTCATCGGCGGCGTGGCGACCGCCGGCTCGCTCGGCGGCGTCTTCGGGCACTCGTTCGGCACCCCGTCGATGCAGATATTCGGGTCGACCGTGGCGTTCATCGGAGTTGCGACGTTCGTGCTCCTGGCAGGCGCGACCGAGCGCTACCGCATCGACCGCGCCGCGGCGCTCGGGGTGACGGTCCGCGCCACCGAGCGCCTCGCGACGGCCGCCATCCCACTCATCCTGACCCTGGCGACCGCCGGCGTCATTCGCACCATGTGCGACACCGTGGGAAGCGGACACGGCGACATGGCAGGATGGCGCACGGCCGTCACGCACCCGGCCGCGATGCTCGCCGTGCTCCTGGCGCTGGCCTGCGGGTTCTGGACCGACTTCTGCTGGATTTACCTCGCCGCGGCGCGCGGCAAGAGCGTCGGTCGCGCGATCATCTACTCGGCGCTGCTGCTGAAGGTGCTGCCCCTGATCATGGATGGACTGGTCATGTGGGCCGAGATCTCGACCGCCGGCTTCGGTCGCGACCCGACGTTCACGCAGCACGCGATCTTCTCCGGCGTGTCGCCGCTCGGAACGCTGCTGCTGCTCGCGTTGGGCGCCCCTCCGCCCTGGATCGGGCTGGCGTGTCAGGTGCTGATCGGAGGTGCGTTCACGGTCCTGGCCGGGCGCGTCCGCCGAAACCTCGCCCCAACCCGCGCTACGCCCGCGACCGCCTGAAGCCTGACGCGCCCCGCGTCGCGTCAGGCGCGGTGGCCGTCGCCGAACCCGGACACGACCACGCTGCGAAGCACGCCTTCCGGATCTCGCGTCATCGGCACCAGCTCGATCCGCCGGGCGCGCAGGAACACCAGCACGAGCCGCGCGACGGGGCGAGCGAGGATCCCGCCCGCTGCCCACCCGTACGCCGTCAGTTGCGGGCCGTAGTGCGCGACGCGCTCGCCGACCTCCGCGTCGCTCTCCAGTGCGTCTGTCTTGTAGTCCAGGATCGTCAGGCCGTCCGCCTCATCCAGAATGCAGTCAATCTGCCCGCGGATAAGCAGAAAATCGTCCGGCCGCGCGTCCCCCGGCGCCGGGATCGGCAGGGCTCGGACGAACGGCACCTCGCGCCGCACACGCGTCGCCGCCGATGCAACCTGCCGCCCCATCGTCTCGCCGAAAAACCACGCAACGTCATCGGCCGGCACGAGCGGTACGTCCGACGCCGCAAGCAACCCCCGCTCCGACAGCCGCTGCGCCTCGTCGGCGACCGCCGCGGCGCTGGACAGCCGCTGAAGGTCGGCGTGTTGCAGAAAACGATGGCAGGCGGTGCCGCGCACCGCTCCACCGGCCGCGTCCCAGCGCACGGTCTCGAGGTCGACGTCCGCCCTCGCCGCGCCGGGTCGGCCGCCGCCCACCAGCGGTGGCCGCAGCGCCACCTGCATCGCCTCCGCGCGTCCGTCGCCGGTTCGACCGCGGACGGTCCGGGTCTTCAGTTCGCTGGCCGCGAGCACGGCCGGCCAATTCGCCGCCTCCAGCGTCGCCGGCGCCGCGACGGTTGCCGCCGCCCGCGCGACCCACGCTTCGTCGCCGGCCGTCCACGACGGCGCGGAGAGCTTCCCGGCCTCGCCGCCGCCTCCGCCCGTCACAGCGGCCTCGAGACCATGCTCGCATTCCTGAACGAGTGCATTCGGCCCACCCTCCGCGGCGCGCGCCGCGGCCACGCCGATCCGCACCCAATCCAGCATGGATCTCGCGCTCAGCAGCGTGATCAGCGGCACTTCGCCGAGGGGCGCGACCTCCCCCGCCGCCGCCGGGCGCGGTTCGTCCCTCGCGGCGATTGGCTGAACGGGGGCGGGCGCGTGCCCAACGACGACCAGCAGCTCTCGGGCGCGCGTCGCGGCCACGTAGAGCAGGCGCATTTCCTCGCTTAGCGCGGCCCGCTGCGCCGACATGCGGAAGGAGGCGTACCGGGCATCCCGGATGACCCGCCGCGCGCGAACGTCGTTGAAGCTCAGCCCAAGACCCAGCGCCTCGTCGAACCGCACCACCGGCGTCCGCCCCGCGCGCCGCAGCTCCGCTCCCGTGCCGACCAGGAAGACGACCGGAAACTCGAGCCCCTTCGCTGCGTGAATCGTCATCACTCGTACCGCGTCGGCGCCGGCCGACACCGGCGTTTCCGGCTCCACCTCCCGCTGGGCGAGGTCGTCCAGGTACTGTACGAACTCGCCCACGCCCGAGCCGGGCGGGAACCCGCTCGCGAATCGTTGCAGCGCACGCAACTCCTCGACGCGATGTTCGCCGGCGGGAAGCCCCAGCGCGAATGATTCCAGGTCGCCGTCACGAATGATGCGCCGAATCAGCGCAGGAAGCTCCAGCGTGCGCGACAACGCCAGCCACGCGTCAAGGCCGCGCAGCGCGCCGGCCACACGTTCCCTCAACGCCCCGTCCGGGCCGTGCCGCGCATACCGCTCCACGGCGCCCGCATAGGACCCGCGAGGCCCGGCGGCGCGAACGGCCGCCAGTTCCGGCTCGGTCAGCCCCACCAGCGGCCCACGAAGGTACGCCGCCATGGCGATGTCGTCGTCGCGATCGACCAACAGGGCCAGAACGCTGCGCAGGTCGCTCACCTGCATCGACTCCAGCAGCTTCTCTCGTCCGCCCGCGATGCACGGGATCCGCGCGCTCCGCAGCGCGCGGGCCACCAGCGCGGTGTTCGCCACGCCCTTCCGCGCCAGGATCGCGACGTCGGCGTAGCGCAGCGGGCGCAGCACCGGCCGGCCGTCGACGCGGTCGAGCACTTCGACGCCGCCCGCGAGCATGTCTCGGATGCGCTCCGCGACCAAGGCCGCCTCGCGCTCGATCTGTTCCAGCGGCTGCCGCGCCGCCGCGGCCCCGTCGGAATCCTCGTCGGGCTCGCGCTCCCCCCGTCCCCCCGACGCCGGCGCCTCCAGCACGTGCACCTCGAAGCGGGCCGCGGCGTCCAATACCCGATTCGGCAGTTCGTCCCGCCGCGCCACGAGCCGGTGCCGATCGTCATACGCGGCGCCGCCCAGCTCGGCCCGGAACACGGCGACGAACACGGCGTTGATCGCGTCGATCAGCCGCGCGTGCGCCCGGAAGTTGTCCGTCAGCGGGACCACGAGCCCGCCCGCGTCGCCGCGATCCATGGCCGCGGCCGTCGCCACGATGATCCGCGGGTCGGCGCTGCGAAACGCATAGATGCACTGCTTCACGTCTCCCACCAGGAAGCGGTTGCCCGGGCCGCCGCTCCCGCCGCGCGACACCAGGCGCAGCGTCTCCGCCTGGATCGGGCTGATGTCCTGGAATTCGTCGACCAGCACGTGCTCGTACCGCTCGCGCAGCGCCAGGGCCACGTCCGACGGCGTCCGCGGCCCGCCCTGCTCCCGCTCCGGTCCGCCGAGCAGGTCCAGCGCCATGCGCTGCACATCGGCGAATTCGCATACCCCTCGCTCGCGCTTGGCGCGGCGCAGCCGGGTCTGAAATGCCGCGACCAGGTCCAGGAGCGTAAGCGCCAGGTGCGACGCGTCCGCGGCGGAGCCGATCCACTCCCGCACGTCTTTCCACGCGCCGCGAAGCCGCTTGTTCAGCCACAGCTCGCGCACTTGCGACTCGAACGGCGGCGCCGCGGAACCGCGCCGCGCGGCGCGCAGCGGGCACTCCTCCCACGCGTCGATGACGCCCAGCAAAGCCTCCGGCGAGGTCTTCAGCGCCGCGCTCCACTCCCCCAGGCAGGCGAAGTACGCCGGGAGCCGACCCGTCGCACCCGCGCCACCGGCCGCCGACAGCCATGCCGCGAGCGCGTCCCGCTGTAGCTCCAACTCCGCGAGCAGCGCCGGCGCGAGCACGGCCCGGGCCGCGGCGCCTGAGTCGGCGGCCTCGTGCGACACCCGTGCACCCCGCCGCCACTCCGACGGCGACACCAGCCGCGACTCGAACTCGTCGGCGGCCTGTACCATGTCGCGCAGAAAGCGATCCTCGCTGTTCCCGCTGCGCCGCAACCATTCCAGGACCGCGGGCCCCACGCCCGCCTCGCGGCCGGCGAAGATGTCCTCAAACAGCCCGTCGAGCGTCTCCTCGCGCAGCATGCGCGCCTCGTCGGCCGACAACGGCTCGAACCGCGGGTCGACGCCGGCCGCCCCGAAATGGTCACGCACGATCCGCGCATACCAGGCATCCAGCGTGCAGATCTCCGCGGCGCCCATCCGGGCCAGTTGTCGCCGCAGGTACGCGCGATGCGCCGTTGGCCCGGTGCGGAACTGCTCCCGCAGTTTCCGGGCCACGCGCGACCGCAGCTCCGCCGCCGCCGCGCGGGTGAAGGTCACCACCAGCAGTCGGTCCACCGGGCAGGGCCGGTCCGCGTCCGCGACCAGCGCGGCACAGCGCAGGGCCAGCACCTCGGTTTTTCCGGACCCGGCTGACGCGCTGACCAGCACGTCGGTGCCGCGGGCCTCGATCGCGCGCCGCTGCTGTTCGGTCACTTTCACGGTTCCGCCTCGGCGCCACCGCCCGTCGTTACGCCGCCGCCGCATGCCCCGCGGACGCCCAGGACGACCCGTGCGTCGCGCGAACGGTTGAACGCCGGCTCGAAGCGGCACACCGGACGAAACGGGCACTCGCGGCAAACCAGCCGTCGGCCCTCGGCGAGCGGCTCGATCGCGACCACGCCGCGAAGGTACTCGACCGCCGCCGCCAGGCCGATGCGACGCACAGCGGCCAGACGCTCCTCCAGCTCCGCCGCCGTCACCTCACGGACCAGCGACGCGATCGGCGCCCGCCCGCGCGGCTTCGCACCGTAGCGCACCAGCGCCTCGCGCAGCAGCCAGCCCCGAACGCGGAACAGATGCGCCGCCTGGTCAGCCGCCGCGGCGTTTCTCAGTCCCGCCCGGCGCAGCGCGCCTACGTCCGCGCGCAGCCGCGCGAACAGCGCCCCGGCCACGACGGCGCCGCCCTCGCGCGCCGCGAGTTGCCGCATTGCCTCGGCGTACGCGAGCAACTGAAGCTCCCCGCGCGCCAGCACGTCCGGGTTCAGCGCGTCGGCCGAAGCTTTGTAATCCGTCACCACCAGCCAGCGCCGCCCGTCTTCGCCGGCCGCGTCCACGCGGTCGATGCGCCCGCGCAGCCGCAATCGCACGCCCGCCCCGCGCCACTCCAGCGCCGGAAGCGCGCCGCCGTCGTCGAGGTCGAACGCGCGCTCGACGTGCAGCGGCTCGAATCCCCCCAGCCGGTAGAGCCCGGCGTGTGCCGCGACCACGTCGCGCAGAATCTCCCGCAGCCCCTCCTCCATGAACGCCTCGCGCGGCAGCCGCCGCTCGAAATCCTCGTCGTGGGCCCCGCGAACCGCCGCGTGCGCGACCCGCAGCAGGTCGTCCCACTCGGCGTCTGTCAGCCCACCCGCCCCGGCGACGCTCCGCGCCGCCTCCGAGACCGCCTGCGCAAGAATCTGGTGCGCGGCATTGCCCAGAAGCCGCGCCAGCGGCTCGCGCCGCACCGGTTCCCGCAGGCGCAGCCGGTGCTGCGCGAAATGCCGGAACGGGCACTCGACGTATCGCTTCAGCTCGCTGGTGCTGACGCTCCACGCCGCCTCCTGCCCTTCCCCACGCGCCGCCGGCACGTGCCGCGCCTCATTCGTGTACGTCATGCCGCGCAGCAGCCGCGCCGCTTCCGGTGCGACACGCCCGTCGCGCGCTAGCCGCTCGAAAAGCGCGGCGTACCGCGCCCGGCGACGCGCCACGGCGGGTCCGTCACTGGCTCCGCGCTCCGCCGCCAGCCGGCCGCGCACCGCTTCCCGCAGCGTCAGCGGCGGCGCATCGCCCCACTCGTCGCTCTCCGTGACGTGCGGCAACGCGCGCCGCACGTCCTCCAGCAGCGGTGACGCCGGCACGGCCGCCCCGACGTCGTCCACCGCGGCATAGCTGATCGTCAGGCCCTCGGATGGGCGCGTAAGCGCGATGTATGCCAGCAGCCGCTCATCCTCGACCGCGTCCCGCGCACTGGCCAGGCACGCCAACCCCGCCGCGCGCAGCGCGTCGCGCTCGTCACGCGTCAGCACCGCGTCGTCACGCGGGTCGGCCGGAAACACTCCTTCGTTGAACGCCAACACCCACGCGTGCCGCACCTCCGGGTGCCGGCTGCGCTCGATCGAGCTGATCAGCACCTGGTCCAGCATGGGCGGCGCGAGGCCCAGCGTCCGCTCCGCCAATGCACCCGCAACCACGTCGCGCGCCCGGTCGGCGTCCAGCACGGTCTCACCCAGGCACGCGTCCATGTCCTCGAGCAGCTCGCAGCACGCCTCCCACGCCAGACGATGGGTTTCGGTCTGCTCGCGGTCTCCTGCGGCCTGGGCCGCCGCGATCCAGCGCCCCAGCCGCTTCCGGACCTTCCAGCGCTCCAGCACCTCGACCAGCGCCGCGGCCCATTGCCGCGCGGTCGCCGCGCCGCCGCTCGCCAGTCGCAGCAGCGGCTCCAGCCCGCGCGCCATCCGCAGTCGTGCCGCATCGACGTTCAGGCGGCCCTCCCCGCGCGCCGCCGCGGCGCTTGCGGCCAGCGGGCCGGGCCGCGCGCTGCCCGCGTCGAATCGCCACACCGGCAGCAGCCAGCGCCGCGCGCCGCACACGCCGTGCCGCAGCACCGTGCGCTCGATCGCTTCCGCCTCGCGGCGGCGGAGCGGCGCCAGACCGGTGCGGATCAGACGCGACATCGCCCGCGGCGGGAGGTCGCGCGCCGCCGCCAGCAGCAGCGCTTCCACCAGCCGCGCGACGGGCAGTCCGCGCAGCGGCCGACGCCGGTCGAGGAAGTACGGGATCTCGTACTCCTCGAAGACGTCCGAGATCGTCTCGGCCAGCGGCTCCACGTCGCGCGCGATCAGGGCGAAATCGCGGTAGCGCCAGCGCCCGCCGCCCTCCGCGACACGCTGCCGGATGTGCCGTGCGGCCAGGCGGACTTCGTCGCGGTGCGTGGCGGCCCGCACGATGCGGACGCAGGAGTCCCACAGCAGCGGCTGGCGGTACGGTCCCGCTGCTACGGCGCGCCCGCCCGGGACCGCCCCGTCGGCGTCAGGTCCGTCCTCGCCTGCGAACTCACGTTCGAGTCGCGCCAGCTCCGGCGCACCAGAGAACCGCGGCATGCCCCCCCGCCCGAGCTGCACCGGCGGGCCGATCTGCACGCCGTCCGCCTCGAACCGGTCGCGCAGCGAACGATACGTCGTGGCCACCCGCGCGAACAGCCCACCCGCCGACCCCTCCCCCGGCGAGGCCTCCTCATCCATTAGCAGCGTGATGAACACGTCGCGGGCCCCCGCCGCCAGAGCGCTGAGCGTCGCAATTTCCTGTCCGGTGAAGCCCGCGAAGCCGTCCACCCAGATGGTCGCGTCCGCCAGCCACGGCGCGTTCGCCAGCCGCGTGCGGAGCAGTGCCAGCCGCGCGGCCGCGTCCAACCGGGCTTCGCCCAGGCCGTCCAGGTACGCCGCGTACGTGTCCGCGATCACGTCGATCTTGCGCCGCGCCGCCGGCTGCGGAATCCGCTGCGCCGCCGCGCGCAGGTCGCCGGGCGACAGGTTCTCGCTCAGCAGGTCCTCGATCAGCCGATCCAGCTCGACATGGAACCCCGCGGTCTGGGCGGCCCCGCCGAAGACGTCCGCGAGTGCACGCGCGACCGCCGCCGACCCCTCGTCGCGCATGTTGGCGGCCTCGACCGGCCGGGGGCCGAGCCTGTCCGCCAGAATCTGGCGCAGCACCATGGCCCGCGCCCCGGACCGGATCAGCGCCGGCTCCGGGCCGCTTTCGCCCGCCACGCGCCGCGCGAGCTGCTCGAACCCCAACACGTCCGCCCGGAAGTACCCGCCCGCCGGGGCGACGGACGCCAACGCACGCTCCATCTGAAGCGCGGCCTGTTCCGGAACGATGAAGATCAGCCGCCGCTCCTCATCGCGGCAGAGCTCGGCCTGGAGGGCGCGAAGGCACCAGTGCGTCTTCCCCGCGCCCGCACGTCCTGGGATGAAATGAACCGCCATGTCAACCCGCATCCGGATGGCGCGCCATCCTACGCCGGGCACGCTCGCGCGTCAGTCCACTCGACACGGACGGCGAGGAATCATCCGACCCAGAAACGAATACAATCGGTGGAAATGAGCGACGCGGAGCGCACATCGTGGCACCCCGACCTCGCCCTGCGCTGGGGACTGAGCCTGATCTCCGGGCTGGGTCTGGCGGCACTGACGTTGCTGGGGTTCTGGTTCGCGGCCCACGTGCTGCGCCCCGCGCCGTGGCGCCGCCTCTCGGATGACGACCTCGCCATCGGTTTCGCCGTTGCGGCCGCCGTCTGGGCGGTTCTGTTATCGCGCATCTGGGCCGGCGTGGGCGCGGGCCGCCGGACCCGCGGCGTCGTCCGCGCCGCGTGCTGGACGCTGGTGTGCGTGCTGACGGCCGTGGTGGGCGGAGTGCTGATCGACAGCGCGGTGCGCCGCGACGAGGAACTGCTGGTCGGGGCCTGGGCGCTCGGGCTCGCGGCGACCACGGTCTCGCTCTGGATTCCCGTGCTCCGCGAACACGCCGCCGGCCGGCCGGTCGTCAACACCGAACATCTGGTCGACGTGCGATGCCCGCGCTGCGGGTACTCGCTCATCGGGCTGCGGGAGCTGCGCTGCCCCGAATGCGGCGAGCAATTCACGATCGACGCACTGATCCGAGCGCAGAACTACGACGGTGCGCGGCGACTCGCGCTCCGCGCCGCCGACGAGCCGCCGGGAGAAGCTCCGCCCCCGGTCATCAGGCTCTCAGAGCCGCCGCCTTGAGCTTGGCGCGCTCGCTGCCGACCGCCTGCCGCTCCAGCCACTCCGCCACCTGCGCGACCCCGTGCCCCGTGCGCGCGCTGGTCTGCACGCAGTCCACCGTCGGGTTGAGCCGCCGGACGTCCTCCACGGCACGGCTCACGTCGAAATTCACGTGCGGCAGCAGGTCGCACTTGCTCAGGACCACCAGCCGCGCGTCGCGGTACAGCAGCGGGTACTTGGACGGCTTGTCGTCGCCTTCGGCCGTGCTGAGCAACGCGACGCGGGCATGCTCCCCGAGGTCGAAGTTGGCCGGGCAGATCGGGTTGCCCACGTTCTCGATGATGAGCAGGTCCAGCTCCGCCAGGTGCACGTCGTCCAGCGCGCGCTGCACGTGCCACGCCGTCAGGTGGCACGCGCCGTCGGTCAGAAGCTGCACCACCGGCACGTTCAGCGCCGCGATGCGCTCCGCGTCGCGCGTCGTCGCCAGGTCTCCTTCCAGGACCCCCACCGCGAGGTGCGATCGCAACCGCGGCAGCACCGCCTCCAGCAGTGCCGTCTTCCCGCACCCCGCGCCACCCAGCACGTTCACGCACGGTACGCCCAGCTCATCGAACCGCGCGCGGTTCTGCCCCGCCGCTGCATCGTTGCGCTCGAGCACCCGCCGCACCACCGGGATATTCATGCCGCCTCCTCCATGTCCACGTCCAGCGACACCAGTTCCAGCTCGTCCCCCCCGGGCAACGGCTCGCCCTCGCCCCCGCATGCTTCGCACGCCCAGCTCCACTCCGTCACCGCAAAGCAACGCCCGCAGCCCGCGCACCGCGCGCGCAGCGGCACGCTCTCAATCACCAGCTCGGCCCGCTCGCACAGCGTCCCCGCCCGCGCCGCCTCGAACGCCGCGCGCATGAGGTCGGGCTCGATCATGCGCAGCACGCCGATGCGGCAGTTCAGCCGCGTCACGCGCCGCGCGCGGTGCGGTCCCGCGCTCTCGCAGGCGACGCGCACCAGCGCCTCGGCGATCGACAGCTCATGCATCCGACGCCTCCTGCGCCCGACGCCACGCGCCAAGATCGGCGACAATCGCGTGCGCCACGGCAAGCACCGCCCCTCTCGATGCAGCCGTCAACTCGTCCCCGTAGCCGAAGTCCGCGCCGGCGATCGCGTACACCCACACCTCCGGCGGCAGTGTCCCCAGCGCTGCGCCGACGCGCAACGCGTCCGCGACGCCGAGCAGGTGCGACGAGTCGCGCGCGGCACCGGGCCATTCACCGATCCACGACCCGCCGCGCGCCCCGCTCTCGCGCTGCCACGTTGAACGTCGCCATGACCCGGGCCCCGCTTCGCCCGCGCCGTGGGCCGCGTCCACGATGACCAGCAGCCGCTGGTCGGACAGGCCGGTGAGCAGGTCGATCCCGGGCGCCTCGGATTGCAGCACCACGGCGCCGCGCGGCGGATCGTCCGCCAGAAGTGCCGCCACGCGCAGCCCGAGCTGATCGTCGCGGCGCTGGCGCCGCCCGCACCCCACAATCAGCACGTCGCCGCCATCGGCGCCTTTTCTCCCGGCCCGCGCAAGGTCCGTTTCGACCGCCGCTCTCATGTCCGCACCCATTCCACGTCGAGAAAGTGCGTCGCGCAGGATATGCACGGGTCGTACGCCCGCACCAGCATCTCGAGCCGCCGCGTGATCGCGGCCTGGTCCAGGCCCGCGGCCAGCCACGGCCCGATCAGTTCGCGCATGTCCGCCTCGATGTTGGCCAGGTTCTGACCGGTCGGAATGACCAGGTTCGCGTCGCGGATGCGACCCTCCCCGTCCAGCTCGTACTCGTGGAACAGGATCCCGCGCGGCACCTCCACCGCACCCACGCCGCGCGCAAAACCCTCCGGCCGGACGCGCGGCTCGGCCCGGACCCCGCGCAGCAGCAGTTCGTCGATCAGGTCGATTGCGGTCTCGACGCAGTGCGCGGTTTCGACCAGTTGCGCCGTGTTGTTGTGGAACGGGTTGGGGCAGGGCGCGCGAAGCCCGAGGCTCTGCGCGACGTCGCGCGCCCGCGGGTGCAGCCGGTCCGCGTTGTTGTGGAAGCGCGCCAGCGCCCCGACCGCGTAACTGGGTGAATTCGGGGAGCGGCAGTGCTTGGCGCTGGAATGCGGCACTACGTCCTCGATGACACGTCGGCGGTATTGCCCCGGCGGGGTGGGAGTGCGGTCCAGCGTCGAAACGATGTCCCCGTCGTACAGCGCGTACTCCCCGTTCCCGGCGTGTGCGAGCGATACGTATTCCGTGTCGCGCCGCACGGCGGGGAAATCCAGTCCCGACAACAGGGCCACGGTCTCCGCCAGGTCGCCCCGCGCCGACACGAGCCGGGCCCGCATCTCGCGCAGCTCGTCGGCGGTGGGCCAGTGCGAGAACCCGCCCACGTGATACGCGATCGGGTGGATGTGCCGCCCGGCCACCATCGCGCACAGGTCGTTAGCCAGCCGCTTCATTCGCAAGGCGCGCTTGACCACGTCAGGCCGCGCTTTGGCCAGCGGCACGACCGAGCCCACCCCCAGGTAGTCCGGGACCGCCAGGAAGTACAGGTGCAGCACGTGGCTCTGGATGAACTCCCCGCACAGGATCAGCTTGCGCAGCAGCACCGTCTGCTCGCTGGGCACGATTCCGCATGCCGCTTCGATCGCCTTGCACGCCGCCGTCGTGTGCCCGACCGAGCAGATGCCGCACACGCGCCCGGTGATGTGCGGCGCGTCCTCCGCTCGTCGCCCGCGCAGGAATGCCTCGAAGTAGCGCGGACTCTCGACGATCTGAAGCTCCAGGCGCGTGATCTCGCCCCGCTCCAGCGACACCGCGATGTTGCCGTGCCCCTCGACGCGGGTCACCTCCTTCACGTCGATCGTCACCGTTCCGTTCCCATGGACGCCCTTCACGGCAGCTCCCCTTTCTGGCACGCCCCGAACAGTCGCACGCTGTCCAGCACCTCGCGCAGCGGCGTCTTGTAATACGCGGCTACGTTCCGGCTCATCGTGGCGATCCCCGCTTCGTCGAGCAGCCCGCGGCACGCTTCGCATACCGTCCCGTACGCCGGACAGATCGCGTCGCACCCGCCGCGCGTGATCGGACCCAGACACACGCGCCCGCGCTCGTACATGCACAGCGTCCCGCGCCGCTTGCACTCCACGCACACCGGATACGTCGGCAGGTGAAACGGCCGCCCCGCCAGCGCGCATCGCACGAAGCGCAGGAACTCCTCCCGCACCATCGGGCAGCCCGGCAGCTCATGGTCCACCTTCACCACCGCCGACAACGGCCGCGCCTCCGTCGTCGGAAACAGCTTGGCACCCTCGGCGTAGACGTACGCGCGGTAGTCGTCGTCGCGATAGCGGTGCTTGAGCGTGTTGATGCCTCCCAGGCACGCGCACGCGCCGATCGCCACCAGCACCTTGCACGACTCCCGGAAGTGCCGCGCCTCCTCCTCGTCCCGCGGCGTGGAGATGGCGCCGTCCACGAAGCCGATGTCGATCTCCCAGGAGCGCTCGCTCATCCCCTCGCGGAAGTTCACGATCTCCACCGCCCCCAGCAGGGACAGCAGTTGGTCCTCCAGCTCCAGGATCGCCAGTGAGCAGCCCTCACACCCCGTCAGGCTGAAGATCGCAATCCGCGGCGCACCCGACCTGCCCGTCTGCGGGCCCCGCGGCGATGTCTCGGGTACAGGACAGCCGGGCTGGCTCAGCGTTGTCATTCGATCGCCTCCCGCGTCCCCACCAGGTCGCCATAGTTGAACACCGGCCCATCCAGACACGCGTACAGGTCGTTGATCTGGCAGTGGCCGCACTTGCCCAGGCCGCACTTCATCCGCCGCTCCAGCGAGCAGTAGACGTTGCGCGGGGAAAACCCGCGCGCCAGCAGCTCCAGCATGACGAATTTGAACATGATCGGCGGCCCGATCACCGCGATCCGCGTCCGATCCACTTCCAGCTTCGGCAGACGCGCAAAAAGCCGCGTCACCACGCCCGTGTTGCCGCGCCAGGTTTCGTCGCCACGGTCCACCGTGATCAGGCAGTTCAGCGCCGGGTCGGACTGCCACGACTCCAACTCATCCCGGAAGAGCAGCTCGGCCGGCGTCCGCGCGCCGTACAGAAGGTGGAACGCCCCGAACCGCTCCCGCTCGTCCAGCACATACTGGATCAGCGATCGCGCAGGCGCCAGCGCGCACCCGCCCGCCACGACCAGAAGGTCGTGCCCCTGCAGCTCGGTCACGTCGAATCCATGGCCCAGCGGTCCCCGCACCCCCACTACGTCCCCGGCCTGAAGCCCATGAATCGCCGCCGTCACGTCCCCCACCCGGCGCACCGTCAGCTCGAACGTGTCCGGGCGCGTCGGTGGTGAGCAGATCGAGATCGGACACTCGCCCACACCCAGCATCGACACCTGCACAAACTGGCCCGGCGCGTGCCCCAGGGTCCGACCGCTCGCCAGCCGCAGCCCATACTGGTTCTCCAGCGCCGTGTGCCGCTTCACCCACAGCACCTCGGCGGCCTCCGGTCGGTATACGCTCGGCGTCAACGGCGTCCGTTCTTCAACGGCTTGCATACCGCTTCTCCTGGCAGACGGCACCCGGCTCGGAACGCGCCGCGACGCCGGGTTCACCGGCGGCACCCTCCGAAACGCGGCACGCTCCGGCCGCGCGCGTCGCACGGGTGTCGCGGACCGCGGGGCCGCTCACGTCCCCGCTGCCCACGGGAAACTTCAAAGCAATGCGCGTGCCAGCGCCGGGCGCGGAATTCACTTCGATTTCACCCCCCGCCTGCTCCACAACCACGCGAACAATCGCCAGTCCCAGCCCCGAACCCGCGATCCCCGCCGCCAGTGCGTTGTTGCCGCGCCGGTAGGCGTCGAAGACGGACGGCTGGTTGCCGGCGGCTCCGGCCAGCGACTCCGCGTCGAACCCGATCCCGGTGTCGGCCACCCGAACCACGACCCACGCCCCCACGCCCGACCGGTCGCCCGCGGGCTCACGTTCGACTCGCACGTCGACCGAGCCTCCCGACGGTGTGTACTTCACCGCGTTGTCGATCACGTTTCCGATGCAATCCGCAAGGTCGCGCGGATCGACGCTGGCGATCAGCTCCACGCCGGCCGGGACGTCGCAGCTCAGCTTCACGCCGGCACGGCGCGCCACCGTGTGGAACTGCTCGCACTGCGCCGCTACGATGGCCCCGACGTCGGCCTGCGCACGCCGGTGCCGCAGCGGGTCGGCGTCCTGAACTCGCCCCAGCGTCAGAAGCTCCGACACGTGCGCGATGCCCTCCTCGCAGCAGCGCACGATCCGCTCCGCCGTGGCGTGCGCGTCGCTGCGCACGATCCCGTCGCGGATCAGCCCCGCCAACGTCTGCACCGTCGCCAGCGGGCTCTTGAGCCGGTGCGCCGCCGTCTGCATGAAGCGCGCCCGCCGCGCCTGGATGTCGCGGATCGCGACCTGCGATCGTCGCAGCGCTTCGTTCGTCTGCTCGAGCTGCCGCTCACGCTCGCGCAGACGCGCCGCAATGCTGCCCGTAAGGTACAGCGTCCCGAACAGCCCGCAGCACACGCACCCCACAACCAGGAAGACGTACCCCGCCCGCTCGTGCAGGGACAGCCCCGCCAGCGGCGCCAGCAGCGGATGGTGCGGCGTCAGCAGCCCCCACAATTCCCCGAACACCGTCCCCGCGTACAGCAGCGCCGCCCACACCCCCTGCGCCAGCGCGTGCCCGGCGGGCAGCAGCAGCGACCCTAGCGCCATGTGAAAGACGTAGAAGATCGCCAGCGGACTTTCGACGCCGCCGGTATAGCGCACCAGCACCGTCAGGACCAGCAGATCGCCCGCCATCTGCGCGTCCGCGAACGCAACCGACCCCCCGCTGCCGCCCAGCGGCGCTCGACGCTTCATCGTGCGGCTGACGAGCCACCAGACGACGTTCGCGCTCCCCAGCGCGATCACCGCCCACAGAATTTCGCCCGGACGCTCGAACGCCGGTTGCAGAACCCGGTCCAGCAGCAGCAGAAGCGCCGCGCCCGCAATCAACACCCATCGCAGACGCACGAACCACCGCAGCCGGTGCGGCGACAGCACGGGCGCAAGAGCCGCGCCGCCGGACACGCCGTCCACATGCGCGTCATCAGTTGGGGCTGGACGACTCATTTCGCTTCCGAGTCAGCAGCGACCGGACCGTCGCCAGAAGCGTGCGCGCGTCCAGCGGCTTTTCGAGGAATGCATCCGCCGGAACGTATTCCGTGCCCAGCTCGCGGGCGTAGTCCATTCCCGTGCGGCGCCCGATCGCCGAGATCATCACCACCGGGATGTGCCGCAACGCTTCGTCTTCCTTCACCTGGTAGCACACGTGGAACCCCTCCGCGGGCGTGGACAGCATGATGTCCAGCAGGATCAGGTCGGGCGCTTCGCGCCGCGCCGCCGACAGGCCCGACGGACCCGTCGAGCAGCAGGTCACCCGGAATTCCGGCTCCGGCAGCATCGCGCGGATCGCATGGTGCATGTCGAGGTCGTCTTCGATCAGCAGAATTCGGTGAGCGGTTTCGGCCATGGGACGCTCCTCGTGTCGGACGGGATACGCGCCGTCCGCGTGGGCCCGAATCACCTCGCGCTGCCGCTCAGCGCGCGCGCCTCCGTCAACTGATTCAGAATCTCCACGATGCTGATCCGGGCCGTGCACGCCCGGTCACACCGCGCGCAGCCTACGCATCCGGGCAGCCCGCTGCGCCGCTCGATCCAGGCCCCTTTTCTCAGGATGCGATGCCGCAGTCGCTGTGCCGGCTTGCCGCGGAAGTTGTGCCCCCCCGCCACGAGCGCGAAGTCGCGCAGCATGCACCCGTCCCAGCACCGCTCCCGCCGCCCGCTCGCCGACGCCAGGTCGGGCTCGTCTTGAATGTCAAAGCAGTAGCAGGTCGGGCACACCAGGTTGCAGCTCCCGCACGAATAGCATCGCTGTGCCGTCGCCTCCCATAGCAGCGAGTCGTAGGCGCGCTCCAGCCGGCCCGGAATCTCCGTCCGCTCGTACGCCAACACCCGCTTGAATGCGCCCGCCTTCCCCGCTCGGTAGCGATCCAGGCGCCGCGCCAGTCCGTTCCCGCGCGCCGCGGCCCCCACGCCGCCGCCGCCGCCCAGCCAGGCACGCCCGGCGTCCGTGCCGATGCGGACCCCGTACTCGACGCCGCCTTCCGCGTCCGGCGCGTCCAGCGGAATCAGCATGGCGTCGAACCCCGCCTCCGCCTCGTTCGTCCCCAGGTCGCCGCAGAACACCCCCGTCGTGCACGGACGCGGGCAATCCACGCCGACAATGAACAGCCCCGCCCTTCGGGCCGCGTAGTGCTCGTCCTGAACATCCTGCGAAAAAACGCGGTCCAGCAGGCGCAGCGCGTGAATGTCGCACGGATGCACGCCCACCAGCGCGGTCGGGCGTTGCTCCAGCTCCGCCGTCACTTCGAATCGCCCCTTGGACCGGTCAAAGCGAAACAGCGGCTCACGCGGTGGCAGCACCGCGCTCTTCGGGCCGTACACGCAGTAGCTGAAATCCAGCGCCAGGTCCCCGGCCCGCGCAATCGGCTCGTAGAAAAACCGCACCGGCGGATCGCATTCCGGCTCCCGCCGCGCCACCGGGCCGATGACCCGCCTCGAGCGCATCAGCCCCTCGACCCGCTTCACAACTTCCGCGCGTGTCAGTATCCCGTCCAGCATCGCACCGTCCTCGACCGGTCGCGCACGGGCGCCGCGCCGCGGCCGGTCAGCAGATCCTCGGCAAGTCCTCTCCGTACGGCCGCTGGACTACTCTGCGCCCGCCGACTCGCGTCAACAGCTCTACCAGCGGCGGCTGACTTTCCGACAGTCTTCCCATGCACACAGCGTGCCGCCCGAACGCGTTTCCCCGCAGGGCCGCGACCGCCCGATCCACGTCCGGCGCCGCCACCACGCACACCACCACGCCCTCGTTGGCCACCGTAAGTGGATCGAGCCCCAGCATCTCCGACGCTTGCCGCGCCGCCCCGCTCAACGGCAAGGCCCGCTCGTCAATCTCCACGCTCAGTCCGCTGGCTTCGCTCAGGTCGGCCAGCACCCCGGCCACGCCGCCGCGCGTCGCGTCGCGCATGAACTTCACATCCGCCCCGCTGTCCAGCAGACCGGCAATCATGTGATTCAGCGGCGCCACGTCGCTCCGCAGCGGCGTCTCGAACTGAAGCCCGTGCCGTACAGACATCACCGCCAACCCGTGCTCCGCCAGCCGCCCGTTCACCAGCACCACGTCCCCGGCGCGCGCCCGCCGCGCGTCCAGGCGGCACCCTTCGCGCATCCGCCCCACGCCGGCCGTGTTGATCAGCAACCCCGGCGACTCCCCGCGCCGTTCGATCACCTTCGTGTCCCCCGTCACGATCTCGACGCCCGCCTCCACCGCGGCGCGGGCCACCGAACGCATCATCCGCTCCAGCGTGTCGAGCTCCAGACCCTCCTCCAGGATCAGCGCCAGGCTCAGCGCCTTCGGCGCCGCACCCATCACGGCCAGGTCGTTGCACGTGCCGCACACCGCCAGCCGGCCGATGTCCCCGCCGGGGAATTCGATCGGCGACACCACGTACGAGTCGGTCGTGAACACCAGCCGGCCCTCACCCCACGGCAGGACCGCCGCGTCCGTCAGCACCCCGTCGGACACCGAGCAGCGCGAATCCCCGGCGGACGCTTCGCGCACCCGCGCGCCCGCCAAAGCCGCCAGCACGCGCTCCTTGATCAGTGCGTGCATCAGCGCCCCACCCCCTCCATGCGCCATCAGGACGCATTCGGTGCGGATTTCACTCGACGCCATGCTCCGCCTCGCCTCCCGATTCCCGCCCGTGGCGGCCGCTCGCCGCGCCGTGCCGCTCGGCGCCGTACTTGAACCACGCCGCGCACGTCCCCTCACTGCTCACCATGCACGGCCCGACGGGCGCCAGCGGTGTGCAGCCGTTGCGGAAAAGCCCGCACTGCGGCGGCTCGACTTTTCCCTGGATGACCTGCCCGCACAGGCACGCAGGGTTCACGTGCTCCGGACCGGTGGTGATTCCGAAACGCCGCCGCGCGTCGAATCGCTCGTAGCGCCGCGCCAGCGCCAGCCCGCTCTCGGGAATCTCTCCCAGTTCGCGCCACACCGCCGCCGACACCGTGAAGACCTCCCGCAGCAGGTCCTTCGCGACGGCGTTGCCCGAGTCCGACACCGCCACCGGGTAGACGTTCTCAATCCGTGCCACGCCGCACGCGATCTGTCGCAGCAGTTGCCGCACCCCGCGAAGGATCTGCACCGGCTCGAACCCCGCCACCACACACGGCCTCCCGTAGCGCTCCACGATCGGGCGATACGCGTCCGCGCCGATGATCACGCTGACGTGCCCCGGGCACAGGAAACCGTCCAGCGGCACGTCGCCGGCCTCGAGCAGCGCCCGCATCGCCGGCACCACCCGCTTGTGCGACACAAGCACGCTGAAATTCGCCAACCCCTCGCGTCGCGCGGCGCGAACCACGGCCGCCGTCGCCGGCGCCGTCGTCTCGAACCCCACCCCCAGGAACACCACCTCCCGCTCCGGGTGCTCCTGCGCAATCCGCAGTCCCGTCCGCGCACTGCCGACCACCCGCACGTCCGCACCGCGGGCACGCGCCCGCTCCAGGCTTCCGCTCCGACCCGGAACGCGCAGCATGTCTCCGTACGTCACGATCGTCGTCGCCGACCGCCCCGCCAGCTCGATGGCCGCGTCGATGTCGCCCTGGGCCGTCACGCACACCGGGCAGCCCGGACCGCTGATCAGCCGCAGCTCCCGCGGAAACAAGGCCCGCAGCCCGGACCGGAAAATCGACACCGTGTGCGTGCCGCACACCTCCATGATCCGTACCCGGCGCGCCACGCGGCGGCCAAGCTCCCCCAATTCCTCGCACAGTGCACCAACCTCCGTCCCCTCACGCTCCGCAACGCCCGCCTCGGAACGTCCCTCAGCCACGGCCCGCTCCCTCGCTCGTCACCTCGTCTCCGCCCGCCTCGCCAAGCACCTCCAGCCTCTCCGCTTCCCGCAGGGTGGCCCACGTCTCCAGCGCATCGCCTTCCGGCAGCGTCGTGATTGCGAACCCCGCGTGCACCAGCACCCACTCCCCCTCCCCAACGTCGGGCGTCAGCGTAACGTCCACGCGCTGCCGATTCCCCAGAAAGTCCACCACCGCCGTCCCGCGTTCCACGCCGACGACTCGACCGGGCACCGCCAGACACATGGTCAGCCTCCCTCCCCCGCGGCCCGCCACATCGCCACGTACGCCTGGCCCAGCGACAGGCCGCCGTCCCCCGCCGGGACATGCCGATTCATCAGCACGCGCAGCCCGCGCCCTTCCAGAAGATCGACGGCGCGCGAGAGCAGTATTCGGTTCGCGAAGCATCCCCCCGACAGCACCACCGTCGCGACCGACTTCCGCTCGCACGCCGACTCCGCCGCATCCGCCAGCATGCGTGCCACCGTCTCATGAAACCGCGCAGCCAGCTCCGCCACGCCGCCGCCTGCGCCGACGGCGTCGGCCAGCTCCCCCAGTGCCGGCGCCAGGTTCAGCAACATCGGCTCGCCGCACTCGACGCGATAGGCGAATGGCTCGACCGCGACCCCCGCCTCGACCGCGGCCGCCTCCAGCGCCGCGGCCGCTTCCCCCTCGTACCGGTTCCGATCGCACAACCCCAGCAGGAACGCGGCCGCGTCGAACGCCCGACCCAGGCTCGACGTCGGCGGCGCGTTCAACCCGCGCGCCGCCTGCCCCGCAAAGACGCTCAGCCGCGTCGCGCCGAGCCGCTCGAACCGCTCGCGCACGCACGGCGCCCCGCGGCCGCCCCGCTCCAGCCACTCCCCGCCCCACGCCGACCGCAGCAGGGCCGCCGCCGGCCGCCAGGTCTCGACCGCGGCCGCATCCCCGCCGACCAGCGGCACGTACGCCATGTGCCCGATCCGCTCCGAGGCCCCGCGCTCGCAGCAGAGCACTTCGCAGCCCCACACCGCGCCGTCCGTCCCGTAGCCCGCGCCGTCGCATGCAAGCCCGATCACCGGCCCGTGCTCCCCCGTTTCCGCCATCACGCTGGCCACGTGCGCATGATGGTGCTGCACGCCGATGCGGCGCGCTTCGAGCGTCCCGGCCAGCGCGCTCGACAGGTAGTTCGGATGCAGATCGCGCACGATGATCTCGGGCTTGAACTCGAACAACCCGCACAGCCGCTCCACCGCACCGCAGTAGTGCCGATACGCCTCCGCGTTCGTCAGGTCGCCGAGGTGCTCGCTCACGATCGCGCGCTTCCCCTTCCAAAGGCACACCGTGTTCTTCAGCTCTCCCCCCAGGGCCAGAACCGCCGCTTCCGCCCCGTCCCACGGCCCGGCAACTTCGATCGCCGCCGGCACGTAGCCCCGCGCGCGCCGGACCGGCACGGCGGCCCCCCGGAACGTGAACACGACCGAGTCGTCGATCGGCCGGAAAATCTCCCGGTCGTGCGTCAGAAACGCGTCCGCCACACTCGACAGTTCCCGCAGCGCGTCCGACTCCACGTACGTCAGCGGCCGCTCCGACTGGTTCGCCGACGTCATGACCAGCGCCCGCGGCCACTGCGCGAGCAACAGGTGGTGGATCGGCGCATACGGGAGCATCACGCCCAGGTACGCGCTCCCCGGCGCGATCCCCGCCGCCACCGTCGCCCCCGCTCGGCGCCGCGCCAGGACGATCGGCGCCGCCGGCGAGCGCAGCGCCTCCTCGTCGGCCGCGCTCAGCTCGCACAGACCCCGCGCGATCGCCAGGTCCGGCACCATCAGCGCCAGCGGCTTGCCGTCGCGGAGCTTGCGCCGCCGAAGCTCGTCCACCGCCCGCGGCAGCATCGCGTCGCACGCCAGGTGAAATCCCCCGATCCCCTTGATCGCCAGGATTCCGCCCGATCGCAGCACTGCCGCCGCCTCGCGCAATGGGTCCCCCGCTCGCGGCGCGCCCGACGCCTCCAGCAGCCTCAACCGCGGCCCGCATGCCGCGCACGCCACCGGTTGCGCGTGAAATCGCCGATCACGCGGATCGCCGTACTCGCGCGCGCAGCGCTCGCACAGCGCGAACGCCGACATGGTCGTCCCCGCGCGGTCGTATGGCACCGAGTGGACGATCGAGTATCGCGGCCCGCAGTTCGTGCAGTTGATGAACGCGTACCCGTAACGCCAATCCGACGGATCGAACAGCTCACGCACGCAATCCCGGCAAGTCGCGGCGTCGGGCGTCACCTCCGCCCGCCGCTCCGGGCCGCCCAGCGATCGCTCGATCTGAAACTCCTGCTGACCCCGCGGCTCGCACGCCGCCCGCGAGACGCGCGACACCCGCGCCAGCGGCGGGAGTTCGCGCACCAGCGCACCAACGAATGCCTCGATCCGCTCGGTCGGCCCTTCGACCTCCACCACTGCGCCGCGGCTGTCGTTGAGCACGAACCCCCCAAGCCCCAGCCGCGACGCAACCCGGTACACGCACGGGCGAAACCCCACCCCCTGGACCTGGCCCTCTAACTCCAGGCGCTCGCGACCGATAGTCGTTGTGCCGGTTCCCATCTCAACCGGCCTGCATGCATGCCGCGGTCCCGGCACGAAAATGCGAGACGCTTCCCGCACGCTCCACAGCACCCCGCGCCCGTTCGTACCTGCATGCTGATCGGACCGTCTCCCGGTGCGCGATTTCGCGCACCCGGCGGGCGAGGCTGCGCACCGCCGGTCATATCTCGTCGGCCGCAGCGCACAACGCCGCGTAGTATTCGTCCACCGCCAGTCCCAGAAGCGTCGCGCCGAACAACTCCGCCTCCGCGTGCGTGGCGATCTCGCCGTAATTGACGCGCACGATGTGGTACGCGATCAGCAGCGGCAGCAGCTCCTCGCGCCGCTCGAACGCCGGGTGCACATACAGGCAGTACCCGTCCCGCGGATGTGCGCCGAGCGGTTGTGCGAACGCAAACTCCCCGGGCTCCAGCGGATTGGCGTCGAAACGCAGCCGGGTCGGGTAGCGCACGATCTCCCGGTCGTCCAGCAGCGCCAGGATGGTCGCGTAGTCGACCCTGCCGCCGCACTTGCGCCGCGCTTGGGCCGCCTTCTCGACCACGTGGTCGCGCAGCGCCGACCGCCCGTCCTCCTCGGTCAGGCGCTGCCCGCTCATGCCCGGCTCCCGCGCACTCACTTGCCACCGTAGCGCTTCTTGAACTCCTCGGCCGCCTTCTGCCGGCGCTCCCGCTCCGCGGGGTCGAGCTTCCCCAGATACCAGCGGTGATCCTCGCTGTTGAGGATCTCCTCCAGCTTCGCGTGCAGCGCGTCCGCGGCCTTGACCTTCTCGGGGTCGCCCGACCCGCGCCCCTTCTCGATCAGGTTCTCAATGCCGGGGATGAGCGCGCTGTAGAACCGCTTGGCGACCTCGTAGGTGCCGTGCCAGTGCGTGTAGTCCGGCGCCATCATCGATGCCCCGTGCCGCGCCCGGCGCCCCTCGTGGTGCCACAGCTCGTACCACTCCCAGTCGATCTCGTTGGCGAACTCGTCCTTGCGCTCCTTCAGCGGCTTGGCCAGCGCCATCAGCTCCAGCCCGGGCTTGGCGAACTTGTTGTTGTACAACTCGATCAGCCCGTCGTACTGCGTGTAGAAGTTCTCCACCCACGCCTTCCCGTGGCAGTTCAGGCACACTTCCTGCATGTTGCTGCGCCGCACCTGCCACGGAACGTCCTTGCCCGGAAGCCCCATCTTCTCGTCGGCCGTCTCCGGCCGCACCGAGACGGCCGGGCGGTTGTTCCAACTGATCCGCAGCCCAACGTCGTGCGTGACCTGCTGCGTTCTGGTTGCGGACATGTGGCAGGTGGCGCAGGTGGGCGCCGCCCAGTAGTCCTCCCCCACCACCCACTTGTTGTTGTCCAGGTTCATCCTGTTCACGTTGGCGAAGAACAGGATGCCGTGCTTCGACTCCTCGTAGATCTCCTTCTGCGGATGGTCGGGTCCCAGGTGGCACTTCCCGCAGGTGTCCGGGTGCCGCGCCTGCGCCGCGGAGAACTCGTGCCGCGTGTGACACGCGTTGCACGACCCTTCCGTCCCGTCGGGGTTGATGCGCCCGATGCCGCTGTTGGGGTACGTCGCTGGATCGAGCTTGCCGCCCGGGAGCACCTTCACCTCCGATCCGTGGCACTGCCAGCACCCGTTCACCGCCGCCGCCGAGTTCCCGTGTGGGAACCCCATCGTCTTGAACGCGTTATTGCCCTCCACCACCTCGGCCAGCGTGTTGTCGAGCGAGCCCAGGATGCGGCCCCCCTTCGAATGGTGCGAGGCGGAGAACTCGTTGACCTCGCGGCTGTGGCACCGCGCACAGTCCTTGGGCGTCACCAGCACCGAGATCGTGTATCCGTAGTGCTCCATTGCGTCAGGGTCAGCCTTTTCCGCGCTGTGGCACTCGTAGCACCCGATGTTGCCGCGATAGTGCTTGCTCGCCCCCCACTGCTGATAGACCCCCACGTCGATCTTCTGATGGCAGTTCACGCACTCCTTCGTCTCCTTGCTCAGATCCGGGCGGCCGATGGCCTGCCCGCGCGCTTCGACCGCCAGTACCGCCGCCGCCCACAACATCACTCGTCGCGCCATCGTTCGCCACCTTTCGCTATCCAGCTCCGCCGGCCAGCCCGTGTGCTTGCGTGCCCTGTTTCCGCACGTCCGCACCGCCGCCGGACACCAGCTCGCCGGTCAGCACCGGCACGGTAATCCGCACGAAGATCGTGTACAGCAGGAATCCGAACGCCCAGATGCCCAGGCACACCAGAATCTCGTTGATCGTCGGCGAGTACTCCACGATCTCGCCCAGCGGCGACGGAACGAACGCCGGCACGATCAGCCCCATCCCCTTCTCGATCCAGATGCCCACCACCATCAGCACGCACGCCGCGTTCAGGTATCGCAGGCTCCGCGCCGCCGGCAGGTACAGGATCACCAGCGCAGCGCTGTTCAGCGCGATCGCCGTCCAGATCCACGGCACAAGCGCGTGGTACCCGTGCAGCCCGAAGAACAGGTACACCGTGGACACGTTGTGCAAGGTGTCGGCGTACAGCTCGGTGAACAGCTCGCACGCCAGCAGGAACATGTTCACCGTCAATGCGATCGTCACGATGTTCCGCAGAAGTCCCAGCGCCCCCGCCGGCACGCGGTACCCCATCGCACGCTGGATGATCTGGAGCGTGAGGATGATCACCGCCGGGCCGGCCGCGAACGCCGACGCCAGGAACCGCGGCGCGATGATGGCCGAGTTCCAGAACGGCCGGCCTCCCAGCCCGACGTAAAGAAACGCGGTCACCGTGTGAATGCTGATGGCCCACCCGATCGCCACGAACACGAACGGAATATAGAACACCGCGCTGGGGGGACGCCGCCGGTACGCGGCGTAGATCAGGTAGCCGCAGATGTGCATATTCAGCAGCAGGTACCCGCCTAGGACCACTACGTCCCACGTGAGCATCGAAATCGGGAAGTTGAAACGCCAGAAGATGTGCATGAACCGGTCCGGGCGCCCCAGGTCGACGTTCACGAACAGCAGGCACATCACGATCGACGCCACCGCGAACAGCTCGCCGAACACGACCAGGTCGTGCAGTTCGCGGTTGCGATAGATGTAGACGGGGATCACCAGCATCACCGCCGCCGCCGCCATGCCCACCAGGAACGTGAAGTTCGCAATGTAGAGCCCCCACGATACCTGGTCCGTCATCCCGGTCGTGATCAGACCGTGCACCAGTTGCTTGCAGTACGCGTTGATCCCGAACAGCGCCACCACCGTCAGCGCCAGCATCCACGCGTAGTAGCGCCAGTCGCCCACGAAGCTCAGCCGCACGCAGCGCCACAGAAACCGCGCGTATTCCCTCATGCCCGGCCCCCGCACCCGTGCGGCCCGCCGCGGCCCAGCACCGGCAGCCGCACCCCGAGTCCGGGGTCAGGCGCCCGCGCCCAGGCCGCCGCCACGTACTCCGGCCGCCCCGCGCATGGCGATCGGTCGCCAGCGCACGACGCGCTCGTCGCCTCGCCCGACCTCGTGTTCCGTGGATAGTCCTCGTCGAAGTAGTAGAAGAACCGCGGCAGGGTGCCCACCTCCTGCTTGAGGACGAAAGCGTGCTTGGTCCGCAGGATCTGCGACACCTCGCTGTCCGGGTCCAGCAGGTTCCCGAACTTCCGCGCCCCCACCGGGCACACTTCCAGGCACGCCGGCATCCGCCCCTCGCGCGTCCGGTGCAGGCAGAAGTGGCACTTCTCCATCACCCCCTTCTGCCGCGGCCGGTTCGACAGGTAGCTCATGTTCGGGTTCAGTTCCTCCCGTGGCAGCTTCGGCTCGGTGAAGTTGAACCGCCGCGCAAAGTATGGACACGCCGCTTCGCAGTACCGGCACCCGATACACCAGTCGTAGTCGATGACCGTGATGCCGTCCGGCTCCTGCCAGGTGGCTTCGACCGGGCATACCTTCACGCACGGGGGATTGGCGCACTGGTGGCACTGGATCGGCATGTAGTAGTGATCCGCGTCCGGCACCCGCGGCCGATCGTAGTGGTGGTCCCCGCGCTCGATGTCGACGCTCCCACGCGGCATCTCAAGCACGCGAATATACTGAATCTCGGGGCTGCGGCTCTGGTTGTTCTCCGCCACGCAGGCGTGGACGCACTTCCGGCAGCCGATGCAGCGACCCAGGTCCAGCGCGTACGCGAACTCCACGCCGTCCATCGGCCTGATGTCACGTAGCTCGGGGCGGACCGCGTAGCGCTTTTCGACCTCGCTCCGGATTCGCGCCAGCACCGCCTCCATGTCCGCCGGGGTCATTTCCTTGTAGTGCTTTTGAAGGAACTTCTCGATCGTAAAGTCAGACGTGTCAAGGTCTTGCAGCGGACTCAACGCCGCCGCCAGAGCCGCCAGCCCGCTCGCCGCATTGATGCCGCCGCGCAGGAAGCTCCGCCGTGTCACGTTCACCGGCACGCCGCCTTCGGTGCTCATGGCGCTCCCTCGTCATGCCGTGGCCCCTTGGATCGATCCTCCCGCGCCAGCTCGCGCCGCAGCGGGTCGCGCTCGCCGTCGGGCTTGTGCGTCGCCTTCGGCGCCGGCGTCATCCGCAGCGTACGGGGCCCGGGAAGGGGTACGATCGGATCCATCGCCGGGCTGCGGGGGTTGTGGGGGTCGTGACATTCCGTGCAGCCGAGTCGACGCGGCTCGCCGCGACCTGCATCCCAATAGTCGTTGGTCCGCCCGTGCATGCCGCGCTGCCAGTCGCGATACGTCGGGCCGTGGCACTTGGCGCAAAGCTCCACCGACCGGGCGAAGGGCAGCGGCGTTCCGTCGCTGAGCACCAGCCGATCTCGATCCCGGTCGTCGTGGCAGTTTCTGCAACGATCGTTGATGCCGTGGTTTAGGACGATCCCGGCGTGTTGAAGGAGCTTCCGCGGCGGATCGTCGGCCGGCGGGAACAGGCGGTGGCAATCCATACAGGTCCGCTCGAAACCGTTTACGAGCGTGCGCGGCGGATCGCCGATGGCGGTACGACGGGGTGCGACCGATAACTGCGACGCAGCGACGATCGCCGCCTCGCTCGCGGGAGGCCGCTCAAGCTCCGGGCCGGCGATGAACCAGAACCCGACGGCGATGAACCCCGGTGCGATCAGGCTGGAGACCCAGGTTCTTGGGGATGCTCGGCGCATGAAGTCAGTCCTCGTGCCCGACTCGGGGACCGTCAAACGCGCAAGCACGCGGCGTTCCGCGCGGGCGCCGGCGATTCGGGCATCTGGCGGCGGGCAAGCGGGGGATTCCAGAGGCGGGGTGCGCGAAATCGCGCACCGGACGGAAGCGACCGGGAAAAACACAGAGTGTGGGGTGCGAACCACTTGCGGCGGCGGGACGTTCTAGTAAGATGCGTAGTTCGCGAATGCGAGACACGCTGCACGGACGCGAGATCGGGACGGCAGCCGAACGGATGGCATTCGTGGACGATTGCGCCTGGCGGCAGTCTGCCGCTCACCCCCGGGCGCGGTCGAGTCCCACCTCGGGGTTTCGAATTTCGACCGGCGCTAGAATTTCGAGGAACCCACCTTGAATCGACTCTCGGTGAAAAAAGTGCGGGACTTCAGCCGCTCGGGGGACGCCCTGCCCATCCCCGACCTGGTGCGCATCCAGACCGAATCCTACGAGCGCTTCCTGCAGCGCGACCTCGAGCCCGGCAAGCGCAAGGCGCTGGGGCTGGAGGGCCTGCTGCGCGAGGTCTTCCCGATCGAAAGCTACGACGGGAACATGGCGCTGCACTATCTCGACTATGCGCTTGAATCGCCGCGCTACACGCCCGACGAGTGCCGCGAGCTGGGTCTGACCTACGGCCTGCCATTCCGCGTGCGGGTGCAGCTCAAGCGCAAGGACGTCGAGGAGGTGACGGAGGAGAGCATCTACCTGGGGGAGATCCCGCTGATGATCGGGGGCGGGGAGTTCATCATCAACGGCGCCGAGCGCGTCATCGTCTCGCAGCTTCATCGCTCTCCGGGCGTGGACTTCATCAAGGAGTCGGCGGACGGGGACCGGGCGCTGCACTCCTGCCGCATCATTCCGGAGCGCGGCTCGTGGATCGAGATCAACGTCACGCGCAAGGACCTGCTGGCGGTGCGGATCGACCAGAGCAGCAAGATCGCGGCGACCACGTTCCTGCGGGCCATGGACGAGGCCTACGGGACGGACGAGTCGCTGGTGCGCGCGTTTCACGAAGTGAAGACCGTGCGCAGCAACGCGCTCAAGCCGGAGATGTACGCGGCCGCGCCGATCGTGGACCCCGACACGGGCGAGGAGCTGGTCCGGGCCGGGTGCCAGATCGGCGAGGCGCTGAACAAGATCCGCGAGAGCAGCCTGAAACAGGCCGACGTGATCGCCAAGCTCAACGACACGATCATCGTCAACACGCTGGCGGAGGACGGGTCGCACAGTCACGAAGAGGCTCTGCTGCGCATCTACGCGCGGCTTCGCCCGGGCAACCCGCCGCAGATTGACAAGGCCCGCAAGCTGTTCCGCGAGAAGTTCTACGACGAGAACCGCTATCGGCTGGGCCGTGTGGGGCGCTTCCGCCTCAACCGCAAGTTCGAGCAGGGCATCTCGGAATCCGAGATGGTGCTGCGGCCCGAGGACTTCATCAGCTCGCTGCGCTACCTGCTGGCGCTGCGCGCCGGCGAGGGACAGGTGGACGACATCGACCACCTGGGCAACCGGCGGCTGCGGACGATCGACGAACTGGCGGCCGAGGAGATGCGCAAGGGGTTCCTGAAGCTGCGCCGCACCGTGCAGGAGCGGATGAGCATGAAGGAGCCGGACGCGATCGGCAAGATTTCGGAGCTGATCAACACCAAGAGCATTTCGAGCAGCATCGACTTCTTCTTCGGGCGCAGCGAACTGTCGCAGGTCGTGGACCAGACCAACCCGCTGAGCCAGTTGACGCACGAGCGGCGGCTCTCGGCGCTCGGGCCGGGCGGGCTCAACCGCAAGCGGGCGGGCTTCGAGGTGCGCGACGTTCACATTTCGCACTACGGGCGCATCTGCCCGATCGAGACGCCGGAGGGCGTCAACATCGGTCTGATCGCGTCGCTGAGCATCTACAGCTCGGTCGACAGCTACGGGTTCCTGATCACGCCATACCGCAAGGTGGAGCGCGGCAAGGTCAACGGCGAGGTGAGCTACCTGCGAGCCGACGAGGAGATGCGCGCGACGCTGGCGCCTCCGGACGCCGTGGTCTCCAAGTTCGAGGATCCGGCCGAGCTTCCGGCGCTGGAAGCGCGGGAGGAATTCCTGGCGCGGACGCGCGGCATGTACAAGCTCGAGCGACGCTCGTCGCGGCTGCGGGACGGCTCGGTGCTGGCGCGGGTGCGGGGCGACCTGCGGCAGGTGACGCACGCGGACATCGACTTCGTGGACATCTCCCCGAAGCAGACGGTGGGCGTATCGGCGGCGCTGATCCCGTTTCTGGAGCATGACGACGCGAACCGGGCCCTGATGGGTTCGAACATGCAGCGGCAGGCGGTGCCGCTCATCCTGACCGAGCCACCGCTGGTCTGCACGGGCATGGAGCGGGCCGTCGCGGAGAACAGCGGGATGGTGGTGCGTGCGCGGCAGAGCGGGAAGGTCACCAGCGTCGACGCGTCGCGCGTGGTCATCGACGAGACCGACGAGTATCCGCTGCGCAAGTACGTCGGGCTCAACGAACGGACCTGCCTGAACCAGCAGCCGATCGTGCGGCTCGGCGAACGGGTGAAGAAGGGCCAGATCATCGCGGACGGGGCGGCGACGCGCGACGGGGAGTTGGCCCTGGGGCGCAACGTGCTGGTCGCTTTCATGACCTACGACGGCTACAACTTCGAGGACGCGATCGTGATCTCGGAGCGGCTGGTGAAGGACGACGTGTTCACCAGCATCCACGTCGAGGCGCACGACGTGGAGATCCGCGAAACGAAGCTGGGCCGGGAGGAGTTCACGCGCGACATCCCCAACGTGTCGGAGCGTGCCCTGCGGAACCTGGACGAGCGCGGCATCGTGCGGGTGGGGACGCGCGTCGGACCCGGCGACATCCTGGTGGGGAAGGTGACGCCCAAGAGCAAGAGCGAGCTGAGCCCGGAGGAAAAGCTGCTGCACGCGATCTTCGGCCGCGCCGGCGAAGACGTCAAGAACGTTTCGCTGGAGGTTCCCGCGGGGCAGGAGGGCGTGGTGATCGCCGCCAAGCACTTCAGCCGGCGGACGCACCTAACGGATGAGCAGAAGAAGGACCTGGACAAGCGGCTCAAGCGCTTCCAGCAGGAGATGGACGAAAAGCGCATCCGGCTCTTCCGCCGCATGTGCGAGCTGATCGAGGAGAAGACCGGCCACGTCATGGTCGACCCGTCGACGCGACAGAAGGCCGGCAAGAGCGAGAACCCCGAGGTCATTCTGGAGCAGATCGAGGGATTCTCGATGGCGTGGTTCAAGGCCTCCGCGCAGAAGGAGGCGGCCGAGGAGGTGTACAACCGCTTCTGGCCGAACATCCAGGCGGTGCGGGAGGAGTGCGAGCGGCGGCTGGCGCACATGAAGCGCGGGGACGAGTTGCCCAGCGGCGTGCTCGAGATGGTGAAAGTCTACGTGGCGACGAAGCGCACGCTGTCCGTGGGTGACAAGATGGCAGGCCGGCACGGGAACAAGGGCGTGATCGCGCGCATCGTGCCGGAAGAAGACATGCCGTTCCTGGCGGACGGAACACCCATCGACATCATGCTCAACCCGCTAGGCGTTCCGAGCCGCATGAACGTCGGGCAGATTCTGGAGACGCACCTGGGATGGGCGGCGGCGGTGCTGGGATTCCAGGCTTGCACGCCGGTGTTCGACGGCGCGACCGAACAGCAGGTGCAGGCCTGCATCGAGGAGGCCAACCAGCACGTGGCGGCGCTTCAGAAGGACGCCGCGACGGTGCAGGCGGCGGGCCGGACGCGACAGCTTCTGGTGCACATGCCGCTGACCGGGAAGGTGCCGCTCTACGACGGACGGACGGGCGAGATGTTCGACCAGCCGGTGACGGTGGGCTACATCTACATGCTGAAGCTGCATCACCTGGTGGACGACAAGATTCACGCGCGCTCGACCGGGCCGTACAGCCTGATCACGCAGCAGCCGCTGGGCGGCAAGGCGCGCACCGGCGGGCAGCGTTTCGGCGAGATGGAGGTGTGGGGGCTGGAGGCCTACGGGGCGGCGTACATTCTCCAGGAGCTGCTGACGGTCAAGAGCGACGACCAGGACGGGCGGACGAAGATCTACGAAAGCATGGTCAAGGGGATCAACACCCTGGAAGCCGGAACGCCGGTGTCGTTCGACGTACTGTGCAACGAGGTGCGCGGACTGGGACTCAACATCACGCTGGAGAAGCGAAAGCCGATCTAGCGTCGCGCGAGGTCGGGAGCGAGGTCTGTTCCATCGAGGGCCGGCGGCGCGGTCGGGAGATGACGGAATGCTGAGCGTGACGTACGACTCGAGTCGCGAGATCGCGCCGGACGAGTTGATGGACTTCTACGACCGCGTGGGCCACGACGTGGGCGCGCCCCCGAACCGGCTGGTGACGATGATCGACAACAGCGCCGTATTCGTCTCGGCCCGCGAGAACGGGCGGCTGATCGGGATCGCGCGCGGGGTGACGGACGGCGTCCGCGGCTACCTGACGGAATGCAAGCTGGACCCGCAGTACCAGGGTCCGGCGGCGGTCACCAAGCGAGACGGGCGCATCGAGCACGACACCTACGGCGTGGCCGCGGAGATGGCGCGACGGGTGATCGCGGCGCTGCGCGGTGCCGGGGTCTCGCGCGTGGACGTGGTGGCGTGGGGGACGGAAGAGGACTTTCTGGAGGAGCTGGGATTCAAGCGGCTGGGGGGACTGGTCGGGATGACGATGCGGACCGAGGACGTGACACCGCCGGTGACGCAGGCCGGCACACGGGGCTAGCGGACGGCGGACCCGGGCGACAGCGACGAAGACGTGCTTCGCGGCGGCGCAGCAAGACGAGGTAAGGACGCGTGACGACGGATACCGTATACGATCGGGTGAATGACTACGGCGCGGTGCGGATTTCCCTGGCATCTCCGAACGACATCCGGAGCTGGTCGTTCGGGGAGGTGAAGAAGCCGGAGACGATCAACTACCGCACGTACCGGGCGGAGAAGGACGGGCTGTTCTGCGAGCGCATCTTCGGGCCCGAGCGGGACTGGGAGTGCTTCTGCGGCAAGTTCAAGGGGACCAAGCACAAGGGGATGATCTGCGACCGCTGCGGGGTGAAGGTGACGCACAGCCGCGTGCGGCGCAAGCGGATGGGCCACATCAACCTGGCGGCGCCGATCGTTCACATCTGGTTCTTCAAGGCCACACCGAGCCGGCTGGGCAACCTGCTGGACATGAAAGTGGGCGACCTGGAGAAGGTGATCTACTTTCAGGACTACGTGGTGGTCGAGCCGGGCGCGTCGAAGCTGCAAGTCAAGCAACTGCTGACGGAAGAGGAGTATCGCCGCGCGCACGAGGAGTTCGCCGATACGGGCTTCCGGGCGATGATGGGGGCCGAGGCGCTGCGCGAGCTGCTCAGCCGGCTGGACCTCAAGGCCGAGTCGATCCACCTGTTCGAGGCGATCCGCAAGACCAACAGCAAGCAGAAGATCAAGGACCTTGCCAAGCGCCTCAAGATCGTCGAGGCGATCCGCAACAGCACGAACGAGTCGCAGTGGATGGTGATGGAGGTGATTCCGGTCATCCCGCCGGACCTGCGGCCGCTGGTTCCGTTGGAGAGCGGCAACTTCGCGACCAGTGATCTGAACGACCTGTATCGGCGGATCATCAACCGCAACAACCGCCTCAAGAAGCTGATCGACCTGAACGCGCCCGAGGTGATCATCCGCAACGAGAAACGGATGCTCCAGCAGGCCGTGGACGCGTTGTTCGACAACGGGCGCTGCCGCAGGCCGGTGCTGGGCTCGTCGAACCGTCCGCTGAAGTCGCTGACGGACATGATCAAGGGCAAGCAGGGTCGCTTCCGCGAGAACCTGCTGGGCAAGCGCGTGGACTACTCGGCCCGTTCGGTGATCGTGGTCGGCCCGGAGCTGAAGCTGCACCAGTGCGGGCTGCCCAAGAAGATTGCCCTGGAGCTGTACCAGCCGTTCCTGATCCGCAAGCTGAAGGAGCGCGGCCTGGCGGACACGATCAAGAGCGCCAAGCGCATGCTGGAGCGGCGCGACCAGGTGATCTGGGACATTCTGGAGGAGGTGATCTACCAGCACCCGGTGCTGCTGAACCGCGCGCCGACGCTGCACCGAATGGGCATCCAGGCGTTCGAGCCGGTGCTGGTGGAGGGCAACGCGATCCGCATCCACCCGCTGGTGTGCAAGGGGTTCAACGCGGACTTCGACGGGGACCAGATGGCGGTGCACCTGCCGTTGTCGATCGAGGCGCAGACCGAGGCGCACGTGCTCATGATGAGCACGAACAACATCTTCGATCCGAAGAACGGCGCGCCGATCATGTCCCCGTCGCAGGACATCGTGATGGGGGTGTTCTACCTGACGTGCGAGCACGCGACCGAGCCGGGCGAGCAGCCGGAGGGGCGCGAGCTGCGGTTCCACTCGCCGCATGAGGCAATGCTGGCCTACGACCGCAAGATCATCGGGATGCACACGCCGATCCGCGTGCGCATCGCGAACGGGAAGGTCGTAACGGGACAGAAGGCGATGCCCGAGGCCGTGCCCAGCGATCATGTGATCCGGACGACGCTGGGGCGTTGCGTGCTGAACGACATCCTCCCGCCGGCGATGCCGTTCTATAACTACCCGCTGTCTCAGAAGGGTGCGGCGCGGGTGATCGCGGACTGCCACGAGCTGCTGGGCCGCCGCGCCACGATCGACCTGCTGGACAAGCTCAAGGAGCTGGGATTCCGGCACAGCACGCTGGCGGGACTAAGCTTCGCGCTGACGGACCTGCGCATCCCGGATGCCAAGCAGCGCATCATCGACGCCGCCCAGAAGGCCGTCGACCAGGTCGAGCAGAACTACCAGAACGGCAACATCACGCCGATGGAGCGCTACAACAAGCTGATCGACCTGTGGGTGCACGCGCGCGAGCGCGTCACGCAGGAGATGATGAGCACGCTCAAGGACGACTGGCGGCACGAGGGCGGCGCGCATGCGCGGAAGGGCGAAAAGGCCGCGCGACCCTACCTGAACCCGATCTTCCTGATGACGGACTCCGGGGCGCGCGGGTCGGTGGACCAGATCCGCCAGCTGGCGGGCATGCGCGCCCTGATGGCCAAGCCGTCGGGCGAGATCATCGAGACGCCGATCAAGTCCAACTTCCGCGAGGGCCTGACGGTGCTGGAGTACTTCAGCTCCACGCACGGCGCGCGCAAGGGCCTGGCCGACACGGCGCTCAAGACGGCGGACTCGGGGTACCTGACGCGGAAGCTGGCCGACGTGGCGCAGAACGTCACGGTCACCGTGCGTGACTGCGGCACGATCGAGGGCGTCAACAAGAGCACCATCTACAAGGGCGAGGAGATCGACGTCCCGCTTTCGCAGTTGATCGTCGGCCGCGTGGCGCGGGACACCATCCGCGACATCCGCACGGACGAGATCATCGTGCACGAGAACCAGGTGATCACCGGGCAGGTGGCGCGGCGCATCGAGGCCAAGCCCGAGGAAGGCGGACTGGGGCTGGACAGCATCCGCGTCCGAAGCCCGCTGACCTGCGAGTCGCCCCGCGGCATCTGCGCCCTGTGCTACGGGTGGGACATGTCCACCCAGCGCCTGGTCGAGGAGGGCATGGCGGTGGGCATCATCGCCAGTCAGTCGATCGGCGAGCCGGGCACGCAGCTCACCATGCGCACCTTCCACACTGGCGGC
>CAYNYG010000008.1:0-119111 GCA_964401365.1 uncultured Planctomycetales bacterium | reverse complement strand
ACAGTTCGCCGGCACCGTCAATGTCGGAGTTGCCCCAGCAGACGAGGTTGCTGAGCGTCGGCGCGGTCGCGTCGTTGCGGAAGCCGCCCCCCAGCCACTGGGCGTGATTGCCGGCGAGCGTACAGTTGACGAACGCCGGGGCGCTGCCGGACACGTTCGAGATCGCGCCTCCGTCGCCGTCGGCGGCGGTGTTGCCGCTGAACTCGCACGAGACGAACGACCCGCCGCTGGCGTCGCTGTTGTGGACGGCGCCGCCTGCGTACTGGGCGTTATTGCCCAGGAAGCGGCAGGCGGCGATGGTCGGGTTCGCGGCGCTGTTCCAGAGGGCGGCGCCGAAGTTGGCCTGGTTGGCGGTGAAGAGCGTGTTGGAAACGTCCGCCAGGCCGCCGTTCACGATCGCGCCGCCGCAGCAACCGGCCGCGTTGGCGTCGAACGTGCAGTCGACGATCTGCGGGTGGCTGCCGACGAACGACGCCAGCGCGCCGCCAAGCCCGCTGCCGTCGGAGCCGGCCGTGTTGAGCTGGAAGAGGCAGTTCTGGACGAGCGGGCCGGCGGCATAAAGATAGAGCCCGCCGCCCGTGGGCGCCGCGTTGGCGATGAAGTCACACGCGACGAGCATCCCGTCGGCGCCGCTGTGGAAGTAGGCGCCGCCACCGAAACCGGCGCTGTTCGACTCGAACGCACAGCCATTCAGAGTCAGGATCGCGCCACCGCCCGCGACCAGGCCCCCGCCGCCGTTGACCGACGCGTTGCCCGTGAGCGTGCAGGTGGTGAGTGTGGCCGACGCGGCGTAGACGCCGATCGCGCCTCCCCAGTCGGCCGAGTTGTTCGAGAAGGTGCAGTCGGAGACAACCGGGGCGGCGTTGGATGCGACGTCGAGGGCCGCGTGATTTGCCGCGGAAAGCCCGCTGAACGCACACTGGGTGAGCGACGGCGAGCTGTTCTCGCACGCGACGCCGCCGGCGGCGTACTCCGCGGCGGCGTTCTCGAAGGCGCACTCCACGAAGGAGGTGGTCGCACCGGATCCGCAGTAGGCCGACGCGGCGTACCAGGCCGCGTTGCCGGTGAAGCGGCAATTGCGGAGGACGGCGGCACCGCACAGGTCGCGCAGCCCGCCGCCGCGGTCGTGCGGCCAGGCGCCGTCCGCGTTGCCGCCGGAAATGGTGAATCCATCCAGGACCGCGGTCGGCGAAAGATCGAGGACGTCGAGGACGTGATAGGAGTTGTCGGACGGGTCGCCGGCGGCGCCGATGTCGCCGCTGAGCGTGGCGACGTTGACGCCCGGGTTGCGCTGGGAGAGCTGCGTCTCATTTCCGGCGAAGCCCCCGTAGATCGCGACACCGTCGACCAGCCGGAAGGACATGAGCCGGTCGCCGCGGCCCAGGTCCGGGCGGTACGTACCCGCCGCGACCCAGATTTCGTTGACGGCGCCGCGGGCGCGAACGGCCACGCCGATCGCGTGCTGCAATTCGTTGAAGGCCGTGTCCCAGGTCGCGCCGTTTCCGCCCGCCGGCGCCGAGGCGCGCACGTAGAGCCGCGCCGGAGGCGCGGGTGAGATCGTGCTGGGGCGGCAGTTGGCGAGCGTCCAGGCGGTCTCGCGGATGGTGCGCGCGTTGTTGCAGGACGTGTCAGGATCCTCGCCCGGCACGCCGGTCGGACCCGGGTTGCCCAGCGGACCGTTGTAGATCACGTCCGGATTGGAGAAGTGCGGAATGGTCTGGCCCGGCGGGTAGGCCATGATGTCCTTCCACACGCCGCCCGGCTCGCGATACCCGTACGAGTACGGAAAGAACCCGGCGTTGGGCGCGTTCTCGCGGTCGTGCTGGCAGCCGAAGTTGTGGCCCAGCTCGTGCGCGAAGATGTCGAACTGCACGTTGTCCCAGCGCAGGACGGAAAAGCCGAAGCGGCCGTCCTCGTCCGAGCCGAGCGCCACCAGTTGATACGCCACGCCGCCGTAGTCGAGGTTGTTGACCCACAGGCTGACGAGGTCGGCGCCGCAGGCGTCGCGGTCGGCGTGGACCGAGTCGAGATGTCCGTCCGCGGGCTCGACCAGTCGCGGCAGGTCCAGGTCCGCCTGCCCAGTCTCGACGTAGTCGATCAGCGCTTTTCGAACGATGCGCACGCGCGGGTTGATCTCGCTGTTGGCCCATGCGTCGTTCATGCCTGTGGCGGCGGTGTCGATCAGCGCCTCGATGGCGGCGGTCCCGCCCGCCGCGTCGCGGGCTGCCGCGGTGTAGACCACCATCACGTCGATGGTCGCGCCGTCGTCGGCCGAGTACCCCGCCAGCACGGACCGCCGCACCGGACACTCGCCGGCGCGCGCGTCCGGCGGCATCGGGACCGCGCCGATGCCGCAGTCCAGCGGCTGCTGGGGGCCGCGCCGCGGCTTGTGGCCCTGCTGAGGCGGCGTCGCACCGAGCGCCACGGCAGCCACCACGATCGTCGCCAGCGGCAGTCCACGTCGAACAAGCGTCACGGGCATCTTCCTATCTCCGCTTCTGTCAGGCCCTCGTCGCGGCGGGGCGGGGTCCATCGACTCGCCTGCTCCCCGCGCCGGCGAGTGTCCGGACCCGGAGGTCCGGACACCTCGCACGACGCCGCTCCTCTCACCAGATCGTGTGCGGGCGGACGGGCGCCTGCCGGCTGCCCATGTCATCCCAGCAGGCATGTCACGAAGCCCTGAATGTCCTGCGCGTTGACGGAACCGTCGGTGTTCGTGTCGCCGGAGCAGGGCGCACAGGGCGTTCCGACGTTGAAGAGCAGCTCACGGAACGGCTGGATGTCCTGGGCGTTGACCGAGCCGTCGCAGTTCATGTCGCACGGGGAGTACCCGTCGCACGGAGACTGCACCACGGTGACGACGACGCTGTTCGGGTTGTAGGCCACGCTGTACTGGCCACCGCCGACCGCGACGACGCTGCTGAACTGCCCGCTGCCGGAAGCGCGCGTCAGGATGGTGAACTGCTGTCCGACCTGCGGGACGAATCCGCCGCTGGTTGCGATCTCGAGCGTGCCGTTGAGGGTGGCGCTACCGGCGACGATGACCTGGTCATGTTCCGTGCCGGGTGTCGTGCCGCCCAGCTCGATGCGGAGGGTGCCTGCGGCGCCCTGGGAGAAGTTGCCGGGGATGACGGGGTCGGTGCCGCTCTCGATGGTGAGCGTGCCGATCGAGCTGCCGGGGCGGATGGCGCCGGCGACGTTGGAGACGTTGGCCTTGAGCCAGCCGGTCCCGGTGAGCGTACCGGCGTTGAGCGTGACGCCGCCCGGCGTCCAGATGCGGCCGTTCTCGAGCCTGGTGAGTCCGGCGTCCTGCACCAGCCCGTCGGTCCAGAATCCGCCGGAGCTGACCTGCACGGTGCCGGTGTTGACGATGGTGGCGTCGACGTAGCCGTCGACGGCGCCGCCGGTCTTCTTGAACGTGCCCTGGTTGGCGAAGTTGCCCTGACCGTACCAGAAGCCGAAGTAGGTGTCGGTCTGGATGTCGATCGTGCCGTCGGGATGATTGACGCAGTTGAGGAAGTTCATGCCGGGGCTGCCGACCTGGATCGTGCCGTGGTTCTGGTAGTCGGTCCGGGCGTAGGCGAAGTTGGGGCCGGGACAGCTCATCACGGCGCCGGGATCCAGCGTGGTTACGGTGGCGTTGAGCCCGCCGCCGGTGTGCTCCAGCGCGTGCGTGATGCGCAGGTTGCCTGGCCCGCTGAGGCCCTGGTTCGAGTCGACGCCGGCGATCTGGAGCCGCGGAATGGTCAGCTCGGTCCCGGTCTCGATGTAGTTGTTGAAAGCGGTGATGCGCATCCACCCGTCGCCGGTGACGGTGGTGCCGCCGTAGTAGTTGGCCCAGGTGTCCTGCGAGAACGTTGCGCCGGCGGCGATCTCGATCGCACCGTAGGATTCGAAGCGGCAGCCGTTGGTGAGCGTTCCACCGTCCACGGCGATCGTCGCGCCGGGCTGGTTCACGAGGTACCAGTTGAAGGCGTTGAGCAGCGTGCCGGTCCCGCTGCCGGCGGATTTCCGGATGGTTCCGTGGTTGTCCACGGGTTGCGTGCCCAGCCCGCTCTGGGCGAGTGTCCCACCGTCGTCGATGACGACTTCGCCGCCCGGCTTGACGGTGAGGAGCTGGTTGAAGCAGCCCAGGTTGGCGCCGTTGGGAATGTGTACGACGCCCTGGACGTCGAGCTTGCCGAAGTACGGCGCGTAGCCACTGGTCTCAATCCGCCCGGCGGGCAGGACGTCGATGTAGACGGAGGGGTCGCCGCCTTCGTTGGTGAGCGTGCCCGCGATGCGCAGCACGCCCGTGCCGCCGAGGCGGCCGTCGTCGGCGATGGTCAGATCGTCAAGCGTCACGTCGTCGTTGACGTACACGCCCACGTTGTTGCCGGACCACATGACGACCGCGCGGCCCTGGATCGTCACGCCCGGGTCAAGGACGAAGAAATTCCCGGCAAACGAGACCTGCGCGCCGGGTTCGATCCACCAGTCGCCGCCGATCGTGCCGGCGCGGACCAGCCGCAGCTCGCCGGTCTCTACGTGCACCAGCCCGGTGTTGATCATGTTGATGGCCCACTGGCTGATCCCGGTCGCGCCGCTCTTGATCAGCGTTCCGGCGTTCTCGAAGGTCCCCACCCCGTATTCGACGCTCTTGATCTCGGAGTCGTTCTGCACGGTGAACGTCGCCCCGTCCGCGTTTTCGATCACGGCCGGGCAGCAGCCGCCGGGGATCATGCCGACCGTGAGCGTGCCCGCGCCGCTCCAGGTCGCGGTGGCCGTGTTCGTCAGTCGGAAGCCCCCGAAATAGGCCAGTGTCTTGTCGGTGTCGCCCGAGATCGAGAGCCCGGCGTTGCATTGCATGAACTGCCCCGCCGCGCCACCGGCGCGATCGAGCGTTCCCGACGTCCAGAAGACTGGCCCGTCGAACACGCCTTGCTGCGCGATCGAGAGCGGGCCGGCGACGATGAAATCTCCGGTGGACTGGTTGATGACACTCGCGGCCGCCGCCGGGCTCGCGCCGACGGTGCAGTCGCTCTGGATGGTGAGGGTGTCGAGCGAGCTGGGCAGCGCCGGACAGACGGGCGCCGGACTCGACCGGCCCCAGTTATTGACCTTCGTATCATTGCCCCCGTCGCAGCACGACTGCCAGATCTGATCGCATACCGGTGACCAGGTCAAGCTGTCGGCGAACGCCGCCGCGGCCGCGGTCGCCAGCGTCAGCATTCCCTGAACGATTCGTCGCGAAGCCATTGTCATTCCTCACCTTAGCGGTGCGCCCGCGCCCGGCGCCACAGGTTCCCATTTCGAATCAACGGTGGTTGGACAGGCGACACGCCTGCGCGACTATAGGCGCCGCGACGGCGCCGCTGGGGCCACGAATTCACTCGACCGAAGGGGAGTAGCGGGTCCGAGGGGGCGGCTGCGAGAGGTTATGGGGTGCTTGCGGCCGGTTCGGCAGGTGGCTCGATTACGGGTTTGCGGCGCTCCGGAGTCTGCCGGGGCTTGGTGAGGGCGAACTTGCCCGGCTCGGCAACCTTGCGATAGCCGAGGTACAGCAGAATATCGAGGATTTCGGTGAGGGTCGGGTGCGGACGTGAGTTGACGCGCTTGTACTCATCGACCGCGAGGATGAACGTAAGCTGCTCCTCCGTCATCTCGCCTTCTTCGGCGCTGCGACGATAGTCGGTGCGCCGCCGGCCGGGACCGCGGCGCCGGTCGTAGCCGGAGCGTCGTTCGGCGCCCGGTGCGGGCCCGGCGCTCTGCCGGCGATCGCCGGCGGACGCGGGGCCTGCCTCGGGCTGGCGGCGGTCTCGAAGGACGGGAGGGCGAAGCGCCTCGGGCTCTGCGGCGTCGGGCGGGTCCAGAGGCGGGTCGCTCATGGTGGTGGTATCGACGAACGACCCCGCCGGCTTCAGTCCGTGTACGGCACCCCGCGCAGAAGGGCGATGGCGCGCTGACGCGGACCCACTAGAATCCGATGCCGTGGCGCAGCCGCCGTCTCGCGCTCAGAAACCACGATCCGCGATCGAGTCCTCCATGCCGATAATCGCGGCATTCTTCGGATTCCTGCTTGCGTGCGGCTCGACCCAGGCCGGCCAGCAGTTGCCGGTGCCCGCCACGCAACCGTCCGAACCGTCCGCGCAGACGCAACCCGCCGGCGAAACCGTCGGGCCGACCTTCGAGCAGCTCACCGCCGACGCCGTTCGGGCCCAGATCAAGGCCCTGGAGAGCGACACGCAGCGCGATGCACTGCTCAAGGCGGCGCTGCTCGAGCTCTACCACAAGTCGCTGGCTCAGCTCGGCGTGGTTGACGATTGGCGCAACCGGCGGGCGCAGTTCGAGAAGGCGCGGCTCGACGCCCCCGCGGCGCTGGCGGCGCTCCGCGAGCGCGTCGCGGCCGGTGCCGCCTCGCAGCCCTCGTCCGCGGCTGGTGCCGCCAGCACCGAAGCGCTGACGCTGGTGCAGGCCCAGCAGCAGCTCGCGGAGGCGGAAGCCGAGGTCGCGGCGCGACAGCAGGAGCAGTTACGCCTGATCGAACAGGAGAAGTCGTGGGCGGAGCGGCGCGCCGCGATTCCGGAGCTTCTGACGCGCCTGGCGCAGCAGGCCAAGGCCTCGCTGCCGGAGGTCGACCCCGGCGAAGGCGAGCCGGCGGAGCTGTCGCTGGCGCGCCGTCAGCTCGACGACGCGCGCCGGCAGGCGCTCGAGGAGGAGGCGGCCGCCTATCGTGAGGAGCTGCGCTCCTACGACGCGCGGGCCGAGCTGCTGGCGCTGCGGCGTGACCGGGCTGACATCGACCTCCTCGCCGCCGAGCAGCGTGCCAAGACGCTTCAGCAGCAGGTCAACGATCTGCGCCGCGCGCAGGCGGAGCGCCAGGCGGACGAGGCGCGCCGCGCGGCGGAAGGCGCCCCGCGCGCGGTGCGCGAGCTGGCCGAGCAGAACGTGAAGTTCGCCGATGAGCGCGCCAGGCTCGCGGACAAGAGCCAGCGGGCCGCCACCGAGCTCGAAGCCGCGCGCGAGCGCGTCAAGCGCATCACCTCGGAATTCGGACAGATCCGCACCAAGGTCGACAAGGCGGGCCTGACCGACCTGGTCGGTCAGCAACTCCGGCGGCAGCGGTCGCAGCTCCCGGACGTGCGCGCCGCCCAGCGCCGCGTCGCCGCACTGCGGCTTGAGTACGGCGAAGTCGGACTGCGCGAGATCGAGCTCGAAGCGCTGCGGCGTGACGTGCTCGATCTGGAATCCGCGCTGCGCGACATGACGGCGTCCCTGGCGGCGGGAATGTCGGAGACGCAGCGTACCGTGATCGTCGACAAGGCGCGCGAAGTGCTCACCGCCCGCCGCGAGCTCGTGCAGGCGCTGGAGAGCGACTACGAGAAGTACGGCCAGACGCTGCTGGCGATCAAGGGCGAACTGGAGACCGAGGCGGCGCGGGTCGGCGAACTCCAGCAGTACATCGATCAGAAGGTCCTGTGGATTCGCAGCGCCGAACCGATCTACCGCGTGACGTGGCGCACGCCGGTCCGCCCCGTCTCGGACGCCTGGTCACAGTCGATCAGCGCTCTGGTCGACGACACCGTCGCCAATCCCGCCCTGTACACGTTGGCGGCGTTGGTCCTGGTGCTGTCGCTTTTGGCACGCGCCGGCGTCCCGCGGCGATTGCTCGAAATCAGCCAGCGCGTCGCGGGCCCGTTCACCGACGCGTTCCGACTGACCATCCGTGCGGCCGTCGAATCGGCGATCGGTGCCTCCATCCTTCCAGCGCTGCTCTGGTTCGTTGCGTGGCGTCTGCGCGTTGCCGGCGGGAGCCCGGTTCAAGCCGCCGTTGCCGACGGGCTGGCGATGGCGGCCTGGGCGCTGCTCCTGCTCCTGCTCGTGCTCGCGGTATGCCGCCCCAAGGGATTGGCCGAGTCCCATTTCCGCTGGCGGCCGGAGTCGTGCCGCCGGCTCCGCGCGGGTCTCTGGATCCTCGCCGTCTTCGGCCCACCGCTCCGTTTCATCACCATCTGCGCCGAGGCGCTCGGTGACAGCGCGTGGAACGGCCTGGTCGGGCGCGGTGCGTTCCTGACGGGCATGATCCTCGTCAGCTACGTCTCTCACCGCCTGCTGCGCGCGAACGGGGGCGCCGTCGAGTTCGTGCTCAGGCGCAATCCCGACGGCTGGTGGAACTACACCCGCTATCTCTGGTACTCCGCCGCGGTCGCCCTACCGCTCGTCCTCGCCGGCGCGGCGGCCGCGGGGTACTACTACGCCGCCATTCAGTTGCACCACCGCGTCGCCGCGAGCGTCTGGCTGGGTATGGGTCTGCTCCTGACACACGCCTTGCTCGTCCGCTGGGTCTTCGTCGCCAACCGCCGACTGGCGCGCGTCCAGCTCCTCAAGAAACGCGCCGAACAGGCGCGGCTCACAGACGCCCCGGACACCGAGCCGGACCCGTCCCCCCCGGCCGACTTCGTCGAAGCGCCCGACTTCATGGCCATCGGCGTCCAGACCCGGAAGCTCATGAACGCCGCCGTCGCCCTCACCCTGGCGGTCGGAATGTACGGCATCTGGATCGACATCCTGCCCGCCTTCTCCTTCCTGAACGACATTCGCCTCTGGTCGCACACCGTCCAGGTGCAGGACAGCACCGCCGGCGGCGAATCGCGCGTCCGCACGGAAATCGTCCCCGTCACCCTGGCCAGTCTCGCATTGGCGGCCACCATCGTCGCCGTCACGATCATCCTCTCGCGCAACCTCCCGGGACTGCTGGAGATCGCAATCCTGTCGCGCCTGCCGCTCGAGCCGTCCGGCCGATACGCCGTCACCGCGGTCTCGCGCTACCTGCTCACCATCGTCGGCGTGGTCGTCGCTTTCGGTGCCATCGGCGTGAGTTGGGGCCAGGTGCAGTGGCTGGCCGCCGCCATCACCGTCGGCCTGGGCTTCGGCCTTCAGGAGATTTTCGCCAACTTCGTCTCCGGACTCATCATTCTCTTCGAGCGACCGATCCGCGTCGGGGACACCGTGACGATCGGCGGCACCAGCGGAACCGTGACTCGGATCCGAATCCGCGCCACCACCATCCTTGACTGGGACCACAAGGAGCTGATCGTTCCCAACCGCGAGTTCATCACCGGCGCCGTCGTCAACTGGACCCTCGGGAACGCGCTCACGCGAATGGTCGTCCCCGTCGGCGTCGCCTACGGCAGCGATCCGACCGCCGTGCGCGACGCCCTGCTACGCGTGGCGCGCGACTCGCGACTGATCGTGGACGACCCGGCCCCCGTCGCGCTGTTCCGCGACTTCGGCGCCAGCAGCCTGAACTTCGAGCTGCGCGCCTTCGTCCGGTCCCCCGACGACATGCTCGCCGCCCGGCACGAGGTGCTGGAGGGCATCATCCGCGAGCTGGCACGCCTGAACGTCGAGATCGCCTTCCCGCAACTCGACCTCCACGTCCGCTCCGTGCCAGCGACGCTCAACGAGTCGCTCCTCCCGCAGCACGGTGCCTGACGGGCCGCGACGTCTTATCGGCCCGAACGGAACCGGGCCCCATAATCGCCCGGCGGCGGCGCGCCGGCCGCCGATCCGCGCCCGGCCTCCGGATACTCCCCCACTGGCGCGGGTTTTTCTAAAGAGCGCCGTGGGGCGATTCGATGCACAGGCTGACAGAAACGCGCCCACGTTCACAGAGTTCGAGCGGCGCGCCCGGAATTCGCTGGACGAACGCCCTTTTGGAGGCTCGCAGTCCGATGAGTCGCATCAACACGAACATCCCGTCCATGACGGCCAACCGCGTGCTCGCCCTCCAGAACGAGCGCCTCAATCTTTCACTTCAACGCCTCAGCACCGGTCTGCGGATCAACACCGGCAAGGACGATCCCGCCGGCCTGATCGCCAGCGAGGCCCTGCGCGCAGAGCAGGTCGCCATCCGCGCCGCCATCGGCAACATCGGCCGCGCCGCCAACGTCGTCTCGGTCGCCGAGGCCGGACTGGTCGAGATCAACTCCCTGCTCACGCAGGTGGAGGAGCTGGTCGACCGGTCGGCCAACGAAGCCGGCATCTCCGACGACGAGCGCGACGCCAACCAGCTCCAGATCGATCAGCTCCTGGCTTCGATCAACCGCATCGCCACGTCCACCGAGTTCCAGGGCAAGAAGCTGCTCAACGGCGAGTTGGCCTACACTACGTCCAGCATCGCGGCCGGAGACATCTCCGACGTACAGATCCAGAGCGCGCGCCTCACCAACACGCAGTCCCGCGCCGTCGTCGTCGAGGTCCTGGCTTCCGCACAGAAGGCGCTGCTCACCTACGTCGGCGCCACCAGCGGCGCATCCGCCGTCACCATCGAGGTCACCGGCAACCACGGTACGGAGACGCTCAGCTTCGCCGCCGGAACGGCCGTCAGCGCCGTTGCCGCCGCCGTCAATGACGTCAGCAATCTCACCGGCGTGGAAGCCACGGTCGCTTCCTCCTCGGTCGAGTTCAATAGCGCCGACTTCGGATCTTCCCAGTTCGTCTCCGTGCGCACGCTCCAGGGGACCTTCGACGTCACCGGCGGCGACGACGGCGCCACCCGCGACCGCGGCGTCGATGCGTCCGTGCGCGTCAACGGCGTCACCGCGGCCGTCGACGGACTCACCGTCAGCACGCGCAGCTCCACCCTGAGCCTGAGCGTCCGCCTCACCGAAGCCTTCGGTCAGTCGGTGGACTCGACCACCTTCTACGTGGTCGGTGGGGGGGCGGACTTCGCCATCTCGCCGCGCGTGGAGCTGGCCGGGCTGGAGAGCATCGGGCTTCACGCCGTCTCGACCGGCAGCCTCGGCAACAGCGTCGACGGATTCCTCTCCTCGCTGGCCAGCGGAGAGTCCAACGCCCTGCGCACCGGCAACTTCGCCAACGCCCAGCGCATCGTACGCGCCGCCGCCGACCAGATTTCCAGTCTGCGCGGGCGGCTCGGTGCGTTCCAGAAGGACACGCTCGACTCCACCTCGAACGCGCTGCGCATCACGCTCGAAAACACCAGCGCCGCCGAAAGCGCGCTGCGCGACACAGACTTCGCGGAAGAGACCAGCAACCTCACCCGCAACCAGATCCTGGTGCAGTCGGCCACCAACGTCCTGCGGCTGGCCAACTCCGTCCCGCAGCAGGTCCTGGCGCTGCTGGCCTAGTTCGGCTGGATCCGGCCCCCAACCGTCCCGCCCGGGTGCGCACTTCGCGCGTCCGGGCGGGCTTCCGCGCGCCGCGGCGCTCACGGCGCGTTCAGGCAGCCGATGAACCCCTGAATGTCATGCCCGTTGATCGAGCCGTCGCCGTTGGTGTCGGCTCCGCACGCCGAGCACGGGGCCGCGCCGTTCAGCGCGTCGATGAACGGGCCGATGTCCTGGCCGTCCACGGAACCGTCGCAATTCACGTCGCACGCGACCACGTAGTACTCGCATTCGTCGGGGATACCGTTGCCGTTGCAGTCGCGGCTGGCACCGCCGGCGAGGTCGGTCGCGTCCCCGACGCCGTTGTGGTTGCAGTCGTAGTCGCCGAGGCGGACGAAGTAGACGTCCTGTTCGCCGTTCATCGTCGCCGCAAAGGCCAGGTCGGCGCCGACGTTGTCCGAGTGGATGTCGTAGTAGTCGCCGATCTTCTGCTGCTGGGGCCAGCCGAGCGCGCTGTTCCACTGCGGGGTGAGCGCCTGCGGCGCTGACCAGGTGTCGCCGCCGTCGTTCGAGAAGCTGTACACGGTCTTGCAGAGGGTGGCGCTGCCGCTCTCGCTCGTGTCGTTCCACACCACGTCCAGCCGGCCGTTGGGCGCGACGCCCAGCGTCCCGAACCACTGCCACGAGTTTGCGCCGGCGGGGTCGGGGTTGACCTTGACCGACGCGTCCCAGGTTGCGCCGTGGTCGGTGCTGCGGGCCAGCCGCACGTCCAGCGGATCGGACCCCGAAGGATCGACTGAGCAGAGCAGGTACAGGTGGCCGCGCCGCGCGCCGTCCGAGCGGTCGATGTCCAGCCACACCTGCCCGACGATGCCGGCCGGATTGGGGGGCAGGCCGATGCCGGGGTGCGCGCCGCCCAGGCTGACGCTGACGGACTGATCGAACGTGGGCTGCGCGCCGGGGTCGCGCGCGTTGGAAGACCGGACCACGACGAACCCCGACCCGCCCTGCACGCCCGGGATGAACAGCAGCCCGTCGGGATCGACCGCGGGCGTCCCCCAGCGCGGGTTGCCGGTGATCGCGATGGGCGTCATCCAGGAATCGCCGTCATCCAGCGAGCGGGTGAAGATGTTGCTGCCGCAGCAGCCCGCGGCGCTGCTCCAGGCCTCGTAAATGTGTCCGTGGCCGACGCCCCCCGTCATGTCGATCGTCATCCACGCCTTGTCCCCGCCGAAGGCGGCGTGCTTCACGGGCCACGTCGCGCCTCCGTCCGTCGACACGAACACGTCGCACAGGAACTCCGGATCGGTAATCAGGCTGTTGTAGAAGAACACCCCTTCCGCGTTCGAGCGCAGTACCGGATCGCTGCGGAACACGCCCGGCTCGAGCGTTCCGACGAAGGTCCACGTGCGGCCCGAGTCGCGGCTGTACGCCCACCCTGCCTGCCGGAAGCTCGAGCTGATCGTGTCGAACTGTCGCCACCCGATCGCCATCCGCCGCGGATCGGTGGGATCGACCGCGATGGACGGCTCATTGGCCGCGTCGCCCGGAATGTTGGCCCCGCCCGCGTCCAGGTTGACCTGAACGTAGTCGAACCCGCGCCGATCCGCCGGCGGCGGAAGGCGATGCCCCGGCTTCCACTCTCGATACGGCTGGTCCTGCACCTCCAGACGTTGGTCCTGTGCCCAGGCCCAGGCTGCCGGCGCCAGCACCAGCGCGCCAACCACGCGCATCCAATCCAGCCGTCTCATGACTTGCTCCGTGGCGAAGTGATTCTCGCGGCCAGCGGCCGCTCTTCCCCCATCGTAGCGACGGCCGGCCCCAGGCGAGAGCGGAATCGGCCGCGCCGCAGCGCCCGTTTCAGCGCCGCGGTGCACGTACGTCACGCCGCCCGCCCGCGATCCGCCGCCGCGCCCCGCCGCCCTGTCAGGGGACGCCCAGCTCCAACTGCGGATTCACGAACTCGAAATCATCCAGGTCACCGTTGCAGGTCACGGCGTGAATGGAGAGCACGTTGACGCCCTCGACCAGGACCGACGGCGAGATGTCCAGCTCGCAGCGGCCGAAGCTGCCGTCCTCCGGCGATTCGTTCAGCCGCTGCGGCAACGCGAACCCGTTGACGCGCACCAGGTGCGGACACTGCACGCCTCGGACCATGAGCGACAGCCGGGCGGTCCGCGCCGCGGAGAGCTGGGCCGCCCCAAGCTCGAATTCGAGCTGGATCGACCGCCCCTGCGACGATTTCTGGAACTGGCTGTTGATGCGTCCCTCGAAGCGGTCGTTTCCCAGGTGGTGCACCTGCGGGTCGGCCTCCAGCGCGACCACGTCGTGCGAGGCGCGCGGCAGCGCGAAGTCCAGCGCATGGGTGCGCCCGCGCACGCTCAGCGCCGAGACGTTGGCCGACGCGGGTACGTGACCCTCGTGCACGGCCGACAGCGCGAAGAAGTCCGGCACTTCCGGGATCGAAAGCGTGTAGCGCCCGCCGGCGTCGGTCACCGCGACCAGCGGCGGCGCTCCCGAGCGATCGAACGAGACGCGCGCGTCGGCCAGCGGTCGGCCGTCGCCCGCGTCCGTGACCCGGCCCGACACGACGCCGACGGCGTCCACCGGCCGCTCGGCGCCGTACATCGGCAAATAGCGGTAATACACCTCCAGCATGAGCGTACACAGCGCGGTCTGATAGACGCGGCCGCCGATGTGGGCCCACTCGCCGTCCGGGGGCCAACTGCCGGCGGGCTTGCCGCCTTTCTCCTGGCGTCCGAGCAGTTCGGAAGTAAGGCGCTGGTTCCAGCGGCGCCACGCGTCGCCCTGCTGCTGAAACAACGCCAACGTCGCGTAGTACCAGTAGTAGGTGTTGGGCGCGTCCCACGACGGGGGATTGCGCTCGAGAAGCGCGACCGCGTTGGCGATGCGGGGGTCCGATGCCGGAGTGCCGAGCAGTTCAAGAATGAACAGCCCCTCGGCGGTCATGGCCGGCGAAACGTCGTCGCCGGGTCGATAGGCGTATCGTCCGGGGCGGCGCGTGCTTCCGACGAGCTCGAGCCAGCGCAGGGCTCCCTCGAAGACCTCGGGCGCGACGCTGACCCCGGCGCGCTCCGCGCTGCGAGCCGCCATGACGACCCAGCCCAGCACCGACGTGTCGCCTTCCTGACCGGGCTCATAGCGCCACCCTCCGATTTCGCGGTTGCGGGCGCGATCGATGAAACCGGCGGAGCGCGCCACGGCCTGCCTGAGCGACGCGTCGCCGGTCATGGCGCTGGCTTCGGCCAGTGCGATCGCGGCGATTCCGTGGCTGTACATCGTCTCTCCGGCCCGCAGGTCGCCGTCCGGACGCTGCCGCTCCGCGAGCCAGGTCAGCCCGCGTCGGACGTTCTCCTGGTAGGGGCCGCTGCGCGTGTGGGTGTGGTCCGCGCCGAGGAACGCAAGCAGCGACAGGCCCGTCAGCGCTACGTCCACCTGGTAGCTCGTGGCCCCGTCGCAGCCGCCGCAGTTCGCGTCGAAGTCGCGCCCTTTCCACGATCCGTCGGCGCTCTGGTGCCGCGCCAGCCACGCCAGGGCGCGGCTCACGGCAGCCTCGGTCTCGCGGCTGCCGCCCATGCGATGAAGCAGCGGGAGGCGCTCCTCCGGGGCGCGCTGCGAGTAGTCGGTTCGCGGGGTGGGTGCTCCGGCCGGTAGCCGCAGCGACAGCTCGGGACGCGGTGCCGTCGGCAGCACTCGGGTCGAGGCGAGCTCCGGCGCGGCGCCGCCGGCGGTCGCTGGCGCTGCGTGAATCTCCATCGACACGGCGCGGGGCGACTCGTCCGCGCGAGCGACGGTCGCCGGTGGAACGTCCACCGCGCGCGCCGCAGAAGCGGGCGACTCGCCCATGCGGACCGGCGCCCGGGAGGGCGGCGCGACCGCCGCAAGCCCCAGCTTCGGACCGCCGGGTTGCCCGGGTTCGGCACGCGCGTGGGCCTTCGCGTCCGGCGCGGACTGCGGGCCGTCCGCTGCGGCGGCGACGCCGGGCAACGCGAGGTTGAGCTTGGCCGGAGCGACTGCGGGCGGCGCCGTTCGCGCCGCGGCGGCAAGGTGCGCAGACGGGTGGGACGCCGGCCTCGGTTCGATCATGCGGCCAGGCGACGCGTCGGCCGCCAGCGCGAATTCCGTCCGCGCCGGCTCGACGTCGATCGGCGGTGCGTCGCGGCCGGCGTCGGTGGCGGGCGCGGTTGGAGTCGCGCGCAAGGCCCGTCCCGCGTCCAGCGCAAGCTGTGCCGGCGGTGTGGCGACTTCCGCGGCGGCGTCGGGTGTGTCGCCCGCTGCCGGCAGCGCCAGGCCCGTTTGGCGCTCGGGGGCGGACGCGACCGCCGGCGTCGCGGGTGGCCGTGTCAGTGCCGCGGTCGCCGCTTGCGATTCGCGGGGAATCGCGATGATGCCAGGGTCCGCCGTCTCCGGCGCCGGTGCATCGATCGGGACGACTGCGATTTCGACCGAGCGTGCCGGTGACGCGTGGACCGTGACCGCAACGGGGCGGCGCGGCGGCTGCGACGCCGCGTCGGCCTGCACCTCCGGCCGCGCCGCTTCGCCAGTCGGGGCCCGCACGTCGACTCGCGGCAGCGCCACCTCAATCGGGTCCGGCGGCGCTTCGCGGCGCACGACTTCCGCCGGCGAACTCAGCGCCACCTGCACCGGCTCGCTGGCGCGCGGTTGCGGCGTCACCAGCACCGCTTCCTCGGCGGCCGGCGCAGCTCGCTCGACGCTCGTCTCGTGCCGCTCGGCGGCCAGCTCGAATCGTGGCAGCGCGTCCGCGCGGATCGTCTCGGGCTCCTCGGACTGCGGCGCGGCAATCTCCGTGAACGAGCCGCGCACCTGGGCGGCCAGTTCATCGGCCCCCGCGGAGGGCAGCAGCGAAATCTCAATCGGCCCCCCGGAGCGGATGGCGGCCGCCAGGCCGGCGGACACGCGCCAGAAGCTGAACGCGAGCATGAGCAGGGCGTGCGCCAGCAACGACGCGAGCAGGCAGCGGGCCAGAAGCCCGAGGCGCTTGTCACGCAGGCTGCCGATCAGCGCGTAGATCAATGCCGCGAGCAACGCCAGCAGCGCCAGCCACAGCAGCCAGGGCCAGACCTGCGACCACGCGATCGGCGGCGGGTACGCGGTGACGACGTCCTGAAACACCTCGCGCGCCTCGCTCGCGTACAGCCGGTAGCCCGGCCGCGTCGGCCCGCTGCGCGGCGTTGCGGTCCCGGGCAGCTCCTCCACGCCGGCCCGGTCGGAGCTGAAGAACAGCGCGAAGCCCAGGTGCGTCAGCCCCGGATCAAGCTCGTTGGCGGGCGTGTTGATCTCGGCCCCGAGCGTGCGGGCGGGATCGAACGCGAATTCGCTCGTTGCGCCGGCGTGCGGCGGCGCGCCGCCCGACTCCTCCAGGCGCTGTTGCGCACGGCGCCGCGCGCGGTACAGATCGAACCCGCCCGCGCCGCCCGGTCGATCGGACGCAAAGTAGACGAAGTCGCCCGACGGACTGACGCACGGCGCCCCTTCGTTGAACCGCGTGTTCAGCGCCGCCAGCGGCTGGGCCGGGGCCGGGCCCTGCGGCGTCAGGCGCGACTGGTACAGGTCATAGGTGCGCTGAAAGAAGTCCTCGCGGACGGTCGCCGGCCAGGCGTGCGGATCAGGCCGCCGCTCGTCGTCGGGCAGCGGCCGATTGGACGCGAAATAGAGCGTGAGGTTGGCCGGATCGACCGCCGGACCGTAATCGTTGTACTGCGAGTTGACGGCCGGGCCGAGATTGATTGGCGGCTGCCACTCGGGGGGCTCCGCGGACGCGCCGGCGTCGTCACGCGTCAAGAGCGAGGCGGGCGCGCCGTCGGCCGACGCCACGCGATGCGTGACCCACAGGTCGTAGCCGCCCAGCCCGCCGGGCCGATCGCTGTAGAAATACACCGCGCTTCCGTCCGGCGACGGCGCAGGCCCGAGCTCGTCGTACGCCGAGTTCACCGAAGGGAACGGATGCGGCGCCGTCCAGCCCTGCGGCGTCAAGCGGCTGGAGTAGATGTCGGCGCTGCCGCCGGCCTTGCCCCGCACGAAGTAGAGCGTCATCCCGTCCCACGATAGGCGCGGCTCGTACGTTTCGTGATCCGCCGCGGACCCGAACGCGCCGCCTTCGACCGGCGCGTCGGGCCGCGCGGATGGGTTGGGGTCGCGGACGTGGAAGCGCAGCGGGCGCGGCGGCGTCCAGAGAACGTCGCGCGGGGTGACCGACGCCTTCGGCCAGCGGATCGTGTCCGCGTCGCTGTAGAACACGTGCCGCGCAGGCCAGCGCGTCACCGCCAGCGCGAGCGCCAGCAGGGCGACCACCGAGACGGCAGCGGCGACCGCCAGGCGGCGCCGCGGGCTTCCTGGCTGCTTGCCGGGCTTCTTCGTCGGCACCTGCGCGCTTCCCTTTTCGTTCGCGGCCCGATCAGCCGCCCAGAATCGTGTCCAGGTACGGCTGCTGAATCCCGTTGGCCTTGCATATGTCGAGCACGCGCACGACGTGCGCATACGCCGCGTTGCGATCCCCGCGCACCGCGACCTTCTGCTGCGGATTGGCCGCGACGGCGGCCTTGAGCATGGCCGCCAGGTCGGCCGGCTCCAGCGGTCGGCCCGCGGCAACGATGCGGCCGTCGCGGTCCACGTTGATCACGATCTCGCGCAGCATCGCCGAGACCGGCGCGCCGCTCCTGGCATGCGGCAGCGCGATGTTCATCTCACGCTCCGCCTGCTGGAACGTCGTCGCGACCAGGAAGAAGATCAGCAGGTTGAACACGCAGTCGATGATGGGCGTCATGTCCAGCACCACGCCTTCGGCCGACTCCGTGGAGCGGATCAGCATGGGTCGATCTCCGCCAGTGCGTCAGGGCGCGGCCAGTGCCGGTGCCGCGGCGGCGCCGGCCGGATCAGGAACGGAACTCGGCTCCGCCGCCGCCTCGGGGGCTTGCGAAGCTGCGCCCGGGTGGACAGCCGCGCGCGGCGGACTCCCGGCCGCGGCCTCCGACGCACCTCGGACCGGCGCGCTGGCCGGACGGAAGTACGCCTCCGCGAACTCGAGCGTCTGGCGATCGATCTCGGCCACGATGCCGTCGATGCGGGCGGCGATCCAGTGGTAAGCGATGATCACCGGGATGGCCACGATCAGCCCGGCGGCGGTGGTGATGAGCGCCTCGTAGATGCCCTTGGCCAGCAGCTCGGTGCGGCCCAGGGCTTCACCCGACGCGGCCACCGTCTGAAAGGCGTTGATCATCCCCATGATCGTGCCCAGCAGCCCCAGCAGCGTGCTGACCGACCCCACCACCGCGAGCACGCGAAGATTCTTGCGCAGCTTGAGCACTTCGCGCTGTCCGGCCTCCTCGACCTGCTTCTCCAGCCGCTCCACGGGCTCGCCCATGCGTTTGAGCCCGGCGCTCACGACCCGTGCCAGCGGCGAGTCGCTGGATTGGCAGAAGCCCAGCGCCTCGGACGGCGCGGCGCGCCGCGCGACCAGGGCCCGCAACCCGGCTACGAAGTCCGGCGGAATCAGCTTGCGCCGCCGCAGGCTGACGGAGCGCTCGATGAGCACCGCCAGCGCCACCAGCGAGCAGATGCCGATCGGCACCATCACCGGCCCGCCCTTGACCACGAAGTCCCAGATCGACTGCACCTGGACGTTGGCGGCCGGCGGCGCGGCGGCGCCCTGCGCCAGCAGTGCCGCGACCATCCCGTTCAGCGCGTTTGACATGCGGGCGTCTCCTTCGATTCACGAAGCCGAGGACGCAGCGCGGTACGCTCCGCGCGGCGGCGCTACCCGCCGTGGCGCGGGTCGGTGGGCAGCTCGGCCAGGCGCTGCGCCGCCAGCTCGGCCCACCGCGTGTTGCCGAACTTTTCGGTGACCACGCGGAACTGTCGCCGCGCCTCGACGCTCCGGCCCAGCTTCTCGAAGCACCGCCCGGCCTCGTAGTTGGCCGCGGCGCTCCATTCCGGGTAGCTGTAGAGGATGTCCACCTTGAGCAGTTCGCGCACCGCGTCGTCGAGCTTGTCCCGCGCGAAAAGACACTCACCGATCTGGAACTGCGCGCGGGCCGCCGTGGCGCCCTTGTGCTTTTCGACCACGGCCCGGTAGGCCTCCAGCGCCTCGTCGTAGCGGCCCTGGTTCTCCCGTGCCCAGCCGACGCCGAACTGCGCCTGGAACCACGACTCGTGTCGTGGAAAGCGCGACAGAAGGTCCGTGAAGGCCTTCTCGCTGCGCGGCCACTGCTGGAGCGCCGCGCACGCCTCGCCCAGCCGCAGCAGGGCCGTCGCCTGCCCGGCGTCGTCGACCGGTGCCGAAACCGCTCGCTCCAGCCATTCGACGGCGCGCTCCGGCTGGCCGCCGCGCACCCGGCACTCACCCGCCAGCAGCGCGGCCGAACGCGCCAGCGCGCCGCGCTCGAAACGCGTCGCAACCTCCTCGAACAGCTCGGCCGCCGGCGCGAAGTGCTCCTGCTCATACTCGGCCGCGGCCAGGCGGTACGTCGCCGCTTCCACCAGGTCGTCGCCGCCCTTCACGCGGCCGGCCGAAAGGTGCTCGCGCAGCGTGAGCAGAAGCGCGGCGGCGTCCGCGGGCCTTTTCTTGCGCAGCTCGATGTCGGCCAGCTCCAGCAGTGCGTAGCCGTTGGGCGCCCCATCCTTGCGCTCGATGAGCGAGCGCAGCGCGCCGGCCGCCTCGTCGTCCTTGCCCAGTCGCCGCAGGCACCAGGCCCGTTCGTACCGGACCGAGTCCAGCAGCCTGGCGTCGAGGAGGTCGGCCGCGTCGCGCTCCAGCTTGTCGAACACGCGCAGCGCGTCCTCGAAGCGGTCGAGCCGCGCCAGACAGATGCCACGCTGCGCCGCCGCGGACGCCGCGCTGGCGTGCTTGGGATGCCGTGCGAGAAAACCGGCCAGAACCGCCTCGGCCTCGGCGAACTTCTGCTGCGCGGCAAGGGCCAGCCCGCGCTGGTATTCGGTGTCCGACGCGGTTCCGCCCCCGCCGCTGGTGTCGCCCGCCAGCGCGAACAGCTCGGACGCCTTTTCGAATTCCTGCTTGCCGTACGCGATCGTGCCGAGGTGCGTCAGGGCGTGCGGCTTGAGGCGTGCATCCTCCGCCGCCGCGACCTGGCGAAACGCCTCGGCCGCCTCGTCGTCGCGCTTCAGCGACAGCAGCGACTGGCCGCGCTCGAACAGCGCCTGCGCGCGGTGGATGCTCTTGGGGAATCTTGCGATCAGCTCGTCGAAGGCCAACAGTGCGTCGTCGTGATGCTGCTGCCGGGCCCGCGCCAACCCGAGCTTCAGCAGCGCGTCGTCGGCGCCCGGGCCTTCCCGGTCGGCCGCCAGGTACTCGCCCAGGCGGCGCTCCGCCTGCTCCCACTGGCCGCGCTGAAAGGCGATGTCGCCCAGCAGCAGCGGCGCGGTGGGAATGCCGGCGTCGGCGGGCACCTCTTCGAGCTGCGCGGCAGCCTCGTCAAGCCGACCCAGGCGATGCAGCGCGGTCCCGAGCCGACCGCGGGCGCGGGCCGCCGTCGGGCCCCTCGGGTCGCGCTCCAGCACCGCCTTGTACCCCGCGACCGCCGGCTCCATCCGCCCGGCGAGGAACTCGTTCTCCGCCGCCAGAAACGTCACGCTCGGCGCCAGCCCGTGCTCGGCGTGCAACTTCAGGAATTCGCGACAGCGGGCGGCGCTGCGGTCGTAGTCGCGCTGCTGGTGCAGCGCGCAGGCCAGCAGGTGCAGCGCGTCGGGCGCCAGGGCGTGCTTGGGCTGCGATTTCAGGAAGTCGGCCAGTGCCGCGCCCGCCGCCGCGAAGTCGCCGGCGCGGACCAGCGCGACGGCCCGGTCGTAGGTCATCTCGGCCCGCAACGGGCTCTGCGGCGCGCGGGCCAGGGCCTCGTCCAGCGCGCGGGCGGCGTCGGCCGGCTTGTCGCTACGCAGCCGGCAGCGCGCGAACCAGTACGACGCCTCCGCCGCCAGGGACGCGTCGTCGCTGGCGCGCAGCGGCTCGAGCTCCCGGGCGGCCTCGTCGGCGTCACCCAGCTCCAGGCGACAGCGCGCCCGCGCCAGTCGCGCACGGGCGAGCAGGCCGCCGCGCGCCGCCGCCGCTTCCGCTTTCACGTCCGACTGCGCCAGCGGTGTGGCGAGCAGTCGATCGAGAAGCTCGACGGCCGGGCCGAACTCACCCGCCTGCATGCGCACCGCGGCCAGGCCGTATGCGGCGTCGTCGCGGTAGGGGTTGTCAGCCTGCGCCAGGCCGCGCTCGTACTCGGCGGCCGCCAGGTCGAGCCGGCCCTGAGCCTGGAGCGACTGCGCCAGCAGCAGCGATGCGTGCTGCGCGTAGGGCCCGCCGGCGTAGCGCTTCACGTACTCGGCCAGCCGCCCGGCGGCCGCCGCCGAATCGCCGCGGGCGAGTTCGCTCAGTGCGGCGAAGTACTCGCTGCGCTCGCGCATCGGACTGTCGGGCCAGCGGGCCCCTAGTTCGCGAGCGCGGGCGAGCACGTCGTCGTGCCGCTCGGACAGATGCAGCGCCTCGACCCAGCCGGCGGCGGCGTCGTCGGCCAGGTCGTGCTCCTTGAACTCGGTCACGACGCGGCGAAAGGCGTCCGCCGCGGCTCCGTAGTCCTTCTGCTCGAGTCGGCATTGACCGAGAAGCGTGAAGGTCTCCGCGCCGAAGGCGAAGGTCTTGTCGGGCTTGACGCCGCCCAGCTCCTTTGCCGCCTCGTCGAAGCGCTTCAGGCGGTACAGCGCCACGCCCAGACCGTAGCGCGCCACCGCGGCCCGGGCGTGATTGGGCGCGGCAGTGAGAAACTTGCGGTATTCCTCGACCGCAAGGTCGTACAACCCGCGATTGAGAAACCCGTTCGCCGCTAGGTAGCTCTCCGGGTCGGCGTCGCCGCGGTCGTCGCACCACGCGCTCGCAGCGCATGCCATCCACGCGCACAGCGCGGCCGCGACGCGCCCGGCCGCCCGCCCCGCCCGTACCGATCGGCCCGGTGCGAGTCTGTTGGCGTCCATCTGCGCCCTCCTTCGTCGGTCGTCGGCGTGGACGTGGCCCGGAGCGAGACGCCGGGTTCGCGGCCGGATCCGGACCACGCCATGACGATCCGGCACACGAGCCCGGCGGTCCATCGGAGTTTGTTACGGCCGTGCGACCGCCGCAGGCTCTTCGGCCGAGATGGGGTTGATCGATTCGGCCGGTTCCGGCACGACGAATTCCGGTTCCACGGGGTCCGCGTCCGGCGGCTCTCCGTCCGCCGAGGCCTCCAGAGCCTGGGCGGCGGCCTCAAGCTGTTCGGACTCGGCCTCGATCGCTTCCGCCTGGGCCTCAATCGCCTCGGCCTCGGCCTGGAGCTGCTGCATCCGCGCCTCGACGTCGACGGCCTGCGCCTCGCTTGCGGCGGCGCGCTCCTCGGCGCGCTGCCGCTCTTGATCCGTCTCGGCTTCGCTGGCCTTGCTGCGTATCGCGTCGGAGCGCTCGCGGAGCCGTTCCGCCTGCTTCTCCATCTTCGCCGCTTCCTTCTGGAGCTTTTCGGCCGCGCGCATCAGTTGCTCGGACCGCGCCCGGAGCGCGTCCATCTGCTTCTGAAGCGCCGCGCGCCGTGACGCGACCTGGCCGGCGGCGATGTACCCCAGCGTACTCAGCCGCGCCGACGCCGCATCGTTGGTCGGAACGGGCTGCATTACGCGCCCCAGCGCCAGATTGCGGACGGCTTTCCCCGCCGAAACGGCTTCCGGGCCCGGGCCGGCCGGCGCCGCGGCGCGTTCCGAATCACCGCCGATCAGCTCGACGAAGTCGGCAAGAGCGCGCAGCACGACGGGCGTGCCGTGGGCGCGAATGCCGCCCGCGGTCTGCTCGACCAGCACGGGCACGTCGTCGCGCTTCATCAGCTCCCAAAGGGCTTCGAGCTTGCCCCCCTTGATGCGGAAGGCGCGCGACTGCTCCTCGGGGGTCAGGATGTCCACGAAATTGCGGAAGACCTCGTGCTGGCGGGCGGTCGCATGGACCTCGATCTTGTCTCCAACCTGCCGCACGCGGACGGGCACGTCGTCGCGCACCATCAGCGCGGTCAGCGCCTCGAGCTTCCCCGGTGGCACGGCGTACTGCTTGATGATCACGTCACCCACCGCGATCCTGGCCTGCTCGCGCTCCTGTGCCGCCCGGGACGCCTTTACTTCCTCGTCGGCCGCCTGTGCCCGTTGGGCAAGAATGTAGGGAAGCGCCGGCGCCGCGTCCGGCTGCCGCTGCCGCGCAAACTCCACCCAGCTCGTCGCGTCGTCTGAGCGCGCCTGGGCGTCGATGCGGGCGCGCAACTCGGCCAGTTCCGCCTCCAGGCGCGCCAGCGACGCGCGCAGGTCGTCGTCGCCGCCACGAGCCCCGAACGTGACGGCCGCAGCGGGCGTCGTCGCGCCCCCATCCGCCGACGGATACGCCGCAACGTAGCGCTGGAACGAAGTCCCGTCCGGGGTCACCGCCCCGTACACCGCGACCGGCGCGGGCGCGACCAGCGCGGCGCGCGCAGCGGTTGAAACGGGTGGAGCGTCGGGGGGACAGGTCGCCGCCGCCGGCGCGGCCGGGGCGAGCATCATCCGCGCACCCAGGAGGGATCGCGCGGTCGCCGGCGTCGTCGCGCCGTGGAACGCAGCGCCCGGCACGCTCGGCACGGGGCTCACGCCGCGGTAGGTTGCGCCGGTCGGCGCCAGAGGAGCGGAGGGAACGGCCGGCAACGCGCCGGGTTCGCAGGGCGCGAGCGTGGTGCATGCCGCCACGCCGGCCACGGCCCGTTCCGCCGGACGCGCGGCCTTTGCGGCACGCTCCTTCTCCGGGCAGGCGAGCACCGGGGCCGACACCCATCCGATCGTTACCGCAATCGTCGCCAGCAGCGCTCCCGCAGCGCTGAGCCGCGGGCGGGGTTCGTGCGTCATGACCATCGTGAGCCTCCTCGCAAAACGTCGAGCACGGGGAGAGAAAACGCCGATGCCGGCCGCGGGCACCGCGTCGGGACCGAACTGTACGCTAGCGCGAGCCTTGAGAAGTGCTTCGGCGTAGGCGCGCCGGCCATGCGGCAGGAGCCAGGTTACCCACGCGTCGCACGCCAGTTCCGCCTCCTCGTCCAGACGGGCGCGCACCCACCACGCCAGCGGGTGCCACCAGAAACCGGCCCCCACCCCCAGCGCCAGCCAGCGCACGGCGTGATCGGCACGCCGCAGGTGCGCCAGCTCGTGACACACAACCGCCTGACGCCCGACCGCGTCGAGCTGGCGCCACAGGCGCGTCGGGATGATGAGCCGCGGACGGCGCCCGCACCAGACCATCGGCGGCACCGGGGCGTCGATCACCAGTGTCTCGGGCGCATCCCGAAGCCCCATCGATGCCGCCAGCCTGCGGACCGCGCGGCGGAAGCGCAGCGGCGCGGGGCGCGCTCGGCGCAGGCGGAAGCGGAATCGCGCGGCGCGGACCAGCAGACCGACCGTCAGAAGCCCGGTCCCGGTCAGCCAGACGCGCGCCGGCAGCGCGGGGAATTCGAGCAGGGCGTCACGAAGGCGCGCCAGGCCGATCGCCGCGGGCGCGACCGCACCCGTAAGGGCCTTGAGCCAGCCGCGAAGCGGTGCAGCGGTTGACGGTGGCGCGGCGACGGCAGCGCTCGGCACGTCGGACGCGCGGGCGGAACCGGGCTCGTCGGAGGCAAGCCGCGCTGTTGGCGGCGACCGGACCGGACGTGCCTCGCCCCCTGTCGCCGTGGGCGGCCGCGGTGCCGGCAGCGACGCGCCGGAGTCGCGCGTCAACGGGCCGAGCGCCGTTTCTCGCGTCACGAAGGCGACCGTGGAATCGATCGGCGCGAGCCCGCGGTCGGCCGTCGGCCCGACCGCGCCTTTTCCGGCGGGACGGACGCGGACGAAGGGGCGCAGTGCGGGTTCGGACCCGGGCAGGGCGTCAATCGCCGCCGTCCCTTCGCGACGGATGCCTGCGGTCGCGGGCGACACGACGCCGGTCCGAGGAGAAACGGGCGCGCGGCGGCCGGCGTGTGCCGCACCGTCCCCGCCCGACCAGAGCCGCGTCCACAGCGACCGCGTCAGCGGCGCGGCCAGCATCAGCGTCGGTGACGCCGCGAACCACACCAGCACGCACAGCCACAGCGCGTGCCGCGTGGCCGGGCGGCGCACCAGCCAGCGGTTTGCAACGGCGACCAGGAGCGTGAGCGGCACGGCGGCCAGCGCCGTGGTCCAGAACCACTCGGATACGGGGAGCCATGCCATGGGCAGCATCCATGCGATCGGGAACCCGAACGACACCCTCAGCACTACCAGACTGGCGCGCGGCGCGCCACCGTCCGAAATCCCGGCCCGGCGGGACGATTCCGCTGGCGGTTACACGCGTCGCGGGCCCGACCGGGGGCGCCCGCCGCCGTCGAGACGCTCGATCAGCTTCTGGAGCTGGTCGATCTCGTCGCGGCTGAGCCGCTCGTCGGCCACCAGTTGCAGCACCAGCGGACCGACCGCGCCGTCGAAAAGCTGCTGCACCAACGCGTTGAGGCGCGAGCGCGTCACGCGCTCGCGCGTGACGCGCGGGCGGAACTCATGCGCGAAGCCGGACTTGTCGCTGGTCACGTAGCCTTTGGCCTGGAGCCGGGTGAGGAAGGTCTGCACCGTGGTGTAGGCCACGCGCCGCCCGCGCGCCTGCAGCCGCTCGAGCACCTGGCGCACGGTGCCGGGGCCGTCTTCCCACAGGACCTTGAGCACTTCCAGCTCCGACTTTCCCAGATCGAATTCGCGGGCGGTCATCGACTATTTGCTTCCGTGGCCCGAACCGGACGGGCGATACCTACGACACATGTCGGAGAAAGTCTACTACGACAGTCGGAGGAAGTCAAGCCGATTTCCGAACCCGCGACGCGCAGCGTCCGCGCCTGCCTCCGCCCCCGGGGTGACGCTGTCGCGGCGCGCTCGAAATCGGCGCGCCGCCCGACGACTCCGGCCCGCTGGAGCGCTCCCGCCGCGCCCCAGGAGCACGCCGTCGCTCCCGTTCGGGACAAGGGCGGCATCGCGCGTTATAAGAAACTCATGTCCGGCCCCATCGCGGAATTCGAGCACGACGGGATCCGCCTCATCGGTTTCTCGCTCGCGGGCGAGGAGTCGTTCCTGGCGGCCCCGGAGCTGAACGTCGCGTTCGACGTCGGTCGCGGGCCGCGCGAGCTGATCAGCGTCGATCACGTGCTGCTCACCCACGGGCACATGGACCACGCCGCTGGACTGGCGTACTACTTCGCGCAGCGCGACTTCGTGGACAACGCGCCGGGACGCCTGTATGCCCCCGAGGCGTTGATCGACCCGATCCGCGACCTGCTGCGAGTCTGGGGCCGCATCGACGGGCACGAGCCGCGGGCCGTCCTCCAGGCGGTCAGCCCGGGGGTGGACGTGGAGCTGCGCCGCAACCTGCTGGCGCGACCCTTCGCCGTCTCGCATCCCTGCGGCCGCTGGGGCAGGAACGCGGGCGCGGCACTGGGGTATTGCCTTCTGGAGGTGCGGCAGAAGCTCAAGCCGGATTACGACGGACTGCCCGGCCCGCGCCTGGTGGCGCTCAAGGAGCAAGGCGTCGAGATCACGCGTCGGGTCGAGATCCCCCTGGTAACCTATTGCGGCGACAGCGGCCCGGGCGATTTCTTCGAGCTGGACTTCGTCCGCCGCAGCCGCGTCCTGGTCATGGAGTGCACCTTCGTGGACGAGGAGGATAAGGCGCGCGCGGCGGACGGGCACCACATGCACGTTTCGGACCTGCCGGCGATCCTGCCGCGGCTCGAGAACGAGCGCATCCTGCTCACGCACCTCACGCGGCGGACGCCCGTGGCCGACGCGCGGCGTGCGCTGCGCGGGCTGCTGGGCGAGACGCAGATGGAGCGCGTGTCATTCCTGATGGAGCACCGGCGCCGTCCGGCGCGGCGCGGCGCGGGTGCCGACGCGCCATGAACTCCCACGTCGCGGTGAACCTTGGCGCGCCGGTCGCGACGGGACATGCGGGGCGCACGCGCACGGTCGGGCTCTTCGTGACCTGCCTGACGGACACGTTCTTTCCGCAGGTCGGCGTGGCGCTGGTGCGCGTCCTGCGCCATTTCGGGTGCCGGGTCGAATTCCCGCCGGGACAGACGTGCTGCGGTCAGCCCGCGCTCAACAGCGGATTTCGCGCCGAGGCGGCGGACCTGGCGCGGCGGATGATCGCGCTGTTTGAGCCGTTTCCGCACGTGGTGACCCCGTCCGCGTCCTGCGCGGCAACCGTGCGCCATTTTCCCGAGCTTCTGGCCGACGACCCGCGCTGGGCGGGGCGCGCACAGCGGCTCGTCGCGCGCACCTCCGAGTTCACGTGCTTCCTGCGCCACGAACTCAACGTCAGCCTCGCCGAGCTGCTGCGACCGCTGGCCCACCGACCCGACCCCATCACCTACCACTACCCCTGCCACGCGCGCGGCGTCTACGACCACGAGCGTCTCCGCGGCGACTTGGCCGGCGGGTTGGACCGGCGACTCACGCTGCCGCCGCTGGCGGACGAGTGCTGCGGGTTCGGTGGGATGTTCTCGGTCGATTTCCCCGGCGTCAGCGGCGCGATGCTGCGTGACAAGCTCGACGCGCTCACCGCCAGCGGCGCCACCCAGGTCGTCTGCAACGAGGCCGGCTGCACGCTGCATCTCTCCGGCGGCGCGCATCGCCGGGCGCTGCCGCTGCGCTTCGTTCACGTGGCGGAGCTCATGGCTGAGGCGCTCGATCTGAAAACGGCGGGACAGGCGTGACCGCGGCGTCGGACGAAGGGCGCGCGTCACGGGTCGCGCGGGACGGCTGGGTCGCCGCCGGGCTCTCCGCCGCGGTCGCGGTCCTGGTCGCAGCGGCGTATGCGTGGCAGGTGGCCGCCTTCTGGGGCCAGATCAACGACGACGCGTACATCACCTTCCGATATAGCCAGTTCCTGAGCCTGGGCCGCGGACCGTACTACAACGTCGGCGAGCACGTCGAGGGCTACACCAACTTCCTGCTGATGCTGATCCTTGCCGCCGTTCACCGCGTGGGCGGCGACGCGTCGGTGCCACCGGCAGCCAGACTCATCGGTGTGCTCGCGGGGGCGGCGACGCTGGTGTTCACGTGGCGCTGGTCGGCCGCGTTGCTTCGCGAGCGCGACGGACGGAGCGACCGAGGCGTCAGCGCCTGGATCGCGCCGGCGCTGGTCGCCGTCAGCAGCGCCTTCGCCGTCAACAGCACGACCGGGCTCGAGACCACGCTCTTCGCGGCCTTGATCACCGCCGGGCTGTGGCTGTCCGCCGCCTCGCGCCACCGGCGCTGGTGCGGCGCCGGCGCGGCGTTCGCGCTGGCCGCACTGACGCGCCCGGAAGGGGCGATGGTGTTCGCCAGCACGCTGCTGGGTCAGATCGTCGGCGGTGATTGGCGCGACGCGCGCGCCCGGCGGCGGATGGCGCTCGACTTCGCGATCGTGGCGGCGACCGTGGGGGCGCACGTCGCCTTCCGCGTCGTGGCGTACGACGGGGAGCTGGTCCCCAACACCTACACGGCCAAGGCGGGCGGCTTCTTCGGCACCACGCCCACACGCTACGTCGCCGAGTTCGCCGTTCGCCATGGCGCCGCGGCGCTGTGGCTGCTGGGCGCCGCGGGACTGCTGCTGGGTTCGCCGTCCATCCGCCGCGCCGCATGGCCCGCCGCGATCCTGACCGTCGCGTCGTGGGCCGCCATCTACTCGGCCGGCGCCGACTGGATGCGCGGTTATCGCCTGCTCGTGCCCTACCTGCCGGCGTACGCGGGGTTGGCGGCGCTCGGCATCACCGCAATCGGCGATTCCCTGGTCCGCGGCCGCGCCTGGCTGGCGGGCGCCGCGGGCCTGCTGCTGGCCGCGGGCCTCCTGAGCTGGGAAGCGCCCGTGCGGTCCGCCTACCGCCATTTCACCGCCGCCCGGGCTCGCGGGTACGTCGAGAGCCACGCGGCCCTGGCCGACTGGCTCCGGAGCCGAACGCAGCCCGGCGACATGGTGGCCGTGATGGACATCGGCATCATCGGCTTCCGCTGCCCCGAGTTGCACATCCTCGACGTCAGCGGGCTGACCGACCGTACGATCGCCAGGTCCCCGGGTGGTTTCCTCGACAAGCAGTATGACCCCGAATACGTCTTCGGTCGAAAGCCCCTCTACGTCATCCTCACCCTGTCCGCCCCATACGTGCCAAACGCCCCGATCGACGCGCGGCAGATCGACACCTGGACCACCGAGGAGCACCGGCTCTATGTCGCACCGTCCTTCCGCGCGCACTACCTGCGCTTCCGCGCTCCGCTGCCGAACGACGATGCGTGGGAACGGTTGGCCGCGGCGATCGGGGCCGAGCGAATCTGGCCGCACGAGTACCCCGGGGAGTGGTACCTGCTGGCGGCGTTCCGTCGCTGGTGACGAGTCTGGGACCGTCCGCACCACGCAATCCGTGCAATCGAGCAACTATTTCCATAACATATTTTAATATAAGATGTTATATGGATTGTGCGTTCGCACAAATTATTCTTGCAGCCGCACGATGCCTGTGGTATACTTCTCTCAGGCAAGGCACAGCACCCACCCAGCGCGGCTGGGCCGCACGCATGACGAAAGGGACAGCGATGACCACGCAGACCGAATTCTTCAAAGACACGATCAAGCAGGCCGGCGACAGCTTCAACAAGGCGCTCGAGACCGGCGTCAAGTTCCAGGAGCAGACGGCACGCTTCTGGACCGACCTGGCCAACCGGAACATGGACGAGCTTCGCGGCCGGCTGGACAAGTTCAGCCCGGACGCCGCGCCATTCAGCCGCAAGAACCTGGACAGCTTCCACCGCATCTTCGACACGCAGGTGAACAAGGGGCTGGACCTGCTGAAGCAGACGGTGGAGACGGCCAAGTCGCAGAACGCCGGCGAGATGTACGACCAGATGATGAGCTTCTGGCGCAACTCGTTCGACGCGATGCGCGAGACCGCCGACGCGGTCGCCAAGGTCAACGGTGAGATGTTCGACGCCTGGTCCGGCATGTTCCACGTCGGCAACGGCGGCCCGAAGCCGACCGCCACCAGGCCCGCCGGCAAGCCGCAGGCCTGACGAATCACTGAGTCTGGGCGCGCTCCGGTCGAGCGAGTGGCGGCCGGGGCGCGACACACTCACGCGAAAATAGCGCGCCCCGGGTCGTTCGACGGTACGCCCGCGCGGCGCGATCCGAGCTGCGAGCACACGCGCGCAGGCCCGTTCGGTGGAGTTGTGAACGGGCTGCGCTCGTTGTCTGCGCTCGCCGCGAGGACACATCATGTTGAAGAGCGTCTACCTGGCCGGCGCATCGCGCACCCCGATCGGCATGTTCAACGGCGCGTACGCCGAAATCCCCGCCCCGAAACTGGGCAGCATCGCAATCAGGGCCGCGCTGGAGCGCGCCCGAGTCGATCCCAAACAGGTTGACGAAGTCTATTTCGGCAACGTGATCGCCGCCGGGCTGGGGCAGAACGTGGCCCGCCAGGCGGCGCGCGGCGCGGGACTGCCCGATTCGTGCGGCGCGGTCACGGTCAACAAGGTGTGCGGGTCGGGTATGCGCGCGATGATCATCGCATCGCAGTCGATCCAGTGCGGCGACGCGGAGCTGATCGTGGCCGGCGGGTGCGAGAACATGACCCGCGCACCCTACCTGCTCACGAAAGCCCGCGGGGGCTATCGGCTGGGCAACGGGGAAATCGTCGACGCCATGCTGCGCGACGGATTGCTCGACGCCTACTCCAACACGCACATGGGGATCATCGGCGAGGCATTCGCCAAGGCGGCCGGTATCGGCCGCAAGGAGCAGGACGACTTCGCCGTGGCCAGCTTCAAGCGGTTGCTCGCGGCCCAGGCGGCGGGTGTGTTCAGGCAGACGATGGTGCCCGTGGAGCTGCCCGGCAAACCGGGGCAGACGACCGTCCTGGATCACGACGAGGAGCCGGCGAAGTTCAACGAGGAGAAGCTCCGGGCCCTCAAGCCGGCCTTCGACCCGGCCGGGACGATCACGGCCGGCAACGCGTCGAAAATCAGCGACGGGGCGGCGGCGTTCGTCGTGCTGAGCGACGAGCGGGCCAGGGCGCTGGGCGTGCCGCGGCAGGCGCGGATTCTGGGGCACGCGAACGCGGCGCTCGCGCCGGACCAGTTTCCGGTCGCGCCGGTCCACGCCATCCGCAAGCTGTGCGACAAGCTGTCGCTGTCGCTGGGGCAGGTGGACCTGTTCGAGATCAACGAGGCGTTTTCGTGCGTGACGCTCGGCGCGATGAAGGAGCTGGGCCTGCCGCACGAGAAGGTGGACGTGCTGGGCGGGGCGGCGGCGATGGGGCACCCGATCGGGGCGAGCGGTGCGCGGATCGTGGTGACGCTGATCGATGCGCTGCGCTCGCGCGGCGGGAAGCTTGGGATCGCGTGCGCGTGCATCGGCGGCGGCGAAGCGAGCGCGATGGCGATTGAGATGGTGTGAGGCGGAAACCGGGAACAGGGATCAGGAAACAGGAGTTGGGGAACAGGGATCAGGGAAGACAGCTCTGCGACGCGCTGACGGAGTAACGCATGCCCCTTGAAGGAAAAGACATGAATGACCCGTTTTCCGCCTTCTGGACCGATTTCACGAGCAAAATGTGGGCCGCCGCGCCGGGGGCGAGCGGGCCGCCACCGGCACCTACGCCGGACGTGATGAAGCAGATGCGGCAGGCGTTCTTCGACGCCATGGCGCGCTACGCCGATGAGTTCATGCGCAGCGAGGCGTTTCTGGGCATGATGAAGCAGACCATGGACAACGCCCTGGCCTGGCAACAGATGATGAACCAGATGCTCCAGCGCAACCTGGCCGCCGCGCAGGTGCCCAGCCAGGTCGACGCCGACCACGCGGTGATGCTGGTGCGCGGCATGGAAGACCGCGTGATGAAGAAGCTGGAGGAATTGGAGGCGCGACTGCGCGAGCAGGAGGAAGGCACGCCGGCCCGCAGGCACGCAGGCACGAAGCCGCACGAAGGCCAGAAGCCGCACGAAGGCACGAAGCCGCACGAAGGCACGAAGGCGCCCGAAGGCCAGAAGGGAAGAGACCGATGAGCGCTGCAACCACCCCGTTTCCCTGGTTCACCAGCCCCGCGGCCATGATGGAGCCCTGGACCGCCCTGATGCGCAAGTCGGCCGCCTGGCCCAAGGTCCTGGCGACGGCCCAGCGCGTCCGCGTCGGCGCCACGCCCTGTCGGCCCGTATTCCGCGAAGACAATGTTCGGCTGCTGCGCTATGAGACCGACGTTGAGCAGCGGCGCAAGACGCCGCTGCTGGTCGTGTTTGCGCTCGTCAACCGGCCCTACATCCTCGACCTGCGGACCGGCAAGAGCGTCGTCAGCCACTTCGTCAACCGCGGCCTCGACACCTACAACCTCGACTGGGGCGTGCCGACGCCGGGCGATCGGCACCTGGCGATCGAGGACTACGTGCTGGGCTATCTCGAACACGCGATCGACGCGATCCGCGAGCGCACCGGCAGCGAGAAGGTCAACGTGCTGGGCTACTGCATGGGCGGGTCGATGAGCGCCATGTACACCGCCCTGCGACCGGAGAAGGTGAAGAACCTGATCCTGCTGGCGGCGCCCGTGGACTGGTCGCAGAAGGACTGCCTGCTGGCCGTGTGGACCGACGAAAAGTACTTCGACGTGGACAAGCTGATCGAGGTCTATGGCAATGCCCCGGCGCAGTATCTCCAGGCTTCGTTCCTGCTGCTCAAGCCCGTGCAGAACCTGGTCGAGAAGTACGTCAACTTCTACGAGAACATGGAGGACGAGAAGTTCCTCGAAGACTTCTTCGCGATGGAGACCTGGCTCAACGACAACATCCCCGTCGCGGGCGAGACGTTCCGCCAGTTCGTGAAGTACTGCTTCCAGAAGAACCTGCTCATCCAGGGCAAGCTGGAGCTGGGCGGGCGGCGCGTCGACCTGAAACAGATTACCTGCCCGATCCTGAACCTGATCGCGACCAACGACCACCTGGTCACCCCGTCGCAGAGCCACCCCTTCAACAACGCGGTCAGCTCGACCGACCGCAAGACCATCGCCTTCCCCGCCGGGCACATCGGCATGGCCGTCGGAAGCCGGGCGCATCGCGAGTTGTGGCCCAAGGTGTGCGAGTGGCTTGAGGAACGCAGCGAGTAGCACGACGCCAACCCCCGGCGCGCCGCAGTGCTTGGGTCGCGATCGGCCTTCATCGGAGTTGCCAGTATGGAACTGAATGGAAAGATTGCCGTCGTCACCGGCGGAAACAGCGGCATCGGCCGGGCCACGTGCGCCGCCTTGGCGCGCGGCGGCATCCGCGCGGTCGCCGCCGTGGACATGAGCGAGGGCATCGTGGACTACTGCCGCGCCGTCAACGCCGACATCGGCCGCGAGGTGCTGTCCCCCTACGTCGGCGACGTGACCGACCCGTCCTTCCGCAAGAGCACGTTCGCCGAGCTGCGCAAACGCTGGGGCGTGGTCAACATCTGCGTGCCCGCCGCCGGGATCGTGCGCGACCAGCTCGCCGTCAAAGTGAACAAGGAGACCGGCAAGGCGGAGCTCTACCCCGTCGAGCTCTTCCACCAGACGCTCAACCTGAACCTGATCGCGGCCACCTATTGGGCTCTGGAGTCCATCGCGACCGTGGCCGAGGACCGCTTCGCCCGCAAGCTGGGACGCTGGGAGGCGCAGGAGCGCGTGCAGGGCGCGGTCGTTTTCATCGGCTCGGTCTCGTCGGCCGGCAACCGCGGACAGATCTCGTACGCCGCCTCGAAGGCCGCCCTCGAGGCCGTCACGCGTACGCTCGCGACCGAGGCCATGTTCCACGGCGTACGCTGCGCCGTGATTCACCCCGGCTTCACCGACACACCCATGCTCAGCGCCATGGGACGCGACTACATCGAGAAGAACATCCTGCCCAACACGCAGTTGCGGCGGCTGTTGCGGCCCGAGGAGATCGCCGACGGGATCATCTTCCTGATCGTCAACTCCGCCATCAGCGGCGCACTGTGGGCCGACGCGGGCTGGCATCCGGCCGCTTGAAGCCCGCCCGCGCGGTGAATCACGCCAAGACCCGACGCGCCGCAGCGCTTCAGCCGCCCTCCAGGCCCACGCGGCTCAGCACCAGCACGCGCATCTCGCTCATCTCCTCCATCGCAAAACGCACGCCCTCCCGCCCCAGCCCGCTCTGCTTCACCCCCCCGTAGGGCATGTTGTCCACGCGCAGGCTCGGCACGTCGTTGATCACGACTCCGCCCACTTCCAGCTCGCGCCAGGCGCGGAACGCGTGGTGGATGTCGCGCGTGAAGATCCCGCACTGAAGCCCGTAGTCGCTGTCGTTGGCGGCGCGCAGGGCCTCGTCGAAGCACTCGAACGGCTCGATCGTCGCCACCGGACCGAAGGCCTCCACGCATCGGACGCGGGCGTCGCGCGGCACGTCGGCCAGGTACGTCGCCTCGAAGAAGCTCCCGTTCCGCCCCCCGCCGCAAAGCAGGCGCGCCCCGCCCGCGACCGCCTCGCTCACCCACGTCTCCAGTCGCTCCGCGTCCGCTTGCGTGATCAGCGGCCCGAGGAACGTCTCCTCGTCCAGCGGGTCGCCCGCCTTGAGCCGCGCGGCACGCTCCACCAGTCGCGCCGTGAGCGGCTCGTACACTTCCCGATGCACCAGCACGCGCTGCACGCTGATGCAGCTCTGGCCCGACTGGTAGAACGCGCCCACCGTGATGCGGTCCGCGGCGCGGTCCAGGTCGGCGTCGCGATCGACGACGCACGCCGCGTTGCCTCCCAGTTCGAGCAGCACCCGCTTGCGCCCGGCGCGAGCCTTCAGCTCCCAGCCCACCGCCGGCGAGCCGGTGAAGCTGAGCAGCTTGAGACGCTCGTCGCCGGCCAGCGCGACCGCGTCGGACGCAGCGCACGGCAGGATCGAGAAAGCGCCGCGCGGCAGGTCCGTTTCCGCCAGTATCTCCCCCAGCAGCAGGGCCCCGATCGGCGTGGCCGACGCGGGCTTGAGCACCCACGAGCACCCGGCCGCGATCGCCGGCGCGACCTTGTGCGCGACCAGGTTCATGGGGAAGTTGAACGGCGTGATGAACGCGCACGGTCCGATCGGGAACCGCCGCCAGATCGCCTCGTGACCCTCGGCCCGCTCGCTGATGTCCAGCGGCATCCATTCGCCCACAATCCGCACCGACTCCTCGGCGGCGATCCGAAACGTGTCGATCAGCCGCGCAACTTCGCCGCGCGCGTCACGGATGGGTTTGCCGGCCTCGATCGCCAGTGCACGCGCGAACTCCTCGTGCCGCTCCCCGACCCGCCGCACAACGTGATTCAGGATCCCCTGCCGCCGATACGAAGGCAGCGCACGCGTCGCCCGAAACGCGCCCACAGCGGCCTCAACCGCGCCGTCCACGATGCCGGCATCGGCCCGTGCCACACGCGCCGCCACCTGCCCCGTGTACTTGTTGGTGACGGCCAGCTCCTCCCCGGCGAACGTGGGCGTCCCGCCCAGGTAGAGCGGATACCGGTCTTTCAGCACGGGCGACTCCCGACCGCGGCTTGTGTGCCGCGCCTGACGGCCGGTACGGGCGGCGCCGATCCCTGGCGCCGCCCGCGGCTGACGGCCGGATCCAATCCGGGTTTCCGAGCGGCTAGCGGCGCGTACGCACCAGCTCCTGTTCGATGCGCTGGAGAACGTCGCCCAGCGTGGCCCGCTCGGGCCCGCCCGCCGTCAGCCATTCGACCGCGCCACCGGCCGAAAGCGTCTTCTCGATGCGCCGACACGCCATCAGCACCGTCGAGTGGTTCTTGTTGCCCATGAACCGCCCAATCTCCGGAAAGCTCATGTGCGTGCGCTTCCGGATCAGGTACATCGCCACCCCGCGCGCCAGCGTCACGTTGCGACTGCGCATGTCGGAGTGGAGCATCTCGCGGCTGCAGCAGAAAAACGCCGCGACCGTACGCTCCAGATGTGCGGCGTCGCTGGGCGTTTGCGCGCGGGCCACCAGATCTTCCACGGCGACCCGCGCCAGGTCGAGGCTGGGACCGTCCTTGCTCAGCGCCGCCAGTGCGACCAGCCGGTAGAGCGCGCCTTCCAGTTCGCGCACGTTCCCGGTCACGTGCCGCGCCAGGTAGTCGAGCACGTCCTCGGGCACATCGGTCCGCATGTGCGCGGCTCGCCGCGCCAGGATCTCCCGGCGCATCTTGGTGTCCGGCGCGCCGATCTTCACCACCATCCCGGCGACCAGGCGGCTCGAGAGCGGTTCCGAAAACGCCGTGAGCTGCCGCGGGTGGCAGTCGGACGACATCACCACCTGCCGGCCGGCGGCGTCGATCGCGTTGAACGTGTGCAGGAACTCGTCCTGCGTGTGGCGCTTGTTGGCCAGAAAATGAATGTCGTCAATGACGAGCAGATCAACCTTCCGGAACCGCGCCCGAAACGCGTCGATCCTTCCCGCCCGGACCGCCGTGATGTACTCGTTGGTGAAGTCCTCGCCCGCCAGGTAGCGCCACGTCCACGCCGGCTGTTCGCGCCGCACCGCTTCGCACAGGCCTTGCAGCAGGTGCGTCTTGCCCAGCCCGCACCCGCTGTGCACGACGAGCGGCTTGAACTCCCGCGCCAGGGAACGCACGACCGTCCGCGCGGCCGAGTACGCCAGCGCGTTCGCCGGGCCGACGACGAACGATTCCAGGTCCTTGGGAAAGCCACCGTCGGGCGGCGCGGAGCGCGGCGGCGCCGCCGCAGTCATCGCGCTTGGCAGGGCGGGCGCCGCCGTGTCAGGGGGCGCGGCGCCGTCCGGGCGAACGACGATGGTCGCGACGGCATGGACGCCAAGCACGTCGCGCGCCGCACGCGTCACGGCCTCCATGTAGTTCGATTCGATCCAGGTGCAGACGAAATGGTTACTTACGGTGACCGAGAGGTTGGACTCGTCGACATGGAAGGCTGTCCCGTTCCCGAACCAGGTCCTGAACTTCTGCTGCCCGATCCGATCGGCGATCTCTTCACGGATCGCGCGCACTCTGTCCCCGACCGTGATGGCCACGGCATCTCCTCGCGGATATTGGGCTTTCGGGAGCTAGATTCCGCTACTCTGAGGCGTCAAAACCCACTTCTTCCAAGAGCGGCCGCCATCTTATCAGGACTGCAATCGCGCCGCAACGGGACGCCCGGCGCGAAGAAAGGGTTTGCACTGCGCAAACCAAGTCGCCGCAAGACGTCGGACGCGAAAAAAGAATTTCTGCACGGCTTATCAACATGAGCCGACCGGTTGCGCGCAGGGCCGCGCGTCATCGGGGTCCCGCATCGTCCTTACGCCACGTGTAGATGAACGCGTCGCGCCGCGCCGTCGGGCTGAACGAAAACCGCTCGTAGAGGCGACGCGCCGGCACGTTCGCGCTGTCGACGACTAGCGCCAGCCGCCAGGCGTGGGCGCGCCGCGCCACGTCAAGCGCCTGACGCAGCAGGATCGCTCCGGTCCCGCCTCGCCGATTCGCCGCCACGACACCCATGTAGACCACTTCGATCTGACGCAGCGCCTCGAGCCGCGCCAACAGCAGCACCCCCGCCGGCGCACCGTTCCGCTGCGCGACGAGCCACAGCGCCGGATCGAATCGCCCAACAGCGCGATGGCTGGCAAGCGTCGCCTCAACCGGCCTCAGGCCGCACAGCGCGACGCAATCGCGCGTGTCGACATACGTCTGCGTCACCACGTCGCGAAACAGCGCCTCGCCTCCCTCGCGATACGTGATCCACTGCGCCTCGTCCCGCGAAACCGGTTCCGTCCACGGGTGGGTCGTGGATCGGTCCAGGTACTCGAGTGAAGCCAGCGGCTGAAAGCCCGCGGCCTCGAACGTCCCGCGCCGTGCCGCGTCGTCGGGCTCCAGAAGGCACTGTGCAAAGTACAACCCGCGCTGCGCAAGGTCGCGCATCGCCCGCTGGAGTGCGTCGAGCTGTGCGTCCGCCCGCAGGTCCAGCGCCCCCACGGCGCCGATCGCGACCATCGCCGTGCCCCCGGGCGGAAGCAACGCGACCGCGGCGCCCGTCACCCGCCCGCCCCGGACTTGCGCCCAGCCGAGCCGCTCCATTCCGGAAGTCTCGGTGTGCTCCAGGAACAGCCGCACCTCCGCCTCTCCCGCTGGTCCGGTCGCGCCGGGCCGCGCCAGCACGATGGAAAGCAGCGCCCCTAGCTCCTGCGGAGGAACCGCGATGACCTCGCTCATGCCGCGCGCCTCACCCGTTGGCCGAGCGGCTCGACTTCGCCCACCCCGGCCGTAAAATCTCGTCCGCCGGCGTCGGCACGCCGGAGCCCGGATCGGGAGTGTATGCGGACCGTGATGCGCGTCGCCAGCGAGCGTGGGCATGGGGCGATACCGGCCGGCCCCGCTCGGTGTCGTCGCGGCCAGCCCCCGCCGCGGTCGGTCGTCTTCACGCTCGGGGCGACCTTGGTGGGCATGGCGGGGTGCGCGCCGGGCGTGCAATGGCGCCTGGACGGTTTCGAGGCGGTGCACGCCGACGCGCGGCAGGCCGGCGCGCTGACGCTGGTCTATGTTCGCGCGTGGTACTCGGTGGCCTGTACCCAGGTCGAGGAGAGCGTATTCAATCAACCCGCGATGAAGGCGGCGACGCGCGGGATGGGCTGCGCGCAGCTTGAACTGGATTGGGCCGATAACCGCAGAATCGCCGAGCGCTGGGGAATCGACACGGTGCCCGCGTACGTCATCGTGAACGCCGACGGACAGGTCGTGGCACGCGAGGTTCGCACATTCTCCCTGGACAGCGTGCTGGCGGCGATCGGGCGCGCAAGACAGGGGCTGGCAACGGCGCCTGCCACGGCGCCATGAGCGGCCGCGCGCTCGGGGTGTCGGGCCTGCTGCTGCTCAGCGCGTGTCGGCCTTCGGCGGAGCTGCCGTCGCCGGCGGAGCTGCTGCTGGGGCGAACCGGGCAGGCGCCGCTGGAGTTCGCCTATCCGCGCGCGGCGGTCGCCCTGGGGCCCGAGGGGCTGGCGATCGTCGACAAGTCGGGGCGGATCCAGGTCATCGGCTGGGACGGCACGTATCGGCGGGAGTGGTCGATGCCGGAGATCGCGGCCGGCAAGCCCACCGGACTCGGTGCGGACAGCGCGGGGCGAGTGTACGCGGCCGACACGCACTACGGCCGCGTGATGGTGTTCAACGGGGTCGGCGAGCGGATCGGTACGCTCGGCTCGTACGGGGACGGGCCGGGGCAGTTCCGCATGACCACCGATGTCGCCGTCGACGCGACCGGGCGCATCTACGTGGGCGAATACGGCGGAAACGACCGCATCAGCGTGTTCTCGCCCGACCACGAATTCCTCTACAGCTTCGACGGGACGAGCGGCGGCGGCCGGCGCTTGTCGCGCCCGCAGTCCCTGTGGATCGACGGCGACACGCTCTGGATCGCCGACGCCTGCAACCACCGCGTCTGCCGCTTCCGGCTCGACGGGACTCCGATCGCCAGCTTCGGCTCCCTCGGCGGCGGTCCGGGCCAGTTGCGGTTCCCCTACGGCGTGGACCGGCTCAGCGACGGATCGCTGGTCGTGTGTGAGTACGGCAACAACCGCGTGCAGCGCTTCACACCCGACGGACGCTCGCTGGGCACCTGGGGCCGCGCCGGGCGCAAGGCGGGCGAGCTGGCGTACCCGTGGGCGCTGGTCGTCGGCCCGCGCGATCGCGTGTACGTGGTGGACTCGGGCAACAACCGCGTGCAGGCCTTCGACGGGCTGGCGGGCAGCTCGTGGAGGCGCTGAAGGCGGTGCAGGGCGGGAACGAACCGACACGGACTGCGACCCCCATTCGGTCGCGCGCGAGCGCCTGCCGACATCGCGGCCGCCGACCGTCCCGCGCGTGCTTCGTTTCGGAGATCGCTGCGAAGCGGGATTCGCCAGCCCAACTTCGGGGTCGGACTGGCGGTGCTGATCGGCGGGGCGGACCTGCTGATCCACGGCCTGTCCGGGCTTGCCCGCGGAGCCGGCGTCGCGCTCAGACGAGGGCGAAGGCTTCGCCGTTCGCGCGGACCTCCGCCAGCGGCGCGGTCGGCTCGTGATCGATGGCCCAGAGCCACTCGCGCTGCGCCGCCTGCGTCAGCAGCCGCCGCTTGGTCTCCACGTTGTCCAGAGGTAGCACGTCGTAGGCCATGTTGTAGGCGCGACCCAGGTGGTTGCGCGTGGGCATGACGTCGCCGCCGAACAGCAGCGCCCGCTCGCGCCCTTCGATCAGCACGGATTGGTGCCCGCGCGTATGTCCCGGGCTGGGGATCAGCCGCACGCCCGGCAGCGGCCGCGCTTCGCCGTCGTGCAGGACCCATGCGCCGGTGGCGTCGAGCGGGGCGAAGTTCTCCTCGCGATAGGTCTGCGTCATGACGCCGAAGTTAGCCCGCGCGTCGTCGAACTCGCGCCGCTGCACGTGGACCCGCGCCCGCGGGAAGGTGGGTCGCGGCGCGCCCTCCGGCGCGTGCGTCAGTCCGCCGGCGTGGTCGAAGTGCAGGTGCGTGACCAGCACGTCGTCGATGCTCTCGGGTTCGACCCCGCAGTCCCGCAGCGACGGGAGCAGCCAGTGCGCGGTGTCAATGGCGTAGATGGCGCGCTCCTTGTCGGCGTACTTGTCGCCGTGGCCGGTCTCGACGATGGAGCGCCGCGCCGCGGGTCCGCTCCATTCCACCAGCAGGCAGTTGCACGCGAGCTGGATGCGGTTCTGGTCGTCGGCGGGTGCGCAGCGCGCCCACAGCGCCTTGGGAATGATGCCGAACATGGCGCCCCCGTCCAGCTTCAGCGCGCCGCCGCTCAGCAGCGTGACGCGGCAGCCACCCAGGTCCAGGCTCACCCGCGGCACGGACATACGCGACCTCGCTCGGCCGGCCCGCTCACGCAGGCGTCACGGTGGACGCGGCCTCCGCAGCCCGACGGACGTCTTCGCCGCCCTGCTCGCTCAGCAGCGCGGACATGAAGCGATCGGCGCTCGTCAGTCGGGCCCGCGCCAACTCGCGCACCGAAGGATAGTGAAAATAGTCCTTCAGGCGCATTTCCCAATACTGGTACTCGTGCTGCCGCGCCCATACCCCAAGCATCTGTCCGACCGCCCGGCCCTCCGACGCATAGTGCCGAACCTGTTTGACGATCTGGATCGCCCCGACGTCGTCGAGGTTCTCCGCGTCGGCGAGGATGCGGCCCTCGATCGACGGGGTGGCCCGGTCGTTGCACTGCCGGATCGCCGTGCGCGCCCGTTCGAGCGACGCGCCGGGAACCAGGTGCCCGGCGTGCTCACTCATGAAGGCGGCGCCCAACTCGCGCTGGATGTCGCTCGTCGGACGGCACAGCATTTGCAGTCGCGTGAGCTGCCCCTGCCGGAACTGCACCACCCACCCGGCGTCGTGAAACAGCGCCGCGACCGCCAGCGCCTCCAGGTCAACCGTGCGCGACGCCAGCTCCCGCTGACGCGCGATCCAGCGCGTCAACCGCTCCACCCGCTCGCTGTGTTCCCAGACCCACGGATCGGTTCGACCGTCCGGCTCCTGGATCACCAGAAGCGCTCGCGCGAGCGCCGACAACCTTTCCAGATCCACGACGCTGGTCTCCGGCACCGGCCGCGCGGTCCACGTCCGCAGGGTTCGCGACGCCACGCGGTACGCTCGTGCTGCGGCCCCCTGCGCAGACCCGTAAGTGTAAACATACGCCGCAGGCTGCACAACCCCACGCGGGAGTGTGTGGGGGTGGCGGGATCGTCGTGATACGCCGGGAGTCGGCAAGCCGCGGCCGTGGGAGGCGACCGTAGACCGGCCTTCAGGCCGGTCTACGGTATCGGGAAAGAACGGGCCCGGGGCGCGCCGACCGATGAGGGCGCCGTGGCGCCCTCATCGACCGGCTCAAGACTACGGATCAACGTCGATCCGCACGGCGCTGGATCGCGACCGCCCGTACAGCTCGGACACGCTCTCGGCGTGAACGCGCGAATGGGCCTGCCGGCGCCAGCCGCTGCGGCTGATCGCCAGCCCATCGCTTTCCGCGACCGCGTGGAACCGCGCGCCCGAGATCACGCGCGATCGGCTGTCCGAGCGCCCGCGGAACGTATCGCTGAACGCGTCGCTGCGGCTGCTCGCGACACCGCCGAAAATGCCTTCACTGACGGCGCTGCTGTCGCTGGTGGCCACACCGTGGTCGCTCAGCGCGGTCGCCGTGGACAGCGAGTCGGCTCGACCTCCCAGCCAGCCGCGCGCCACGGCGTCGCTGTTGCTGATGGCCACCCCGCCAATGGTGGCGGCGACGGCCTCGCTGTCGGCGTAGGCGCGCCCACCCCGGGACCCGCGCGCGTCAGCGCGGCTGTTGCTCACCGCCAGTCCGTGGTCGGCCACCGCGACGGCGCGGCTGTCGGCGCGCCCGTTTCGCGTTCCGCGGGCGTCGCTGGTAGCCACGGCGCGACCGCCGCGGGTGGCGCCGGCGATGGCGACCGAACTCGCGTTGCCAGTGGCGGTCGCGCTGGCCGACGCGCTGCCACCGTTGGTGGCGGTGGAGACCGCGATCGCCTCGCCCGCCATCACTGCGGCACTCGCGAACACCGACCACCCGGCCATCGTAGCCAGCATGCGTTTCATGACCTGCTCCTTCGCGTCGTTGTGCCGCGACGCTGTGCGCCGGCGGCGAAGCGCGTTCCTCGGTCGGTCGCCGCCGGTGCGTCCGCCGGCGACCGTGTTCCGACGCGTGCCGGAACGCTCTCTCAGACGGGTCAGCCCCCCCGTCTATTCAATCGCGATGCCCACGGACCACGTCGCCCGGCGCTGTACCCGACGCCCGCAACGCCTCACCGTCCAACGGGGGTGGGTGCCACGATCACTCGGTCGGCGTCACCCCCCAGTTCGCGACCACTTCCCGCAAGAATCGCCGATTGCTCTCCAGTAGCTCCGGAAGACGTTCGATCTCGGGAATGCTGCACCAGCGCAACTCCTGCACCTCGGCCGGGTTCGGCGCGAGCGGCTCGGCGTCCACGTCCGCCAGCCACCAGTGCAGGCGCAGACGGCCGTCGGAGCTCTCGTATTCCCACACCTTGCGAATCGGCCGCGCGGTGCCGCCCACCTCCTCGCGGAACTCGCGCTCCACGGCCTGAACCTGCGATTCCCCCGCCTCGACGGCGCCTCCCACGAAGCACCACGCACCGGCCGCGCAGACCCCCTCCGCGCGGCGGATGACAAGAAAGCGGTCGGCGCGACGGACCACCACGACCACGCCTTCCACGCGCGCCGTCCCTGCCTCGTGCGGCGACCCGGCTCCCTCCCCCGACGCGCTCCTTCGCGCTTCCCCCTTCGCGCTCACACCTTCACCGCACGCAGCACGGCGGCCTTGCGCCGCAGGCGCATGCGGCGTGTCACGCTTTCGTCATCGCTGCCGGTCACGGCGGACTCGGCTTTTTCGACGGCCGCGATCATCGCGTCGGTGACCGATTCCGGAAACGCCACGTCGCTGGTGAGCACGTTGACCCTGTTCGCCGCGATCTGGGCGAACCCGCCGTCCACCACCAGCGTGTGATCGCGCCCGCCGCGGTGGTATCGAAGCGTGCCGGTCCCCAGCTCACAGATCAGCGGCGAACGCAGGTTCAGGATGCCCAGCTCGCCGTCGTGGGCCGGTAGGACGGCCGATTCCACCGCCTCCTCCAGCACCTTGCGCTCGGGCGTAATCACGGTCAGGGTGATGAGCTTGTCCATGGCGGGATTCTTGGGCCGCGGGCGGCGACCGTCAAGGGACGCGCCGCGGCCGCCGGCTTGATTCGCCGCGCCGAGGCTGCGTAGCATTCGTAAGGCCGATCGCCCCGACCGCGCCGCGGAGCGGGGCGATCCGCGCTTCGGCCCGCGGTGGCAGTTCTTATCGGATACGCGGCCGTTCTTTTCGGGTTCACGCGGCGCGACCGCGAACGGTCGTCGACCGCGTCGCGCCGTACGTGTGGGCCCCGGGAGGTGGAGAGATGAGACCGGCGTTTCGGATGTCGGCCCTCACGTCGCTGGCGGCGATGCTGGCGGCGGGGTGCCTGTTCTCGGGCGTCGACGTGCCGCTGGCCGACGACGCGGCGGCACGGACGTTCGCGCTCCAGGCGCCGCGGCGCGTTTCGCCGCGCGAGGATCAGGCGGTCGCGCCGGACTTCGCGCGGCTGGCGTGGGTGACGGTGCCGGGGGCCGACGAGTACGAGCTTTTCGTCGGGCAGGACACCAACCCCCCGCTCACGGCGCGGATCGCAGGCACGGACTTCATCCTGCGCGACCTTCCGGAGTGCACCACGCTGTACTGGCGCGTGGTGGCGCGGCGCGGCGAGCAGTTCGTTTCCAGCCCGACCTGGACCTTTCAGACGCGCTGTCGCTGAGCGGGCTTTCGGAAACACCGCCCGTGTGCCATGATGCCGGCGCACGCTGCCGCCGCGCCTCGATTCGTCGGCGGCCGTGCGCGAGCGACCCATGCGCGATTGGGCCGAAGAGAACCGGAAGCTGCGCCTGGTTCTGGACGTGGCGCGGCGGATGGCGGTCACGACGGACCTGGACGTGCTGCTGCACACCATCGTGGAAGCAGCCTGTCGCGTCCTGGAGTGCGAGCGGGCCACCATCTTCCTCTACGACGCGCAGCGCAACGAGTTGTACAGCCGCGCGGCCACGGGCACCGGCGAAATCCGCTTTTCGGCTGACCGCGGCATCGCCGGGACCGTGGTGCGCGAGCGGCAGGCGATCAACGTCCCCGACGCCTACTCCGACGCGCGCTTCAACCCCGACATCGACCGCCGCACCGGGTTTCGCACGCGCAACATCCTCGCGTTCCCGCTGGAGAATCTCGACGGCGATCTCATCGGCGTGCTGCAAACGTTGAACAAGCGCAGGCGCCCCTTCGACGAGGGCGACATCGAGCTGGCCCGCGTGCTCAGCGCCCAGGCCGGCGTCGCCATCCAGCGCTGGTTCCTCCTCGAAGCCTTCGCACAAAAGCAGCGCATGCAGCGCGACATGGACATCGCGCGCGACATCCAGCAGGGGCTCTTCCCCAAGGAGTCCCCCCGCGTCAAGGGCTATGAGATCCTGGGGTGGAACCAGCCGGCCGACGAGACCGGCGGCGACGCCTACGACTTTATCCCCCTGGATGGGGGCCGGCTGGCGATCGTCCTGGCCGACGCAACCGGGCATGGCATCGGGTCGGCGCTGATCATCGCACAGTGCCGAGCACTCATTCGCGCCATGCTCAGCGAAACGCACGACCTGGCTCGCGTCGCAACTCGCGTCAACGCCCTTCTCGCCGGCGACCTGCGCGACGGGCTGTTCGTGACCGCCTTCATCGGCGTGCTCGACCCGCGCGAGCATCGCGTCCACTACATCTCGGCCGGCCAGGGGCCGCTCATGCTCGTGCCGCAGCACGGCGCGGCAGACCTGCGCATGGCGACGGCGCCGCCCCTGGGCGTGGTGGGGGAGGTCTCGTACTCGGCCGACCAGTCGTTCGACCTCAACCCGGGCGACGTGCTGGTGCTTCTGACGGACGGGTTCTACGAGGCCTGCGACCCCGGCGAGGAACTGTTCGGCGAAGATCGCGTGGCGCGGCTGATCCAGGCGCGGCGAGTCATGCGACTTTCGAGCATTATCGAAGACCTGCACGCCGCGGTGAAGGCCCACGCCGGCGATCGGCCTCAGATGGACGACCTGACCGCGGTGCTGGTCCGCCGCGACGAGGTCGGCGCCTGAAAGCGCTTGCCGAGTCGTGGCGACTCGATACAATGAACCGTTCCGGTGTCCCACTGGGACCGGGCCGATCGTGCGCAGCGCGCTGATTCCAACTCCGGCCTCGGCCGATGGTTAGGCGCAGGCCGTGCACCCGCGCAGCGCACCCCGCGACTGGGATCGGTTGGGTCCGCGCCGCACCGCAGTGGAGGTAGCCGCCGCTCGATGGGTACCGACAGGTCTACCACGCGAACCCTTCGCCTGCTTCTCCTGTGTGAAGGGCGCGAGCCCGACGCGGCCTTGATGGCAACGCTGCGGGGCCTCGGGAGCGTGTCGGTGATCTCCGGCGCCAGCGCCGCCCTGGACGCGATTCAGGACGGATCGTTTGACCTGGTGGTGGCGGAATCCGCGCTGCTGATGCCGCTGGCGCGCTCGGCCGGCAGGCCGCGCGGCGAGGCCGTCTTTGAGGATCTCCCCCAGGGGGTCTGCATCCTTTCGCGCGAGGGCGTGATGCTCTGGGCGAACTCGCGCATGCGGGCCTATCCGGCCCACGCGATCGAAACCGTGCGGCAGGGGTGTGCGCGCCTGCTGGCGCAGTTTCCGGCCGGCGTGTGTGCCGCCGGACACGCGCGGTCCCGCCGGGCCTGCTTCGACGTGGGGACCGAGTTCTGTTTCGACGTGACCCTCACGCCCGTCTGCGGGTCCGACGGCACGATTGCGCAGGCCGTGGCGCTGGCGGCGGACGTCACCGCGTCGCGCCGCCTCCAGGACAAGCTGAACGCGATCGACGCCGCCGGTGCTGAGCTGGTGCGCCTCGACGGGGACGCGCTGGCCGAAACCGACGTGGCCGAGCGGCTCGAAGTGCTCGAACACAAGCTGATCCGCTACACGCGCGACCTCATGCATTTCGATCACTTCTGCGTGCGCGTGCTCGACCGCCGCACCAACCGCCTGGACACCGTGCTGGCGGGCGGCATGTCGGCGGAAGCCAAGTCGCTGGCCATCTACGCGCTGAACGAGGGCAATGGCATCAGCGGCTACGTCGCCGCCACGGGTCGCTCCTACATCTGTGCCGACGTGACCAAGGACTCGCGCTACCTGCCCGGGATCGACAACGCCCGCTCGTCCCTGACCGTCCCGCTGCGGCTCAACGACCAGATCGTCGGAATCCTCAACGTCGAGTCGGAGCGCGTCGCGGCCTTCAGCGAGGACGATCGCCAGTTCGCCGAGATCTTCGCCCGCTACGTCGCCATCGCGCTGCACATGCTCAAGCTGCTCGCGGTGGAGCGCTCCACCGCGACCCAGGCGATCACCGCCGATGTGGCCGCCGAACTGAGCGGGCCGATCAACGACGTGGTCACCGAGGTCAACGTGCTGATCGAGGACTACATCGGCCACGACGATCTCCGCCGGCGGTTGCACCAGTTCGTCGATCGGCTGGATCACGTGAAGCGGACGATCGCCTCGCTGGCCGAGCACACCGGGGTGATCGGGGCGGCCCCGGTCGCGGAGGCGGACGACCCGGTGCTTGCCGGGCGACGGATCCTCGTCGCGGAGGATGAGGGCCTCATTCGCGACCTGGTGTCGGAAACGCTGACGCGGCTGGGCGCCGTCGTGCGATCGGCGCGCGACGGGAGCGAGGCGCTGGCGGCCATCGCCGAGGGCGCGTTCGATCTCGTGCTCAGCGACATCAAAATGCCCTGTGCGGACGGATACGAGATCTTCAGCGCCGTAAAGAAGCGCAACGCGAACACCCCGGTCATCCTGATCACCGGCTTCGGATACGACCCAAGCCACTCCATCGTCCGCGCCAGCAAGGAAGGGCTGTCCGCGGTGCTCTACAAGCCCTTCAAGATCGAGCAGCTTCTGGAAGACGCGCGGCACGCGCTGACCAGCAACACCATCTGATCGGCCCGGGCGCCGCGCGGGCCCCCGCGGCGCAACAACCGTCCGCGTCAGCCATCATTCCCCCAGCCATTCGCCGTCGAACACTTCGGTCGCCGGCCCGGTCATGAAGACGTGGTTGCTCGCCTCGTCCCATTCGAGCGCCAACTCCCCGCCGGGGAGCTGGGCCGTGATGCTGCGCTTCGAGCGGCGCGTCAGCACTCCCGCGACGCACACCGCCGACGCGCCGGTGCCGCACGCCTGGGTCGGTCCCGTGCCGCGTTCCCAGGTGGCCATCTTGACCTTGTCGGGCTTGAGCACCTGCACAAAGTGAACGTTGATGCGCTGCGGGAAGAGCGGGTGTCGTTCCAGTTTCGACCCCCAGTCGCGCAGCGCCACCGATGCGAGCTGCGGGACGAAAATGACCGCGTGCGGGTTGCCCATGGACACGCACGTCACCTGGAGAATCTGGGCTTCCAGCGGCAGCGCCATGTCGATGACGCGTTCCTGCCCGACCGCAACCGGGATCGACTTGGCGTCCAGGATCGGCGCGCCCATGTCCACCCGCACGCGCGTCACGCGGCCGCGCTCGTCGAGCGTCAGGTCGAGTTGGTGAATGCCGGCGTCGCTCTGCACACGCATCGGGTTGACACGCGCGAGGCCGCGCTCGTAGGCGAACTTGGCGACGCAGCGGATGCCATTGCCGCACATCTGGGCCCGCGAGCCGTCGGCGTTGTACATCTCCATGCGCACGTCGGCGGGCCCGGACGTGGTGGGCGGCGCGACCAGGATCAGTCCGTCGCCCCCGACGCCGCGGTGACGGTCGGCCAGCTTTCGCGCCAGCGCGCGGCCGTCGGAGACCGGTTGCTCGAAGGCGTTGACGTATACGTAGTCGTTTCCGAGTCCGTGCATTTTCGTGAAGCGGAGCGACATGCGCATATCTGACCCGGTGCGGGAACCGGTCGCAAGCCGCCTCCGGTCGCGGGGGGCGGGCGACCGCTCATCAGGCCGTGTCACCGCGGCGCTGAGTCCGATGCAGCGCGCGGCACGTCCGCGAGGGTGGCCCAGGCGTTTCGCCCGGCGTCACTTTGGGAGAAAAACCACTTGACACCCAATGTTTTGTGGATTAGGATGCATCCGGCACAATCGATAGTGAGTCCGAATCACAATTCAGCTCGCTCGGGACATCTCGGCCCCGGTTCCGGGCGGGTGAGAGCGGCGGATGCGGTGTCCGTTCTGCAAGGGCGACGACGACAAGGTCATCGACTCGCGCGCCAGCGACGGGGGCCGGTCGGTTCGGCGGCGGCGCGAGTGCCTGCGTTGTGGCCGGCGATTTACAACGTATGAGCGGGTGGAGGACATCCGGCTGGCGGTGATCAAGCGCGATGGGTCGCGCATGCCCTACGATCGCTCGAAGCTCCTGGCGGGGCTTCAGCGGGCGTCCTACAAGCGGCCGATCTCCGCGGAGCGCATGGAGCAGATCGTCGACGAGGTCGAAGAGGCAATCTTCTCCCAGCACGATCGGGAAGTGTCGAGTCAGGTCATCGGCGAGAAGCTGGCGGCGGTGCTGCGGCGAGTGGACAAGGTGGCATACGTGCGGTTCGCCAGCGTGTATCGGCAATTCGAGGACGTCGGCGACTTCATCGAGGAAGCGCGCGAAGTGCTGGAGAGGTCGGCCGAGGACGTGCCGGGACAGACGCAGCTCTTCGAAGGCGGTGGCGTTCCGTGAAACGGAATCAGTCGGGTTGCATTCTCAAGGCCGACGGAGTCATGGATCCGTTCTCCACGGCCAAGGTGCTTCGCTGCCTCGAATCCGCGCTGGCGAACGTCGAGGCTCCCGACTCGATCGCCCGACCCCTGGCGGAAGCCGTCGCCATCCACGTCCAGCGTCGCGGCGACGCGGGCGTGCCCAGCACCAAGCGCCTCTTCGAGTCGGTCTGCGTGGTGCTGGCGGAGACCGGGCATGCGGACGCCGCCGACCGCTTGCGGGCGCACCGCCGCGCCCGGCTGCGGTTGCGGGCCTCGACACGCGTCCTCAGCGGCAGTGCGCCCGGCGGCGCGGGCGGCGCGTGGAGCAAGTCCCGATTGGTCGGGTCCGTGCAGCGCCGTCACGGGCTGAGTCGCGAAACGGCGCGGGTGATCGCGGCGGCCGTCGAGCATAAGGTGCTCACCCTGGGCTATCGCGCCGTTTCCGACGTGCTGGTCGCGCTCATGGTGCGGCACGAGCTGGCGGCCTGGGGCCTGGCGTATGAACCGTCGACCGACGGCCAGGACGCGGCTCCGTCGAACGCCGAGAATCTTGTCGAAAACAAGGAGAAAACCTGCGAGTAAACCTGGCGCAGTGAACTGCGGGTCTGGTCGCGCCACGGCATGGACCCGAACCATCGCGCGGCACAAGCGGCCGTCGCCACCGTCGACGGCGGATCGGTCGCGCCAGTTCATGTGGCCTTAACACGGGGATCGCGGCGTCTCACGGACGAGGTGTTTCGCCCTGGTCGATCCGGCCTACGCTCAAAGGGACGGGACCGCCGCGAACCCCAATACTCAAGCCTCCGTTCCCTGATGACGGGCGAGTCGGGTCCCTCCAACGCCCAAGCTCGGCTCGCCCGTATTTTTCCCCCACGCCCCGCGCACTATAATCCGTTCGCGCGCCGTTCCACGGCACTCCGGCGCCCGTCCGGGCCGTGCCGCCGCGCCGCGAGGGTCCGCATGCGCCTGCCGAACGTGACCGACCCCGCCCGCTTCCGCGGGCTCTTCGCTTTCGACTTCGGCGATTGGTCCGCCGTCGGGTACACCGCCGAGGAGATCGCCATTCTGCTCGAAAGCGGGCAGTTCCGCGACGGACGGGTCTTCCGCATCCGCCGCGCCTGGCCTGACGGGCGCATGGAGCTTCAGGGAGTCTCGTCCACGCGCTTCGGGCTCGAAAGCGGCATGTTCTTTTCAAGAGCCCAGGAGCCGCCGGCACGCGCCGACTTCGCGGCCCTGCGCGACAGGGCCCGCGCGTCGCCCCCGCCGTGCCGCGCGACGCTGCAACTCGTCGCGCGCGCTTCGGACTTCGTCACCGCGCTGCTGTATCCCGCGGAGTACGAGGAGGACGTCGCTGCGTGGCTGCTGGACCTCGATTTCTGCGGGGGCGACCTGGTCGAAGGCGGTATCAGCCACGTCGCGGATTTTCGCGCCGCTCCGGGCCATGTGCTCGATCGCGCCCAGCTTTGGAGCACCGGCGAGATCGCCTCACGCCCGGCCGACGAGGTGCTGCGCTCCGTGCGGGTGGCCGTGCAGCGATGACGAGGCGCATCCGATCCGCCGCTTGGCTCTTGATCTGGAGGATCCTGACGTGGGTCGCTGGCCGCCGTCGGGCCCGCGTCGATCCTCGCCGTCTGGCTCGGCTCGATTTTCCCACGCAGACGCGCGGACGCGGATTCCGCATGTCCGACTGGGCTCGCGACCGCTTTCGTCCTTCGTGGCTGCGCGTCCGGCGCCCCCACGATTCGTGACGCCGGCCTTTCGTCGCGCTTGCCTCGGTGCTCGCGGTGGCGCCGGATGACCCTTTCCCTCTCGGCTCTGGACTCCCCGCCGGACGATCCAGTCGTCGGCGACGTGTGGCGGCGAAGCCACGCGGCGCTGCGCGACGTGCAACCCGCGGTCGCGCGGTGGATTGAGGGCTGCGAGCCGCGCGGCCTGACGGCGGTCGCCGCCCTGGACGGCTTTCCCACCTACCGGCATGCCGGGGATCCGCCGCGCTGGTACGCCGGCACGGCTGTGCCGCTGGAGCGGGCGCGCCCGCTGGTCGATTCGTATTATCCCGGCGAGCTGAACGCCACCCTTCCGTCGTTGGGCTCAGGCGCCGAGCTGACGCTCCTGCTGGAGCGGCTTGGACCGCGGAAGGCCGTGTTCGTGTTCGAGCCCGACCCGGAAGCGGTCGTCGCGGTCCTGCGACGGGTCGACGTCTCACGCGACCTGGCGCGCCTGCGGTGCATCCTTGTGCCGCCCCTCGACGCCGACGCGTTTCTGCTGCAACTGCTCGATGCGCACCCGGGCCTGCTCCCACCGGGCAACATCCTGCGCGTGTGGGGCGTGACGGAGGCGCGGCTGGCGTCGCTGCGGGACACCTGTGTCCGCGTCGCCGCGGAGGTCGGCGCGCGGCGCGACCGGCGCGCAGAACACCTGCTTGAGGCGCCGCCCCCGCCGCGCGATCCCGCACGCCTCGCCATCGTCGCCTGGTCGGACGACCCGCGGGCGGTCGAAGCCGCCGAGGCCATCGAGGCGCAGTGCGGCACCCTCGGGCATGTGCGCGCATTCTGTGCGGCCGGTCCGGCCGACGTACATCCGCTGGGCTGTCTCGAGCGTCTGGCCGAGTTCGCACCGGCACTCTGCGTGTCGGTCTCCGGCGGCCCAGCGCGGCTACCGACGCGCGCCCCCGTGTGCGAGTGGCACGTCTCGGCCCAACCGTCCGCGCGCCTCGATCCGCAACGCACGCATCTGGCCGCGTCGCCTCGAATCGAAAACAGCCTGCGGAGCCGCGACCCGCACGTACGGGTGATCTCCTTCTACTGGGCGGCACCGGCAACACGAGCCTGGCGTCCGGTCGATCCGCGCGGCCCCCTGCTGGTCGTTTCCGAGGCGGCGGGAGCGTCGGCCGCCGCCCCGCCCGACCTCCCGACCCACCGGCTGGTTGCGGATCGCATGCGCGCCCTGGCGGAAACGCCGGGCGCCCTCGAACAAACGCCGTACGGCGACGTCCTGGTGGCGCGGGCCGAACGCGACGCGCGGCTGCGACTGCCCCCCGACGTGCGGGCGCAACTGGCCGCCCACGCGGACGACGTCTTGATTCCCGCTCAGGAACTGCGAACAATCTGGTCGGAAGCGCGCGCCGCCGCGGAGTGCGTCGCGGTCGGCATGGGATGGTCGTTGGTTTCCGGTTGGGACCCGGGCCGGCAGGTCTGGCCCTGGCGCACGTTCGTCAATTCCGGCCTGGCCCCGCGGGGCGCGGTGTTCGCGCATGCGGCCGACCCGTTGACGCCTCCACTCGTCGAGGCGGCGGCGGCCGGATGGCCGATCGCCTTGCATCGTCACGACCCGCGCGGCGCGGCCGCAGCGCTCGGTGGCGTGCTGGTGCCGGGCGCCCATCTCAGCGTGTTCTCCACCTGCGCGGAGCTTCGGGCGTGGTTGAATCGCTTGCGCGACGAGCCGGACGGCCTGATCGAAATGGCGCGACGCGCCGCCGCGCACGTCCACGCTGCGCATTCCTGGTCCCAGCGCGTCGCGCGGCTTCGATCGGCCCTCGCGGACCTCTCGGTCGGGTCTGCCTCGTGACCCGGCCCCGCTCGCCCGCGCGCCGTGGCACCTGTCCCCGCGCCCGCTCGCGGGACCGGGTGACCGGCCCCGGCATCGCGCGCCTCGCGCCGGCGTCCGCGCTCCTGCTGGGGACCTGCGCGGCGCTGCTGCTGGCCACCCGTGCCGCCGCCCAGGCGCCCGTCCCGGTCGTCACCATGCTGGCGGACTTCGACGACGACTCCATCGGCCTGGCGATCGGGGAGACCACCCGCGTCGCGCCGGCCGACTGTCACGCGAAGCGCGTCTCGATCCCCGCCCGCGGCAGCGGGTCGCTGGCCCTGGAGATTGGCGCGACGCAGCCCGGCGCTTCCGTGGTCTGCGACCTTTCGCCCCGCGTGCCGACGCGCTTCCAGCAGGCCGACCGCGCCGGCGCTTTCGTGTGGCTCGCCAATGAGAAAGTCCGGCTGGCGTTCCGCGTGCGCGACGACGCCGACGTGCTGTTCGAGACCTCGACGCTGACCGCCGGTGGCGAGCCGCGCTGGTTGCTGGTCGAGACCGGGCTGGGGCCCGATGCGCTGAAGCCGGTCGGCGGGGACGCCCGGCCGGTCTTTCCGATCCGCCTGGTCGGTGTGCGCGTCGAGCTCTCCCGCGCCGGCAAGTGTGTCGTCAACCTAGACGAAGTCCACGTCGCGCACCGCGTTGCCGCGCGCGACTCCGTCCGCGGCGACATGTCTTTCGACAACCCGACCCGCATCTTCACGCCCGGCGCCGTCGTCGCCGCTTTGGTGAACATCGAGAACTGCTCGCGCTCCCAGACCGTGAACGTCGCCTGTGACCTGACCTGGCTCCGCGCCGACGGCCGCGTGCTAAAGTCGCAACGCCGCTCCGGAATCGAACTCCACGCCAGCAGCCCCGACTACCGCTCGCGTCAGCCGATCGACTTCTCCCTGCGCATCCCGGAGCCCGGACTTTACCGACTGGTGGCGCGCGTCCGGGCCGCCGGTTGGACCGCGCCCGCCGTCTTCGAGAGCTCCATCGCCGTCACCCCCAGCAACCGGAACCTGTCGCGCGGACGCCAGACCTTCTTCGGTGTTCGAAGCCGCATGCTCTACGAGTCGCTGGCGGATGAGCAGTTGGAGCTCGACCTGGCGCGTGCGCTGGGGGTGCAGCTCCTTGCCCTTGACGTCCCCTGGCGCGAGCTCCAACCCCGCGCCGACGTCGTGCGACTCGCGCGGCTCGATGCGCTCATCGAGGCCTGCATCGCCCGCGACATCGCGCCCATGCTGTGCCTGGCCGACCCGCCGGAGTGGGTCCGCGCCCCGGGTGCATCCCTGCCCGACGCGCAGGCGTCCCTGCTGGCGGACCTCGCCCGTCACTATGGGCAGCGGGCCCGCCTCTTCCAGATCGTCGGCGGCGCTGACGATGAGGCTCGCGAGCTCGAGCGGGCCGCCGCCTCCCTGCGGCAGGTGCACGCCGACTGCGTCGTGCTGCCCCGCACCCCCGTCGATCCCGACGGCGCGACCGCAGCGGCGCGCCTCTTCGCGGTGTCGGAATCCGTCGCCGACGCCCTGGCAGCGCGGGACGCCGGTGGGACGCGCAGCGGGTGCGGCGCCGACGACTGGTGGGATTTCCGCGCCCCGCCGGAATTGGGCGCCGGCGATGCCGTCCAGGCGCAGCGCGCACTTCGCTACTTCCTTCGTGCGGCCCAGGCGGGCGTGCGGGGCGTGATCTGGTCCGAACTGCGCGATCGCGACAATGACCCGCGTCGCGCCCAGGACCTGCGCGGGCTCGTACGGCGCGATTTCAGCCCGCGGAATCGGCTCTTCGGCTTCGCGGCCGCCGTCGGGCTGCTCGGCGGCACCCACCACGTCGGACCGCTCACCGGGGCACCCCCGGAGTTCGAGTCCGCCGTGTTCGTCGGCGCCAAACGACAGGTGGCGGCCCTCATTCCCGTACCCGGCACCGAAACGCCGGCGTTGCTCGCGCCGGTCGCGCTCGCGCCCGGTGAACTGGCGATGGAGGATGCCGGCCGCGTTCGCCGGCCGTGGCTGGTCGAATCACCGCTGATGGTCACCACCACCTCCGGGCTCCAGTTCCTGACGCTTCAGACCAGGAACGCGTTTCCGGACGCGCAGATCGCCCTGTCCCGCCCGGTCGTGGAGCTGCCGCGCCTGCTCTGGCTCGAGACCCGCGGCGAGCTGGCCCTCATCGCCAGGCCTGTGGGAGTGTGGCGATCGAGCTTCGTTCAGGTGCTGCCGGCAGATGGCCCGATCCGCGGTCCGAAGTCGGCGATCGTGCTCAGCGGGCCGGCCGACGAGCCGATACGTCGCAGCATCGAGCTGCGCGCGGTCGCTGCCGGCTTCCAGTCGACTTCCATCACGCTTCGGTTCTCGATCGAAGGCCGGTCGTTCGAGGTCCCCGTGGTCGTGGGTGAACAGGTGCCCGTGCGGCGGCTGGCATCGGGCACCGACGTCGCCGACGCGCGCTACCGCATCGGGCAACTGCGCGGTCCGACGCCCGACGCAGGCGACGTTCATGCGGCGTTCACGTCGGACGAGCTTCGGATCGCATTCCGGGTACCGGATGATCGGCGTGTGCCGTTCTCGCGCACCTTCGAGGGGATTCCGCGCGGCGACCATGTGCGACTCACCGCGAGCGGCGATCCGGGTGGAGCCGCGGTTAGTCAGTTGCTTGGCACCAGTGAGAATCTGGGTAGTTCCAGCGCGGTGGAGAAAACGACGCCGGAAGCGTCCGTCGCCGGCACGGTCGTGCGGGCATCAATCGCCGCACCGGCGCTTGGTTACGCGCAACTTGTTGCTGAAAAGACGATTATGATCGCAGCGGAGTTCGTGGACGAAGACGACGGCCCCGAAGTCGTTCCGTTGACGTTCGGCGACATCAGCGATCCCGCGACGCGCTCGATTCGATTACGATTGACGGATTGATCCGCCGGGGTGAGAGGGGGAGGGGGTGGATTCGCGCGGGGCCCGCAGGGGGTTTGGGTTTCGAGCGAGGGGGCCATCGAGCGTGTGCTTGCGGTTGGTGACCGCCAGGAGGTTCGATGGCTGACGGGAGATCTCCGGCGAATCCACCCTGAGTGGATCACTGCGTCGAGAATGAACACCGGCGTGGCATCCCTGCGGCGCCGGTGCAATCGGTCTTTCGTTGCTCCTCCGTGAGCCGTCGACCGGGTGCGCCATGTTGGGACCTGGGGACACTGACAGGACGACCTTTTTCATTCCCTACTTAACATACGCATGGTAACTCAGTTCTTTTGGGACGGCAACCAAAAACAGCGCTCATTCTACCTCAAAAATGGTAAAGTAGGTAAATATACCAATGTGGCGCACCCCGGCACACAAGATAGAGGGTGAATCGCGAACCGGCCTTCCGCCTATGGCGTAAACGCGGAATCTTCAGTCGGAGTCGAGCTGTCGTGGATCGACCTGCGATTCACACGCGGAATCTCGGCGGCGAGTGTCCCCGGCACGACGCGCTAGTGACTCAGATTGCGGCTTGGCGGTCGGATGCTAACCTGCTTGAGGATCAGGAGGTTCCGGCCGCGATAGCGCGTCACTTCCGCCGTGATGGTGAACTGATTTCCGCCGCGCTCGGCGGCGTTCTCGGCGGTTTCCAGCAGGGCGTTGCGGACGAGCTCGAAGCTCGAGGGGGCGTTCCGGATTCCCAGCGCGTCGAACTCGAAGAGCGACCGCTCCGCCTCGCGCACCAGCCGCCCCGATTTCTGAACGAGCATGGTGCCCTCGAGGAGCAGTCCTCCGGCCGTGGTTTGCGCGTCGTCGTCGTGGGACGGGTCATGGGTGGGGAGCAGCGGCTGGGCTGCGTCCCGTTCGCGTAGCAGCTTCCGATAGATATCGAGTTGCCGCACGTCCCGTACGGATGCCCGCTGCGAGGCGGGGAGTCCCGGCGCGGTCGCCGGCTGTGTCGATTGCGGAGGCGGCGCAAGGAGAGTGAACAGGACGACGACCAGGTGGGTTGCGGGCATCGGGACAACCTCCAGCAGAGCGGACGGACGGAACCGATAAGCATAACGCCGGACGCTGCGATTGACGACGCTGCGGCGCGCGAGGCGCACATGGACGACGTGGTTATTTTCGGCTGCGGGGGGCTGGGACGATACGTGCGCGACGTGCTGGAGCAGGTTGGCGTGCTGCGGCCGATCGCGTTTCTGGATTCGGATTCGTCCTGGCATGGGCGCGAGGTCGACGGGCTGCGGGTTGAGGGTGGCATGAGTGGCGCGGCGGCGCTGATTCGGCGCGGCGGATGGTTCGTGGTGGCGATTGGCGACAACGGCGCCCGAGTTGCGATAGCGAATCAACTGCGACGACTGGGGGGCCGGCTTGCCTCGGCGGTGCATCCACTGGCGAGCGTGGCGGGCTCGGCGCGTGTGGGGGCGCACGTGATTATCGGACCGCGAGCCATCGTGTGCGTCCATGCGACGGTGGGAGATTGCGCGCTGCTCGGGCCGGGTGCGATCGTGGACCATGACTCGGTCGTGGGAGACGGCGCGCACATCGGGACGGCGGCGCGCCTGGCCGGCGGAGTGACAGTGGATGGGCTGGCGACGGTGGGGGTCGGGGCGTGCGTCATTCCGGGGCGGCGCGTGGGTCGCGGGGCGCGCGTGCTGGGAGGGTCCGCGGTGGTGCGGGACGTGGGTCCGGGCGAGTGCGTGGCCGGCATGCCGGCCCGCCGCGTTGCGCGCGTCGAAACGGTCGAGGCGAGCGCGGCAGCCGACGAGGCGGTCCTGGGGAGCGCCGCGCGATTGACTCCTGCGCTGCCGTCGCTAACTTCGTCGCAGGCAGGTGCACGGAGACGGCGTTGGCGCGCGTGAAGAAGGGCGGCGGGGTCCACCCCACGGTCACCCTGAAGATTCCCGTCGAACTGTACGAAAACCTCACGCGGCTCATCGAGGGAACGGGTTTCCGCAGCGTGACCGAGTTCGCGGTCCACGTGCTGCGCGACGTGGCTTCCGCGGGGAAGCTGAAGGAGGCCGCGCCGGGGCTCACGCCGCGCGAGGTGCAGGTGGTGCGCGATCGCCTCAAGGCGCTCGGCTACATCGAGTGAGCCGCGGCCGGATTCCGGCGCGGCGGCGGCAACTCGGGGAACGGGAGCTAGCCGTCCGGCGGAGCGACGGCCGCATCCTGTGGTGTGAGTGTGATGCGCAGGCGCTTGACGCGGCGGGCGTCGGCGTCCAGCACGCGGAAGTGAATGTTCTCGTGGGTGAACTCCTCGCCGGCGGCCGGAATCCGCCCCAGACGGCCGCAGACGAACCCTCCGACGGTCTCGTAGTCGCCGTCCTCGGGCAGCGCGACGCCCAGCTCCGAACCGACCTCGGTGATGTGCACCCAGCCGTTGACCTCGATTTCGTGGTCGCCCAGGCGCTGGATGGGGGGCGGCTCGGGCTGGTCGTACTCGTCGGCGATCTCCCCGACGATCTGCTCGATGATGTCCTCGATGGTTACCAGGCCGGCGGTTCCGCCATACTCATCCAGGACGATGGCCATGTGCACTTTGGCCTGCCGCAGCTCGGCGAGCAGATCGCTCGATTTCTTGGACATCGGGACGTAGGGGACGCTGCGCAGGAGGCGGCGCAGATCGAAATCGTCGGCGGACTTGAGCCCGAGCAGGTCCTTGGCGTACAGGACGCCGACGATCTCGTCGAGGGTGTCGGCGTAGACGGGGATTCGCGAATGGCCCCCGCGGACGATCACGTCGCGGACCTGCGCGTAGCCGGAGTCGGCGGGCAGCGCGACGATCTCGGTGCGGGGGGTCATGAGCGCTTCCACGGTGGTGTCCTGAAGCTCGAAAACCGACGCGATCATCTCCTTCTGCGCCTCATCCACGGCGCCCTGGATCTCGCCCTCATCGACGGCGGCGAGAATCTCCTCCTCGGCCCGCGCCTGCGGCTGGTCGGCCTCCGAGTCGTGCTTGCCGAGCAGGCGCATGACGACGAAGTCGAGGACGAACGCGACGCGATTGAACGGGTAGAGCGCGCCGCGCAGGAACTGAAGCAGCCGAAGGCTGGCTGCGACAATGACTTCCGGTGCATGGCGTGCGACCGCGCTGGGGAGGTAGACGCCGAACACCAGCAGGAGCGCAAAGGACCAGGCGGAGGCCTGAAGGAGGTCGGTCAAGGCGATGCGCGCCGGCCCGCCTTGATCGGGCAGGTAGCGCAAGGTGACGGCCAACAGCGTGGCGAAGCTCAGCGCAAAGCGCGCAAAGGCCGTGGCGGCGTAGAGTTCCACCTCGTGAGCGTCGAGCCAGTCGAGCCAGCGGCGTGGATCACCGCTCGGAAGGCGTCGGACCAGCCGCGCGCGAGAGAGATTTCGGAGCCCGTACGCGACCGAGGAGACCCAGAGCGTCGCGAGAAGGAGCAGCGCGATGACGGCGGATTCGAGAAACGGCCCCATGTGGACTACCCCGACCGCCGGCGGTTCAGCGGCGCCAGGGTGCGCGGGAGCAGCGCTGGCAGCGGGTCGGCGTCGTCATCCGTGGAAAACATACGCGCGGATTATATCGGCTGCACGAGGTGTTGCGACTAGGCCGCCAGCCCAGCTCGGACGGCGTTGACGAGGCGTTCAAGGTGCGCGACCGCAGTGAGGGCGGATTCGCGGTCCTGTTGGAGGGCAGCCTGCTCGGCGAGCGCGGCCGCTTTGGACAGGTCCGGATAACCGTAGGAGCCGCCCGACCCCTTCAGACGGTGGCTGAGCAGGGTGATCTCGTCCCAGGCGAGGCGACCGGCGGCGTCCTGAAGGGCCGAGACCTGCGCCGGCAAGCCGGCGACGAACTCCTCCACCACGTCGCGCAGGTCCGGCTCGGTGTCGAGGAGCGTCGAGCGGAGCGGTTGGGTGGCCGCGGAGTTGGGGAGCATGGCGTACCCTGGTGCGCCGCGAGGCGCTGCCGTCGCGCGGGTTGGGGCCTTGGGCGCCGCGGTCCGCGCGCGTCGCGGTGGAGGGAACATCGGCTTGGCGTCGTGCGGAGTGTGGTTGCGACGCGTAGAATTCGGCTTGTGCACGCACTGGATGGCGGCCGATGCGTAGAGGAGACTGACGCGCCGGTATCGGACGGGGCGAAGCCGCCCGCGGCACGGCGCCGGGGGTGGGCGAGGGGCAGGCCCTGGCGCGGGCTTGGCGCGAGAGTTGCGCGGTAGCGGACTGGAGTTGCGGAATGTGCGGAATCGTGGCGTATCTGGGCGAGCGCGACGCGTGCGCGATCCTGATTGAAGGTCTGAAACGACTGGAGTATCGCGGGTATGACTCGGCCGGCATCGCGCTGGTTCGGGACGGGCGGCTGCTGATCGAGCGGGCGGTGGGGCGGATTTCGGCATTGGAGCAGAAACTGGGCCGCAGGTTCGAGGGCGCGCGGCAGGGGATGGCGCACACGCGCTGGGCGACGCACGGGGCGCCGACGGAGAACAACGCGCACCCGCACTGCGACGCGAGCGGGGAGCTGGCCCTGGTCCACAACGGGATCATCGAGAACTACCGCGTGCTCAAGACGTTCCTGGAGGCCAAGGGCGTCAAGATGCGGAGCGAGACCGACACGGAGGTGCTGGCCAAGCTGATCGGGCACTTCTACGAAGGCGATCTGGAGAACGCGGTGCGGACCGCGCTGCGCGAAGTGCGCGGGACGTTCGGGATCGCGGTGATCCACTCCCGGGAGCCGGACGTGGTCGTGGCGGCGCGGCGCGGGAGCCCACTGATCATCGGCATCGGGAAGGACGAGTACTTCGTGGCGTCGGACGCGGCGGCGATCGTGCAGCACACGACGCAGGTGGTGTACCTGTCGGACAACGAGGTGGCGACGGTAGGTCGCGGGGGGTTCCGTACGACGACGCTGGACAACGCGCCGGTGAGCAAGCAGGTGGAAGAAGTGGAGATGACGCTCGAGCAGATCGAGCTGGGGGGCCACGCGCACTTCATGAGCAAGGAGATTTTCGAGCAACCCGACGCGCTGCGGACGTGCATGCGGGGACGGATCGACCTGGACCAGGGGCGGGTGGTGCTGGGCGGGCTGGCGTCGGTGACGCGCGAGCTGATGCACGCACAGCGCGTGATCCTGACGGCGTGCGGGACGGCGTGGCACGCGGGGCTGATCGGCGAGTACCTGATCGAGGACCTGGCGCGGATTCCGTGTGAGGTGGAGTACGCCAGCGAGTTCCGCTACCGCAATCCGGTGATCGAGGACAACACGGTGGTGGTGGCGATCTCGCAGAGCGGCGAGACCGCCGACACGCTGGCGGCGCTGCGCGAGGCCAAGGACAAGGGCGCCTTGGCGCTGGGCATCGTGAACTCGGTCGGGTCCACCATCGCGCGCGAGACGGACGCGGGGGTCTACCTGCACGTGGGCCCGGAGATCGGCGTCGCGTCCACCAAGGCCTTCGTGGGCCAGGTCACGGTGCTGGCGATGCTGGCCGCGTACCTCGGTCGGCGACGGCACCTGAGCCCGGCGGACTGCTTCACCTACCTGCGGGAACTGGACAAGCTACCTGACGCGATCCAGCGCACCCTGGAGCTGGACGGCGCGACGCGCACGATCGCCGAGCGGCACGTGGACGCCGACAACTGGCTCTACCTGGGCCGCGGGCTGCAATACCCGGTGGCGCTGGAGGGCGCGCTCAAGCTCAAGGAGATCAGCTACATCCACGCCGAGGGGCTACCGGCGGCGGAGATGAAGCACGGGCCGATCGCGCTGATCAACCAGGGCATGCCGGTGGTGATCATCGCGCCGCGCGGGCACTGGTACGAAAAGACGCTGGGCAACATCGAGGAGGTGCGGAGCCGCGGCGGGCGCGTGATCGCGATCGCAACCGAGGGCGACGAGCACATCCGCCAGCTCGCCGAGCACGTGCTCTACGTGCCGGACGTGCCCGAGCCGTTTCAGCCGCTGGTGACGGTGGTGCCGCTTCAGATGATGGCATACCACGCGGCGGTGCTGCGCGGCTGCGACGTGGACAAGCCGCGGAACCTGGCCAAGGCGGTTACGGTGGAATGAGGGGGGAGCCGCGGGATGGCCGGGCGCCGGGGCTGCGCTGGGCGTCGACGGCGCCGCGGTCGCGCGCGAGGGCGCAGGCGCGCCAGCCGGGGAGTCGGTGAGCCGCGGGCTCGGAGTGCTCCCCGCGCGCGTCAGTCACCGGGAAGCTGCGCCTTCTCCACGGCCACCGACACGTCGAAATCGACGATGGCGTCGGAATGGTCGAACGTGAAGATGATCGTGTCGCGGCAGTCGAAGTCGCTGCCGTCGCGGAGCACGTCGCTATCCGCCTCCGGTCCGGCCTGGTTCACCACCCGCAGCCTGGCGTGATCGATGACGACGGCCTGAAAGCGGTCGCAGTCGCGGGAGAAGCGCGTGCTCTCGCCGGGCACGAGGGTGAACTCCATGCGCGTGCCGGTGGAGGTGAGCACGTCTTCGGGCACGTTCTGATTGTCGGCGTAGAACAGCACGACGTCGACGTCGAAATCGCTGTTGTTCACCAGCCGAACGGTCGTCTCGCGCGGCCAGCCGAGGTCGAGCAGGAACCCGCACCCGGCGCATGCGACCAGGCACGCGACGGCAAGCCAGCGTATCGTCCGCATGGGAATCTCCTGTAGGCTGCGTGCGGCCCGTTCGAAGCCGCCGCACGTTCGTTCGATCGATCCAGTGATTTGTACGCTGGGGGCATGGTGTCGGACGATCCGTACGGAATGCACGTCAGTGGGGACTTATCCCGGGGGGCTTCCGTCGGCGGCGGCAGATTCCTGTTGCGGGAATAGTGCCGGCACAGGACAATCGCGGTGACATGGTGAGCCAGGCCCCCGAATCCCCTGCCGCCGAGGTCCGGGAGCAGTTCTTGCCGCCGGAGCGGGAGAGCGCGCGTCCGGCCGCGCTCGACGCGTCGTCCGCGCTGGAGGCGAAGGGCGGCGCGCGAACGTTCGGGCTGTACACGCGGTTCAAGTTTGCGGCGGTGCGGGCGTTTCTGATCGGGTGGGTGAAGCTGTTCAGCCTGCGCGGGCTGTACTACTTCGGGCGCTTCTTCGGGACGCTGGAGTACCTGATCAACTTCAAGCGCCGCGCCCGATACGCGGCCGAGCTGCGGCGCGTGCTGCGTGCGGCCCCGCCGGCGTCGCGGGTGCGCAAGATCACGCTGAGCTATTTTCACCGGACGCGCTGCGACAAGCTGTTCTACCTGATCTTCGATCGGCTGCCGCGGGACAAGATCATGTCGCGCATCCGGTTTCACGGGCGGCAGCACCTGGACGACGCGCTGGCGCGAGGTTGCGGGGTGTACGTGATGCTGTCGCACGTCGGCTCGCATCACGTGGCCGGGCTGCTCATGGCGCTGCTGGGGTACAAGTGTGCCGGGGTGCGCGACCGCAACGAGGGCGTGCTGCGGGCGTTCATGCAGGAGATGTACGCGCGGACGTTTCCGGAATTCGCGGCGATTCGGATTCTGTACGCCGACTCGTTTCCGCGCGACATCTACCGCTGCTTCCAGGAGAACCGGGTGGTGGGCAGTGCGCTGGACGTGGGGCGGGTGCGGGGGATGTCGCTCAAGACGTGCCCGGTGCGCATTTTCGGGGAATCGCGCGAGTTCCTGACGGGCACGCTACAGGTCGCGCTGCGCTGCCACGCGACCATCCTTCAGGCGTTCGTCGTCTCGCGGCCCAACTTCTATTTCCGCCTGATCGTCAAGCCCCCGCTGTACGTGCCGGTGGAAGGCGCCGCGGCTCCGGAGATCGCGGACCTGATGCAGCAGTACGCCGACGGGATTGAGGCGCACGTGCTGGAGCACCCGGACCATCTGAGCCGGGTAGGCTCGACGTACACCGGCTGAGCGTACGCTGGTCCGGGCGTCCGCGCAGGTCGGCGCTCGCCATCGTGTCCGAGATACGGCGCCGCACGCCGGCCGGGGTCGCGCGAGCATCGGCGCGCGGCTCGTGCCCGCGCAGGATCGGCCGGTTGGGGGGCCAACCCCGTGAGAGCGGTGCCCGGCGCGGGGCGCACGAAGTGCGGCGCATGCGGCGACGCTCGCCGGTGGTCGCGCGCATGGCGAAGCGGGCGACCCTGGGCAGGAATTGCGCGGGAGCAGGGCACGGCCGGCCCGGGCGGGTCGGGCGCAACGAAACTCCCGGTCGGCGCGAGCCGATAGCTAGCACGAACGCGAGGCACGACCGGCGAGGTCGATCATCACCGGCGCCAGGTCGGCGCAACGCGACGGAATCCGATCGGAGGTTCACCGTGCAGACGGTTCTTGTCACCGGCGCTGAGGGTTTCACCGGCTCGCATCTGATCGAGTGTCTCCGCGCGCGCGGCGTGCAGGTGGTCGCAGGCGTGCGGAACCGCGGGCGGAAGCTGGCGCTGGAGCGCCGGCTGGAGCGCGTGCTGGTGTGCGACGTCAGCGATCCGATCAACGTGGCGCGTGCCGTCGCGAGCGTCAAGCCGGACGGGATCGTGCACCTGGCGGGCAACGCGCGTGCGGCGCAGGCGTTCGACGAGCCGCTGGACGCGTACCAGTCGATCGTCACGGGTTGGACGAGCGTCCTGGACGCGGTGCGGCGCGCGGCGCCGCAGGCGCGTACGGTGCTGGTGAGCGCGTGCGACGTGTACGGCAGCGCCGGCGCGGACGGCCAGCGACTGAAGGAAGAGACGCCGCTTTCGCCGGTCACGCCGTTCGGTGCGCTGAAGGCCGCGGCGGAGTCGATTGCGCAGGCGTATCACCGCAGCTATCACCTCAACGTGAGCGTGGTGCGGCCCTTTCACACGATCGGACCGGGGCAGACGGACTCGTTCTATTTCGGGGCGGTGGCGCGGCGCATCGCGGAAGCGGGATTGGGACCGGGCGAGCTGCGCGTGACCGACGCGGGCTGCCGGAGGGACGTGCTGCACGTGCGCGACATGGTGGAGGGCTGTGCCTGCGTACTGGTCGACGGCAAGCCGGGAGTCACGTACAACGTATGCTCGGGGCAGAGCGTCACGTGTGAGCAGTTGGTGCAGGCGATGATCCGCGCCAGCGGCAAGTCCCTGTCGCTGGTGCCGGTGGACGCGGACGATGCGTCGACCATCGCATGCCTGTGCGGGGACAACGGACGGTTGGTCGAGCTGGGCTGGCATCCGACGCGAACGGCCGACGACGCCGCGGCCGAGCTGATGCGCGCCGCGCTTTCGAAGGCGGGCAGCAAGGCGCCGACGCCGGCCGGCGCGTAACCGGGCGTGGCCGAATCGCGGGGGCTGGCCCCGCTATTCGAACAGCGTGCGGCGCCAGAAGGCGGCGGCCAATGACTTGGGAAACTCGCCGGCACCGGCCGGGATGGCGGGAATGGCCACGGCGCGCTCGGGGTGATCGAGGTTTTCGGTCAGGAAGGCGGACACCTCTGCCACGGCGCGCTCCGGCGAGCGCCGCCCGTCTCCACGTCTGCGCCGCCGGCGCATCCTCATGGTGATTCTCCCGATCCGCGCAGGGTTCTCAGGGAGTGCAGCACGGCCAGCGACCCGAGCACGGTCATCTCGATCGGCAGCGGCCGGGCCAGCGGGTGTGCCACCAGCGTGACGCGGTCGGCATAAGGTCCGGGCAGGCGCAGGCAGCTTGCGGCGATGACGCCGATCACCCCGACCAGGAACGGACCGGCGATGAACCAGACCGGGCGGCGTACGTGCAGGTTCAGCAGACGCCACGTCAGTTGCGGCCCGGCCCAGAATGCCACCAGCACCGAAAAGAAGACCTGACCGCGGTGCGTCCACTGCACGCGCGGCCCGCTGAGCCAGGTCAGGAGCAGCAGGGCGACGAGGAGCGAGACCAGGCCGGCGGCCAGGCCGCGCGGGGCCTCGGCGCGCAGGTTCGCGGGGAGCCAGGGACGCAGCGTGCGGCGCCAGGCGGCGCGGTCGAGCGGGTTCGACCCGTCGCGGACGAGGCGCTCCACCATGGCCAGCCCGGCCAGGCACACAGCCCAATAGGCATACTCGACGAGGAGCAGCGCGTAGGCGCTGGTGGGCGACGAATCCGGCGCCGGCAGCATCAGTTGCAGGTACTGGTCCATCGTGCCGGCCGGTGCGACCCAGACGGCCAGCGCGAGAAGCGTCGCGGTTCCACTCGCGGGCGCGCCGTGGGCGGTGAGCCAGGGTCCGACGACACCGCCGCCCAGGACCACGAGCAGCACGACGAGCATGGCGGCCGGCCCGCCCACGAGCGTCACCACGATCGGGCGGTCCAGGGCGACCGGCAGAAAGAACGGCTGTACGAAGTAGTGCAGGGCGGACCAGACCAGAAGCGCCACGATGACGAGCCGCGCCCGGATCGACCAGGCTTCCACCCAGGCGGGCGTAGCGGATGGGGCTGAACCTGCCGATGCCATGCGCCGGGTTCCTGCAACGACGTGCGCCGCGTGCCGCGGCGCCGAACGGTCCGCCGCGGTCCTCGCGCCACGCGCCGACCGCGTGGGGAGGTAACGAGGCGGGCAGCGCAACGCAACGCCGCGGGTGGATAGCGTATCGTCGCCCGAACGAGATTCAAACGGAACGGCGGGCGTCGGCGTGGTTTGGCGGCCCTTCGAACCGAGTGTCGGGAAGCGGCCGACAATCCGGGGGGGTGCTGGCGTGGGAGGTGGGGTGCGGGTAAGCTACGATGAGCGCTGACGTTGCTCGAACGGGCGGCGGGCGTTGAAGACACGCTTATAATCCAGAATAGGCGCTGCTGCGCCTGGCGCTTGTTGGCGGTCGCCCCGCGCGACGCGGGCGGCCGGGTTTGTGTTCCGGCGGCGGAGAAGCCGCGACGAGCGAGTATTCCCCACCCATGACAGACACAGTTGAGCGAATGGAGGACGCCGTCGGACCACCGATGGAGGCGCCCTACGAGCCGCAGAAGGCCAACGAGCCGTTCCTGAACCGGTACTTCAAGGCGGTCATCAAGATGAAGGTGTCCGACCTTCACTTGAAGGCGGGATTTCCACCGGCGGTGCGCGTCAAGGGGGGGAAGGGGGGGCGTACGAAGGGGGAACTGCGGCTGCTGACTGGGGGCCCGCTCACCAACGAGCAGATCTTCGACGGGGTGATGGAAGTTCTGAACGAGAAACAGCGGCGGCTGTACGACGAGAAGGGGGCGATCGATTTCGCGTACGACGTGGGCCCCCCGGGCGATGCGGACCGATTCCGCGTGAACGCGTTCCTCCAGCGCGGGAAGCTGTCGCTGGCGGCGCGGCGTGTTACGCGGGAGATCCGGCGTTTCGACCAGTTGTTCCTCCCGGAGTCGCTGGCCAAGATCTGCGAGTACCGCGAAGGGGTGGTGCTGCTGGCGGGGGTGACGGGCTCGGGCAAGAGCACGACGATCGCGGCGATGCTGGACTGGATCAATGAGCGCGAGGCGGTGCACATCGTCACGATCGAGGACCCGATCGAGTACCTGTTCACGGACAAGAAAGCGCGCATCAACCAGCGTGAGGTGGGCATCGACGTTCCGAACTTCCACGACGCGCTGAAGTACCTGATGCGCGAGGACCCGGACATCGTGCTGGTCGGCGAAATGCGCGACCTGGAGACGTTCGCGGCGGCGGTGCACGCGGCGGAGACGGGGCACCTGGTGTTCGGCACGATCCACGCGTCCAGCTCGGCGCAGACGATCTCGCGCATCTTGGACCTGTTCCCCGAGAGCGAACGGCGGGCGATGCGCCAGGCGCTGGAGTTCAACCTGAAGGCGATCGTCTGTCAGAAACTGATCCGCAGCATCCACCCGGCGACGTCCATCGTGCCGACGGTGGAGGTGATGACGACCAACTCCTCGATCCGCAAACTGATCCGCGAGGAGCGCGACAACGAGATCATCGACGTGATCAAGGCCAACTACGCGGACGGGATGGTCGATTTCACGGAGAACCTGCGGCGGCTGGTGGAGACGGGCTTCATCGACCACGCGACGGCGTACGAGGCGTCGCCGAACCCCAACGAGCTGCGGATGGCGCTGAAGGGGATTCGGACGGCCTCGGGCGGAATTCTGGGCTAAGCGGACCGGGGGCTCGGCTGAGCAGGCCGACGTGGAGAAGTGGATGTCGCCGTTCGACGTGGCGGCCCTGCTGGGGCAAGTACCGGAAAGCACCGTCTACGTCAGCGCGGTGAAGCTGATCGCGGCGGTGGTGCTGTTCACCCTCTGGGTTCTGTTGGCGCAGTGGATGGACAAGGACGCCAAGCTGGTCAACACCTGGCAGGTGCCGTTCAACATGGGGATGGTGGCGGTGGGGGTGGTGGCCAGCGCGGTGCTGCTGCTGGTGCCGGTGTTCCTGGCCGGCGCGGGCGCGTTCGTGGTGCTGGTGGGCGGTTACGTCGCGGCGTACGTGGTGCACCGGAATGGGCTGGTGACGGAGGATACCAAGGTATTCACGCCGTCGCACGTGGCGCGGATTCTGAAGGAGGGGCTCGGCAAGAAGGGGCACAAGCTCAAGGAAGTGAAAGAGCGGGTGCGGCTGACCGATTCGGATCGGAAGGCGGTGGCGATCCCGACCGAGCCGGTGGCGCGGGAGCAGTTCCGCCTGGCGCAGGACATCCTGTTCGACGTTCTGTGGCAGAGGGCGGCGCTGGTGGAGCTGGTGCCCGCGGGTCAGGCCGCCAAGGTGCGGTACGTGATCGACGGCGTGCTGTCGGAGCGTCCTCCGATGCAGCGGGCCGAGTCGGACGCGGTTCTGGTGTTCCTGAAGCAGATCGCGGGCTTGAACCTCGAGGAGAAGCGCAAGCCGCAGTCGGGGCGGATCGGGGCGGCGGTGGGGGAAAACCGGGTGGACGTCTTCGTGCGGACGGGCGGGACGACGGCGGGCGAGAAACTGGTGCTTCAGGTGGTGGGCAAGGAGGCGCACTTCAAGGTCGAGGATCTCGGTTTCACGGCCGAGCAGCTCGCGACGGTGCGCGAGCTGATGGTGGCGCCCAAGGGGCTGATCCTGCTTTCGTCGCCGCCGGCGCAGGGTCTGTCGACCACTTTCTACAGCTTCGCGCGCAGCCACGACGCGTTCCTGAACAACATCCAGACGCTGGAGATCAACCGGCAGTTCGACCTGGACAACATCACCCGGCACGTCTTCAAGGCCAGCGACGACAAGACGTTCGGCAACGAACTGCTGAAGATCACGCGGACGGACCCGGACATCATCTTCGTTCCGGAGGTGCGCGACGCGGAGGCGGCCGGCGTGGTGTGTCGAGCGGCCGACCACAAGCAGCGGATGTACGTGGGGCTCAACGCGGAGGACGTTTTCGATGCGTTGAAGCAGTGGGTGGCGCTGGTGAATGACAAGGCGCTGGTCGCGAAGTGTCTGAACGCCGTGTTCAACCAGCGGCTGCTCCGCGTGCTGTGCACGGAATGCAAACAGGCCTACAAGCCACCGGTCGAGCAGCTCCGCAAGATCAACCTCCCGCAGGACAAGGTCTACTACCGTCCGCCCGAGCCGCAGTATGACAAGAACGGCAACCCGATCATCTGCCAGAACTGCCACGGGAGCGGATACGTGGGGCGCACGGCGGTGTTCGACGTGCTGGTGGCCGATGACGGGCTGCGCGACGTGCTCCGGCGCGGGGGCTCGATCGCGGACGTCAAGACGTACGTCACCAAGAAGGGTGCCGGCGGGCTGATGCAGCGAAACGCGCTCGACAAGGCCGTCGAGGGGCTGACGAGCTTCCAGGAAGTCACGCGCGTGATGCGCGCCGGGGCGGCGGCCGCGCCGGCGCCCAAGCCCGCGGCGACGGCGGCCGGTCCGGCGACGTAATGGGCGCAGCACGCGCGGAGGCCGGTGGCCCAGCCACGGGTCGGACCGAAGGCGAGAAACGCATGGTGCTACAGCTTTTCGTACTGATGTTCACGCTGGCGGTGACGTTCATCCAGTCGATCTTCGGGATGTTCAGCGGCGTGATCATGTGCTTCTGCTCGGTGGTCTCCGCCGCCGTGGCGCTCGGCTTTCACGAGCCGCTCGCGGACTTCCTGAGCGGGGGTCCGCTGTCGGGCGTCGATCCCAGCTACGTCAGTCCCAGTTGCCTGATCCTGCTGTTCGTGCTGACGCTGCTGCTGCTGCGAACGGCCGCCGACAACCTGATCCGCGGCAACGTGCGCGTGCCGCTGTACATGGACTGGGCCGGCGGCGGGGTGCTGGGGTTCATCACGGCGCAGGTGTGCATCGGAACGCTGGCGATGGGGTTCCTCATGCTGCCTTTCGGCGGACAGGCGGGCATGTATAAGCGCTACATCAAGAGCGAGGAGCCCACGGACACGCGCAAGGCGACGTTTGCGCGGAGCGACCTGTGGCTGAACCCGGACGGGTTCACATTCTGGCTGGTGGACCAGTTGAGCGGGGGCAGCCTCAGCGGCACAACGCGCATCTCCAGCGTCTATCCGGATTTCCCGGAGTGGGTGTGGTTTTCGGGCAACACGGTGCAGTCCGAGTCGCTGGCCGCGCCGTCGCGCGACCAGGGCGACGGGTACCGGGGAATCCGCGTGGTCGCGTCGTGGGAGCAGAAGTCGCCGGTGGAGGCCCGCTATCGCACGGTTGCACCGACGCGCGAGCGCCCGGCGGGACAGTACGTCCCGGACAACTACTCGCCCGCGAGCGGGCATCGGCTGATCGGAATGCGGCTCAAGCTCGACAAGTCCAGCGGAGACCGCAGCGACCGCTCGGTGAAGCACCGCTTCCGGCCCACCATGCTGCGCGTCGTCGGGGTGGAGGACGACCGGCCGGCGCACTACGTGGCGCGGGTGATCACGAACGCCGACGAGCGGATCGGGGGCAAGGCGCGCGTGGCCGACCTGGACTCGAACTTCTGCGTCGGGGACGAGGCGGAGCTGGACGTGTACTTCGAGGTGGGCGAAGGCTTCCAGCCGCGCTTCGTCGAGTATCGGCGTTATGCGCGGGCCGCGGTGGACGCGGCGGCGCTGGCGAAGGCCTCCGGGCCGCCCAGCGGGGCGCTGGCCAGCGCCGGCGGGGGCGGCGGCGAGACGTCGTCGGGTGGCGGACCGGGCGAGGGCTCGTCCGGCACGGCCAGCGGAGTGATGCGCTTCATCGACGCGATCGTGCAGCCCAGCGGAGACTACGACAAGATGCCCGTCATGCTCGATCTGGCCAAGGTGCGCAACGCCGGGGTCGAGATCGCGGACGGGCGCTTCGTGTCGGGCCGCGTCTCGGGCGACTTCGAATCGCTGCGGCAGGTGGGCAACTCACCTGGGATCGAGTATTTCAAGATCCCCGAGGGCAAGCGCATCTGCCAGATTCGCTACCACCCCAAGAAAGCCCATAGCCTGGCCGGGCAGGTGTTCAACTACGTGGCGCGGACGCTGAATCAGTACTCCGCCCAGGACGACACCGGCGATCGCCACATGCTGGCCGGGTATTACGCGATCGTGAAGCGCGATGGCCGGCAGGTGCTGGAGATCTTCTACGAGCCGAACCCGACCGAGACGGGCGCGCGCGGGATGCTCGATTTCCAGTTCATTCAGCCCAGCGAGCTGACCGCCGACGAAGACGCCGAGCTGGGCCTGCTGTTCAACGTGCCCTACGGGCGCACGGTCACGGCGGTCGTGAACCAGACGGGCCAGGGCGTGCGCGATCTGAACTTCCGGGTCAACAGCAGCCCGTGATGTCCGGGTCGGGCGTTGACGCGGCCGGGCCGCGTGGAACCGCGGCGTGGGGACCCACGATGCCGCGGCGCGCGGTGCGACGCGAGACCGGGCGGGCGCGCCCGCTGGGACCGCCGGACGACGCCCTGCTGGCGGTGTACGCTCCGGACGCGGACGGGCTTCGGGGGGGCCTCGACCGGCTTGCGGCCTTCGCTTCGGCGCAGGGGGCGGCCCAGCCGCACGTGATTGCGCGGCGCTGGTTCGTCGGCCAGGCGCCGCCGACAACCGCGGATCTCGCGCTGGTAGTTCATGCGCGGCGGCCGGCCGACCTCGAGCGCGCCCTGGCCGAGGCGGCGGACGCCCTGCGGTCGGGCGGGACGATCCGCGATCGCGGCGGGGTGTTCTTCTCGCCGAAGCCGCTGGGGGGCGGGCGGTCGCCGGCGGCGCGCGCGTCGCCGCATCCCGCGGCGGCGATCGTTTTTCCAGGCTCGGGCAATCACTTTCCGGGAATGGGGCTGGACCTGGCCGCGGCGTTTCCGGACGTTGTGCGCGGCCTGGACGGGGAGTCAGAGCGGCTGGCGTCGCATCTGCTGTGGGACCGCTATGGGCCGTTCCGTGCGTCGTGGGCGGGCGACTGGCGCGGCGAAACCATGCGCGCGGTGGAGGGCGACGTGCTGCACGGCATCGTCGCGCAGGTGATGTACGGCGTGCTGATGCACGACGTGCTGCGGCGGCTGGGGCTGCGGCCCGGCGCGCTGCTGGGCTACAGCCTGGGAGAATCGACCGCGCTGGTGGCCAGCCGGGCGTGGGCCGATCGCGACGAATTGTTTGAGCGGCTCGAGACAACGACGCTGTTCCGGACCGACCTCGCACCTCCGTACGACGCCGTTCGGGCGGCGTGGGGCATCGCAGCCGGTGAGGCGGTGGAATGGCGGATGCTGCTGGTGGGTCGCGGGCCGGAGGCGGTACGGGCAGCGCTGGAGGGGCTGCCGCACGCGGCACTGCTCATCGTCAACACTCCGGGCGAGTGCGTCGTGGGCGGGCTGCGGGCGGAGCTGGAGCGGGTGGTGGCGCGCCTGCGGTGCCGGGCGGTGGAGCTGCGTGGCGTGGCCAGCGTGCATTGCGAGGTGGTGCGGCCGGTGCTGGAGGCGTACCGCGCGCTCCACAGGCTGCCCACGACGGCGGCGTCGGGCGTGCGGTACTACAGCGCGCACGCGCGGGCGGGGTACGACGTGACGAGCGAGTCGGCCGCGGACGCGATCGCGGCGCACGCGCTGCACGGGTTCGATTTCGCGGCGACGGTGGAGCGCGCCTGGGCCGACGGAGTGCGCGTCTTCATCGAGTCCGGCCCGCAGGCGACCTGCACGCGGATGATCCGCAAGACGCTCGGTGACCGGCCGCACCTGGCGCTGTCCGCCTGCGATCGTCTTGCGCCTGCGATGACCACGCTGATGAAGACCGTGGCGGCCCTGCTGGCGGAGCGCGTGATCGACGACTTGTCGGGCCTGTATGGACGCGAGGACGAGGACGAGGACGACGACGGCGCGGCGCCACGGGAAAGCGCGCCGCACGGGATGGTGCGCGTCGTCGTGGGCGGGGGGTGGGACGTGGGTGACGACGAGCCGGTGGCGCCGGACGCCGGCGCCGGGCGGCCTTCGCCGGACGTCAACTCCGCTCGGTCGGCGGCGCCGGCACTCGGCGCCGCTCCACTGCCGGCCGGCGAGATCGATCCAGGCGGCGAGCTGGACGCGGCGGCGGGCCTGGCGCTCGTCGCGGACGCGGCTGCCGACGCGCACGCGGCGTATCTCGAATTCTCGCGCAGCGCGGCTTCGTCGATCAGCGCCATGATCGACATTCAGCGTCGCTTGGCGGCGCTGGGCGGGATCGCGCCGGATGCGCTGGAATCCGCGGAGCATGACGGCGCCGGCCCGTATCAGCCGAACGACGTCGGCGTGCCCGCGGAACCGGAGGCGGCGGCGCCGGACGCGCCGTTCCTCGATCGCGCCGCGTGCCTCGAGTTCGCGCGAGGCCGCATCGGGAACGTGCTTGGCCCGGCGTTCGCGTCGATCGACGACCACCCGACGCGCGTGCGCCTGCCGGACGAGCCGCTGATGCTGGTGGACCGCATCCTGAGCGTGGAGGGAGAGCCGGGCTCGCTGACGGCGGGCCGGGTCGTCACGGAGCACGATGTCGGGGGCGACGCGTGGTACCTCGACTGCGGGCGGGCGCCGGTATGCATCGCAGTCGAAGCCGGGCAGGCGGACCTGTTCCTGTGCGCGTGGCTGGGGATCGACCGCGTGACGGGCGGGCGGCGCATGTACCGGCTGCTGGACGCGGCGGTGGAGTTCCACCGTGACCTGCCGGCGCCGGGCGAGACCATCCGCTACGACATCCGCATCGAGCGCTTCCTGCGCCAGGGCGAGACGTGGATTTTCGCGTTCAGCTTCGAGGGTACGATCGCGGGCCGGCCGCTGCTGACGATGCGCGGCGGTCGGGCGGGGTTCTTCACGCTGGAGGAGGTGCACGCGTCGCGCGGGATCGTGCTGACCGACGCGCAGCGCGGTCCGCAGCCGGACGAGCCGCTCCGCTTCGCGGAGGCGGCGCGGTTCGGCGCGGGCGACCTGGCGCCGGTCGCCGGCGTCGAGAGCTACGACGCCGCGGCGCTGGAGGCCCTGCGTCGCGGCGAGCTGCGCGGGTGCTTCGGAGCGGCCTTCGCGGACCTGGCGCTGCGCGACGTGGTGGGGTTGCCGGGCGGACGGATGCGGCTCATCGATCGCGTCGTGGAGCTTGACCCGACTGGGGGACGCTACGGCCGCGGACTCGTCCGGGCCGAATGGGACGTTCACGCGGACGACTGGTTTCTCACGTGCCACTTCGTGGACGACATGACCATGCCGGGCACGCTGATGTACGAGTGCTGCATGCACGCGCTGCGGGTGCTGCTGCTTCGGCTGGGGTGGGTGGGCGCCCGGGGCGCGGTGGCGTACCAGCCGATCGCGGGCGTCGAGAGCCGGCTGCGGTGTCGCGGACCGGTCACGCCGGCGACGCGGCGCGTGTGCTACGAGGTGGAGGTGCGCGAGCTGGGGTATCGGGACGCGGGCGCGGGGTGGGAGCCGTACGCGATCGCCGACGCGCTGATGTACGCGGATGGCAAGCGCGTGGTGCAGTTCCGCGACATGTCGGTGCGGCTGGCGGGCGTGACGCGCGCGGGCCTGGAGGAGCTGTGGCGCCGGGCGGCGCGGACGGACCGCGCGCCTGCCGCAGTCCGACGCACGGCGCGCGCGGAGCGGACGGTCGGGGCTCCGCGCGATGCGTCGCGGATCGGTGACGCGCCGATTTCGCGGGCGCCGGCTCCGGCGGTGTTCGATCACGACCGCATCCTGGCATTCGCGGTAGGCGACCCGTCGTACGCATTCGGGGAGCGCTACCGCATCTTCGACCGCGAGCGGCGGATCGCGCGGCTGCCCGGCCCGCCGTTCCAGTTCCTCGACCGCGTGACGCGGGTCAGCGCGCGGGCCTGGGAGCTGGAGCCGGGCGGGTGGATCGAGACGCAGTACGACGTGCCGCGCGACGCGTGGTACTTCGCCGCCGACCGGCAGCGCCGCGTTCCCTACAGCGTGATTCTGGAGGCCGCCCTGCAACCGTGCGGTTGGCTGGCGGCGTACCTCGGCTCGGCGCTGCGCTCGGAGTCGTTCCTCGCGTTCCGCAACCTGGGCGGGACGGCGACGCTGTACGAGGAGCTGCTCCCCGATGCCGGAACGCTCACCGGGCGGTCGCGCATCACCGAGGTGTCGCAGGCGGGGGGCATGATCGTCGAGAAATTCGATACACAGCTCTGGCGCGCCGGACGGCTGGTCTACGACTGCAAGACGGTATTCGGTTTCTTCTCCGAGGACGCCCTGTCGCGCCAGGTGGGCATCCGTGACGCCGGCGCGCGGCGGCACGTGCCGGGTGCGGACGAGTCGGCACGTGCGCGGCGCATCGCGCTGTCCGACGACCCGCCCTTCACGCCGGCCGCCGCGAGCGCGGATTTCGAGCCGGCGGCGTCACCGGCCCGCGCGTATCGGATGATCGACTGCGTGGACGCCTACATCGCGGACGGCGGGCCGTGCGGGCAGGGGTTCCTGCGCGGCAGCACGTCGGTCGATCCCGGCGCGTGGTTCTTCCAGGCCCATTTCCACCAGGACCCGGTCTGGCCCGGGTCGCTGGGGCTTGAATCGCTGCTTCAGCTCCTGCGGATCGCGGCGCGCGAGCGCTGGCCCGAGCGCGCGGGTCCGGGTGTTCATTTCACGCCGATGCGGATCGGCCACCCCCACGAATGGGTCTATCGCGGGCAGATCACGCCGCGGCACCGGCGGGTCGAGGTCGAGGCGGCCATCACCGCGGTCGGCGCAGAGGCGGGCGGCGGCGCCGAGCTGGTCGCGGACGGATTCCTGTCGGTGGACGGGACGGTGATCTACGAGATGCGCGGGTTCGGGGTCTCGATCGCCGCGGCGACGCGCTAAGATCAAGTAAAGCGGCGTCGCGGGGCCGGTTTGGCCGCGCGGCGCCGCGGTGCGTTATCCTATTCGGCGCCCGGCGCGAGCGTCGGCCGGGTTCGGGACCGCGCGTGCGAATTGCAGCCATCGACATCGGTACCAACTCGCTGCACATGCTGATCGCAGAGACGTCCGGCGACGGGTCGTTCGAGATCGTGGACCGCGAGAAGGACATGATCAAGCTGGGCGCCGGCGCCTTTCGCAGCGGGCGGCTCAGCGAGGCCGCGGCGCGCACGGGGGTTGAGACGCTGCGGAAGTTCCGCATGCTGCTGGACCGGCACAAGGTCGAGCGGACCGTCGCCGTCGCCACCAGTGCCGTCCGCGAGGCACGCAACGGGCGCGAGTTCCTGACCCGGGTCGAGCAGCGCACCGGGCTGCGCCCGCGGATCATCTCAGGCCAGGAGGAGGCGCGGCTGATCCACCGCGGCGTGCGCGAGGTGATCGATCTATCGCGGCGGCGGGCGCTGATTCTGGACGTGGGGGGCGGGAGCGTGGAGTTGATCGTGGGGGACGCGCGCGGCATGCAGTTGTCGGCCAGCCTCAAGCTGGGCGTGCTGCGGATGCGCGACCTGCTGGCCGACGCCGACCCGATCTCGCGCGAGTCGCGGCGCCGCCTGGAGCAGATGGTGCGCGAGGCGGCCGGTCCGGTCCTGGAGCGGGCGCGCGAGATCGGGTTTGAGGTGGTGGTGGGAACGGCGGGGACGATCCTGGCGCTGGGCCTGGCGGTGCACCTGCGCAAGGGGCACGACCGCTGGCATTCGCCCGACGGGCGCGTCCTGCGGCGTGACGACCTGCACCGGCTGGCCGAGGACCTGTCGGCCATGGACGCCGAGGACCGGGCGCAGGTGGACTGGATCGACTCGCACCGCTGCGACACGATTCACCTGGGCGCACTGGTGCTCGATGAGCTTCTGGAGCTGGCTCGGGCGGACGAGCTGGTATTGTGCGACGCGTCGATCCGGCACGGCGTGCTGCTGGAACAGATCGCGCGCGGCTCGAACGGGCAGGAGCGGCCGGCGACCCACGACGCCGCGGAAGGCGCCGGCGACATCCGGCGGCGCAGCGTGCTGCGGCTCCTGCGGCACTGCGGGCAGGCCGGCCCGCACGCGGTCCGCGTCAGCGACCTGGCGCTTCAGATTTTTGACCAGACGCGGCGGCTGCACCCGCGCGGCATCGGCGCGGAGGAGCGGGTCATCCTGGAATACGGCGCGCTGCTGCACGACGTGGGCCGGCACGTGGGCTTCGAGAACCACGAGCACCATGGGGCCTACATCATCCGACACGCGAATCTGCGTGGTTTCAGCGCCGACGAGGTGGAGCTGCTGGCGCTGCTGGCGCGCTACCACCGCAAGTCGATGCCCAAGACGCGTCACGCGGAGATCGTCGCCCTTTCGCCGCGCCAACGCCGCGCCGTACGCGTCCTGGCGGGCATCGTGCGCATCGCCGAGGGGCTGGACCGCGGGCACATCCAGACGGTGCACGGCGTGAAGTGCGCCATCTCGCCGGCGCGGCTGCGGATCGTGGTGCGGGCCGGCGCAGACCCGGCCCTGGAGCTCTGGGCGGCGCAGCGCAAGGCGGCGCTGCTGGAGCGGTTGTTCGAGCGGAGGATCGAGATCGTCAGCGAGGTGCGGCGTGTCAGGACTTAGGCGGCCGCACGGGTATCCGGGCGCCCTGATCGTGGTCGAAGGGATCGACGGGTCGGGCAAGACGACGCAGGCGCATCTGCTTCAGAGCTGGCTCCAGAGCCACGGCGTGCCCGTGTTCTTCACCGAGTGGAACTCGTCGATGCTGGTGAAGCGCGCCACGCGGGCCGGCAAGAAACGGGCGGAACTGACCCCCATCACGTTCTCGCTGCTGCACGCCACCGACTTCGCCGACCGGCACCTGTACCAGATCGTCCCGCCGCTCAAGGCCGGCATGGTGGTCATCGCCGACCGGTACGCCTACACGGCCTTCGCGCGCGACGGGGCCCGCGGCGTCCACCCGGAGTGGGTCCGCGCGGTGTACGCCTTCGCGACGCGGCCCGACCTGGCGCTGTACTTCCGCGTGACGAGCGACGTGGCGCTGAAACGACTCACCTCGGCGCGCGCGGTCGTGAAGCACTACGAGGCGGGGATGGACATGAGCCTGGCGCCGACGCTGGCGGAGTCGTTCCAGATGTTCCAGTCGCGCGTCATCGACGAGTACGACCGCATGGCCGACGACGTGGGGCTGGTGACGCTGGACGCCACCCGCCCCATCTGGGACCAGCAGCGCCAGGTGCGGCGCATCGTGACCGAGCGGCTCGGGCTGCCCGACCGCCTTTCGCGGACCGGCGGCGCCGCGCAGCGGCTGGGGAACGGCTCATGAGATCCCTGCGGTTCTTCGGACTGGCTCCCCAGTACATCGAACAGGTGCCCGTCACCGGGCGCCTGGTCGTGATCGAGGGGACCGACGGCGTGGGCCGCTCGACGCACGTGGCCTACCTGCGCGAGTGGCTTCAGATCCAGGGGTTCGCCGTGGCTGAGACGGGCTGGACGCGGTCGAAGCTGCTGGGCAAGACCATCGACCGCGCCAAGAGCGGCCACACGCTTTCGCCGCTGACGTACACCATGCTCTACGCCTGCGACTTCGCGGACCGGTACGAAAAGGAGATCCTGCCGGCGCTGCGGGCCGGGTACATCGTCCTGGCCGACCGCTACGTGTACACGGCGCTGGCGCGGGCGGTGGTGCGCGGCGTGGACCGCGAGTGGGTGCGCGGGCTGTTCGGGTTCGCGGCCGTCCCGGACCTGGTGCTGTACCTGCGGGTCGATGTGCCGACGTTGGCGCGGCGGGTGCTGCTGTCCAGCGGGATCGACCACTGGGAGGCGGGCAAGGACCGCTACCCGGACCTGGACATTTACGACTCGTTCACCGCGTACCAGCAGCGCGTGCTGGAGGAGTTCGACCGCCTGGCGGACGATTCGGGGTTCCGCGTCGTCGACGCGCGCGACTCGATCGACCACGTGCAGGAACAACTGCGCACGCACGTTCGCGAACTGCTGCAAATGGACGCGGCGTAGGCGGGAGATCGCTCGGCCGGGAAGGCAGCGCGGCCGCTTGCCGCGTCAGGGGGAGAGAACCAAATGAACGAGGCCGACGGGGCTCGAACCCGCAACCTCCGCCGTGACAGGGCGGCGCTCTAACCAATTGAGCTACGGCCCCGGAGCCGGGTAGACGCCGGAGAAGGGGAATTCTACGCGCCGGGACGGCCTCGTCAAATGCGACGCGCAACGCGGGGTCGGCGCGGCGTGCGCAGGGACGGAGCAGTCCCGCAGAGCAGCGATCACCGGGCCAGCGCTTCCAGCACGGCGTCGGCCTCGCAGGCCGGCGGGGGCTCGACGCGCAGCACGCGCGCCAAGGTCGCGGCGAGCTGGCCCGGGGTGGTGCGGGTGTCGATGCGCGCGTTGCGAACGCCGGCGCCGACGAAGCAGAGCGGGACGTGCGTGTCGTAGCGCCAAGACGTTCCGTGGCTGGCCGGGTTGCCACCGGTGACCAGATCGTAGGGAGTCATGAGGAAGTACACGTCGCCGCTGCGTGCCGGATGGAAGCTGAGCCGGACGGCCGACTCGATGGCCGTGGCCGGCGTGCGGTCGAGAATCTGCTCGCGCGTCAGGCTGATCGCGACGCCGTCGCGCGTCAGGAGCTCGTCGCGGACCATGCGCCGCGCCTGAACGGCGCGGTCGCCGGCCGGCTCGAGCAGGTCGCGGTTCAGGTACACCTCGTAGTCGGCCACGGCCGCGATGTAGGTCTGGTCGTCGTCGGGCGCACCGAGGGCGGCTACGAGGCGCTGTTCGAGTTCCGCGCGGAGGTCCTTGGGCTTGCCCAGCCGCTGCCGCGCCGCCGGGATGCGCAAGCGGGCGGCGTCCTCGGGCATCGGGCCGACGCCGTGGTCGGCGGACATCGCCATGACCCACGCGCCGGGAAGGCGCTCGTCCAGCCACCGCGCCAGGGCGCCCAGCGCCTCGTCCGTGCGATAGGTCATGTCCTCGACTTCGCGGCTGAGCGGCCCGAACGCGTGGCCGACCACGTCGTTGGCCGACAGGCTGATCCACAGCAAGTCGGGCCACTCGTCCTGGCCGAGCCGCTCGCGCTCGATGATGAGGCGGGCGGCGTCCAGCGTCAGGTCGTTGGCAAAGGGCGTCAGCAGGAGCTGCATGCGGAAGCGCCCGGTCTCGTCCGCGGGCGGCACGCGCAACGGCAAGCCGCGGTGCCGCCGCGCGGGTTGCGTCGATGCGCCGTGGGCGGCGACGATCTCGCCGTTGAGGTACTTCTCCTCGGCGTAGAGGGGGGACCAGGTTGCGCCGGCCAGTCTCTCGACGGCGTCGCTTTCGTTGAATTCGCGCAGGTAGTCGGGCAGCGCGGACAGGTAGTAGGCGCTCGAGACCCAGTGGCCCGAGGGCACGTCGTACCAGAACGCGCCGTCCGCGGCGAACCCGCCCATCAGCACCGCGGCGCGGTCTTTGACCGCGATCGAAAACACCCGCCCGCGGCCCTGGGTCGCCAGCTTGAGCGAATCGCCCAGGGTCGGGACGAGCAGGCGGCGGGGAGAGACGCCGGCGGCGCCCATCGGCCGGTCCGCGCCCACGATGGGGGCCTGGCGGTCTTCGACGGAGCCGACCACGCGGCGCTCGGCCCGGTCGTACCACTCGTTCTCGATGATGCCGCTGCGGTGCGGGGATGCGCCGGTGGAGATGGCGGCGTGACCGACCGCGGTGACCGTGACGGCCTGCGGGAAGCGGCAGTCGGTGCAAGTCGCGCCCTGGCGCTGCACGCGGCGGAGGAAGCCCTGGTCGGTGAAGTTGGCGTCGAAGCGCTCGAGGTACTCGTAGCAGAGCTGGTCGACCACGACGACCACCGCCAGACGTGGACGGGGCGGGTCGGCCGCCATCGCGGTCGGCGTCGGAGGCGCGGGAACGAGCGTGGTCAGCAGCGTGGCGAGAACGGCATGTCGAACCATGGGCTTCCTGGGTGCGTGGGTAATCGACCGCGAAGCGTCCTGCGCTGATGTTTGGATCGCGTAACGTCCTTGTTCGAATCGTGGCGACCGGTGGCTACACGCTGCGGGGGGCGCTGGGCGGCTCGTGCAACCGGTCCTTCACTGCCCCGGCGGGAAAACTACCGACTTGTCTCCACTGGGCTTGCTCTTGAGCCAGGTGGTCCAGCTCAGCCGGCCCAGCATGCCGCGCTCGCCCAGCGGCAGCTCCGGCACCTCGTCCTCGCGCAGGATGGCTTCCACGTCGAACTGAAGCGCGTCCTCGCAGTAGAACCGCACCAGCTCGTCGAGCTGCGCCCGGGCACGACCCGGCGGCAGGAAATCGGTGTATTGGTCGAAACCCAGGGGCCCGACGCGCACGCGGAACTTCCCGCTGCGGTCGTAGATCCGCTCGCCCAGCAGAAAGTCCATGCCCAGCGAGCACTTGCGCCGACCCACCCGGTTCCGGTCGTCGAGTTGGATCGGCAGCCAGCGCCCCACGCACTGCTCGATCTCCACCGGCACACCGTCGAAAAAGTCGCGCAGAAGTCCCGCCAGACCGCTCGCCGAGCGCGGCCGCTGAAGCACCAGCCCGGCGTAGCGGAACAGACGCACCGGCGGCTCGTGAAGCTGCTCAGCCGTCTTGGGCGTGTTGATCCCCAGAAAGGCGCGGACCACCTGCGAGATCGGGTCCACCCCCCCGCGCTGGAACGACACGTGGTATCGGTACTTCGCCCAGCCGCGGTACAGCAGCGAGTACGTGCGATGGTGAAACAGGTCGAGGAAGCCGCGCACCAGCTCGTCTTCCTCCTGCTCAGGGAGGAGACGCTCCGTGAAGTGCGTCGGCAGCGGGGAATCCACCCCGTACAGTCCCAGGAACGTCAGCGACAGCAGCAGCCGTCCCCAATGCGACTCGGTGGATGGCTCCCATTCGCAGGTGTCGATGTCGTAGGGAGGGAACGCCAGCGACAACGCCGGCCGCATGCGGATCGGCTCCTTGGGAACCGGTCCCTGATGCCCCACGGGAGGACGCTCGGGGTCGCTGCGCTGGATCAGGTGCAGGAGCTGGAAGAAGTGGAAGTCGCGCGGCAGGCGGCAGGCCCACTGGACCAGCGGGTGTTCCTCAGACCACGGGACGGCGGGCATCACTTCCTCGTGACAGCGACCGCACGGGTGGTAACCGATCGCCGCGCGCCGATCAACCGGACGGGTCGCAACGTGCAACACTGCGCGCCGCCATAGGAGCCCCGCCGACCGCGGGCCGCCGTACACTGCCTCGGCGGGCGCGCGGCGGCGCCCGCGTTCGGAGCCGACCCGCATGAACCTCGTCGTGCGTTCGCTGCGGCACTATCTCGGCGCCAATGCCGCGATCGGACTGGGTGTCGCGGCGGCGTGCGCGGCGCTGAGTGGGGCGCTGCTCGTGGGCACGTCGGTGCGCGGGAGCCTGCGGGAGATGGCCGTCGACCGCCTCGGACGCTTTACGCATGCGATCGAGTCGTCGCGGTGGTTCGATGCGTCGCTGGCGGACCGCGTACGCAGCGCCGTGGGGGCCGAGGTCGTGCCTGCGATCCTCCAGCGCGTGACGGTGCGGAGCGCGGGCGGGCCGGCGCAGGCGTCGCGCGTCGCGCTGGTGGCTGCCGGCGACGCCTTTTGGAAATTCGGGTCCGCGAGCGGCGGCGATGCGCGTGAGATCCCCGCGCCGCCGGACGCACCGCCGACGGCGGCAACCGGCCGACACGGGGTCGCCGATCCCGAGCGCGGCAGCGGCGCGACGCTGAGCCGCGCCCTGGCACGTGATCTGGGAGTGCGGGTGGGGGACGAGCTTATCCTGCGCATGCCCGCGTACTCGCCGATTCCGAGCGAGTCGCTGCTCGGGCGGCGCGACGACCCGGTCCGCACGCTGCGAGTCGCGGTCGAACGGATCGTCCCCGACCGCGGCCTGGGGCGGTTCTCCCTCGTCGCGAGCCAGCAGGCGTCCCGCAACCTCTTCGTTCCCCTGCACCAAGTGCAGCGGGCGCTGGGTCAGCCGGGTCGCGTCAACACGCTGCTGGCCGACGCGGCGTGCTCGACCGAAGCGCTGGCGGATGCGGTGCGCGGTGTGCTCACGCCCGCGGACGCGGGGCTGCGCCTGCGGGTCGACGCGCGGCAGGCGGCGCTGGTGGTCGAGAGCGAGCAACTGGTGCTCTCCGAGGCAGCCGAGGCGATCGCAACGGACGCGGCGCGGGCGACCGGCATGACCGCGCGGCGCGTGCTGACGTATCTCGCGAACACCGTGCGGCGGGTGAGCGACGCCGAACCCCCGGGCTCGCCACCGGCGTCGCTTCCCTATGCGATCGTGGCGGCGCTGGACCTGCCGGAGTTCCCGCCCCCGACGATCCGCGACGCGCCGCGCGACCCCGCCGCACCGCCCGAAGTCTGGCTCAATGCGTGGGCCGCACGCCGGTTGTCGTCCGGCGTGGGCGACCAGCTCGAAATCTCGTACTACATGCTGAATCCCGGCGGCGACCTGCGCACCGAGCAGTGTCGGCTGCGCGTCGCGGGCGTGGTCGAGATGCAGGGCGTCTTCGACGACCCGGGCCTCACGCCGCAGGTGCCCGGCATCGCCGAGGCGCGCACCATGGGCGATTGGGACCCCCCGTTTCCGATTGACTACCAGGCGATCGGGCCCGACGACGAGCGCTACTGGGAGCAGCATCGAACCACGCCCAAGGCGTTCGTCCGGCTCGAGACGGGGGTCGCGCTTTGGGCGCCCCCGCGCGAGACCGCGGCGCGCTTCGGCCGGCTCACGTCGATACGGCTGGCGCTGCCGGAGGGCGCGGACCCCGGCGCTTCCGCGCAGAGCTTCGCGCGCGAACTTCGCCAGCGGTTGAGCCTGGAGGCCGCCGGGCTGCGGGTGCGCGGCGTGCGCGAGGAAGCACTGCGCGGCGCGACGCCGGCAACGGACTTCAGCGGGCTGTTCCTGGCCTTCAGCCTGTTCGTCATCGTCGCCGCGGTGCTGCTGGCGACGCTGCTCCTGCGGCTGGAGGTGGAGCGCCGGGCGCGGCAGGTCGGGACGCTGCTGGCGTTGGGATATGCGCCGCGGCGTGTCGGGCGCCTGCTGCTGGGCGAATTCGCGTGTGTGGCCGGCGCGGGTGCGGTGCTCGGCGCGCCGCTGGCGACCGGATACGCCTGGCTGATGCTGGCGGGCTTGCGGACGCTCTGGATCTCCGCGGTGGGCACGGTGGAACTGCATCTGCACGTCGCGGCGTCCGACCTGGCGATCGGATCCGCCACCGGCGCTGCCATGAGCCTGGCGTCGGCATGGTACTCCCTGCGGCGGCTGCGGCACACCTCGGTCACGGCGCTGCTCGCCGGACGGGCCGCGGCGCCCCTGCGGTGCCCATCGGAACGGGCCGGACGGGCGGCGGGGCTGCTGGCCGGCGGGCTCGGCGCGGTCGCGGCCGGTTGCGGGGCGGCCGCGCTGTTCGTGGGGGGCACGGTACAGGCCGGTGCGTCGTTCGCGGGGGGAGCGGCGCTCCTCGCGGCGGCGATCGCGGGGTCCGGCGCCGTCCTGCGCCGCGCCGCGCCGGGCCGCGTCGCGCCCGGCGCGTGGCCAGTGGAGCGGCTGGCGCTGCGCAACCTGGCGCGCCGCCCCGATCGCAGCGTCCTGACCCTGGCGATGGTCGCCTGCGCGGCGTTCATCGTCGCAGCGGTCGCGGCGAGCCGGCACATGCCGCGCTTCGACCCCGGCCGGCGCGACGCCGGGCACGGCGGCTACGCGCTATGGGCCGAGATGGACGCGCCGTTGCTTTATGACCTGGGGCGCGCGCAGGCGCGCACCGGGCTGGGGGTCCCGCCGGCGCTCGAATCGGTTCTGAAGGGATGCGACGTGCAGGCGCTGCGCCGTCGTCCCGGCGACGACGCGAGCTGCCTCAACCTGTACAAGCCGGTGTCCCCGGCCGTGCTCGGTGTCCCGTCCGGATTCGTCGAGCGCGGCGGCTTCGCCTTCTCCGCTTCCCTGGCCGCCACGGACGCCGAGCGGCGCAACCCGTGGCGGCTGCTCGACCGGGAGTTCGACGATGGGGCCGTCCCGGTCATCGGCGACGCCAACACCGTCACCTGGTCGCTGCACCTGGGACTGGGCGACGACCTCACGCTCGCCACGGAAGACGGGCGCCGCGCCCGGCTGCGGGTCGTGGCGACGCTGAGCGGGTCGGTTTTTCAGTCTGAGCTGCTGATCGGCGAAGCCCGGTTCCTGCGCATGTTCCCGCGCACGGGGGGGTACAGCGTCCTGCTGGTGGACCCACCGCCGGGGGAGGTCGCCCCCGTGCGGCAGGCGCTTGCGGCGGGCCTGGCGGAGCACGGCATCGACATCCGCGCCACGGCGGACCGCATCGCCGCGTTCCTGGCGGTGGAGCACACGTACCTGGCGACGTTTCAGCAGCTTGGCGGAATGGGGCTGCTGCTGGGTACGCTGGGAGTCGTGACGCTGGTGCTGCGCAACGTGCTCGAACGCCGCGCGGAACTGGCCCTGCTCGCGGCGCTGGGATTCCGCGCGGCGCGCGTGCGGCGGCTCATGTGGCTCGAAGCGCTGCTGCTGGTGGCGTTGGGGCTGGCGGCGGGAACGCTCGGCGCGGCGCTGGCGGTCGCGGCCAACGTCGCCGCGCACCCCGGTGACGTTCCGTGGTTGTCGCTGGCCGGGTTGCTCGCGGTGATCCTGCTCGTGGCGGGTGCCGCCAGCGCCGCGGCCGTGCGCGCCGCGCTGCCCCGCGCGCCGATCGAGGCGCTGCGCGCGGAACGTTGACTGCGGCGGCCTGGCGCGACGGCTCGGGTCGCGACCCGTGCGGCGTCGGGCTATGATGCCTCCCGAGTCGCGGTCGCGGGCCCGGCGAAATGGTTCATCGACGGACCCGCCGCGTGACGTGATGCGGAGGCATGACATGCATGGGCGCCGAGTCTGGTGGGCCGCAGCGGCCGGTGTGTTCCTGGTCACGAGCATTTTCGCGGTCAGCGGCCTGACTGCGCAGGACAAGCCGCCCGCGGCCGAGCCGGTGACGCTCGCGCCGGCGGCACCGCACCACTTTCTGATGGAATGGCACGGGAAGGCGTTCGACGAACTCAACCTGGCCCTGGGGAAGAAAAAGCAGGAGGCCGCGGCCCAGAACGCCTGGCTGCTGGCCGAGCTGGCCAACGTGAACACGCTGCACTCCGAGAAGGCGGACTATCGCGGGTGGGCCGCCGCGGTGCGCGCCGCCGCGGCTGACGCGGCCACCGCCATCGCGGCCAAGGACTTCGACAAGGCCAAGTCCATCGCCAAGAGCATCCACGCGACGTGCGAGGCCTGCCACGACAAGTACGAGAAGGACTGGAAGAAATAGGGGTCGGCGACCGTCGCCGACCGCGGCGCATTCGCGCCCGACTTGCGCATGCCCGAGAGCCCGCCGAGAATCACGCTGGCCCACCTGCGCGACCTGAAGGCCGCCGGCCGCAGGTTCGCCATGCTGACCGCCTACGACTACCCCACGGCACGGATCGCGCAGGCCGCCGGGCTGCACTCGTTGCTGGTGGGCGACTCGCTCGGCATGGTCATGCTGGGGCACGAAAGCACGCGTGAGACGCCTCTGGGGCTGATGGTCACGCTGGCGGGTGCCGTGCGGCGCGGCGCGCCGCGCGTCTACCTGATCGGCGACTTGCCGCACGAGGCGATGGCGGGCGTCGAGTCGGTATGCGACGCCAGCCGGCGCTTCTGCGCCGAGGCCGGGTGCGACGCCGTGAAGCTGGAGGTCGAATCACGCCACTTCGCGTGGGTCGAGCGCCTGGCGCGCGACGGCTTCGAGGTGGTGGCCCACCTGGGACTGCGCCCGCAATCGGTGCTCACGCCCGCCGACTATCGCGCCCAGGCCCGGGACGAGGAGTCGATCCGCGCGCTGGTGGCGGATGCGCGGCACTCCGTCGACGCCGGTGCGGCGATGATCCTGCTCGAAGCGGTCCCGCCCGAGGCCTCGGCGGCCGTGGTGTCGGCGGTCGGTGTGCCGGTCGTGGGTTGCGGCGCAGGGCCGGCCTGCGACGGGCACGTGATCGTCACGCACGACATGCTCGGGCTGGGCGCGGAGCGTCCCCCGCGCTTCGTCCCGCGGCACGCCGACCTGGCCCGCGCGACTGAGGCGGCCATGCGGCGCTGGGTGACTGACATCGAGTGCGGAGACTACCCCGCTCCCGCGCACACCTACCCCATGCGGCCGGTGCCCAGCCGGCCCGGCGCATGACGCCCGCGCCGCGGCGCTGCCCGGCATGCGACGTGCCGCCCGTGCCGGGGTTGCGCCTGGCCGCCGGACAGCGCCTGCGGCGCTGCCCGTGCTGCGGGACCTGCTGGTGGGACTGGCCGCGGATCGAGCCCGCCGCCTTCTACGACCGTGACTACTTCCAGTCCGCCGAGGTCGAGAAGGGATACGATGACTACGCGGCCCTGGAACCGAGTCTGCGCCGCACGGCACGCGGTCGGCTGGCGTCCATCGCCCGCTGGCAGCGGACGGCCGGGCGACTGCTCGACGTGGGCTGCGGGACCGGCACGTTCCTGGAAGCGGCCCGCGCCGCCGGGTGGGCCGTCCGCGGGATCGAAGTCAGCGCGTACGCCGCCGAGCAGGCCCGCCGGCGCGGGCTCGAGGTCGAGTGCGGCACGGTCGAATCCGCCGCCGCCCTTTCCGCCCAGTTCGACCTGATCACGCTCTGGGACGTCATCGAGCATCTCGGCGACCCGCGCGGCGCGCTGACCGCGCTGGCGGCGGCGCTGCGGCCGGGTGGGCTGCTCGTGCTCTCGACCGGCGACGTGACGTCCCTGTGCGCGCGAATCAGCGGACCGCGCTGGCACCTCTACACGTTGCCCGAGCACCTGTTCTTCTATTCCCCGGCCGGGCTGCGGCGACTGCTGGAACGCGCGGGGCTGACGCCGCTCGCGCTGCGGCACGACGTGACCTGGTTCACGGTCGGCTATCTCTGGGAGCGGCTGAGCAAGTCGCTGCTCAGGCGGCGGGCGGGATCGCTGCCCGTCGGCGTGGCACGGCTGTCCGTACCGGCGACGCTGCTGGACGTGATCACCGTCGTCGGACGCCAGGGCGTCGCGGCGAGCCCTGCGGCGACGCACCCATGAGCACGACCACTTCACCCGCGACGCTCGGCCCGCTCGTGGAAGCCATCGACACCGGCCTGCTGCTCACCGGCGCCTGCGTTCTGCTTGGCTGGAGCGCAGCCCTGGCGCGCAGCGGGCACTGGCGTCGGCCGCTGCCGCTGCGCATCGACGCGCTCGGTCCGTCCCCGCTCGTGCTGGCTGGCATCTTCGCGCTCTACCTGGGCCTGACGAGCCTGGCCGGCAGCCTGGCGGCGGCGCCGCTGGACGCGCGCACCGCGCTTCAGCAGCCGGGATCGCCCGCGTGGTTTCGCGTCAGTCTCGCGGTCAACGTCGCCAAGCTGCTGGCATGCCTGCCCATCCCGATGATCCTGGGGATGTGGCCCGAGCCCGCCCCAGCCGATGGACCGCGCCTCCGGGGTGCCGCGGGAATGCGTGAGGTTCGGCGGGCGGTGGGCGCGGTCGTCGGGGGCGCGCTCGCGGTCCATGCGTTGACGACTGCGCAGGCGTTTCTGATGCGCTGGGTCTGGACGAGCTGGCTCGGGCTCGAGACTCCGCCGGTCCACAACGTGCTCAGCGGGCTGACGTCGGGTCAGTGGGGGTGGGCGGGGGCGGCGCAACTGTACGTCACTGCGATCGTCGTCGCGCCCCTCTCGGAGGAGCTCTTCTTCCGCGGGCTGCTCTGCGCGGTCCTCAGACCGCTGCTCGGAGTCTGGGGCGCAATCGCCGTCAGTGCGGTGCTGTTCGGCCTCGTACACCTGCCCCAGTGGACCGACGTACTGCCCCTGATGTCCATGGGCGTTGTGCTGGGATACCTGCGCTACCGGCGTTCCCTGGCGGTCTGCGTAGGGGTCCACGCGTTGTTCAACGCGCGAACCATGATCTTCGCGACGCTGGCGCCCGAGCTGCTGCCCGGCTGACGCCTGCCGTCCGCGGCAGCGCCGCGCCTCGCGTTCGCGCGCCTCGCTCAGCCTCCCAGCGACGGGTTGTTCCGCAGGGCTTCGAGCATCTTGAGCGCCGCCGGTCCCGCCAGCACCACGCCCATCGCGGGGAAGATGAAGATGACCAGCGGGATCATGAGCTTGACCGCGGTCTTCTGCGCGCGTTCCTCGGCCTTCTGGCGGCGCTTGACGCGCAGCGAGTCGGCCTGGTTGCGCAGGGCCTTCGCAATGCTGGTGCCGAACTTCTCGGCCTGGAGGATGATCGACACCAGGCTTTTCACTTCGCCCACTCCGGTCCGGCCCGCCATGTTCTCGAGCGCCTCGGCCCGCGGGAGCCCCATCTGTTGCTCGGCGGTGGCGATGCGGAGCTCCTCCGAGATTTCCGGGTGCACCGTCGCCATCTCGTCGCCGACGCGCTGGAGGGCGGCGTCCAGCGCCAGCCCGGACTCGACCGAGACGACCATCAGGTCCAGGCAGTCGGGCAGCCCGTGCCGCACCGCCTCCTGCCGCGTGCCGATCGCCATCGCCAGCCACATGTCGGGCAGGAGGAACCCGACCGGCAGGGCGCACAGCACGCTGCCCACCAGCAGCGTCCAGCTCAGGTTGAGCGCCGTGCCGCCGACGGCGGTCGCCAGCGCCAGCGCGATGCCGACGATGGTCTTGCTGGCCAGGAACATGCTCTGCGCCTGCTCGCGGCGGAACCCCGCGCTGGCCAGCTTCAGGCGCAGGTTCGTCATCTCGACGTCCGACGCGGGAAGGGTGATGCGTGACAGCATCGGCGCGGCACGCTTGACCAGGTCGGCGGTGGCCGACTCGCGGGCCTGCTCCTTCAGCGCGCCGAGCTCGTCGAAGGCGCGACCGCCGCTGAGACGGCGCTTCAGCGCGTCGCGGTCCTTGTCCGACCCGGACAGGAAGCCGTAGGCCACCAGCAGGGCGGCCGCGAGGATCAGCACGGCGATGACGAAGAGCTGCATGGGAGACTCCGCAAGACGCGCCCGGCGCGCGGGGACGTCACACCTTGATGTTGACGATCTTCTTGATCATGGCCCACCCCATGAGCTGCATGACGATGGCCACGGTGGTCATCATCCGGCCTGCGGGCGTGTCGATCAGCATGTTGGCATAGTCGCGGTTGACGAAGAGCATGACGAAGAACACCAGCGGGGGCAGCGCCAGCAGAACGTAGCCGCTGAGCCGGCCCTCGGCGGTGAGCGCTTTCACCATCCCGAAAAGCTGGATGCGGTCGCGGATGACCGAACCGATCTTGTCGAGCACTTCGGCCAGGTCGCCGCCCGTCTGACGCTGGATCAGAACGGCCGTGACGAAGAAGCGCACGTCGAGCAGGCTCACGCGCTCGGCGAGGTTGCGCAGCGCGTCTTCGATCTTGAGCCCGAGGTTCTGCTCGTGAAACACGCGACCGAATTCGGTTCCCGCCGGGTCGGGCAACTGCTTGCTGATGAGCTGCATCCCGCTGGCCAGCGAGTGCCCGGCGCGCAGCGCCTGGCTGAGCATCTCGAACACGTCGGGCAACTGCTCGATCAGCCGGTTCATGCGCTTCTTGCGGCGCTTGAAGAAGTAGAGGATGGGGACGATGAACACGCCCGCGCCCACCCCCAGCGCCGCGATGGGATGAATGCCCAGCACGAACAGGACCGCCGTGGCGCACACGGCCGCCGCGAACATGTTGACCAGCAGCTTGGGCGCGGAGCGGGCCACGTTGCATTGGTCCAGCACGGTCTGGAACTTGGGCGTGAAGCTCAGCTTCGAGACGAACTGGCCCAGCGTGCCCGCGGCCTCATGGGTCCCGCGCCGCAGGTCGATCAGCTTGTCCTCGTCGCGCGAATCGCGTCCGCGCGAGTCGCCCTGAAGGCGCTTGACCACGCGCCGCCGGTCGGCGCCGCGCAGGTCGGCCACGACCTGGTACGCGCCGTAGGCGAGCATCAGCGAGCCGGCGATGGGCAGCAGCATCAGCAGAATGCCCTGCACGCCCGAGAAGATTCCATCGGCCAGTAGGGTGGTCATGTCTGGTCGTCCACTACGAGGTCGCGTGCCTGAAAGACGGTGTTGTCGATTTCGGACCCGGCCGCCCGCAGGCGCTCCATGAAACTGGGACGCACCCCGGTGGCGACGATGCGTCCGCGCGCCTTACCCTGGGCGTTGAGCCCGTCCTGTTCGAACTTGAAGATGTCCTGCATGGTGATGATGTCGCCTTCCATGCCGGTCACTTCGGTCACGCTGGTGATCTTGCGCGGCCCGCCGGTCAGACGCGCCGCCTGCACGATGAGCTGGATCGCCGAGGCGAACTGCTGGCGAATGGCCCGGGTGGGCAGCTCGAAGCCCGACATCATCACCATGGTCTCGACGCGCTGCACCGCGTCGCGCGTGCTGTTGGCGTGGATGGTCGTCATCGATCCTTCGTGACCGGTGTTCATCGCCTGGAGCATGTCCAGCGTCTCGCCCCCGCGGCACTCGCCCACCACGATGCGGTCCGGACGCATGCGCAGGCTGTTGATCAGCAGGTCGCGGATCGTGATGCGGCCCTTGCCTTCGATGTTGGGCGGCCGCGTCTCCAGCCGCACGACGTGCGGCTGGCGGAGCTGGAGCTCCGCCGCGTCCTCGATGGTCACGATGCGCTCGTCCTCGGGAATGAAGCTCGACAGGTTGTTGAGCAGCGTGGTCTTACCCGACCCGGTGCCGCCCACGACCAGGATGTTCAGACCCGCCTCGACGCAGGCCTCGAAGAACTGCACCATCTCCGGCGCACACGACTTGAACCGCACGTAGTCGTCCCACGTGATCGGGTCCTTCCCGAAGCGGCGGATCGACATCGACGGCCCGTCGATCGCCAGCGGGGGAATGATCGCGTTCACGCGGCTTCCATCCTTGAGCCGCGCGTCCACCATCGGGCTGACTTCGTCGCAACGCCGCCCCAGCGGCGCCACGATCTTGTCGATCACGTGCAGCAGGTGCGCGTTGTCCTTGAACGTCACCTCGCTGACTTCCAGCCGTCCCTTCCGCTCCACGTACACCTGCCGCGGGCCGTTGATCAGGATGTCCGAGATCAGCGGATCCTTCAGCAGCGACTCTAGCGGCCCCAGCCCGAACGTCTCGTCGAGGATCTCCTCCGTCAGACGCTGCCGCTCGGCATGGTTCAGCAGCGTGTTTTCCTCCGCGCACAGCGCCTGCACGATCTCGCGCACCTGTTCGCGCAGCTTGTCGTCCGCGTCGCGCGACAGCCGCGACATGTCGAGCTGCTCGACCAGCTTGCGGTGAATTTGCGTCTTGAACTCCTGAAACTTCAGGGCGCGCTCGTCCTTCGGCTTGTCGCGCTTCAATGGCGACGGCCGGGTGGGGGGCGCTGCCACCGGGGCCGGGGGCGCTGCCGCGGGCGCCTCGGGCGCCGGGGGCGCCGCGACCGCGGGCGGTTTCCTTGCGAACAATGCCATCGTCGCGTCTCCTGTCGCGGTCCGACCGGCGGCCGACTCAGCCGGCCGTCACCGCGGTTGCGGTCACGTCTTGCCCGCGCCTGCGAAGAACGAGAACAGTCCCTTCCGGCCGGAGTCGGGGGACCCGTCGTCCCCGTCGCCATCGGCCGCACCTCCCGACGAGATGGCCGCCGCGATCTGGCGATACGCCATGCGCAGCTTCGACTTGGGCGCCTGGGCCAGGATCGGGGCGCCCATGTTCACGGCCGTGCTGCTCACCTTCCACTCATCGGGTACGTAGAAGTCGATCTTGCGCGCCAGGCTGGCCTCGACGTCGCTGGGCTCCAGGTACCCCGCGTCGCGCCCGAAGCGGTTGCACGCCAGACGCAGTCGTTCCATGTTGAACCCCTGCTGCCGCAGCTCGTGCATGATGCGGTCCGCGTTGCGCACCGCGGGCACGAGCATCTGCATCACCAGGATGCACACGTCGCTCATCTGGAAGACGGTGCGGGTCGTCGCGTCGATTCGCTTCAGCCCGTCCACCACCAGGTACTCGTAGTGCTCCTGAAGCGCCGACATCACCCCGGCGCAGTGCGCGGCGGTGATCTGCTCGGCCTGCGCGAAGGTCGCCGGCCGCGCCAGGATGTGCACCCCGCTCGGGTGCTTGTGCATGGCCTTTTCGAGCAGCGACGCGTCGATGTGCTCGACCGTCTCGCACAGGTCCGCGATGGTGTAGTTGGGCTGCGCGTCGAGAAACGTGGCCACCTGCCCGAAGTTCAGGTCCAGGTCGATCAGCGCCACCCGCGGCGCCGGCCCGCTTCGCGGCGCCCCCCCGTCCGCGCCCGTGTCCCCCTGCGCCAGCTCGACCGCGACGTTCGTCGCCATCGCCGTCGTCCCCACGCCGCCCAGCGTCCCGAACAGCGAAATCACCCGGCCCGCCGTTCCGCCCCCGCTCGCCGCGCGGCGCTCCAGAAGCTCGCCTCCCACGCGCCGCAGCACTTCGGCAAGCTGGTCCGGGTTGAATGGCTTCCACAGGAACTCCCGCATCCCGGCCCGCATGGCCGACACGACCAGGTCCGCGTTGCGATCCTCGGTCATCGCGATCGCGGCGATGCGGTCCTTGTTCGCGTCGATCACCGGGGTCGCGATCCGCATGATCACGTCCGGCGTGGGGTCCAGGTGCAGCAGCAGCACCTCCGCCGGAAACTGCGCCACCGCCTGTTCCAGCAGGGCCGGCTCGTCCACCTCCGCGACGATCGTCACGCCGTCGATCCCGAGCAGAAACGCGCGGAGCTCGGGCGCGACGGACTCGTCGGTGTTCGCGACGATGATTCGAATGCCCTGCTTCACCTGCCCGCGTGTCCCAGTTCCGACCGGTGCGCGCACCCGTCGGCAAGGCTGTTGGAGAACGCCAGGGGCCGTCCCACTCGCGCGTCATGGGGTATATCGAGGCGCTGTCTGGCGTACTTTACGAAGCCGCGCCGTCCGCGACGGCGGCGATCGGCGGCGCCGCGACGCGGCGCGGGTGTTTATCGCCCGTCGCGCGCCGACGGGCACGCCGCCGGCCCCGGAACGGGTGGAGCGCCGGGCGTTATCGGCCCGGCGCTCCTGCGAGGCTCCGCCCTCCCGCAAGTCCGGACTTACTCGATCAGCGCTACCGGGCGCTTGCCGCCCAGGGCGCGGAAAATGTCCTCCAGCTCCGCCTGGTACTGCTCCGGCGTGCCGGCCGCGTAGAACTCCTGGCCGTGCCCGATGGCCGCGACCTCCTGCATCAGCTCGCGGTCCACGTCCTGACCCACGCTGACGCAGTAGATGCGGATCCCCGCGTCGGCCGCTTCCTGGGCCTTGGCGAGGCAGTAGTCACGCACGGTCGGGTCGTCGTCACCGACGTAGTCGCCGTTCTCGTTGACGTTGGGTTTGCCGTCCGTCATGAGCACGATGATCTTCATCGCCGACGCGCGACCGCGCGAGCTGCTCAGTTCGGCGATTCCCTGCGCCAGCCCGCCGCCGATGTTGGTCGTGGTGTCATAGTGGCCCGCCTGCCGCTGATACAGCCGCTCGGGCACCGACTGAAGCTCATCCGTCAGATCCACCTCGTGATGCACGCTGGTGGCGAACACCTCCAGCGACAGCCGATCGAGGCTCTCGAGCGAGATGATGACGTCCGTCATCGTCTGCACCGCGTCCTTGACGGCCTGGAGCGGCTGCTCCGGCGTCTGCCACAGGATGTTGGTCTGCTCGTTGGTGCACTTGTTCTCAAGCAGGAAGTTGGTGAAGGTCTTCAGACCGTAGCGGTAGCGCAGCGCCGGCTGCGTGTTGGCCATGCCCGAGCTGTTCTGCACGTAATCGATGAAATTCGCCCACGTCCACGATCCGCGAAACGAGGGGTAGCTGATCCAGGTAACCTCGGAGTTGTCCAGGATGCCGTCGCCATTGCCCCCCGGGAAACCGCCCGGCCGACCGCTCTTCCAGCTCGCCAGGCCCAGCATCACCCCGCAGCGGTTCCTCCAGTGGCTCGAGTTGCCGTCGCTGGTGTAGCCCATGATCTTGCTGGACTCGTCGGCCGAGTAGCCCTGGCTCGTCAGGTAGCTGCTGATTGACGGGTTGCTGAGCAGTTTGCTCCTGCGGATATAAGTCAGGCCCGCGTCGGACGACGGCGCGTAGGTCTCCGGTACAACTTCGGACCCCCACAGCGTCATGTTGCCGATCGTGGGGCCGGTGTCGTCGGCGTACTCCGACTCGGTTTCCGACCCGGGAACGTAGGGACGACTCGGCGCCGGCCCGTCCAGCGCGCACCAGATGTCGCGCAGGTTCACTTGGATGCCTTCGCGCAGGTCGCCCTGGTCCCCGTAGAACTGCTTGTAGTGCTTGAGCTCGCTGTCGTCGTTCATCGAGCCCGACAGGTCGATCACCACCGCAATGTCGCGCGGCAGCAGTACCGCCGAAGCCCGGGCCCACATGTTCTTGGACGACATGCCGAAGATGTTGGCAAAGCCCAGACGCAGCGGGCCGCCTTCCGACTCGGTGGTGCGCGCCACCCGGACCCGGACGGCGTCCACGGGCTCGCCCCCCGGTTGAAACGAGTAGCGACCCGTCTCGGAATCGTAGATCGCCTTGCCGAACTCCACGTCCGAATCGGCGATTCCCGCGTACACGTGGGCCACCGGATTGCGGAGCGCGTACTCCTTCGCGATGTCACGCGCCCACGAGAGCGGGTCGGCCGCCCCGCTTTCGAGCAGCTCTCCCGCCGCCGCCAGCGCCGCCGCGTCCGCCGCGGCCTGAAGCTCCGTCTTGGCGGCGTACATCGCCCCGATGTCGATCGCCATGGCCGCCATGCCCAGCAGCACGGTGGACATCACCGCCACCTGAACCACCACCGCGCCGCGCCGCGAGCGGCGCACGCGCGGGGCGTGGTGCGACGCCCGCGCCGCGGGCGTGGACGTTCCGCCGCGGCGCCGCGCAGCGCCCCATCCGTCGGCTCGCGCGATCGCCCCCGCCGCAGCCCGTGAAATCACCCCGCTCAGCATCTTCGCCTCCCGGTTACCGGCCCAACACCGTCGCCGGCGCCAACCGGACGTCGACGGCGCACTCTCGAGCCCATCGCCCGCGAAATGTGGACGATCCGACGGGGAGTATTCGATACATTCCTGCGCGATGGGAAAAAACTGCGCGCCTCCCGCGCCGCGGCTGGCGCGGCGATTCGCGTCCGAATATCATGCCGTGGGAATCACTGAGAGCCGACGATCGATGTCGTCGTTATGGGATCACCCGCTCGTGCAACGTGCCGCGCAGCGCTGCGACGCCGCCCATGCCGGCCAGACACGCGACGACGGCCGGCCTTACGCCACCCACCCGCGCGCCGTCGCCGCGCGCCTGATCGACGCCGGGGTGCAGGATGTCGCCGTCCTGGCCGCGGCCCTGCTCCACGACGTCCTCGAGGACACGTCCGTCAGCGCCGCCGATCTCCGCGCCGAATTCGGCGACGTGGTGACGGACCTGGTCGCCGAGCTCACCAATCTCGGCCCGCCCGGCCGGCCCTTCGCCGAGAAACACGCCGCCCTGCTCGATCATGCACGCCGCATGTCCCCCGCCGCGAGGCTGGTCAAGCTCGCCGACCGGGTGCACAATCTCGGCGAAATGACCGCCTGGCCGGATTGGAAGCAGGCGCGGTACGCTCGCGCGGCCCTGGAGCTGGCCGACGCCTTGGAGCCGTCGCCCTCCGCGGCCCTTTCCGCCGAGCTTCGCGACGCCGCGCGGGCCGCGCTGCTTCGCACGGCAGGTTGTGCAGCGCCACCCTCCGGCGGCTGAGCGGAACCAACTGCGGACCCGGTCCGCCAAGGAACTCAGGCATGTTCCCGTCGCAGATCGTCGAACCGGGCGCCGGGCGTACGCTCCGCCTGCTGGGAATCGACCACATGCTGCTGGTCGAGGGCGCGGCCACGGGCGGTCGCTTGCTGTTGCTGCGCGTCGTGCTCCCGCCGGGCGCGGGGATTCCGACGCACGTCCACACCCGTGAGGACGAGGTTTTCTACGTCCTGGAGGGAACGATCGAGTTCCGCCTCGGGCCGCACGCCGGAACGGCCGGTGCGGGCACCACGATCTTCGGGCCGCGCGACTTGCCGCACGCAGTTCGTGCCACCGAGACCGGGGCGAGCATCCTGGTCGCCGTCTTGCCCGCCGGGCTGGAGACCATGTTCGAAGCGCTGTCGCGCCTCCCCCCCGGCCCGCCCGACCTGGCGCGCGTCGCGCAGATCGCGGGTGAATACGGCATCTCGTTCGTTGCCTGAGTCCTCACGGCGTGCCGCCCGGCGCATTCCGCGGAGTCGCACATGAACGCGCAGGACCTTCCCCGATTGCCGCGCCGCGATCCAGCGACCCACAAAGGCGAGTGCGGGCGGGTGCTGATCGTTGCCGGGAGCCGCGACATGCCGGGGGCGGCTGTGCTCGCCGCGCTAGGCGCGCTCCGCGGTGGGGCCGGTCTGGTGCGAGTCCTCACGCCGCGCAGCGCGCACCCGATCGTGGCCTCGGCCGAGGTTTGCGCCATGAGCGGAGCGGTCGACGACGAGGACGGCATGCTTAGCGCGCGTGCAACGGACGCACTCATCGCCGCCGCCCGGTGGGCCGACGTGGTCGCTGTGGGGCCCGGTCTGGGCACGTCCCCAGGCGTCGCGACGGCCGTCGAGGGGTTCCTACGCCAGAACACCCGCCCGGCGGTGATCGACGCCGATGCGCTCCATCACCTGGCCCACGGAGTCGGTCCGTGGCCGCTCGCGTCGTTTCCGGCGGTCCTGACGCCGCACCCCGGCGAGCTGGCGCGGCTCCGCGCCGGACGCGGACTGTCGCCGCTGGCGGATTGGAAGGAGCCCACCGGCCGGCTGGTCGCGGCGCTCGAAACCGCCGTCGTCTCGCAGGCGGTGGTCGTCCTGAAAGGTGCCGGTACGGTCGTGTGCGAACCCGGCGGGCGGCACGCCGTCAATGAGACGGGGAACGCGGGGATGGCCACCGGGGGGATGGGCGACGTCCTCACCGGATTGATCGCCGCCCTGATCGGGCAGCGCATGCCGCCTTTCGAAGCGGCCCGCCTGGCCGTCTTCGTGCACGGTGCGGCGGGTGACCTGCTGGCCCGGCGCGTCGGGCCGGTGGGGTTTCTGGCGCGCGAGCTGGCCGACGCGATTCCCGCGATCCTGGGCCCGTGCATCGCCGGCGGCTGACGTCGCGCCCGCCTACGGCCCTTCGACGTCTTCCAGATACCCGCCCAGTTGCTGATGCACGAGGATCGTATTTCGCACCACCAGCGTGTTTCGAATGGACGTGATGGTGCCCAGGCCGCCGGCGGTCACCCACGAATCCGGCTCGACCACGTCGGTGACGAGCTGGATGAGCTGCTGCATGTCCGCGGAGCGGGCGCCCCCCTGCTGGTTGTCCTCGTCGCGGGAGTTCTGCTCGTCCTCCTGCTCGTCGAAGATCTGCGACCCTCCGCCACCGCTGCCCTGGCCGCTCTGCCCGGCCTGATTCAGCGCTTGCGACGGGTTGAGGTTGGCCGCGTTGGTGAAGCGCGGGATGCGGACCAGCAGGTCGCTCACGTCGTAGGCCCGCACCACCATGTCCTTGCCCAGGTCTTCATGCGTCGAGATCAGGATCAGGTTCCCGCTGGCCCGATACGCCAGCTTCACGTCGCTCCCGCCCACCTCGCTCATCAGCAGCCACAGCACCTGCGACAGCTTGATGTTGCGCATCTTCATCGAAACGCGCTTGTCCCGCTCGATGCCGGAGTTCTCCAGCGCCGCCCAGCGCACGTTGACGTTGGCGCCCGTGAAGTCGGAGATCCACTCCACCACCTGCTCGAACGGCACGTCGGCGAACGACACCTCCGGAACGCGCTGCTCCAGCATCTTCAGCGTCGTCGGCAGGTTCTGCCGCGGCACGGGCCGGTTCACGACCCCCGGCTGCTGCGCAGACGCGGACCCGGCAAGACACATCCCCAGTGCAACACACACCACTCGTTTCATGGGATGTTTCACTCCTGGCCGTCGAGGTAGGCTTCCGGACCCGTCGCGCCCGTTCACAACTCCCCACGCGACGCTCCAACGGAAGTATACCCCGGCCCGGACAGTTTTCCAGAAAAACGACCCCGGTTCGCCGCCAGGCAACGCTGCCCGCCTGCTCCTCGCCCGCCCCGCCGTGCCCGCACATTCGCGGGCACGGGCGGAGACGCCCGTCCCCTACGGGGCCAGAAGCTCGATGAACGGCTGGATGTCCCCGCCGTTGACCGAGCCGTCGCGATTCACGTCGGCTGAGCACAGCTCGCGCCGCGTCCCCCCGGAGCCCAGCACGCCCACGAACCCGCTGATGTCGTATCCGTTCACGCTCCCGTCGTTGTTGAGGTCGCCGGTGCGGCAGCCGTCGACGTTCGAGAAGTAGAATCGGATGGGCGCGGCCTCCTGATAGCCCGTCGCGCCCTGGTCGGTCAGCTTGAAGTCGAGCTTCCATACCCACTGCTCGGGGCGGTACTCCGCGTCGAGGCGGTTGATGTGGAAGGTGAGGTGCGTGTGCAGGTCCTCGATGCCCAGAAACGTGCGCTCGCCGGGGTCGTCGAGAATCTGGAACTGGTTGTCGATCACGCGAAACGCGGCGTCGGCGTGGAGGACGTCGAACCAGATCTCGGCGCCGCCCTGAAGCGGGTAGAGGTCCTGCTCCGGAATCGCGCTGAGCAGGTGGTCGAAGCCGGGCGAGTTGTACGCCCAGCCCTTCAGCACGTTCTCCGTGGGGGGCAGCACGATCATCTGCCCGGTGTCGAATCCGCCCGTGTTGAGCCGGCTTGCGTCACCAGTCCGCCCGACCCAGACGTCTCCGGCGTGCTGGGCCGGTGCTCGCGGCACCGTATGGATCAGGGCCAGGATTACCGGCGCGATGCCGAATGAGGTCCGACGCATGGGGTCGCTCCAGTCGCCGCGTGTGCGGCGGGTCAGCCCGACCAGGCCCAGTGCCAGGCACGCGAGCGTGTATGGTTCGGGCACATTCGTGAACGTGATCACGGTCACGGCCGAGTCTGCGTACGTGCCGCTGGCGTCTTTCACGAAGAACCCGAACGACCAGCTCGTTCGCAGTGGATCAAACGCGGGATCGTCCGAGTCGATATGCCAGATCAGGTGCGTGTCGAACGGCGGCGGGCCGATCGCCCATGTCTCGCCCGGGACGTCGAGCGTGTCGGCGAACCCCGGTGTGTAGGACTTGAACGCCGGGTCCGCCGACGCCACCTGCAACACGATCTGGGCCGCCGGATCGAGCGTGTAGATCCCCTCCACGGGGTCGTCCGCGTCGAGGCTGGCGAAGCCCGGTTCGTCGCCGGACCAGCCGTTGATGATGCCGCTCACCGCCGGGAGCACGATGTCGGCGGTCTGCTCGAAATCGATCAGCAGTTGGTTCGCTAGCGAGCGGCCGATGAAAACATCGCCTTCGTGCTGCGCCCACGCGGCGACGGGCCATAACAGGACGGCAAACGCCGCCGGGATCGGACAGTTCGTTCGCATCTACGTTACCTCCTTCTCGCCCGCCCGTCGGCGGGCCGCAGAATCGAGTGCCGACTCCGTGTCTGCACGGCGATCAGCGCGCGATCTCCGGGTCATACTTGTTGGACAGAAACGCGGGCGGGAATCCGCTGTCGGGCTCGATCCAGTACGTCTGCTCGAACGGCAGGCGCTGCGCGTGCCCGTCCAGCATCGCGTACACCGCCGTGCGGATGTGGCGGTCAAGCGCAACCTGCTCCGCCGCCAGGGCACGCGAATCGCCGAACCACCACGTCTCGGGGTGAACGTGGTCGGCGGCGGAGTAGTCGCCTTCGTCCGCCAGCTCGACCCAGAAAATAGTTGACGCCGGCCGGGCGATACGCTCCCAGCGGTCATACGCCGGCTTGCCGCCGATCGCGAACGCGGTGTAGGCGTTGCTGGCGTAGCTCGTACGCCGCAGACGCCCGTCCGACACTGGCTGCGTCCAGTAGCGGCTCCGGTCGGACGGGCAGCGGGCGATGTCGGCGTCGCGGCCGTACTCTTCGGCGATCTGGTTGACCCACGACTTGGACTCGTCGTTGGCCTGCCCGCCGTGGGAATACCCCGCCGTGGGGAACTTCCCGTTGTGCGTGTCGGCGTACATGACCACCGCCACGACCAGTTGATGCAGGTTGCTGGAGCAGACCACGGCCTTGCTCTGCTCGCGGGCCCGCGCCAGCGACGGCAGCAGAATCGCCACCAGGATCGCGATGATTGCAACCACCACGAGCAGTTCGATGAGCGTGAATGCGCGGGTGCGCATGCGATACTCCCGGGAAACGGATGATGAGCTTCAGGATCCGACGGCCGAGCCGGCGCGCCTGCGGTCGGCAATGCGTTGCACGGTGCCGCAGGGACGCCTGAAGTCGCGATCGCGCCCGCGAACGGGCGCTGCCACGCGGCTCGCTGCACGCGCGGAACGCGCGAACGGGCGCCGCGCATGCGCGCGCGACGTCAGGCCGTCACGGTGATGTTCAGAGGGCGGGCGGGGCCCGCAGCAGGATGGATGGGGCGTCGTCGATCAGCGACGGCGGCAGGCAGGCGGCGATGACGCCGAGCCGCACGCGAACCGGCGCGTCCAGCGCCGCGGCCGGGCCCTCCGCGGAAAGCGGGGCCAGCCCCTGGCAGATGAGCTCGCACAGCGAGCATTGGGGAGCGAGCGGATGGTCGGCGCGGACGGGCGTCCGCGCCGGCGCGGACGACGTCCCGCAGTCCGTTTCGCAGCTTGAGTCCGAAACCGCCGGCGCGTGGTCCGCGGCGACGTGCAGCAGCAGCGTAAGGCGTGGCGTCGCCGTGGCGAGCATGATGCCCGCGACCAGCAACCGCAGCGCTCGGTGCACCCTTACCATCGGCCCACGCGCGTCATCCCCACTTTTGCGGATTCGGACAACCTGAGGCATTCTAACCTCACGGTGGCGGTCCGACAAGCTCGCGTGCCGCCCGCTGCGCTGCAATGCGTGCCGTGCCCCCGTTCCCGGTTCCGTGTTCCCCCCCCGTTCCTCAGGGCGCCGAGTCTATAATTCGCGAATGAACCGCCCCCAGGTCGTCGACTCGCTCCTGGCCATCGACATCGGCAACACGCGCATCGGCATGACCGCGTGGGACGCCGACGGACTGCATAACACCCGGCACGTCCCGCTGCGCGAGCCGGAGGCCTGGCCGCAGGCGATGCAGGCCGTCTGGGACGCGACGCACGACGGGCAGCGCCGCGCGGTCGTAATCGCCAGCGTCGTTCCCGCGCAGACCGCCGGCGTGGCCGCGCTGGCAGGCCGCGTCACGAGCCTCGATCCGCTGCGCGTCCGCGACGACATCCCCATGCCCATGCCGCTGGCCCTGGATCCCGGCACCGAGGTCGGTGTCGACCGCGTCTGCTCGGCCTGTGCCGCGTACGAGCGCGTCGGCGACGCCTGTGCCGTCGCCTCGTTCGGATCAGCCGTCACCATCGATCTGGTCTCGGCGGAAGGGTGCTTCCTGGGCGGGACCATCCTGCCGGGGCTCCAGATGTCCTGCAACGCGCTGCACGAGTGCACCGGCGCCCTGCCGCGGGTCACGCCCGCGGCCCCGCTGGGTGTGTGGGGCCGCAACACGCACGACGCCATCGTGAACGGCGTGGTCTATGGCGCCGTCGGCGCGCTGCGCGAGATCGTCGAGCGTTACGCCACCGAGCTGAAGCGTTGGCCCCCGCTGGTCGCCACCGGCGGCAACGCGGCGCTGGTCGCGGCCTGCGCCGACTTCGTCGACTTCGTCGTGCCCGACCTGTGCCTGATGGGGGTGGCGCTGGCGTATCGACGCGCTTCCGGGCAGGATTGATCGTCCACGGCCGGCCCCGCGCCGCCCGGCACGCGCGGATCACCCATGACAGGCGGTTTCCAAATCCTCACCGACGCGGGACCGGCCGCCGTCGCGGTCGCGCGACTCTGGGGCCCGGGCACCGATGTGTTCCTGGCGCGGCACGTCCAGGCCCGCGCGCGGCAGGGACCCGACTGGACGCCCGGCGCCGCGTGGCGCGCCACGCTGCTCGACGATTCCGGCGCCGCCCTCGACGACATCCTGGTCTCCGTTCACGGCGCCTCGCCGGCGCTCGACGTGCGATTGCACCTGCACGGCAGCCCGGCGGTCGTCCGGCAGGTGTGTCGCTGGGCCGAGGCGGCCGGGCTCGCGCCCCGCGGCGCGCCGCCGCTCTGGCCCACGGTGAATCGCGTCCAGGCCGAGGCCTGGAAGCTTCTGCCTTGCATGACGACGCCGGCGGGGGCGCACTGGCTCGGCCGGCAGCCGGAGACCCTGGCGGCGGCGGTGCGCGCGCTCCTGGCGCAGCCCGACGACTGCCTCGTCGCCTCGACCCACCAGGCGCTGCCGCGCTGGATCGACGCCGCGCAGGTGCTCGACGCGTTCCTCACCCCGATGCGCGTGGCGCTGGTCGGGCCGCCCAACGCGGGAAAAAGCACGCTCGTCAATGCGCTGGTGGGGCAGGCGGCGGCCCTGGTGTCGCCGGTCCCGGGGACGACTCGCGATTGGCTCGAGGTCCGCGGGGAGTGCCGCGGCTTCCCCATGGTCTGGCTCGACACCGCGGGCATCCGACAGGCCGCCGACGCGCTCGAGGCCGAGAGTATCCGGCGTACGCGGCGAGTGATGGACGGGGCGGGCGCGGTGGTGTTCGTGCTGGACGCGACCGCGGACGGTGCGTCCGCGCGGCACGCGTTCACCGCCGAGTATCGCGACCGCTGCCCGGCGCTGGTCGTGCTGAACAAGTCGGACGCCGCAACCGCGCTGCCGGCGGTTCGCTGCGAGATCGGCGCCGCATGGAACACGCGGCAGGTGGAAGTGTCGGCCGAGCGACGAACCGGGCTTGACGCGCTGGCCGACGCGCTGCTGGCGGCGCTGGGCCGCGCGCAGTGGAACCTGGGCGCCCCGGCGCTGGTCACCGAGCGCCAGCGCGCCTGCGCGTCGGAAGCCCTGGCGTCGCGAAGCGCCGCCGACGTCCGCCGCACGCTCGGGGCGCTCCTCGGAGCGCAGCAAGCAGAATCGGCGCCTGCGCTCCCGCCGCGGCGCGCGTGACGCGCGTCACTCGGCCGTGCGGAGCTGCGCCGCGGGCGGCGGCCTGACCATCAGCGCCAGCAGCACTCCGGCCGCGGCGCACGCGATCGCCAGCACCACCCAGAACCCCGGCGGCGACGGGTGCGGCGCCAGCAGCCACGGCGCGAACTGCCGCAGCCACCCGACCCGCTCGTCGCCGGCCAGCGTCGACAGCCCGTTGTGCATCAGGTGTGCCAGGATGGCGGGCCAGATCGAGCGCGTGCGGACGACCAGCAGCGCCAGCAACAGCCCCAGCACCGTGGTGAGGATCAGCCGGTGGACGCCCTGGTGGAAGATCCCGAAGGCGATCGCCACCGCGATCGCACCGCCGTAGCGGCCAAACAGCGTCGACACGCCGCTCAGGACATAGCCGCGGAAAAACAGCTCCTCGCAGACGGCCGGCACTACCGCCAGCAGCAGCACGATCAGGGCCGGGTGCATGTGGCTCAGCGACTCCAGCAGCGCCGACTGCTGCGCCTGCACCTGCTCGTCCATGGGCAGGAAACCGGACTGCACGTTGTACCACCAGATTCCGATCACCCAGGTCGAAACGCCCAGCAACAGCCCGCCTGCCAGGCCCAGCAGCGGCGGGCGGCGCAGCGCCAGCGTCGTTGCCAGCCGCGCGCGCGAGTAGACCGCCGCCCCGGCGGGCAGCGCCACGAACAGCGCCGCGAACCATGCCGCCAGCACGTAGAAGTATCCCGGCGCGAGCGCGCCCGCGTCCGTGCGCAGCCAGTCCGCCTGCCCGATCGCGTTCTGCACGAAGAAGTTCACCGGATACGCCAGCGCCAGCAGCAGCAATGCCTGCGAGGTCGCGGGCACCAGGCGCGGCTTGTAGAACTTGCGGACGAACATGGCCCGGATGGAGGACGTGTCCGCGAAGAGCACCGCCTCCTGCCCGAACAGGCGGGCCGCCACCGCGACGGCGGCGGTGGCGTAGAGACTGGTGGACAGCACCACCCAGAAAATCCAGTCCCAGCGGAAGTGCCCGATGAACAGCTCGCGCGTCAGCACGACGATGTTGCCGACCGGCAGGATGAGCACCGGGCCTTCGAGCTTGGTGCCGGGAATGACGCTGATGAACGCCGGCAGCATCGCCGCCATGATGACCGGCATCACGTAGTTCTGGGCCTCCTTGAAGCTGCGGGCGAAGCTGGACACCGCCAGCAGCAGCGCGCCGAACAGCACCGCCAGCGGGACCAGGGCCAGCATGACCCACGGCAGCGCCGCCAGCGGGATGCGCATGTTCCATTCGTTGGTCAGCAGCGCGCTGAGTCCGCCCAGGTACATCGTCCCCCCGAACGCCAGCAGGTTCAGCAATGCGCTGATGAGCCCGATCAGCGTCACCACCACGAACTTGCCCGCGATCAGGTCCACCGTCGGAACCGGCGCGACCATCAGCGTCTCCAGCGTCCCACGCTCGCGCTCCCCCGCGGTCAGGTCGATGGCCGGGTAGATCGTCCCGGTGATGGTGAGGATGATCAGGATGGGCGGGATCATCAGCCCCGCCAGCCACCCCTGCGTCTCCAGCTCGGTCGCCACGTTGGTCGCCACCAGCTCGATCGGGTTGACGAACGCCTGCGGCAGGCTGCGCTTCACCAGCCGCTCGTGCACCAGGCGCGCCGCCACGCGCATGAAGATGCCCTCCAGCCCGGCGGCGGCGATGTCGCTGCGGACGTCCTTCTCCTTGCGGATGACGGCGATGCGCACCCCGTTCTCGTCGTCGGCGCTGGGCAGCGGACCGTCGATCACCACCCCCGCGTGCAGGTCGCGCTCCCGGACCGCTTCCTCCAGCCGACTCACCACCATCACCTCGTACTCGGGCGGGAGCTGCCGTGCCCCCGTTCGGGTGCGGCCCGCGGCGCCGCGCTCCTCGTCCGGTACGCCCGGGTCCGCCGCGGCGCCGCCCCGCTGCCGCGCGGCTTCCAGACGTTCGTCGGCGGTGAGACCCTCGTGCTCCGGGTGCCGGGCCGGGTCCGTGTCGATGATGCGCCGCAGCCAGCGGCGCGTCTCCTCGTCGTGGACCCCGACCCGATAGGTCTCGCTCTTGAGCTGGATCGACTGGTATTCGATCGCCATCAGCGACGCCAGGATCATGCCCGGATACAGCACGATCGGCACGACCACCATGGCGATCACCGTGCGCCGGTCGCGCAGCGTGTCGGTCAGCTCCTTGCGCCAGATGGCGCTAATCCGCGAAAACCGGCTCATCCGCGCCTACCAGCTTGAGGAACACATCGCTGAGACGCTGCGCGCCGCTGCGGGCACGCAGCGCGTCGAGGTCGCCCTCGGCCACCAGACGCCCGCGGTGTATCAGCCCGATCCGCCCGCACAGGCTCTCGATTTCGTCCAGAGCGTGCGTCGAGAGCAGGATCGTCTTTCCCGCCCGCGATTGCGTGCGGATGAATTCGAGGATCACGCGGTTGGTCAGCACGTCCAGACCCAGCGTCGGCTCGTCGAGCACCAGGATCGGCGGGTCGGCGATCAGCGCCCGCGCAATGCTCGTCCGCTGCTTCTGCCCGGTCGACATCGCCCCGCAGCGCAGGTGGAGGAACTCGCGCATGCCCAGCCAGTTCGCAAGCTGCTCGATGCGCCGCCGCGCGTCGCCCGGCTCGATCCCGTACAGCGTCGCAAAGTACTCCAGCAGTTCGCGCGGGGTGAGACGCGCGTACAGTCCGGTGTTGGCGGTCAGGTATCCGATCTGGCGCTTGACGATCTCCGGGTGCGCCGTGACGTCCTGACCGTCGATCCGCACCGCCCCGCGCGTCGCACGCATCAGCCCGCTGATCATCCGCAGCGTCGTCGTCTTGCCCGCGCCGTTCGGGCCCAGCAGCCCGTAGATTTCCCCCGGGCGAACCGAGAACGTCACGCCGTCGACCGCCAGGAACTCCGAACCGTCGGCGTTCGGAAAGACCTTGGTGAGCCCCTCGACGGCGATCATGCCCGCCCGCCGCCGCCGCCGGTCCTCACGCGCCTGCTCGTCCTCACGGGTTCAGTGTCTCCAGTAGGGCGTGCCCAGCGCAGCCGGCGGCTGCACCGCGGATCGCCGCAGGCTCAGCACCGCCAGCGTCGCCACATACGGCGCCGCTAGCATCAGCGGGTACCAGGTGTGAATCGTGTCCGCACTCAGCAGCGGCTGCAAGTTCTGCTGAAGCGCCAGCAGAAGCCCGATGAACAGCGCCGCCCCGACCGCGCCCAGCGGCGACCAGCGCCCGAAGATCACCAGCGCCAGCGCGACGAAGCCGCGCCCGGCCGTCATGTCCTCCTGGAACCGCCCGGCAACCGTCATCACCAGGTACGCGCCGCCCAGCCCCGCCAGCGCGCCTCCGATCACCGCCGCCGCCGTCCGCACTCCGACCACGCTGGCGCCGGCAGCGTCGGCGGCGACCGGGTGTTCCCCGACCGCGAGCACCGTCAGGCCCCACGTCGTCCGGAACAGCAGCACCCACGCACCCACCGCCAGCGCCAGCGTCAGCGGCGCGAACACGTCCACGCCCGCCACGCGCGGCGGCGTCGCCGACAACCCCGCCGGCACGACTCCGCTCTGGTGGATCGCCCCCGTCACGCCCAGCGCCACGAGGTTCAGCCCCAGCCCGGTCACGATCTGGTCGCAACGCAGCACGACCGTGAAGAACGCGAACACCGCGCCGCCCGCCGCCCCGGCCGTCGCTCCCGCCGCAGCCGCCAGCGCCAGTGGCGCGCCGCCCCCGGCCGCGGCGGACGCCGCCAGCGCCCCGCTCAGCATGATCCCTTCGATCCCGATGTTGACCAGCCCGCTCCGCTCGGCCACCGACTCGCCCACCGCCGCCAGGCCGATGGGCAGGGATTCCTCAACGCCTTGTCGCGCGACCCCGCCGACGAAGGCGGACAGGTCCAGGGTGCCCAGCACGTCAGCCCTCACGTCGCCGCCAGGGGAATCGGCCGAAACGCGTCCACGTCGATCAGTCCGAGGTCCGTGAGCTTCAACGACGGGATGACCGACAGGCTCAGGAACGACAACGCCATGAACGGCGTCCGCAGCCCGTCACCCAGTTCCGCCGCCGCCCGCCGCACGCGCACGTGTTGCGCCGCGACCGTCTCGCCGGCGGCGTCGCTCATCAACCCCGCGATCGGCAGCGGCAGGTCCGCCAGCACCACGCCGCCCGCGACGGCGCACAATCCGCCCCCGAGCCGCGTCAGGTGTTGCGCCGCGGCAAGAATGTCGTCGTCGCTCACACCCACGACCACAAGGTTGTGCGCGTCGTGGGCCACGCTGGACGCCAGCGCCCCGCGGCGCAGCCCGAACCCGCGCACCAGTCCCACCCCGACGCGCCCCGTCGCGTGATGCCGCTCGAACACCACCAGCTTCGCAAGGTCCCGGCTCGGGTCGGCGGCCAGACGCCCCTCGACGCTCGGCGCCGGCTCCCGCACCCGCCGCGTCAGCAGGCTGTCCTCCAGCGCCTCGATGACCCATACTTCCGCCCCACGCGCCGTTTCAGGCCGCAGCGACTCCCGCTCCAGCGGGCCCGTGTTCATCGTCCGCCCCAGCCGCGGCGGCTCGGCCGGCGCCGGGCGCGGCGCCACGCATTGCCCGTCGGCCGCGATCAGCCGCCCCTGCCGATAGACGCGCCGCACGTTGAGCGAGCGCAGATCGTCCAGGACCACCATCGTCGCGTCGTAGCCCGGCGCGACCGCCCCGACCCGCGCCAGCCGGAAGTACTGCGCCGCGTTCCAGCTCGCGATGCGCAACGCCAGGCACGCATCCAGTCCGCCCGCCACCGCGCGCCGCACTACGTGGTCGATCGACCCTTCGCTGCAAAGGTCGTCGGCGTACTTGTCGTCCGTGCAGAAGCAGAAGCGGTGGGAGTTCTCACGCCCCACCAGCGGCAACAGCGCGTCCAGATTGCGGGCCTGCGAGCCCTCCCGGATGAAGATCATCAGGCCCGCCCGCAGCTTCTCGGCCGCTTCGTCCGCGCTGGTGCATTCGTGGTCGCTGCCGATCCCGGCGCTCACGTAACCCTGGAGCGCGGGGCCACGCAGCCCCGGTGCGTGGCCGTCCACCACGCGCCCGGCCGCCAGCGCCAGCTTCTTGAGCACCGCCGGGTCACCCCCCACCACGCCCGGGAAGTTCATCATCTCCGCCAGCCCCAGCACCCCCGGCTCGTCCAGCAGCGGCGCCAGCGCCGCCGCGTCCAGCGCACCCGCCGCCGATTCCAGATGCGACGCCGGCACGCACGAGCTGAGCATGACGTGAATGTCGATCGGCGCGGCCCGCCCCGCCGCGAGCATGTAGCGGATGCCCGTCACCCCCAGCACGTTGGCGATCTCGTGCGGGTCCGAGACCACCGCCGTCGTCCCGTGCGCCGCCACCAGCCGTCCGAACTCCGGCGGCGACAGCAGGCTCGATTCCACGTGCACGTGCGCGTCGATCAGACCCGGCGCCACGATCCCGCCCCGCGCGTCGTAGGTCTCCTTCCCCTCGTAGCGCCCCACGCCCGCGATCCGGCCTGCGACCACCGCGACGTCTGCCGGGAACACCGTAGCCGAGAAAACGTCCACCACCTGCGCGTTGCGGATTACCAGGTCGGCCGGGCAGCGACCGGCGGCGGTCTCGATCAGGCGGGCGGTGTCCATGGGAATCTCGCGGCGCAGCGGCATCAAGAATCGGCCCGGCGGGGTCCCTCGCCAATGCCGTCGCGTCGCAATAGCATATCCGCTCTGGGTCGCGCGGCGCGTCCGCGCCGCGCGGCGGAATTCGCTGGCCGGTCTCGGAGCCGCGATGCTCTATTCGCTCAGCCGGATGATGGGGAACCTCAGCGAGTCGGCCACCATCGCCGTGGCTTCCAAGGCCCGCGAGCTGCGCGCCCAGGGCGTCGACCTCGTGGACTTCGGCGCCGGCGAGCCCGATTTCGACACCCCCGCCCACATCAAGGACGCCGCCCGCGCCGCCCTGGCGGCCGGCGACACGAAGTACCCCACGCCGCCCGTCGGTCGCGAGCCGCTGCGCCGCGCAATCGGTCAATACACCGCGCGCTACTTCGGTCTGGACTACTCCCCGGCCGAGATCTGCGTCACCGCGGGCGGCAAGGACGGGTTGGGTCTGGGCTTTCTCGCGCTGCTCAATCCGGGCGACGAGGTCATCATCCCCGCGCCGTACTGGGTCAGCTTTCCCGCGCTGGTCCGCATCGCCGGCGCGCGACCGGTCGAGCTGTCCGGCGAGCTCGAAACCGGCAAGCTCGATCCGGGCCGCCTCGCCGCCGCCATCACGCCGCGGACCCGCATCGTCGTTCTCAACAGCCCTTCCAACCCCGCCGGTTTCACCTATACGCGCGACGAGCTCGAAGCCATCGCCGAAGTCCTTCGCCCGACCAGCGTGCTGGTCTTCAGCGACGAAATCTACCATCGGCTCGCCTTCGCCGACGAGCTGCCCGCCACCATCGCCGCCTTGCCCGGCATGCGCGAACGCACGCTGATCTTCGACAGCGCCAGCAAGACCTACGCCATGACCGGTTGGCGCGTCGGCTACGTCGCCGGCCCGGCCGAGATCATCAAGGCCATCGCGACGCTGAAGGGCCAGAGCACCAACGGCCCGACCAGCTTCGTCCAGGCCGCCTTCCTCACGGCGCTGACCGGCGACCAGGCCTGCGTCGACGAAATGCGCCGCGCCTATCGCCGCCGAGGCGCACGAATGCATGCCGCCCTGTCGGCTCTGCCCGCCGTCCGCTGCCTGCGCCCGACCGGCGGGTTCTTCTGCTTCGCCGACGTCTCCGGTCACTATCGCCGGCTCGACGTGCCCGACTCCGTCGCCTTCGCCCGGCTCACCCTCGAACGCGCTCACGTCGCGCTCGTCCCCGGAGTTGCCTTCGGCTGGGACACCCACGTCCGGCTCAGCTTCGCCACCAGCGACGGCCAGATCGACGAGGGTCTGCGCCGACTCGCCGCCCTTCTGACCGCCTGAACCGCGACCCATTCCTGCGCGTCCGCCGGCGCCACGCCCGCTGCCTTCTGCGCCGCGCGCCGCCGATCCCGGCGTACACTCCCGGCGTGCCGGCGCGCCTGCTCACCGTCCTCCGTGATCCCCCGCTCGACGGGCCCACCAACATGGCCCGCGACGAGACGCTGCTCCACGACGAGTCGCTCCGGCCCGCGGCGCTGCGAATCTACGCCTGGACGCCGCCCACCATCAGCCTCGGATACTTCCAGCGCCACGCTCAGCTCGCCGCGCTCCCTCCCGCACTGCGCGGCCTGGCGGTGGTGCGCCGCTGCACCGGCGGAGGCGCGATCCTGCACGATCGCGAAGTCACATACTGCCTGGTGCTCGACGAGTCGATCGACGTGGCGCGAAAAGCGCCCCACATCCTTTATTCAATGGTCCATGAGTGCTGGCGCGCCGCGCTGGCCGATGCCGCTCCGCAGGCCGCCCTGGCCCCCGACTCGTTTCCCCTGCCAACGCCGCGCGACGGGCCGTTCTTCTGTTTCGAGCGCCCGGGACGCGCCGACCTGCTGCTCCACGGCGAAAAGCTGCTCGGTAGCGCGCAGCGCCGCCTGCCCGGACGCGTCCTGCAACACGGCTCGCTCCTGCTGGCGCAGCGATTCGCGGCACACCCCGGCACGAGCCTGGGCGGGCCCTCCCCGGAACTCGTCGCAACGTGGGTCGACCGCTTCGTGGGGTTGGTCGCGACCGGGCTGGGGTTGACGCCCGCACCGGGCGCGTGGTCGGACCGGCAACTCGAGGACGCTGCCGGCCGGCGACGGACGTACGCGGGGGATGACTGGACGATGCGCCGTTGACCCGCGATGCCGCCCCCCCAAAAAAAATGCTTGACGGACTACTATAGACGTAGTAATATTCCGATACAGATAGTAAGAGGTGCCGAGTGGCCAAGCGCAACCCGCACATTACCGAAGCCGAGCTGAAGATTCTGAAAGTCCTGTGGCGCCGGGTCGAGCCGGCCACCGTGCGGGACGTGCGGGACGAGCTGGCGCGGGAGGGGGACGACCTGGCCTATACGACCGTCATGACGCTGATGAACCAGTTGGCCGCCAAGGGCGCCCTGGCGGTGGACCGCGCACGACAGCCGTTCGTCTACACCGCCGCCATCCGGCGCGAGCAGGTGCTGGGCGAGCGGCTGCGGCAGTTTCTCCAGAACGTGTTCGACGGGCAGGCGGGCGAGCTGGTATTGCGCTTGGTCGAAGAGAGCGATCTTTCGCCCGAGGAGCTGAAGCGCATCGAGTCGCGGATCGCGCAGCGCGAGCGCCCGCCGGAACGCCCCCGAAATTCCTGACGGGCGCGGGTCGCCCGTTTGTCTATGGACTCTATCATGAATCCACAGGCTATAAGCTGGCCCCTGCTGGCCTGGATCGCCCAGGCGGTCGTCTACGGCAGCGCCCTGGCGTTGCTCACCTGGGCCCTGGTCGCCGGACCGCTGCGCCGCTCCCGCCCCGCCGTTCACGGGACGCTCTGGCTCATCGTCCTGCTCAAGTTCATCCTCCCCGCAGGCCCGACCTCGCCCTATTCGCTTTCGGCGCTGATGCGCGGCGCGGCCGTCCAGGTGGCGCCTCAGGTCGCCCCGGCGCCCGCGGACCCGCTCGTGCCCCGGTCGCCCGACGTGCTCATGATCCCGCTGGATCGCCAGGCCGTCCCTTCCGCCGCCGGCACGTCGCAGGCCGCCTCGCTCGCCTCCGGCTGGCTCTCGCTGCTCGCGCTGCTCTATCTCGCCGGCGTCGCGGGCGTGGCCGTGTGGCGCGTGGCGCGCTATCGGCGCTTCGCCGCCGCGGCGCGCGAGCTCCCGCTGGCCGGGTTCGCCGTGCGGCGCATGGTGCTGCGGGCCTGCACGCGGTTGGGCGTGCGCCGCGTGCCCGTGGCGCGGCTCAGCGACGACGCGCCGGCGCCGTACGTCTTCGGCGTGCGGCGCCCGACGCTGGTGCTGTCCCGGCGGCAGCTCCACGATCGCGCAGAGCTCGAAGCCGTTCTGCTTCACGAGATCGCTCATCTGCGGCGCGGCGACATGCTGGTGCGTCACCTGCAATGGGTCGCCGGAACCGCCCTCTTCTTCTGGCCGGTCGTGGCATGGGTAAACCGCAGGATCGACCTGGCGCGCGAACACGCCTGTGACGAGTGGGCCCTTCGTCACGGTCGGCTTTCCGCGGGCGACTACGCCCGCTGCCTGCTTCGCGCGGTCCAGCCCGTCCCTTCCCGCGGGTTCGTTTTCCAGCCGACGGCAATGGCGGCCAACGTTTCCCACATCGAAAGGAGAATTGACATGATTCTGGATCATCCGGTTCGTGCGGTCATGCGGCGTGGTGTCGGACTCCCGGGCGCCCTGCTCATGGCCGGCTGGGCCTGCTTCGCCCTGGCCGGCGCCGGTGCGGCCATCCGCGCCGCCGGGCAGGACGCCGACGCCAAGCCCGCATCCGAGACCACTCGGCAGATCGTCGTCGAGCTGAACGGGGACGGCGCGGAAGAGGACGTGATCCTGCTGGGCGGCGCCTTCGACTGCGACGCACCTCTCGAGGGGATGCACGCCTTTCCGCCCGACGGGGTCGCCATGTCGATGTGGGTCACCGCCGACGACGAATCCGGCCCGGAAGGTGCGCAGCGCTTCATGCACGTTGTGATGGCGCCTTCGCCCAAGATGCTGGCCGACTTCGCCGCCGGCCACCCCACCGCCGACGTCGATCAGGACGGAAAGGTCGCCAGGAACGAGTACGACGCCTACCTGGTCGCGCTGGCGCAGACCGACGTGCCCGCGGTCCTGGCCCAGTACCCCAAGGCCGACCGCAACGCCGACACGAAACTGGACGCCATGGAAACGGCGCGGCTTGTCCAGGGCGGCGACATGATCGAGCGCATCCGCGAGCACCGCCCCGGCCGCATGCGCGTCGCCAGGCTCGGCGCTCCGCCGTCGGATGGCGCCGTCGCCCAGAGCGGCACGTGGGTCTCGGCCGGCGCGGAGGGCGACGCTCCGCAACGCGTCCGAATCGTGAAGCGCCGCTCGGCCGGTGCCAGGGCTGAAGAGGAAGTGACGGTTACCGCCGGTGCGGGCGACGCGGCCGCCGCTTCCGACGGCGAGGCATTCGAGATCGCGCTGCACAGTCCGGCAGACCTGGCGCAGCCGGTCGGCAAGTGGTTGCTGGAGAACCTGACGGCGACTCCGAGCGGCGACGCCGTCGCCAAGTTCCTTCCCGTCGTCGAAGAAGCCCCGCTGGTAACGTTCCTCGAGCTCAACCCGAAAGCCGACGCCGACGGCGACGGCAAGCTCACCCCCGCCGAGCGCGACGCTTACATCGAGGACCACAGCACGCGCACCCGCGCGCGCTTCCTCAAGCAGCACCCGGAGTCGGACACCAACGCCGACGGCGTGCTCTCCAAGGACGAGATGCACGCCTGGGTCCGGGCCAACGGGCCCTCGCTGGGTGGCTCGCTCCGCGGGCAGCGCGTCATCATGAAGAAGATCGCGGGCGACGACGGCCAGGAAGACGTGACCGTCGAATTCCACCCCGCCAGCGAGCCGAAGTAGCTCTCCCCGCAGGCCGCGACCACGCGGCTCATCCGGGTCCGTCCTGACGGACCAGCGCAGCAGGAGCGCCGTGGGCGATCGGCAAGGTCGCCCGCGGCGTTCCGCTTTGTCCCGCGGAATCCCGATCCCGACGCCGCCGCACGGGAACTCCGCCGCGCCGCACGCTCACCGCCGCGTCAGGGCTTCGTCAGACACTCCACGAACCCCTCGATGTCGAGGCCGTTGATCGTCCCGTCGCGGTTCGAATCGCCCATGCACGGCGAGCACATCTGCCCGACGTCGTGCTCCAGCGCGTCGCGGAACAACTGGATGTCGCTGCCATTGACCGATCCGTCGCAGTTGGTGTCGCACGACACGCACGCGCACGCGGCGTGGAAGACGTACGCCGCCCCCGTCGTGCCCGCCTTGCCAGCCGCTCCCGCGACTGCCGTCGTGTCGTACAGCGCGCAGATGCCGAGCGAATCGCCCGGACCGGGATCGGCGCTGGTGATCTTCGCCGCCTGCGTCCACGAGCTGCCCGAGACCACGAACACGTACGTCGCCCCCGCGTTGGATGCTCCGGGCAGGTCCACGCCCCGCGCGCCCGCGAGGATCACCTCGTCAATCACCGCGACCGATCCCCCGAGGTTGTCGCCCAGCGCGCCGTCGCTGGCGACCAGCTTGATCTCCTCGAACCACGTGTCGCCCGCGCGCGCGAAGACGTACACCGCTCCCGCGTTCGCCGCGATCTCGTCGTCCGACCAGGCGCCGACGACCGCGCGGCCCCCCCACATCGCCAGCGAGTAGCCGAGGTTGTCGCCCTCGCCCGCGTCCAGAGCCGTCAGCACCTGCGTTTGCGCCCAGCTCCCGCCCGTCTCCGTGAACGCGTAGACCGCGCCCGCGTTCGAGCCCGCCACGTCGCTCTGCATGGCCCCGATCAGGGCCGTGTTTCCCTCCAGCGCAACCGACCATCCGAAGAAATCGCTCCCCGCCGGGCTGGCCGCCAGCAGCCGCGCCTGCTGCGTCCAGGAGCCGCTCTCGAGCTTGAACACGTAGGCCGATCCGCAGTTCGTCGCGCTGCCCTGGTCGTCCCACGTCGCGCCGATCAGCGCCGTGCTCCCCGACAGGGCCAGGGACGTCGCGAACTGATCGCCCGCCGATGCGTCCGACGCGGTGAGCTTGGCGGTCTGGGACCACGTGCCGCCCACCCGCGTGTACGCGTACGCCGCACCCGCGTTCGCGGCGCCGGGCAGGTCCGCGAGCGGTGCGCCCACCAGCGCCAAGTCGCCCGACAGCACCAGCAGTTTTCCGAATTGATCGCCCGGGGCCGCGTCCGACGCCGACCACTTCTCCGTGAACGACCACCCGTCGCTCGTGCGTGCGTAGACGTACACGGCGCCCGTGTCCGCGCCCGCGTCGCTGTCGTCCCACGGCGCGCTGACCAGCAGCGTGTCGCCGTCGATCGCCACCGCGCTGCCGAAGCTGTCGCCGGCCACTCCGTCCCACGCCGTTATCTTCGCCGTCTGCGATGGCGTGCAGTCGCCCAGCGCCGGCGCCGCGCCCGGACCGCCGGCTCCCAGCGTGACCGCCAGCGCGGCAACGCCCGTCACCGCTCTGCGGACACGAACTACGCGTCTCGTCCAGGTCCCAGTCCGCGCCGCATCACGCTTCGGTTGCACTCTCACACCTCCTACCGGGGCATCGGTTCACAGACGCGCGCCGCCGCGAGCCGTCTCGCCCGCCGCGCCGCACGCAGAACCCATCATAGCAACTCCCGGACTCGCAACCGCGCGTCTCCCCCCCCCGGCCCACGCCGCATCCCGTTCGCCGGCCCGGGGCGGTCGCGCGCCGCACCCTCCGTTCACGCTTCTTCGCCGCGCGCCCCCTCCGCGTAGCGCGGCGCCACCGCCACGTATCGGCGGCCCAGCCAGCGCTTGATCAGGATCACCTCCCCCATGTCGTTGCCCTCCACAAGGTGTCCCACCCATTGAAGCAGGTACCCCGCCGCCAGCAGGATGACCGGGCGATACCACAGCGGCCACTGCCACGCCGCCAGTTGCACCAGCGCCAGCACCAGTGCCGCGATCGTGAGCGGGATCCCAAGCACGTGCAGCCAGAACGAGACCGGATGCTGGTGCCGCTGACGCCAGTTCTCGATCCACCGCATGATCACTGCGCCTTGCGGATCGCGCGCAGCAGCAGCTCGTGGACCTCGGCGGCCCGCGCCACGTGCACCCAGTTCATGTGCCCGCCGCCCGCGTCCGACGTCGCAACGCGGATCGAGCCGAGCCGCAGCACGGATTCGTACCACCGCGAGCGGAGGGTCGCCTCGGAGACGCGCGCCAGCGGCAGCGCCGTTACACGCACCGCGAACACGCCGCGGAAGTGCATCACCCGCCGGTTCGTCAGCACATACAGCCGGCTGGCCCACTGGAGCGACCCGAACGCGATTCGAGCGACGGCGGCCACCAGCCCGGCGCTGAACGCCAGCGACGCCAGCGCCGTCCAGCCCGCGTTTACCCCGAACGCCGCCGCCACCCCGGCCAGGCATCCCATCACCCCGACGAATCGGGCCGATACGATCGCCACGTGCCACGGCGAAGGCTTGATGCTGAGCTGTACGATCTCGTCGCCGTCCAGCAATTCGGCCAGCGCCGCCTTGGACTCGGCCGTGACCGGCGTCGCCGCCGCTGCCTGCGTGCTTTCAAGGACGCCCGTGCCGCTCATCGCATCATCCCCGGCCGCAGCACGGCGATGTGCGGAAAGTTGCGGTAATAGTCCGCGTAGTCCAGCCCGTATCCGACTACGAACGCGTCCGCGATGTCGAACCCGACGTATTCGGCCGGCACGTCCGCCGGGGCCTTGCCGGGCTTGCGGAGCAGAACGGCCGTCCGCAGGCTCGCCGCCCCCGCCTCGCGCACCATCCGCTGCACGCGGCGCAGCGTGCCGCCCGAATCCAGGATGTCGTCCACCAGAAGAATGTGCCGTCCCGCCACGTCCCCCGTCAGCCGCAGCAGCGTCTCCGGCGCTCCCGGGACGCTTTCCGATCGGTACGACGACACCTGGACCAGCCCGATTTTGAGCTTCTTGGAAGGCATCTCGCGCAGCAGGTCCGCCAGGAAGATCAGCGACCCCGCCAGGATCGACACGATCGTCATGTCCCCCCCCAGCGCGTCGTAGTCGGCGGCGATCTGCCCGCCGAGCTCCCGCACCCGCCGCTGAATCTCGTCGCGCGGTATCAGGATCCGCTCGATGTCACCTTCCATGCGCCCATTATTCCCCCGATCCCCCGTTCGCGAAAGTGCGCCTTCCGCCTTCCGCCCCGCTCACGCCGGCCCGCCGAGTTGCGACACGAAGTCCCACGTGAACAGGAACGACGCCACCAGCGTCCCCAGCACCACCAGCGTCCCCAGCACCGTGACCAGCGTCCGCCCGCCCACCCAGCCGTCCCGCATCGTCGCGATCATGTCCGGCCGCGCCAGCACCAGCATGCTGATGATCATCGCGCCCGACGTCAGCAGCACCGAGATCGAGTGCACATAGCTGTAGATCCACACCCCGCGGCTTACGGGCCGTTCCTCGCCCGCCAGGCTGCGGATGTAGTGTCCCCCGAGGTAGTACACCGAAGCGCCCCGGCCCGCCGCGTCGCGCACCACCTTCCGGTAGCCGTTATGCGCGTCGCCCCCCAGGGCCGCGTACGTCAGGGTGTACACCAGGAAGTTCAGCGTTCCCAGCGTGATGACCGCGATGCATAGCTGATTGCGCCGCCGCCGCGGGAGACGATCCACCGGACACGGCCGCTCCAGCTCCGCCGCGCCGCGCAGCGTGTCGCGCGGCCCCGCGGCGTTCGCGCCGTCCGGGGCGCCGCCCGATTCGGGCGCGCCGTTCGCGTCGGACCCGCGGTCAACCAGCGTCAGCCTGGGCCGAATGTCGGACACCGCTCCTCCCGCACCCGCTTCAGCGCGGCGCCGTCGCCGCGATCACGCCCTCGGCCGGCGAGGATGCCGACGCGTAGAGCCGCCGCGGCATGCGGCCGGCGCGCGCCGCCAGGTATCCCGCTTCGATCGCGTGACGCATCGCGTGCGCCATCGCCACGGGGTCGCGCGCCGCCGCGATCCCGGTGTTCAGCAGCACGCCGTCGGCGCCCAGCTCCATCGCGATCGTCACGTCCGACGCCGTCCCCACGCCCGCGTCGACGACCACGGGATAATCCGGGTCCTGCCCCTTGAGCTGCTCGAGGATGATCCGAATGTTGTTGGGATTGAGGATCCCCTGCCCGCTCCCGATCGGCGATCCGAGCGGCATGACGCTCGCCGCGCCGGCCTCCTGGAGCCGCCGCGCCAGAATCGGATCGTCATTGCAGTACGCCAGCACCACGAAACCCTCCCCCACGAGCTGCTGCGTCGCCTTCAATGTGCCGAACGGGTCGGGAAGCAGCGTCGCGCGGTCGCCCAGAACCTCCAGCTTCACCC
>CAYNYG010000007.1:0-124312 GCA_964401365.1 uncultured Planctomycetales bacterium | reverse complement strand
CTTCTACGGGGCGATGGACGGTGCCAGCAAGTTCGTGCGCGGCGACGCGGTCGCGGGCATCGTCATCACGTTCGTGAACATCCTAGGCGGGCTGTACGTGGGGATGGTGGAGCACAACCTGGGGCTGATGCAGTCGCTCGACGTCTACACGCGGCTGACGATCGGCGACGGGCTGTCGTCGCAGGTGCCGGCCTTCGTGCTGTCGGTGGCGGCGGGCATGCTGGTGACGCGCAGCACGGGCAAGACGAACATGGGCGAGGAGCTGCTGAGCCAGCTCTTTTCCCGCCCGGTGGCGCTGCTGCTGAGCGCGTCGTTCATGGGCGTGCTGGGGCTGACGCCGCTGCCCAAGATCCCGCTGCTGACGATGGCGGCCGGTTGCGGCGGGATGGCGCTGTTCCTGACCCGGTCCAACGCGACGGCGGCGGCCAAGCGGATCTCGGACGAGCAGGCCCGCGAGCGGGCCAAGCCGGAGAAGATCGAGGCGCTGCTGAAGCTGGATACGCTCGAGCTTCAGGTCGGGCTGGGGCTGGTGCGGCTGGTGGATCGCGCGCGCGGGGGCGACCTGCTGGACCGCATCGCGTCGATGCGCAAGCAGGTGGCCGTCGACCTGGGGCTGGTGGTGCCGCCGATCCGCATCCGCGACAGCAGCCTGGTCGATCCGAATGCGTACGTGGTGCTGATGAAAGGGCAGGAAGTGGCCCGCGGGGAAAGCTACCCGGACCACTGGCTGGCGATCGACTCCGGCGTGGCATCAGAACCGCTGGGTGCGGCGGAGACGCGCGAGCCTGCGTTCGGGCTGCGGTCCTACTGGGTGAGCCACGCGGAGCGGGCCCGGGCGGAGCGGCTCAACTACACGGTGGTGGAGCCGACCGGCGCGATCGCGACGCACTTGACCGAGATCATCAAGCGGTACGCACCGGAACTGCTGACGCGCGGCGACGCGCAGAAGCTGATCGACAGTCTCAAGGAGCGCGAGCCGGCGCTGGTGGACGAGGTCATCCCGAACCTGCTGAAGGTGGGCGAGGTGCAGAAGGTTCTACAGAACCTGCTGCGCGAGCGGGTCCCGATCCGCGACCTGGGCACGATCCTCGAGACGCTGGGCGACTGGGCGGGCCGGACCAAGGACCTCGACGTACTGACGGAATACGCGCGGAACGCGCTGGCACGCACGCTCTGCGCACAGTACCGCGACGCGTCGGGCGTGCTGCACTGCGTCACGCTCGATCCGGCGGTGGAGGACCTGGTCGCAGGCGCAATCCAGCGCGGGGAACACGGGACGGCGATCGCGCTGCCCCCGGCGCGGCAGGCGGCGCTGATCGCCGCAACGCGGACCGAGGTGGAGCGCGCCGCCGGCGCCGCGGGCGCGGCCGTCGTGGTGCTGTGCAGCCCGCAGGTGCGGGCCGTCGTGCGGCGCATGCTCGAGACGGTGTTGCCGCAGACGCCGGTCATGGGACTGAACGAGGTGGTGCGCGGCGTGGAGCTGCGCGCGCATGGAGTGGTGACGCTCGATGAATGAGCCAAAGACGTTTCGCGCCGGATCGATGCCGGAGGCGCTGCGACTGGTGAAGCAGAGCCTGGGGCCGGACGCGGTGATTCTCGGATCGCGAGCGCTGGGCGCCGATGGTCTGGGTCGGCTGGTTGGGGCGGCGCGGTTCGAGATCACGGCGATGCCGGCCAGGGCGGCTGCGCCGCCGGAGCGTGCCGCTGCGCCCGCGGCGGCGTCACGGGCCCGGGCGATCCAGGTGTTCCACGAGCGCCTGATGAGCAACCAGGTGGCGGCGCACATCGCGGAACGCCTGCTGCGATCGGCGGCGGAGTCGTCGCCCGGCCGGGCGATGTCGGAGGCGGATGTGCGGGCGCAGCTTCGGCGCTACATCGCGGCGATGGTGCCGATCGGCGCGGGCGGCCTGCCGCAGTGCGGACGGATTGCGTTTGTGGGCCCGGCGGGCTCGGGAAAGACAACCACCTTGGCGAAGCTGGCGGCACAGTTGCGGTTTCGTGCCTCACGGCGCGTGGGGCTGTTGTCGCTGGACGTGTACCGGATCGGTTCGTGTGCGCAGCTCGGGCGCTTCGCGGAGCTGATCGGCATTCCGTTCGAGTCGGCCGCGACCCTGGAGGCGGTCTCGGCCGCCTGCGAGAAACTGGCGGATTCGGATGTGGTGCTGATCGACACGCCGGGAGTTGCGCTCTCGTCCGGGCCCCAGCGGGAGGACCTGGGGCGGTTGCTGGCGGCGGCGCGGCCGGGGGAGACGCACCTGGTTCTGCCGGCGAACATGTCGGCCGCGACGCAGGCGCGGGCGTGCGAGGTGTTCCGCGGTGCGGGAGCGACGCACATCGTGTTGACCAAGCTGGACGACGCGGTGGGCCTGGGCGTGATCCTCGGGGTCCTGGAGCATGCGCGGATGAAGCTGTCGTACGTCTCGACCGGGCCGAAGATTCCGACGGACATCGGGCCGGCTTGCGGGGACCGGCTGGCGGAGCTAATCTTGCCGTGAGTGGAAGTGGCGCGCGTGCTCGGATTCCGGGTCGGAAGCGCTCATGTCGGGATTGATGGCGAGTGTCAATCGGGTCGGCGCGGTGTCGTGCACGGCGCGCAGATTGCGCCGGCGCAGGATCGGCCGATGGGTGACGCAGCGCCTCGCGTCCCGTAATCGGTCCGGGCTGGCGGCCGAATGGGCGGACGACGCGCGGCGGCGCGCGTGGGCCGAGTGGTTGCAGCGCGGGGGGAGGCCGGGGCGCTCACAAGACCGCACGGAAGGCATCCGATACTTGAACACGGACGTTCAGTATGAGTCGAAGTCTACCTTCACGCATTGCCCTGCTGGCATTTAGTGTCGCCGTCGTCGCGGGCCTGCGCGCCGCGAACTCGGCGGCGACGGTGCTGTGGCGCGCCCTGGCCGCGATGTTCGTGGCGTACGTGGTGGGGGAGCTGGCGCTGTGGGCGAGCCGGCAAGTGGTGCGCGAGCACGTTCAGCGGCGGAAATGGGAAACGGACAAGCGGCACGTCGAGGCGCTCACGCAGGCGGCGACCCGGCCTGCGCCGTCGCTCGACCGGGCGGAGGTGGGATAGCGATGGCGCGACCCGATGGGACGTCCGGAAGAATCCGCCACGTGACGCGTTCGACGCCGGCGCGGTCGTTCGAGACGCCCGAGGGGTTGGCGTCGGCCTGGGCCGAGTACAAGGCGACGGGAAGCGACGGGGCGCGCAACCGGCTGGTCGAGCATTACCTCTACCTGGTGCGGTTCGCGGCGGAGCGGGTCGGGGCGAAGCTGCCGGAAGAGGTGGACGTGGACGACCTGATGAGCGCCGGCGTGTTCGGGCTGGTGGACGCGATCGACGCGTTCGACGTGACGCGCGGAGTGAAGTTCGAGACGTACTGCGCGCCGCGGATCCGCGGTGCGATCCTGGACGAGCTGCGCACGATGGACTGGGTGCCGCGGCTGGTGCGGCACCGGTCGCACAAGCTGGAGCGCGTGACGCGCATGCTGGAGGTGGAGCTGGGCCGGCTGCCGACCGAGGAGGAAATCTCGGCCCGGCTGGACGTCGGGGCGGAGCAGTTCCAGCGCGTGATCCGCGACGCGAACGCGGTGTCGCTGGTGTCGTTGTCGCGCAAGCACTATGACAGCGACGCGCAGCGCGACGTCCTGGAGCTGGACCTGCTTCAGGATTCGCGCGAGCCGGACCCGATGTCGCGCGTGCAGAAGGAGGATCTCAAGGACCTGATCACGCGCGGGCTGAGCCGGGCGGAGCGTCTGATCGTCGTGCTCTATTACTATGAGCAGATGACGATGAAGGAGATTGGAGCGACGCTCGACCTGTCGGAGTCGCGCGTCAGCCAGATGCACTCGGCGACGCTGCTACGGCTCAAAGCGCATCTCGAGGCGCGGCGCAAGGAGTTCGCGACGGAGAACGTGTAGCCACCGCACCCCGGCGGGCCGGCGCGTTGCGACCCGGCCCGCCTCGCCGCGCGTCACCTCGATCCGAGGCGGACCCATGTCCGCGATCCCGCCGCATTCGATCGCCTCCATCCTCCAGGGCCACGCCGCGCAGTCGCGCGCGGCCGAGGCGCGGCAGCGCGAGCGGGCGTCGGAGGCCGAGGCGCGCGACGCGACCCGGCCGCATCCGCTGACGGACGCGATCGCCAACGAAGACCGCGACAGCTCGGCGTACGCGGATGCGGAAGGGCTGGGAAGCCAGGGAAGACAGGCCGCGGGCGATGAGGGTGGGACGCCGCGCGACGACAACACCGAGGCGGGGGAGGGTCTCGACGTCCAGGCGTGAGGGCAGCGCGTCGAGTTGGGGACCCGCATGGAAAGGGAGCAGGGCGGCCGAATCCTTTTCAGCCGCCCCGCGGTTCGCATGGGGAGTGACACGCACTGGCTCGCCGCGGTTCTTGCCGCGGACACAGGATGCTAGGCGCGGCGGGGCGGGGGCGGCCAGCGCCGGCGGACAACGTCCCAGAATGGGGTGCCTCGACGCGCCGGACGGGCGGCGGTGTGCGGGATTGCGTTCGGATTCCGCAAACTATCCCGGCGATGCGCGCACGGTGCGCCGGGTCCGGACGCGCTCCAACAGCGCGTCCACCGCCGACTCGGACGTGAGGTCGGCATCGGCGACGATTGCCGCGGCGCGGGCGTCCGCGTGGTGGAGCAGGCGCGCCAGCAGCCAGGACTGCTCCATGCGCAGCCGGGGCTCGACGGCGGCGCCCAGCACGGGCGCGGTCCCGAGCCAGGCGCGCGCAGCGCCCGCGAGTCGAATCTCTGTGGCGGTCGGGCCGCACGCGAGCGCACCACGGTCGAACGCGAACAGCGTCCAGCTTCGGCGGCGTGCGACGGGCAGCGCCAGCAGGTAGCGGTGGCGCTGGTCGGCAAGCGCGATGCTCCACTCGCGCTGCCATCGTTGTGCGAACGACAGTTGTTCCCGGACCTGCGCCGCCTGCTCGAAGCGCCGCTCGCCGGCCAGGCGCCGCATGCGGTCCTGCGCCTCGTCGGCCCAGCCAGGCAGCCGGCCGCAGGCGAAATCCCACGCGCGGCGCGTTCGCTCCACGTAGCCCGGCACGACGCGCGGGGTGTCGCAGGGCGCGTCGCAGCGACCCATGTCGGCATAGGCGCAGCGGTCTCCCGCGGGTGAGCGGCGCAGTTGCACCGGGAAGCGGCACAGATCGAACAGGTCCCACAGACCCTCGAGCGCCTGTTGGGCGGCCCGCGCGTCGGCCCAGGGACCGACCCACTGGCCGGGTCCGGACCAGATGGCGGTTGTGACGGCGATCTCGGCGATCGGCCGGCGCCAGTCGACCCAGAGGTAATAGGCCGGGCCAAAACCGATGCGGTCGGCGTACGCGTCGGGGTACACGGACCTTGCGGTTCGAAAGTGGCGCCAGGTGGCCTCGAAAGTCGAGTGAACGGTGTGCCAGCGCACGGCGCGGGTGATGGCGGCCAGGTCGGCGCGGCGTGTCGGTGCGCCGTGCGGAGCCGCCAGGCGGGACGCGACGGCGCGGCGCAGGTCCTGAGCGGTCGCGAGCAGGATGGGGCGCGCCTGCGCGTCGAGCAGGACGTAGACGGCGGGCCGGGCGGGAAGACGCGGCGTTTCCTGCGGCCCAAGGGGGGCGAAGTCCGGAAGCAGCGTCGCCAGCAGAAGGGGGTCGGCCGGCGCGGGCGTCATCGGCCGGGCCCGCGACTCACGCGTGGGAGTAGGCGCGGGTGGACTCGCGCTGCTCGAGGTGAGCGCGTACAAGCCGGGCGTAGGCGCTGGTCAGCGACTTTGTGAGGTTGCCGACCTTGCCGTCGCCGACGGTTCGGCCGTCGATGGTGGTGGCGCCGATGATCTCCGCGCCGGTCCCGGTGAGGAAGCACTCGTCGGCGCTGTAGAGGTCGGTGCGGACGAGGTTCTTTTCAACGACTTCGACGCCCATGTCTCGCGCGAGGCGAATGACGGTGGCGCGGGTGATGCCCTCCAGGATTCCGGCCGAGACGGGCGGAGTCTGAAGCTGCCCGTTGCGGACGATGAAGATGTTGTCGCCGGTGCACTCGGCCACGTAGCCCTCGTGGTTGAGCATGACGGCTTCCATGACGCCGGCGTCGTGGGCTTCGATCTTGGCCAGGATGTTGTTCAGGTAGTTGAGGGACTTGATCTGCGGGGGCAGCGCGTTGGGCGAATTGCGCACGTAGGAGCTGGTGATGATGGCCATTCCGCTTTCGTACATCTCCTGCGGGTACATGTGGATGGTGGAGGCGATGATGACGACCTGCGGCTTCCAGGTGCGGATGGGGGAGATGCCCAGGACGCCCACGCCGCGCGTAGCGACCATGCGGATGTACGCGTCGCACTCCGGGGACTTCATGCCGTTGACGTCGAGGGTGCGCTCGAGGGCGTCCTCGATCTGATCGAAAGTAAAGGGAAGCGCAAGTCGAATGGCCTTGGCGGAATGGAAGAAGCGGCGCGTGTGCTCGGTGCGTTCGAAGATGCGGCCGGCGTAGCTGCGGATGCCCTCGAACACCCCGTCGCCGTAGAGCAGGCCGTGATCGAAGACGCTGACGCGTGCCTCGGCGGTGGGGACGAGTTCGCCGTTGATCCAGATGCGAAGGTTCGGGTCGGGGTCGTAGTTTTCCGCGAGGACCTGACGGGCCGACATGATGGGCACCTCCGAGCGTGGGTCGCGATCGAGGCGGACTATTCAAGGATAGTCTGCATCCCAGGTACGTAGCAAGCTGCGCGCCGTTCGCGCGGAAACGGCGGGCCAAGCGTGGTCGCCGGTCCAGCGGCGCAGCGGGCGTGGTCGGCGCCGTGCACTGGCCGCACGCGCCCGGATTCTTCGATGGCCGGTACCCTCGCGAGCGCGCGAGCGGCGGAGCGTGGACAACCGCGCGGTGGCGTGTATGATCGGAGCGATTGTGAAAAACTTCACAGGCGATGCGTGGTCCCGCGCATGGCCGTTCCTTCGACGTGTGCGCCGTAGGCCCGCATGCTGCAATCGCTGAAAGACCTGCTGGCTGATCCGTTCTGGTTCGGCGTGCTGTGGATGGGGGTGCTGCTGGCGATCATCCTGACCACCTGTGCCGCGTGCATCCTGGCTGAGCGGAAGATCGCTGCCTTCGTTCAGGACCGCAAGGGGCCGAACCGGGTGGGTCCGTGGGGGATTTTTCAGCCGGTGGCGGATGGGCTGAAGTTCCTGCTCAAGGAGGACATCGTTCCGGCCAGCGTCGATCGTCCGGTGTACTTCCTGGCGTCCGGACTGGCGTTCGTCGTGGCGCTGCTGGGGTTTGCGATCGTTCCGTGGGCCGGGGAAATCCGCTGGCCGTGGATGCCGGAGGGACAGACCGTCTCGACGCTGGTGGCCGACGTGAGCGTGGGAATCCTGTACGTTCTGGCGGTGGGGTCGATGAGCGTGTACGGGGTGGTGCTGGCGGGGTGGGCCAGCAACAACAAGTACGCGTTCTATGGGGGAATGCGCGCCACGGCGCAGATGCTGAGCTACGAAGTGCCGTTGGGGCTGGGCATCCTGTGCGTGCTGCTGACGAGCGGCGACCTGCGGCTGTCGGCCATCGTGAATCAGCAGGCGTCAAGCGGGGTGTGGAACGTGTTCACGCAGCCGGTCGCGTTCGTGCTGGTGCTGATCAGCGCGTTCGCGGAGACGAACCGGACGCCCTTCGACCTGGCGGAGGCGGAGCAGGAGCTGGTGGGCGGGTATCACACCGAGTACAGCTCGATGAAGTTCGCGCTGTTCTTCCTGGGGGAGTACGCGCACATGGTGACCAACAGCGCGGTGATGACGGCGCTGTTCTTCGGCGGATGGCACCTGTGGTTTCTGCCCGGGGCGGAAGCGGTGACGTGGAGCGCGGCGCTGCTGAAGTTCGTGGTCTTCTTCGCCAAGGTGTCGGCGTTCCTGGGGCTGTACATGATCGTGCGCTGGACGGTGCCGCGCTTTCGATTCGACCAGCTCATGCGGCTGACGTGGCGGGCGCTGGTGCCGCTGGGGCTGGGGACGGTGGCGGCGACGTCGGTGCTTGCAGCGCTGGGGTGGCAGCGGAACGTGGCGGCCAACCTGGCCGCCAACGCCCTGGTGCTGGGCGTGGCGGTGTGGATCGTGTCGCGGACGGGCCTGGCCGTCACGGGGCGGCAGGCCGGGCTGGCGCGGGTGGAGGTCGTTCCCGGAAGGTGGACGGCGGCGCCGGAATGACGCAGGCGCCCGGACGGCGTGAGCCCGCCGCGGCGCGTGGATGTGCGGAAGCGCGAATGCGTGACGAAGATATCATCCTGATCGAAGAGCCGCGCATGACGGTGATGGACCGGCTTTACCTGCCGCAGATCATCGTCGGCATGAAGACCACGCTGCGTCACACGTTCAACACGCGCAAGCGGAACGAGACGGTCACGCAATACCCCGAACAGAAGCGGGCCGTGCGGGTCGAGAACTACCGCGGCGTCCACCGGCTCAACAAGGACCCCGACGGGCGGGTGGCGTGCGTGGCGTGCTTCATGTGCAGCACGGCGTGCCCGGCGCACTGCATCCACATCGAGGCGGCCCCGTCGCCCTGGCCCGACCGCGAGAAATACCCGGTCAAGTTCGACCTCGACGAGCTGCGCTGCATCTACTGCGGGATGTGCGAGGAAGCCTGCCCCTGCGACGCGATCGAGCTCACGCCGCACTACGAGCTGGTGGGGGCGACGCGGCGCGAGATGATCTTCGACAAGGAGAAGCTGCTGGGCGTGTACGAGGCGACCAAGGGCGTCAAGCCGCGCAAGAACCCGCCGGTCACGGACTACGGTCTGACGGGCGGACAGGATCCGTCTGTGGCGCGGCCCAACGCGGAGCGCAAGGTGTGACCGGGCTCGTCGCATCGGTGCTGGTGGCGATGGGGGGGGTAGGGGTGTACCTGGCGCTGCCGCGCGGGCGGGCGCGGGTCGGGCGCGGCGCGCTGGTGCTGCTGTTGGCGGCGGGGGCGATCCTGATTCCGTTGCTGTCGTCGACGGCCGGCGCGGGGGGCCGGGCGGGGTGGTTCATCGGGCTGTCGGTGATCGCGGTCGCGGGCGCGATCCGCATGATCACGCATCGCCGTCCGGTGTACAGCGCGCTGTACTTCGTGCTGGTGGTGGTGGCCGTCGCGGGGCTGGTGCTGCTTCTGGGCGCGGAGTTCCTGGCGGCGGCGCTGGTGATCATCTACGCGGGCGCGATCCTGGTCACCTACGTGTTCGTCATCATGCTGGCCCAGCAGAGCGGCGAGGCGGTGTATGACCGCGAGGCGCGCGAGCCGCTGCTGGCGAGCGCGGCAGGGTTCGTGCTGCTGGGTATCCTGGGCTCGCGGCTGTTCGGCCCGGCGCTGGAGGCACCGCGCGACGCGGATGCGCTGGTGCCGCCGGGGGACGTGACCTGGCTGGGGACGCAGGTGCTGACGCGCTACGCGGTCGGCGTGGAGGTGGCGGGGCTGCTGCTGCTGGCGTCGATGGTGGGCGCGATCGTAATCGCGCGGCGGCGGGCCGGCACCGGGCTGGAGGAGGACGCGGGGTGAATCGGGCTGCGGCAAGTGGACGGCGGGCGGAGGGCGTGCGATGCTCGCGGGGTACCTGACGGTCGGCGCGGTGCTGTTCGTGCTGGGCCTGATCGGGTTCGTCACGCGCCGCAACCTGATCATCATCTTTTTGTGCACGGAGTTGATGTTCCAGGGCGTGGTGCTGACCCTGACCGCGTTCGGGCGTTATCCGCTCAGCGGCACGCCCACGCTCGACGGGCAGTCGTTCGCGCTCTTCCTGCTGGCGGTGGCCGCCGCCGAGGCCGCGCTGGGTCTGGCGCTGGTCGTACTGCTCTACCGCCATCGCGGCACGCTGGACGCGGCCGCGTGGAACAGCCTGAGGGACGAGTAGAACCGTGGCGCTGCTGGCGATGCAAATCGCGTGGCTGGATGCGACGCTGCCGCTCTGGCCGTTGCTGAGCGCGGCCGCGGTCGGGCTGACGCTGGCGCTGGGGCGCGGCCGCGCATATGCGGACCGCATCGTCGTGGCAGGCGTGGCGCTGGCGCTGCTGCTGTCGATCTCGGTCGCGGGGCGCGTCGGTGGGAGCGGCGCGCACCCGGGGCCCGCGGCGCCGGCCGGACACGAGGCGGCGCAACACACGGCACAGGGAGAACACGGGGGCGCGGCCCGCTCCAGCGACGCGCTGGCGCTGTTCCGCTGGATCAGCCTGGGCGGCGGGCACTGGGTGGAGCTGCGGTTCTTCTTCGACTCGCTGACCGGTGTGATGACGGTGACGGTGACGCTGGTCAGCCTGATGGTGGTGATCTACTCCATCGGGTACATGCGCGACCACCACGGGCACCGCGAGCGGGGCTACGAGCGTTTCTTCGCCTTCCTGGCGCTGTTCGTCTTCTCGATGCTGATGCTGGTGATGGCGGGCAACTTCGTACTGCTCTACCTCGGTTGGGAGCTGGTGGGCCTGTGCAGCTACCTGCTGATCGGGTTCTACTACTCCAGGCCCGAGGCGGCCGCGGCGGCGAAGAAAGCGTTCCTGGTCAACCGCATCGGCGACTTCGGCTTTGCGATCGGGATTTTCGCCCTCTACGCGTTCATCAGCCCGCATGTACGAGCCGGGGAGAACCCGCTCGACTACGAGGTGGTGTTCCGCTGCGTGGAGGCCGGCGCGCTGAGCACGTCCCAGCTCACGCTGGTGGCGCTGCTGCTGTTCTGCGGGGCGGTGGGGAAGAGCGCCCAGTTTCCGCTCTACGTCTGGCTGCCGGACGCGATGGAGGGTCCGACACCCGTGTCGGCCCTGATTCACGCGGCGACGATGGTGACGGCCGGCGTGTACATGGTGGCCCGCTGCGGGCCGATCTACGCGCGCTCCCCGGTGGCGCTGGCGGTGGTGACCGCGGTCGGGGCGGGGACGGCGCTGCTGGCGGCGACGATGGCGATGGCGCAGTACGACATGAAGCGCATTCTGGCGTACTCGACCATCAGCCAGCTCGCGTTCATGTTCGTCGGACTGGGGTGCGGTGCGCCGGATTCGGCGGTGTTCCACCTGTTCACGCACGCGTTCTTCAAGGCGCTGCTGTTCCTGTGCGCGGGCAGCGTCATGCACGCCATGGGCGGGGTGATCGACCTGCGGCGTTTCAGCGGGCTGCGCGGGGTGCTGCCCAGGACGCACATTCTGATGCTGTGGGGCTGCCTGGCGCTGGCCGGGTTCCCGCTGCTTTCGGGCTTCTGGAGCAAGGACGAGATTGTCCACGCGGCGTTCGAGCGCAGCACCCTGCTGGGGCTGGTCATGCTCGCCACGGCGTTCATGACGGCCTACTACACGTTCCGCATGTTCTTCCTGGCGTTCGAGGGGCGCGAGCGTCTGCCGGAAGAGGCGGGCGAGCATCCGCACGATTCGCCGGCCGTGATGATCCTGCCGCTGCGGGTTCTGATGGTCGGCGCGATCCTGGGCGGCTTCGCGGGCGTGTCGCTCTTCGGCGGGGCCGCCGGTGACAGCTTTCTGGGCGTCCTGACGCCGGGAGGCTGGTTCCAGAGCTACCTGGCGTCGAGCACGATCGTGCGCAGCGCGCAGCACGGCGGCGGCGCGTGGCTGCTGTACGTGTCGACGCTGGTCGCGCTGGCGGGCATCGTCCTGGCCTGGCTGCGCTACGGGACGGCGCCGCGGCGCGACCCGGACGCGGCGGCCCTGGGACGCATGTGGCAGTGGTGGCATCACAAGTACTGGGTGGATGAGCTGAACGACCGCGCCCTGGTGCGGCCGCTGCGTCGCACCGGCCGCGCGCTGTTCGAGATCGACGAGCGCCTGATCGACGGTCTGGTGCGGCTGGCCGCCGGGCTGGCACGGGGCGTGGGCGCGGGCCTGCGGTGGATGCAGCGCGGGTCCTTGCAGGGCTACGGGCTGGCGATGCTGCTGGGGCTGCTGTTCCTGATGGTCTGGTGGCTGGCGTCGGCGCCCGCGGCCGTCGCGGCAGCGCCCGGCGGATGACGGCGACACGATGAACGCACTGGACGTACTCATCTTTCTGCCCCTGCTGCTGGCGGCCGTCATCTGGCTGCTGCCGGCGCGGCGCGAGGCGCTGGCGCCGCGGATTGCGCTGGGCGGCGGGCTGCTGGTGGGGCTGATCGCGCTGGTGCTTTGGACGCGGCTGTGGACGGTGGCGCCGTCGGAGCTGATCGCCGAGCACCGAGCCGAGTGGATTCGCGTGGGTGACGAGACCGGCGGGGTGCGGATCGACTACCACGTGGCGCTGGACGCGATCAGCGCTCCGCTGGCGCTGCTCACCGGGCTGCTGGTGCCGCTGTCGGTCGCGTGCAGCCTGACGGCGATACGCCACCGCGTGCGCGAATACTACGCCTGGCTCATGGCGCTGACCGGCGCGATGTTCGGGGTATTCGCCGCCCGCGACGTGCTGCTGTTCTACGTGTTCTTCGAGCTGACGCTCGTGCCGCTCTACTTCCTGATCGGCATCTGGGGCGGCCCGCAGCGGCGCTATGCGGCCAACAAGTTCTTCATCTACACGTTCGTCGGGAGCGTGATCACCTTCGCCGGCATCGTCTACCTGGCCATTCGCGCCGCGGAACTGGCCGGCTCCGCGGTCGTGACGTTCGACATGGCGGCCCTGTCGGCGCTGCATGGGCTCACGCCGCGCGAGGAATTCCTGCTCTTCGCCGCGTTCTTCTGCGGCTTTGCGATCAAGGTGCCCTTCTTCCCGCTGCACACGTGGCTGCCGCTGGCGCACACCGAAGCGCCCACCGCGGGCAGCGTGCTGCTGGCGGGCGTGCTGCTGAAGCTGGGGACGTACGGGTTCCTGCGGTTCAGCCTGCCGATGGTGCCGGGCGGCGCGGTGGCGTGCGCGCCGACGATGGGGCTGCTGGCTGTCATCGGCATCCTGTACGGGGCGCTCGTCTCCTGGGCGCAGCGCGACATCAAGAAGCTGGTGGCGTACTCGTCGGTGTCGCACCTGGGTTTCTGCATGCTGGGCATGTTCAGCATGCACGCCGCCGGGCTGAGCGGATCGGTGCTCTACATGATCAACCACGGACTGAGCACCGGCGCGCTGTTCCTGGTAGTGGGCATGGTCTATGAGCGCTACCACACGCGGCAGATCGACGCACTGGGCGGGCTTGCGCGGCGCATGCCCGCGATGGCGTTCTTCCTCACGCTCTTTACGCTCTCCAGCATCGGCCTGCCCGGGCTCAACGGGTTCGTCAGCGAGTTCACCGTGCTCTTCGGTGCGTACAACTCGGGTGTGCTTGGTCCGCGGTTCGGCGTGGTCGGCGCGGCCGGCATCCTGCTGGGTGCGGTGTACATGCTTTACATGCTGGGCTGCGTGCTGTTCGGACCGCTGCGCGAGCCGCCGCACACGCCCGACCTGTCGGCCGGGCTGCCGCGCGACCTGGGCCCGCGCGAGGTGGGCATCCTCGCGCCGCTGGCGGCGCTGGTCGTGCTGCTGGGCGTGGCGCCGCGGCTGGTGACGGATCCGCTGGACGTGGTGCTGGACGCGCAGGTGATCCGGCGCGTGGAGCCGGCGCTGGCGCGTGCGGGACGGGCCGAGCCGTCCGGATGGCGCGCCCGCGGGGCTGCGAAGGCCGACCAGCCGGGCGCGTGGGCGACGCCGGCGGCCTTTGCATCCCCGCCGGGGTCCGATCGGGTCGCGAACCGGCCTTCGTCCGCGCGCGCGCCACGCGGCGGGGCGCCGGCGACGGAGGGCCCCGGGTGATGTTCTTCGACGCCGACTTCGCGGTTCGCGCGACCGAACTGCTGCCCGAGGTCATTCTGCTGTGTGCCGCGTGCGGCGTGCTGCTGACGGGCATCGCGCGGGGCGATCGCATTCGGCGGCTCAGCGCGCCGCTGTCGCTGGTGGCCATCGGCGTCGCGATGGCCGCGCGCTACCTGCTGGAGCCGTCGGGGGCGCGCATCGGCGGGGGACTGACGGCCGGGTCGCTCGCGGAGTACGTCCGCTCCGCCGCGCTGATCTTCGGCGTGCTGGCGGTGGTGACGCACTGGTCGCAGCCGCACCGCGACGAGCGCGGCGAGTTTTTCGCGATGCTGCTGTTCTCACTCGCCGGGCTGATGCTGACCGGGCTGAGCAGCGACCTGCTGATGCTGTTCCTCGCGATTGAACTGGTGAGCATCCCGGCCTACGTCGTCGTCGCGCTGAGTCATCGCGGACCGGCCGCGCTCGAAGCCGGGACGAAGTACTTCTACCTCGGCGCGCTGGCCGCCGCGATCACCGCGTACGGGTTTGCATTCCTGTACGGCGCGGGTGGAACCAGCAGCATGGATCCCGGTGGGCTGCTGGGACTGATGCTGGCGGACCCGGCGCAGAACGGACACGCCGTCGCGGCCATCGGGATGGTGCTGGCGATCGGCGGGCTGTGCTTCAAGATCGCCGCGTTCCCGCTGCATTTCTACGTGGCCGACGTGTACGAGGGCGCCGCAGGGCCGGTGGCCGGGTTCCTCGGGTTCGTGCCCAAGCTGGCAGGGTTCGTTGCGATCATCAAGCTCCTCGAGGCGTCGAGCTGGTTCGGGCAGGGGCCGCTCTTCTGGCTGCTTTGGATCGTCGCCGCCCTGTCCATGACGGTCGGCAATCTCCTGGCCCTGCAACAGACCAGCATCCGGCGCATGCTGGCCTACTCGGGCGTGGCGCACGCGGGGTACATGCTGGTAGGGCTGATCGCCTGGCCGATCGCCGACGTCGGCGTGATGGGTGACGGGCCCGCCGCCGTCCTCTACTACATCTTCATCTACGGAATCGCGAATCTCGCCGCGTTCACCGTCCTGTCGCTGCTGCATAGCGACGGACAGCCGTGCGAGACGCTGCGCGACGTGGCGGGCATCCTGCGGCGCCACCCGGGGTTGGCGGTGCTCATGTCCCTGGCGATGTTCACCCTGATGGGCCTGCCACCCACAGCCGGGTTCTGGGGCAAGCTGGCGCTGTTCGGCAGCGCGCTGTCGACCTCCACGACGGTGCCGCACGGCGACTGGGTCGGCGCGCTCGTGATCGTCGGCGTGGTGAATTCGGCGATCGGAGCGGCGTACTACCTGCGGGTCGTCGCGGCCTGCCTCCTGTACGAGAATGAGCGTCCGGCGGACGTGCTGCCGCGCGAAGTGACGCGGTTCGGGGCGGCGCTGGCTGGGGCGCTGATCGTGATTTTCTCCGCGCAACCGAACCTGCTGCTGGACGCCAGCCGGCGGGGCAGCGCGGAGGTGGCGACCGGAGATGAGCGTCGACCCGAGGGGGTGCGACGGGTGGCGCACTTATCGGACGCGGACTCCGCCGCACCCGACAATTCCGCCGACGCGGGCGGCATGCACGATTGACTCGGACAACGTCCGCGTGCTATCGTGCAGGTCGTATCGCGAGCGGGCTCCGCGCGAGCGGACGGAGAGGAGCGCTTCGGTGGCACATATCAAGTGGTGGTCGGCTGCGCTCGCGGCAGTCGCGCTGGCGGTCCACACCAGCGCCGGCACCTTCGAATCCTATTCCGGCAGCGTCGTCTTCAGCAGCGACGTCGAGCCGACCAAAACGATCTCCCTGCCCTCGTTCGACACGCAGGGCGGTACGCGGGCGCTGCTGGGCGTGACGGTCTCGATCACGCACTACGCCAGCGTGTACATCGCCGGCGACAACGACGACAAGTTCAAATCCACCTTTGTTCGCGGGCGAATGATCCGCGAGTTCACCTACGCCGGACCCGGAATCGGGGGCTTGGCCTCCAAGACGATCAACGGCGCACTCATTCCGCTCCTGCCCGACAACGGCGACGGACCGGACTTCGATCCGACATCGCCGGACGGGGTGGTGTTCGGCACGCTGAGCTATTCAGGCGAGGCGGTGCCCGGCTCGCCTTTCGCGCCCGCGACGGCGCTCTACGAGACCGACGGGGCCGGGGTGCGCGATTTCCCCATCACTCCCGTCCTGCTGGTCAACGACCAGCGCTTCTTCGGCAAGGCGCCGGATGCGTGGCAGCTTCGCGTGCAGACGCCGATCCTGGGCGTCGAGGTAGAGGTCATCTACGAGTTTGAGAACCTGGTCATCCCGGCGCCGGCGGCGGCGCTGGTGGGCTGGATCGGACTGGGCGCGGCGGGCGCGCTGCGCCGGCGATTCGCCTGAATACTCGATCTCGGATCGGGGGAGCGGCGGAATCCCGCCCGACTACGGCACGCCCACGAACTTCCGCAGCGCGGCCACCAGTTCGTCGAGACCGTAGCGGCGGCTCAGGTCGATGGGCAGGAATACACCGTGGTCGTGGTCGCTGGCCAGGATGAGCATGCGGCCCACGACAGCGTGCCCGAACTCCTGCGGCATGTGTCCGACGACGAAGGCGTCCACACCCAGACGGCGCGCGAATTCCTCGATGGCCTCGGGGGATTGAAAGCGGCCCCAGACGAGCGCGTGGGCTGGTCCGCCGGGACTGAGGTCTTCGGGTCCCGGATGGCGCTCGAACACGGAGGTGTCGAAGCCGTGCAGCAGGGGTGAGCTTGGCAAGCTGTGCGAGAGCATGAGGCCGTTGGCGGTCCGCGCGGCCAGGGGCAGCGACTCGATGTAGTCGAGTACGCCCTCGTAGACGCGTTCCGCCCCCGAGCAGAAGCGGCGGCGTACGCCTTCCTCGAAATCGGCCAGCACGGAGCGTCCGCCCTTGACGATCTCGTGCCGGCAGAACTGCGACAGCTCGTGGTTGGACTGGAGGAAGAAAACGTTGTCGGGGAAGTCGCACTTCCAGCGGACGGCTCGGAGCAGCAGGTCAATCGAGTCGTCCGGTTCGCGCGGTCCGGCGGGCTCGGCGTGAAGCAGTTCGTGCAGGATCACGTAGCGGGCCGGGCTGCTCTCCAGGGCGCAGAAGCGGCGCAGCTTCTCGAAGTTGCGCACGTTTCCGTGCATGTCCCCGGTCATGACGAGCTGCCCCGCGCTGCCGAAGTGCAGCATCGACCCCTTTCGGACGGGGTCGCCGCGGATCAGCTCGGCGGCCTGGTGCAGGGCGTCCGCCGCGGCGGCCGGATCGTTGTCAAGGGTCACGAGCGCTCCCGGGGTCACCATCGAAACCTGCATTCTATGGGGTTCGCCGTCCGTGCGTCATGCCCTCGGCGCGATGCGGTCCGCCGTGCCCGGTGGAAGCGGAGTCGGGGTGGTCGGCGGACTTCTGCATCAGGTGATCGGCGAGTTCCAGCCCGGCAATCACCTCGCGCATGTCGCGGCAGCGCCGGGCCGGGTCGGACTCGCAGCAGCGCATGACGAGCCGCGAGAGCGGCAGCGGGACGCGCGGGTTCACCTCGTGCGGCGGGGGATTGTCGCGCTGCGAGCGCAGATCGATGAGCTTGTCCGCCTGCCGCCGCGCGGGAAGCAGCGTCGCGAACGGGCGGTGAGTCAGCACCCAGTAGAGCGTGGCGCCGAGGTTGAAGACGTCGGTGCGCTGGTCGAGCGGGTGGCGCAGGACCTGCTCGGGCGCGATGTACTCGGGCGTGCCCTGGATGCGCTCCTTGCGGTGCCCGATCTCGCAGCTCTGGCCGAAGTCGATGATCTTGACCTGTCCGTGCGGCCCGAGAATGATGTTATTGGGCTTGATGTCGGCGTGGACGAAGCCGGACTTGTGCATCGCGTGCAGCCCGTCCGCCACGGCGACGAAGAGCTGCGGGATGCGCGCCAGCCGCGTAGGGGGATGGTGCTCGAGCGTGTCGCCGGCGGCATACTCCAGGATCAGGACCAGCCGCGCCGTCTTGAGCCACTTGCGGATGCGTACGATGTCGAGGCAGCGGCGCAGCGCCGCGTGTTTGAGCCGGCTGGCGACGCGGAATTCAGTCTCGGCCTGCGCCAGGAAACGGTCGTCGTCCGCATCGCGGCGGACGACGCACTTGACGGCCACCTTCTCGCCGGTGCGGATGTGCGTGGCCAGCGTGATGGTCGCGTGCGCACCGGTCCCCAGGTGCTTGATCAGCTTGTAGTCGGGGAGTTCATCCAACTGGCGCAAAACGCTCGCTCCGGGAGTTCGGGGCGGGCCGAGGCACCCTCAGGTCGCCGCCCGCGGGCCGGGCGACGACGGCGGCAGATCCCAGCGCATCCGTAAGCCGTAATGCTATCCGATGCCCTTGCGCGCGAGAAGGACGCGCACGGCCTGATGCGCCGCCGCGGCGTCTCGGTCCGTCGGTTGCGGCTCGAGCGCGACCCGGGCGAGGTCCAGCCCCCGCAGGTTGTGCAGACTTCGAATCACAAGCAGGAGCGTGCTCGCCTGCTCGGTTGAAATACCGCCGGAAGCGGCCACCAGTGCGATGCGCACGGTTCCCGCGGCGGCCTGTCGCCAGTAGCACTCCCCATTGGGGAGAATGGCCGCATCGAACTCGCCGAGATCGGGCTCGGCCCGTTGCAGCGACTCGCGGCCGCCGATGGTGCAGATGATCAGCGCGTCGACCGCGTGCTCCTGGCGCGCCATCAACGGACTGGAAGCGTCCCAGGGAGCGCGCGGCATGCGCGACTCGAGTTGCAGGAGCAAACCCGCGCCGACCGTCATCGCGACGACCAGGGCGATAATCATCCGGGTATTACGCGTATTGGAGGACATCTGGCAATCCTTCGCTCGAGAGCACGTCCGTGCGCCACGTACTGATACAGCGCGCGCGGGAGCGAATCAACCGCGCGCCGCGCAAAATCCGTCTCGCTGACGCTGGTATCGGATTCTATGACCAGCCCGATCAACAATCCCAGCTACGATGCGGTCATGAACGCACCCGTCCGGCTTCGAGCACGCGCCTCGCACCCGGGGTCCGGGGGCGCGCGATCGACCGCCACCCAGCCCGGACCGACCTCGTCCCGCCCGCGCCAACATCCGCCCCGCGGGCGGTTTGCTCCAATCGCCCTACGGGCCGTCGTGGCGTCGCTGGTCGCGGCCGCCACGCTCTCGTCCGGATGTCAGCGTCCCACGGCGAACGCCGCACCGGCCGCCGATCCATGCGCGGGAACTGCGCCGAGTCCCGCGCCGTCGGGCGCAGCGGGCCGGCGAGCGGACGCCGGGGACGGCCACGAAGAGCCCGCCGCGGAGAAGGTCCTGCGCGATCACCTGGCCGCGCTGCGCGAGACGCGGGCGGCGGACGACCCGGTCCTGGCCGGCGCCATTGGTGATCTGGCCGAGGTACTGGGGTCGCGGGAGGCATGGGACGAGGCCGTGCCCCTGGCGCGGGAGGCGCTGGACATCCGCCGCAATGCGCTCGGCAACGAGCACCCCGAGACGCTGGCCGCCAAGGAGCGGCTGGCCGCGCAGTTGTCGGATTGCGTCTGGGCCAGCGGCGCGTCGGAAGCCACGGCGCGGGCCCAGGCGGGGGAGGCGGTCGCGCTGCTGCGCGAAGTCGTGACCGCCCGATCGCGTGACCGTGGCCCGGATTGGGCACAGGTGCGGTCGCGGGCGCGGCTGGGAGCGGCCCTGGTGGTCAGCGCGTTCGCGGGCGATGCCGGGGACGAGCGTGATCCTGAGGCCGAGGCGGCGAGTTTACGCGAGGCGGAGGCGCTGCTGGCGGCAGGCCGCGAAGCGCTTCGCGCGCAGCGCGGAGTGTTGGAGGCGGAGCGCACGGAGCTGGAGCAGTTTGTGGCGCGCTGGGAGGCGTATGCGGACTGGGTGCGGGCCCAGCACGCCCCGGGGCAGCGCCCCTGAGGAGCGGGCGCGTCACGGGGAAGCGATCGGGCCGACGGTCAGGGCGCCAGGCACGCGATGAAGGGCGAAATGTCCTGCCCGTTGATCGAGCCGTCGCCGTTGGCATCGCTGTTGCAGGGTGAGCAGGGATTCGGGTTGCCGTTCAGCGCGGCGACGAACCCGGCGATGTCCTGCCCGTTGATCGAGCCGTCGCAGTTGGTGTCGCACGGATCGCAGCCCGAGCCCGACACGGTGAACGAGATGCTGGCTGCGCTCGCGTCCACGTTTGCGGCGATTGTGGGCGAGAACGCCGGCGGGTCGTTGCGCTGGACGATGACGTTGGCGACGCCGTTGGCGAGCGTGAACGTGTAGACGCCAGGCGTCGCCGGTGCGCTGAAGGAGCCGCTGGCAAGCAGGAACGGTCCGCCGTGCCCGACACCGGTGACGACGTCGGCGTTTTCACCGACACCGGTGCCGGTGCGGGCTACCCCGAAGGTGTTCTGCGAACCGCCGATCTGGAGCAGGTCCTTGTCGCCGGCCGGGCCGCGGGGCGAACCGAGATAGCCGCTGGCGGGCGGGTTGGTGATTCCGGCGGGGCGGGCGAAGTTGGCCATGCCGCTGGGGACGGCGTCGGCGAGCGGAAGCTCAAGGAAGGCGGGGTTGGCGTCGTCCTGAACGAGGTCGGCGACGAGCAGGGCGAGTCCCTGGTTGTCGCCGGTCGAGACTTCGAAGGTGATGGTCCACTCGATCTGTGCACCGGGCGCGACGGTCTGCCCGTTCTGAAACGAGTCGAGCGAGAGCGAGACGTTCTGAGCGGAAGCGGCGGACGCAAGGGCGGCCGCGACCACGCCGACCCGAAGATGGCTGAGACGCATTCGAGGTTCCTCCACGTCGATTCGTGGTCGAGAGATTCAGTTCGGACCCGTCAGGCGCGGGATGAAGAATTCGCTGTTCACGGTGTCGAGGTCGGAGTCCTCGTCCGAGTCGAAGACCAGCCAGGGCCAGGCGGTCGGGTGTACGCCCGCGCCGGCGAAGGCCTTTTGCAGGTTGGCGAGGTCGTGCATGTCCTCGTCGGCGTCGGAGTCGGAGTCGGCGCCGTCGAAGCGGTTGGTGATGACCGTCTCGCAGCCGTCGATGTAGACGTGGCCCTGCGTCGCGGTCCCCTTCTCGATGATGTTGGTCATGCGGACGGTGGCACTGGTTCCGTCGGGCATGGTGAAGTCGACGGTGAGTGGAATCCAGGTGTCGGTGGCGGCGCCCGTGCCGATGGTGTTCGGACTGCCGGGGGGGCCGATGTCGATGTTGGGGGGGATGCCGCCGGCGGCCCACTCGACCTTGACGCCGGCCTTGCCCGTTCCGGTGAGCGGATCCCCGGACCAGCTCAGCAGATAGGCGGAGATTGCGAGCGATTCGCCGGGCGTGACGGGGATTTCCTGATAGATGCCCGCGACGGACTTGCCGGTTGCGCGGCAGGAGCAGTCGCCGTCGTGGTAGCCGGGGCCGTTGGGCGGGCCGGGCAGGTCGAAGCAGTTGGCCCGCGCTTCCGAGACGTTGTTGCTGTAGAACTCGGTCCAGTTGTCCAGCCCGTTGGGCCCGCCGAGCCCGCTCTCGAAGCTCGAATTGAGGAGCTGGTTGACGCCCGGCTGCGAACCGACCTCGGCGAAGGCCGAATCGAAGTGCGCCGCGCCGTTCGTGCCGCCGTCGGCGAACCAGATCATGACGACGCGCGCGATGCCCATGTCGGGCGGGACGGTCGTGTTGAGCTGCACGAGGGTCCAGGTGTCCTGAGGGTCGTTGGCGTCGAAGGCCAGGTTCTCCTCGGGCGGCGGCACCTGTGCGTTGGGGAGGAACTCCAGCTTGATCCCGGCGCGCCAGGTGTTGTTGAGCGCGTCGGTGGACGGGACGAAGGCATAGGCGCGGGCCAGGATGCGGTCGCCCGCGCTGGCGACACCCATGTCCTGATAAAGACCCGAGTACGCCACGCGCGTCCCGAGCTGGAGGCTGTTGGCTGCGTCCCGCGCGAAGAGCGGCGACTTCTCCTGGTCATTGAAGCCCTGCCATTCGTCGAGGCCGGCCGGGCTCTGACCGGGGCTGTTGCCGGCGGTTTCGAAATCACCGTTGACCACCTTGTTCGGCCCACCGTCGATGGTGCACTGCGCGTCGTCCCACCAGCAGGCTCCGGCGATGTCGCCCGGGGTCCAGGTGAGCTTGCAGGTGAAGCGCACCTTGGCGGTGCCGGCCGGCGCCGTGCGGACCAGCGAGGCCTGGATCCACTGGTCGGCGGGCGAGCCGGAGTTGAGCACGAGGGTCTCGTGGGCGCCGTCGGGGACCACGCCGCCGAAGCTGTTCAGGAATTCGAGCCGCAGTCCGGCCTGGCCGCTGCCGCTGAGCTTGTCGTTGGAAGCGGTGTAGAGCCACACGGAGGCGCTGACGGACTGGCCCGGGGCGACGTTCAGGATCTCCTGGAATGCGCCGACGATGTTGCTGGTGTTGTCGCCGAACGCCTTCAGCGAGAACCCGCCGTCGGGCGGCGCGAGGTTGTACTGGCCGGAGCGCTCGACGTTCTCGCCGAACTCGGTCCAGCTCGCGGGCACCTGCGGGTCGATGCCGGACGGTCCCTGGCCGGACTCCATGCTGCCGTTGCGCGTGATGTTCTGGTCGGCCCAGACGGCGGTGGCCACGGCCGTCAGCCCGCAAACAAGGCCCAGTTTGACGCTGCGCATGATTGCCTCTTTCATCGGTCGAAGAACCGTCAGGCCCCCCGGGGGGTCGGGCGCACCCGATCGTGGGCTGGCCGGACCGGAATTCGTTGCGATGCTCGATGCGGCCTGATCTCCGTCACTCGTCACGGATCGCCGTTGAAACCCGACCTCGTCAAGCCCCAGGCGTAGAAGGGGCGGTTGCCGAAACTGTCATAGTCGTGGGGGGTGTAGCCCGGCTGATGCGCCTGGGGATCGTAGTAGCGCGCCAGCGGGAGCCGGTCCACGTGTGAATCCAGAAAGGCGAAGTTGTTGGCGCCGCGGTGCCGCGGGGTGCGCTCCCAGACGGCGTCGCAGAGGACGACGGCGTTCTCGGGCAGCGGGATCTTGCTGAGGAACCCGCCGCTGATCTGCGGGATTTTCTGCCCGTTGTTGTCGGTGGCGCCAAAGCCCCAGTCGTTGAACCAGTACTCGACGTAGAGCGGGGGCACGTACTGCCCGGGGTAGTCGGACGGGTTGATGTTGGGCCACCACTGCTGCTTGAGCGCATCCTTGAAGCGGTTGTCGGCCTTGAAGACCGTGTAGAAGCTGGGCTCGTAGGGGGGCGGATTCGCGATGTAGTCCTTGACGGACGTCTCGCCCCTGGCGCTCGGGCAGACGAAGATGCTGAGGTCTTTGAGATAAGGCCAGAAGTTGAACAGGGAGTGATACTGGTAGAAGGGCGCGTTGGCTCCGCCGTTGTTGGCGCCGACGATGTAGGGCAGACGGTCGTGGTTGTCGGTGGCGTAATAGTGCGTGGCCAGTGCCATCTGGTGCAGGTTCGACAGGCAGACCGACCCCTTGGCCTGTTCCCGGGCCCGCTGAAGCGAGGGCAGCAGAATCGCCATGAGGATGGCGATGATCGCCACCACGACCAGCAGTTCGATGAGCGTGAATCCGCGCCTGCACGTCCGCGCCGTCGTGCTGAATCTCATGGCTCATACCTCGCAGCCCGCTCTCGCGGGTCGCCGCGGCGGGACCGACGCGACCATCCGGCGCGCCGGTCCCGGGCAATTTCTCCGGACGCCCGATTCAACGTCCGGGATGCGGCGCGGCGTCAGCGACGCCGGCGCCACATGACGAGTCCGCCCGCCAGGAGCAATCCCAGCGTCGCGGGCTCAGGAGTGTACTTCAGGTCCTCGAAGACGATCTCGGCCCAGTTGTCCGGGTTTCCGGCGTCAATCTGCGCCTGGAAGTACCCGCCGACGCGGGCGTCGTCGAGCATGCCCCAGGTCCCGTAACCTTCGGCGCCGTTGCCCTCGTCAAAGGGCAACTCGCCGCTGGAGTACGTTCCGGATGCGTCGGTGTAGATGTACTGGATCGTGGCCGGATCGGTCGAGGAGAGGCCGTTGGGGTCATAGACGACGCCCATGCGGACTTTGGTGCCGCGGGTGTAGGTCACGGCGTGGTTGCTGGTGAAGCTGTAGAACGGGAGGCGTCCGCCGAAGACGGCCACTTCACCGGAGGTGGCGTTGATCATGAAGGTCCCGTCGACTTCCTTCGACCACCAGGGCGAGACGCGCATGCCGCCCTCGGCGTTGGCGGTGCCGTTGATGGAGACGGTGGCCGAGTGAAGGAAGCTGTCGCCGTTGAGGAAGACAGCCGGCGCGATGCCGCCGTTGTCGGAGAGGCTGTAGATGTGGCGGTTGGCGAAACTGCCCGGCCCGCCACCGTCCAGCTTCTCGTCCTTGATCGAGATCAGGTTGGGCCAGAGATTGGTGGTGCTGATGATCGAGTCGGCGTCGTCATTGAAGACGCGTGTCTTGATGACCGCGCTGTCAATGACCGGCGACGCGAGCGCCGCGGTGGCGACGCAGGCGGCCGCCAGCGCGGCGGTGCGCCTCAGGAGACTTCTTGCATTCATCCCGTTCCTCCAAAAAGCGAGTTGTGAGAAGCCCCTTCGGGAAATGCGAAGGGGAGTCGAGCTCGCGCTTCGACCTTGCTCCATAGAATCTTAGCGTGGGGCGGCCGCGGTTGCAAGCGTTTTCAGTCGCCGCTATGCTGTCCCGCGGTGGCGTGCGTCGCGACGAGGCGCCCTGCCACGATTTTGATCTTAACTAATTGTTATAAAGCTACTTATGAGCATTCCTGCCGCTGTGGACCCACCCGGCCTGCTCTGGGGCGCCGCTACGTCCGCCTTCCAGATCGAAGGCGCCGCCCGCGCCGACGGCAAGGGCCCCAGCCTCTGGGACGAGTTTTGCGCGGAACCGGGCCGGATCGCCGGCGGCGACACCGGCGAGACCGCGTGCGACCACTACCACCGCTGGCGCGAGGACGTGGAGTTGATCCGCGCCCTGGGCCTCAATGCCTACCGCTTCAGCGTGAGTTGGCCTCGAGTCCAACCCGAGGGTCGGGGCCGCGTGAATCCCGCCGGCCTGGGCTTTTACGACCGGCTGGTCGATGAACTGCGCGGCGCCGGGATCGAACCGATGGTGACGCTCTATCACTGGGACCTTCCCGCCGCACTCCAGACTTCGCTTGGCGGCTGGGCGCACGACGACCTGCCGCAGCACTTCTCGGATTACGCCGGCCGCGTGTTCGACACGCTGGGGGATCGTGTGCGGCTGTGGCTGACGCTGAACGAGCCGTGGGTGGTGGTCGACGGCGGGTACTTCCACGGCGTGCATCCACCGGGGCTTCGCGACCGCCGGCTGGGATATCGCGTCGGGCACAACCTGCTGCGTGCGCACGCGTGTGCGGTGGCGCGCTATCGTGCGTCGCAGCACGGCGACGGCGCCATCAGCCTGGCTCTGAACGCGACGCACAGCGCACCCGCGACGGACTCGCCGGCCGATGCCGCCGCCGCGGAGCGTGCCATGCAGGACTTCGCGGGCTGGTTCGGCGATCCGCTTTATTTCGGGGATTATCCGGCCGTGATGCGCGAGCGGCTGGGCGACCTGCTGCCACGGTTTTCGGTGGATGAGCAAAGCTGGCTGCGCGCCTCGGCGGACTTCCTGGCGCTGAACTACTACTTCAGCGACGTGGTGCGGCACGCGCCGGGCGCCGGCCCGATGGAGTACGAACGCGTGCCGGTGCGCGACGCGCCACGGACAGCAATGGGCTGGCCTGTCACCCCGGCCGGTCTTACGAAGCTGCTGCACTGGCTGCACGACCGCTACGGCGGCCCGGCGATCTACATCACGGAGAACGGGGCCGCGTTCGACGACCGACCGGACGAAGACGGTTTCGTCGACGACCCGCAGCGGGTCGAGTACCTGCGCGACCATCTGGCGGCGATGGAGGCGGCCCGGTCGGGCGGGGTCAACCTGCGCGGCTACTTCGCGTGGTCGCTGCTCGACAACTTCGAGTGGGCCGAAGGGTACTCGAAGCGTTTCGGGCTCGTTCATTGTGATCGACGGACCCAGAAGCGTACCATCAAGCGGAGCGGCCGCTGGTACGCGGATTACGTTGCCAGCCGCCGGACGCAGTAGATCGGGGCGCGGCGACGCCGGAGACAGGGAATGCTGGCGAAAGAAACACGGACGCGGCGGTGCGTGGCGGCGGTCGCCGCCGTGGTGCTGTCGGCGCAGGCCTGGGCCGGGACGACGCTGTTCGAAGTGACGAGCTTCGCCGATCCCCCCTGGTCGCTGACGTACTTCGACGGGTTCAGCGGCACGATCGGGAGCACACCGGTCTGGCCGGGCGAGATGGGTTGGCAGGGCGACCGCATCGACATCGCGTTTGCGCTGGGTGACAGCGTCCCGCCCGGCGCGGACCAGTATCGCTTCTCCGTGCTCATCGACGCGCACTACGCGCAGTCGTTCGATCTGGCGGTGCTGGCCGGTCCGTCGCTGGAGGGCCTGGCGGAGGTTCATCGGGAAACCGTGGACACGCCGCGGGCGTACGTCGCGACGATTCCGCTGGCGCGCTTCACGCCGGGGCAGACCAACTACATCCGATTGCAGGGCATCGGCGTGCAGGTCGGCCCGGGGGAGCCGTCGGGTATCGGATGGTCGCGCTGGACGCTGAGCCGGACCGATGCGCCCGGCGGCGACCTGGGCGAGATACGAACCGACCAGCTTTGGCGGCTGACCGACTACGTGGTGGACGCGATCCAGCCGAGCGGGCTGGTGCGCGACTCGCTGCCGCTGAACCCGGCCGATGCGCCGTTCCACCCGGCGTCTCCGGACGCGGGCGGATTCGCGCTGCTGGCGCTGTGCGCCGCCGACCGCCTGCACACGCTTCCGGACGCGGAGGCGCGGGTCGAGGCGGTGCTGTCGGCGTATTCCGGGCACACGCCGGGCGTCACGCCGACGCGCAACACCAAGGGTCACTGGTGGCACTGGATGAACGTGCAGACGGGGTTGCCCGAGCCGGGGTGGAACGACAACTACACGACGATCGGCTCGGCGCTGCTGGTGAGCGGGGCGCTCTTCGCCCGGAACCACTTCGTCGAGAACGCGACGATCGCCGCCTACGCCGGCGAGATGCAGTCCACGACGAACTTCAACGCGATGATCCACGGCTCGCTGGACGGGCGCGTGTTCCTGGCCACGGACGCCAACGGGAACGCGATCGGGACGCTGGGCCCGTGGAACGAGTACATGCTGATCGTTTCGCTGGCGTTGCGCGAGGCCAACAACAGCCGCGCGGTCGCGGTCGCGCCCAAGTGGCTCGATCCGGCGAACGCGCCGAAGATCAGCTACAGCGGGATCGAGATGCTGACCGACGACGTCGGCAGCTACGCGCCGGCTTTCTGGGTGCAGCAGGCGCACTTCTTCAACACCGACTTCGCGTCGCACGACGGCTTCGAGGGGTACGCGCGGAACCAGCAGCGCGCCGACGCGCTCTATTGCGCCGACGTGCTCGCGCAGCCGTTCCGCTACGGCCTGACGGCGGGCGTCGATCCGACCGGCTACTTCGCGGACGCCATCGGTGCGCACCACTCGGTGTACGGTCCGGAGGCGGTGGCGGCGTGGGGTGACGTGAGCGCGTTGCTGGACTGGGTGGAGGCGCAGCCGCCGACCAGTGACGCACGCTACCGGTACGGTCTGGTCCGCATGTCGTCGGCGCAGCCGTCGTGGATTCCGTTCGACACCGGCCTGGTGGACCACCTGTTCCTGATGTTCGGGCTGGTGGAATCCGTCGATCCGCTGTTCTTCCGTCAGCGGCAGCCCTTTCAGGCGGACGCGGACGGCGACGGCATCGCGGACGCATATGACAACTGCCCGTCGTACAATCCGGCCCAGCTCGACCGCGCCGACGCCAACTGCGACGGATCGGTCAACGGGTTCGACATCGGCCCGTTCGTGGCGCGGCTGGGCGGCGCGACGCCGTGCGGCCCGTGTGCCGGCGACGTGAACGGCGACGGCTCCGTCAACGGCTTCGACATCGAGGAGTTCATCGTCCGGCTGGGCGGCTGAGCGCCGCATGGGCGGGCGGGTCCAGGTTCGCGTCGTTTCACATTCTCGCAAGGCGCCGTTCGACCCCATGAGTCTGCGACGCGCCATTCCGTTCCTGCTGCTGGGCGTTCCGGCCGCGGCCCTGGTCGCCTTCGGCCCGCGAGGCCGGCACGACCTGCCCACGGACCGGGTCGTCATCCGCTACTGGGAGAAGTGGAGCGGGGTCGAGGCGGCCGCCATCCGCGCCATCGTCGATCGCTTCAACGCCACCATCGGCCGGCAGCGCGGCCTGTGGGTCGATCTGAACGAGATCAGCAACATCGACGAGCGCATGCTCATCGCGACCGCCGGAGGAGACCCGCCGGACGTGGCCGGCCTGTACGACCGCTACATCCCGCAGTTCGCCGCCCAGGGCGCGCTGCTCGATCTCACGCACCTGGCCCCGCAGGCCGGCATCCGCGTGGACGACTTCAAGCCCATCTGGCGCGACGTGGCCCAGTTCGACGGCCGACTTTACGGGCTGCCCTGCGCGCCCTTCACGGTCGCCCTGTTCTACAACCGCGCACTGTTTCGCGAGGCCGGCCTCGATCCCGATCGCCCGCCGCAGACCACCGCCGACCTGGACGCGTGCATGCGGCGACTCACGAAGCGCGACGCCGGCGGTCGCATCGTCCAGCTCGGCTTCACGGCCTGGCCGGGCATGCTCGGCTGGTGGCACTGGGCCTGGCCCGGTTTCTTCGGTGAGCGGCTCTGGGACGGCCGGCGCTTCACGATCGACACCCCCGCCGGCCGCGCGGCACTCGAGTGGCTCTGGAACCAGCGGCAGGAACACGGCGTGGCGGCGCTGCTGGCGTTCGAAACCTCGAACCTGCCCATCGAGGGCCCCGACAACCCGTTCCTGGCCGGCAAGCTGGCGATGGTCATGCAGGGGCCGTGGATTACCAACTGGATCCGCAAGTACACGCCGCAGCTCGACTATGGCGTGGCACGGTTCCCGTCCGACACCCCGCGGCGCCGTGCCGCGCTGGCCAGCGCCGACGTGCTGGTCATTCCCGCCACCGCACGTCACCCGCGCGAGGCGCTCGTATTCCTGGAGTACCTGATGCGGCCCGAGGTGGCCGAAGAGCTGGCCCTGGCGCACGGGAAGCTGTCGCCCTATCGCAACTCGAGCGCCTCCTTCCTGGAACAGCACCCGAACCCGTTCATCCGCGTGTTCGACGGGCTGGCCGACTCCCCCGACGCGTTCGGGAATCCGAAGATGCCCATGTTCGGAGAGGCATGGACGGAGCTGCTGTTCATGCTCGAGAAGGTCCTCCGCGGCCTGGAGCCACCCGCCCGCGCCGCGGCCCAAGCCCAGGCGCGAATCGACCGCGTGGTGGCCGATTACGAGCGAATGGCGCGACGGCGCGCGGCGGCGCCGGCGGGGGTCGCGGACCCGTGAGCTCTGCGCCGCGCAGGAAAGGTGATTCGCTGGCCAGCGGGCTGATCTGGACGGCGCCGTGGTGGGCGGGGTTCCTGCTGTTCCTGCTCGTGCCGATGGGGTTCTCGCTCTACATCAGCCTGTGCGACTATCCCATTCTCCAGCCGCCGGTGTTCACCGGAGCGGACAATTACGCCACCCTGGTTCGTGACCCGACGTTCTGGCTGGTGGTGCGAAACACGCTGGCGTTCGCGGCTCTGTCGGTGCCGGCCGCGACGCTGCTGGCGATCGGGTTGGCGGTGCTGCTGGATCAGCCGGTCCGCGGCCGGGCGGCTTTCCGCGCGTGCCTGTTCGTCCCGACGGTGGTGCCGCTGGTGGCGGCGGGCATCGTGTGGATGTGGGTGCTGAATCCCGAGTTCGGGCTGGTGAACGCGGCGCTGCGTGCAGTGGGCGTCGACTCGCCGCCGGTTTGGCTGGAGTCGCCGCGCTGGGCGCTGCTCTCGCTGGTGGGGATCAGCCTGTGGTTTGTCGGTTCGCCGATGGTGATCTATCTGGCCGGGTTGCAGGAGATTCCGGGCCAGCTTTACGAGGCGGCCGGCATCGACGGTGCGGGTCCGGCCCGCCGCTTCTGGCACATCACGCTGCCCGGGCTGTCCCCGATCATCCTGTTCAACGGCATCGTCGGCGTCATCAATGCGCTCCAGGTCTTCGCGCTGCCCTACGTCATTTGGCGCACTCGGCCCGGCCCGGAGCGCGCCGGGTACTTCTACACGACGTACCTCTATGACAACGCGTTTCGCTACCTGAAGATGGGCTACGCCAGTGCCATGGCGTGGATTCAACTGCTGATCATCCTGTCCCTGACCGGGCTGCTGTTCTGGATTGCGCGTCGCACCGTCCACTATCGCGCGGATTGATGTTGCCCATGCGCCGACCCACGCGCCACGTCCTGACGTACGTGCTGCTCATCGCGGCCTCGGCCGCGTACGTGCTGCCGCTGGTGTACATGCTGAGCGTCAGCCTCAAGCCGACGGCGCTGAGCGGGTCATTCCTGCCGCGGCAACCGACGCCGGCGGCCTACGTCGAGCTGCTGCGCTCCGAGCACTTCGATTTTCTTCTATATGCCCGGAACACGCTCATCATCCTGGGATTGAGCCTGGTGGGCGTCGTGCTGAGCAGCGCCGTGGCCGCCTACGGGTTCGCCCGCATCCGCTTCCCGGGGCGCGGCATGATGTTCGGGGTGTGCCTGGCGACGATGATGATCCCGTTTCCGGTCATCATGGTCCCGACGTACATGATCTTTCAGAAGCTGGGCTGGATCGGCACGTTCCGCCCGCTGTGGGTGCCGGCCTGGTTCGGCAGCGCGTTCAACATCTTCCTGCTGCGGCAGTTCTTCATGGGTATTCCGCGCGACCTGGAGGAGGCGGCCATGCTGGACGGGTGCTCGCGCTGGGGCTGCTTCTGGCGGATCATGCTGCCGCTGAGTCGGCCTGCGCTGGCGGTCGTGGCGCTGTTCCACTGCCTGACGGTGTGGAACGATCTGGTCGGGCCGCTGATCTACCTGTCGCACCAGGACCAGTTCACGCTGGCGCTGGGTTTGCAGTCGCTCCAGGCCCGTTCGGGCGACACGCCATGGAACCAGCTCATGGCGGCGTCGACGCTGATCGTGTTGCCGGTGCTGGCGCTGTTCCTGCTGGCACAGAAGGCGTTGGTTCGCGGCATCGCGACGACGGGCCTGAAGGGTTAGGCGGCCGCGCACAGGGGACGCTCGACGGGGCGCGGGCCCTGCTTTTCGCCCCGGACCGGGCTGACTCGCCGCGTGCGGGGCAAGGGCGTATCGTACGGTGTTTCGGCCGCCCCCCGGAGGAGCTGATGTTCAAGCCGCTGCCTGCCCGATTCGACTTCCCCGCTGCCGAGCGCGACGTGCTCGCGTTCTGGGACCAGCACGACATCTTCGGCCAGTCGGTGCGGATTCGGGCGGACGGGCCGCGGTTCGTGTTCTACGAAGGCCCACCGACGGCCAACGGCATGCCGCACCCGGGCCACTGCCTGACGCGGGCGATGAAGGACCTGTTTCCGCGCTATCGCGCGATGTGCGGGTACCTGGTGGAGCGCAAGGGCGGGTGGGACACGCACGGGCTGCCGGTGGAGCGCGAGGTCGAGAAAGAGCTGATGGCGGCGGGAGAGATGAAGGAGGGCGGCAAGGCGGGGATCGAGGCGTACGGGGTGGAGCGCTTCGTGCTGAAGTGCATCAACAGCGTGTGGCGCTACACGCGCGAATGGGAGGACATGACCCGGCGGCTGGGGTTCTGGGTGAATCTGAAGGAGGCGTACGCGACGTACCACCAGTCGTACGTCGAGAGCGTGTGGTGGTCGCTGAAGACGCTGTACGAGCGCGGGCTGCTGTATCAGGCGCACAAAGTGGTGTGGTGGTGGGCGCAAGGCGGGACAGCGCTGTCGGCCGGCGAGGTTGGTGAGGGGTATCGCACGGTCGATGACCCGAGCGTGTTCGTGAAGTTCCCGCTGGTGTGCGAGACCGCAGCGGGAGCGGCGGGCCTTGGCGCGGGAGGCACGGAGGCACGAAGGCACGGAGGCACGGAAGGGATCGAGGGATTGGGGGATCGAGGAATCAAGGGGCGGACTTCGCTGCTGGTCTGGACCACGACGCCGTGGACGCTCATCAGCAACCACTTCTCGGCGGTGCATCCGGAACTGGAATACGCACTGGTCCACGACCCTGTCGATGACGAGTACCTGTACATCGCGGCCGCGCTGGTGGAACAGATTGGCAAGAAGGTGAAGCGCGAGCTGCGACTCGTCTCAACCTGCATGGGGTCCGATCTTGTGGGGCTCCATTATGAGCCGCCATTCCGAGAGGCCTACTACGACAGTCCGTGGGCCAACTTCGGCGACCACTCCGCATCTGGCCGACGCGTTTACGATCGGTTGGGCCAGGCGAACGATGCCGCCGCATTCACGCGTGCCGTGGAGGAGCCGTTGCGCGACGGCGGGCCGGAGTCCGTCGGGTGGCGCGTTCTGGCCGCCAAGTTCGTCACGCTCGAGAGCGGCACAGGTCTGGTGCACGAGGCGCCGGCCTACGGCGAGGTTGACTTCGACCTGTTGCAGGAGGAACGCCGTCGCTTCGAACGCCCCGATGCGATTCCCCTGCTCAACGCCGTCAACCCCGACGGCACGTTCAACGCCGACGCGCCCGAGCGCTACCGCGGGCGCTGGGTCAAGGATTGCGACAAGGACATCATCCGCGAGCTGCGCGACGAGCGCAAGACGCCCTGGGGAACGCCGCTGCTCTACCACCAGGAGCAGTACCGCCACGACTACCCCTTCTGCCCGCGCGCGCCCGAAGACCCGCTGATCCAGTACGCCCGCAAAGGCTGGTTCGTGCGCACCAGCCGGTTCAAGGACCAGATGCTGGCCAACAGCTTTGCGGTGAACTGGCTGCCGCGCGAAGGCATCCGCGGCGACCGCGAGGGGCGAGGCGGGCGTTTCGGCGACTTTCTGGCCAACAACGTGGACTGGGCCCTGTCGCGCGAGCGGTACTGGGGCACGCCGCTGCCGATCTGGGTGTGCGACCAGTGCGGCTGGATGGAAGCCGTCGGTTCGTTCGACGAGCTGCGCGGCAAGCGCGGCGCGAGCGACGACGGCTTCTGGGAACAGAAGGTGGCCGAGCACCGCGCGTCGGGCGACAGCGACATGCCGGAGCACCTGCGGGTGCACAAGCCGTACATCGACGCGTGGACGTACAAGTGCGCCAAGTGCGGGGAGGGGGCCGCGGGGGCGCGGATGCGGCGCGTGCCGGAGGTGATCGACTGCTGGTGGGACGCGGGCAGCATGCCGTTCGCGCAGTGGGGCTATCCGCACGCGCCAGGCAGCGCGGCCACGCTGTCGCAGCGTTTCCCCGCGGACTTCATCAGTGAGGCGATCGACCAGACCCGCGGGTGGTTCTACGCGCTGCTGTCGATCAACACGCTGCTGTTCGGTACGAGGACTACCGGCATTCAGCCGGAGCACAGCCCTCGGACGGCGGCTGGAGAACCGGACGGCGCCGGGGGCGTGGGTGCCGGCGCCGGTGCGACTGCCGCGAGAATCGCGGCCGAGTATCCACTCCCTTTTCGCACCTGCATCGTCCTCGGCCACATCTTCGGCGAGGACGGCAACAAGATGTCCAAGCGGCTCCGCAACTACAAGGAGCCGACCTACATCTTCGACACCTACGGCGCCGACGCGATGCGCTGGTATTTCTTCTTCGCGCAGGCGCCCTGGACCAGCACGCGCTTCGTCGAGGCCAACATCCGCGACGCGCAGCGCGAGTTCCTCGTCAAGCTCTACAACGTGCTGAGCTTCTTCAGCATCTACGCCAGCATCGACGGCTTCAAGGCCAGCTCGGAATTGCAGGCCGCCAGTCGCGACGTGACGGCGGCCGCCGCGGAATCCGGTGCCCCCGCGAAGTCGGGCGACATCCACGCGCCCTTCGCCGCCCCGACCAAGACCGTCGCGACCGACGCGTCTCCGAGTGCCGCCGGTCCGTCGAGCACGGGCCGATCTCCAGGTGCAAGCGTCGCCATGCCGCGCGGCTACCGCCCCACCGGGCAGCGCTCCGAGCTGGATCGCTGGATCGTGACCGAGCTGCGCCGCACCGTGGCCACCGTTCGCGAGGCCATGGACCGGTTCGAGAACTTCCCGGCCGCCCAGGCGCTCAACGAATTCGTCGAGGCGCTATCGAACTGGTACGTCCGGCGTTCGCGCGAGCGGTTCTGGCGGGCGTGGGAGGCGCGAAGCGCCGAAGCGACGAGGCGACGCGGAGAAGAAGCCGGTTTCCGGCCCGGCGAGGACCTTCCGATCTGGGTGGATGAGGCCATCACCCCGGGCGATCAGGACAAGTGGGACGCGTATCACACGCTGTACGGCTGCCTGCGGGTGCTGAGCCACCTCATTGCGCCGTTCACGCCGTTCTTCGCCGAGACGATGTTCCGGTTTCTGCGCATGCCGGATGACCCGATCTCGGTACACCTGTGCGACTACCCCAACCCGGAGGACATCCGGTTCTACGACGAATCGCTGGCGGCGACGATGGACACGGTCCGCGAGCTGGTGGCGCTGGGGCGGTCGGCGCGGACCGCGGCCAAGCTCAAGGTGCGTCAGCCGCTGGCGCTGGTGGAGATCATCCTGGCCCGGCCGGAGCAGGCGGACGCCATCCGCGATCACGCGGGTCTGGTGGCCGAGGAGCTGAACGTCAAGCGGGTCGAGCTGACGACGGAAGCGGACCACTACGTGACCTACCGGGTGGTCCCCAATTTCGCCGCGATCGGCAAGAAGCACCGCGCCCTCGTGCCGGGCATCAAGGCGGCGCTGGCGGCCGTGAGCGACTCGGCGGCGGCCCGCGCCACGTTGCTGCGGAGCGGCCGGCTTCCTCTGACGGTGAATGGGCAGACGGTTGAGCTTTCGCCGGACGAGGTTGAGATCCGCCTGGAGGCCAAGGCGGGCTGGTCGGCGGCGCAGGGCCGCGCGGGCGTGCTCGTGCTGAGCACCGAGGTGACCCCGGAGCTGCGGGACGAAGGCCTGGTGCGCGAGTTCATTCATCACGTGCAGGGGCTGCGGAAGGAAGCCGACCTTCCCTACCAGGCGCGGATCGAGCTGTTCGTCGAAACGGACGCCGACTTCGCGTCGATCCTGGAGCGCTTCGCCGACACGATCCGCGCGGAATGCCTGGCGGCGGCGGTGTCGCTCCGGGGTGGCGCGGCGGGCGTGGACCTGCGCGAACTGACGATCGAGGGGCGCAAGGCGCGCCTGGGCCTGCGGGTCGTCGGGTCCACCTGACCCCGCCGGCGCACGTCCCGCCGCGTCGGCGGAATCTCGCGCCGCGCGCGTGAACGTGGTGGGCGGAGCGTCGCCAACCGTGCGGAGCCTTCGCATGCACGATCCGTCCGACGCCACGATCCCATCCGGCGGGCAGCGGGCGCTGATCGAGGCCGCGATGCGCCAGACGGTCGGGCTGAGCGGGGCGGCGCGGTTTGCGGCGCCGCGGTCCGTGCCGGCGGACGCCTTTCCCGGGTATCAACTGCTCGACGAGATTCACCGCGGGGGGCAAGGCGTGGTGTACCGGGCGCTCCAGGAGTCCACACAACGGCATGTCGCGATCAAGGTCCTGCGCGACACCGAACTGGCCGATGCGGCCGACCTGGCGCGCTTTCAACAGGAGGTGCGCATCCTCGGGCGGCTGCGGCACGCCAACATCGTCCGAATCTACGACAGCGGAGTGGTCGCCGGCCGCGTCCATTACGTGATGGACTACATCCCGGGACGTCCCTACGACGCCTATCTCCGCGAAGCGCGCCCGCGGCTGACGCGCAGCGACATCCTGCGGCAGTTCGTGAAGATCTGCGACGCGGTCAACGCGGCACACGTCCGCGGGATCATCCACCGCGACCTCAAGCCGGGCAACATCCGCGTCGACGACGACGGCGAACCGTGCGTCCTGGATTTCGGTCTGTCCAAGCTGGCGGCTGACCGCTCATCCGACATGACGCTGAGCGGGCAGTTCGTCGGCTCCCCCATGTGGGCGGCGCCCGAGCAGGCGGCGGGCCGTCCTGACGCCATCGACGTGCGAACGGACGTGTACTCCCTGGGAATCCTGCTCTATCACACGCTCACCCATGCGTTCCCTTATCGGGTCGACGGCGGGCTGGCCGACGTGCTGGCGCAGGTGACGCAAGCCGACCCGACTCCGCCGCGGGCGCACGATCGTGAGCTGCCGGTCGATCTCGAGACCATCGTCCTCAAGTGCCTCCAGAAGGACCCCGAACGGCGCTACCAGTCGGCCGGCGAACTGAGCCGCGACCTGGGGCGGTTCCTGCGCGGCGAGCCGATCGACGCGCGGCGCGACTCGGTTCTGTACCTGCTGGCCCGAAGCCTTGCCCGCTACCGGGTGGGGGTGATCGCGGCCGCTCTGATCGCGGTCGCGACGCTGGGGGGGCTTGGCGCCTCGCTGGCGTTCTGGCGCGACGCCGAAGCCGCCCGGTCCGACGCCGTCGAGCAGGGCCGGCTCGCGGCGCAGCGGGCGGAGGAGGCGATGGTGAGCGCTGACCGTGCCGAGCGCGAGTCGGTTGCGGCCAACGCGGTGGCCGACTTCCTGACGCAGGTGATCACGTCGGTCGATCCCTATCAGGGCGGCTCGTACGACATGCGCGTGGCGGACACGCTCGACGACGCCGTGGCGCAGCTCGACGGCGGCGCGCTGGGAGACCGCCCGGACCTGGAGGGACGGGTCCGCCGCGTGCTGGCGCAGGCCTACGCGTCGCTGGGATTGCACGAGGCGGCCTGGTGGCAGCTACGAACGGCGATCGAGCGCTTCGAGCAGGCCGGCGCGCCCGACAGCAAGGACGCCATCCAGGCGGCGGTCGAGCGCGTGTCGATCGAGCGGCGCATGGGCCGCTTCGCCGAGAGCGAGCCGAACGCGCGGGCCGTCCTCGCGCGCGCGCAACGAGTGCTGGGCGACGACCACCCGCTGACGCTCAGCGCCATGAACGAGCTGGCGAGCCTGCTCTACGAGCGCGGCCCGTCCGACGAGGGCGAAGCGCTATGGCGCGAAGCGCTCGAACTGGGCTGCGCGCGGGGCGGCAACGGCGACACCATCGTCGCGCGCGTCCTCAACAACCTGGGCCAATCGCTCATGAAACGCGGCAAGCTGGACGAGGCCCGCGAATGCCTGGAGCAGAACGTCGAGATCATCCGACGCACGCGCGGCCCGGAACACCCCGCCTACGCGACCGGGCTGGCCAACCTGGCGATCCTCTACGAGGCGCAGGGGCGGCTGAGCGACGCGCAGGCCCACTACGAGCAGGCCCTGGCCAGCCTGCGACGACTTCACGGCGACAACCACCCGGACGTTGCCAAGGCGCTCGGCAACCTGGCCGACCTGTACCGCGTTCAGAACCGGTTCGACGAATCCGAACGCCTCGCCCGCGAGGCCCTGGCAGTCGGCGAACGCTTCTTCGGTCCCGACCACGGCGACCTGGGCCGCCTCCTTCATACGCTGGCGGCCACCGTCTACTCGCTCGACCGCTATGACGAGGCGGCCGCGCTGGGCCGCAGGGCGCTCGACGTCTTTCTCGCGGCGCACGGCCCGGAGCATGACACGGTGCTCGCCGCGCACGGCCTGCTGGCGGCCATCGACCGCGCTCGCGGGAACCTGACATCCGCCGAACGGTCGCTTCGCGCGGTCTACGCGGCGCGAAGCAGGCGGCTCGGCGCCGACGATCCGCGCACGCTGGCCTCACTCAACAACATCGGTACCGTGCTGGCCGAAAGCGGCCGACTCGACGAGGCCGAGGCGGTGCTCCGCAGCGTGCTCGAGCGGCGTCGCGCGGTGCTGGGCGACTCCGACGCCGCCACGGTCCAATCCGGCCTGGCGCTTGCATACTGCCTGGTCAGGCAGGGCCGGCCTGCCGAGGCCGAAGCGCTGGCGCGCGACGCGGTGCAGCGCCTGCGTGTCGCGGGCAAATCGGTCCTGCTGGCGACGGCGTGCCACCGGCTCGGTCAGATCATGCTGGAACAGGGGCAGCCGGAGGAAGCCGAAGCCCTGTGCCGCGAGGCGCTCGACGTAGGCGCCGCGCTGCTGCCCGCCGACGACGTCGAGGTGGCACGCTTCCGCGCCGACCTGGGCCGCGCGCTGCACCGCCGCGGCCGAGCGCTGGAGGCACTGGAGGCGCTGCGGGGCGCATTCGGGGCGCTGCATGCCAAGCTGGGTGACGGGCACGAAATGGTGCTCGAGCTGCGCGAGGAGATCGCGGCCGTGTACGACGCGCTGGGCGACGCCGCGGAGGCCACGCGGTGGCGCGCCGGCGACGGGCGCGGCTCGACCGGCGGGGAGTAGCCGCCCGAACGCGCCGGCCGCACGGGATCGCCGCGAGGAGCGCGCCGGCGGGGGCGCTGAGTCGGGCCGTCGGTTCCGGGCGAAGCGGTGGAACGTCGCCGCCAACCCGCCTACCATTCCGACGCTGCGGATCGCCCGCATTCGTCGGAAGCGCCATGGGATTGCGCGTCACCAACAGCCTCACCCGCCGCCGCGAAGACTTCCTACCCCTCCACCCGCCGCGGGTGGGCGTCTACGTCTGCGGCCCGACCGTCTACAGCCACAGTCATCTCGGTCACGCCAAGAGCTACGTCAGCTTCGACACGATCGTTCGCTGGCTGCGTTTTCGCGGGTACCAGGTCAACTACGTCCAGAACATCACCGACGTAGGCCATCTGACCCAGAATGACGAGGACCGCGGCGAGGACCCCATCATCCGCGAGGCCCGCGCCCGGGGCCTCCACCCCATGGCGATCGTCGACACGTTCATGAACAGCTACCTCGAGGACATGGACGCGCTCAACGTCGCGCGGCCCGATATCATGCCCCGGGCCACGGGCCACATCGTCGAGCAGATCGACGCCATCCAGACGCTCATCGCCCGCGGGCACGCCTACGCCGCCAACGGCTCGGTCTATTTCGACGTCACGTCGTTCCCCGCCTACGGCCGGCTCAGCGGCCGCCGCACCGAGGACCAGGACGCCGGGGCGCGCGTCGCGGTGAACCCCGAAAAGCGCCACCCGGCCGATTTCGCCCTGTGGAAGCGGGCCGAGCCGGAGCACATCATGCGTTGGAACAGCCCGTGGGGGGCTGGTTTCCCCGGCTGGCACATCGAGTGCTCCGCGATGAGCCAGAAGTACCTGGGCGACACGATCGACATCCACGGCGGCGGGCTGGAGAACCAGTTCCCCCACCACGAGTGCGAGATCGCCCAGGCCGAGTGCGTCACGGGCAAGCCTTTCGTCCGCTACTGGCTGCACAACAACATGTGCACGCTGGACGGGCAGAAGATGGGCAAGAGCCTCGGCAATGCCATCAATCTCAAGCAGATGTTCCGCGAGGGGCATCGGCTGTTGGAAAAGACCTTTGAACCGGTCGTGGTGCGGCACTTCATCCTGACCAGCCACTATCGCCAGACGCTCGACTTCTCCAACGAGGCGCTGCGCGGGGCCGAGAGCGGCTGCACCAGGCTGCGCGACGCCCTGCGCGAGCTGGAGGCGGCCGGCGGCCTGGCGCATTCCGGGGGAGGCACGGCGCCGCGTGACACGCCCGTCCCGGCCGCGTCCGATTCCGCGCCGCGCCCCTCCGACGCGATCCGAGCGGCCCTCGAGGACATCGAGCGCCGCTTCGCCGAGGCGATGGACGAGGACTTCAACACCGCGATCGCCATCGCCACGCTGTTCGACTTCGCGCGGCAATCGGGCGAGTGGATTCGTGGTGGGGTCTCGCGCGGCGACCTGGCCGCGGCCGCCTTGCTGATGCGGCGTCTGACGGGCGACGCGCTCGGGTTGCGCTGGCCGCGGCGCGACGCGGGCGGCGCCTCGCGCGACGACGCACTGATTCAGATTCTGGTGGACCTGCGCAACGAGGCCCGCAAGTCGAAGAACTTCGCCCTGGCCGACCAGGTCCGCAAGCGCCTTTCGGCCATCGGCGTGGAACTGCGCGACGGGGCGGACGGCACCCTGTGGTGACCCGCTGCTGAGCGGCAGCGCGGGCGCGGCTATTGACCCGGATCCGGCACGATCAGCCGTCCCTGCGCCACCGACGTCTGCTCGAAACCGCCGCCGGTGATCTTCGCCTGGATGAAATACGTGCCGGGCGCCAGCGACGGCAACTGCCACGCGAAGCTGTCGAGCACGCCGTCGCTGACCGCTTCGCGGTTGGCAAGGACCGTCGTCGGGGCGGCACCGGTCTCCGTGCCTTCGTCGGGCACCGCGTCGTCATCGACGGACAGATCGATCGTCGCGGTCGAGGCCGGGTCGTCGTCGCGCCACGCGATCGTCAGGAACTCGCCCGGGTTGAGCGTCTGCGTGGCGTTCGGCTCCAGCAGCGCGATCAGCGGCTTGCTGCCCGCGGTGCGGCGTCGAATCTGCGCGGCGGCCAGGCTGGTCACGGGGCCGTTCGTTCCGTCCGAAGCGACCGCGAAGAGGCGATAGATCCCGTCCGGGACGGGGGCGCCCTGTGCATCGGCACCGGTCCAGTCGAAGCTCTGGCCGGTTGCGCCGCCGGTGACGAGACGCTGCGCGAGGATCGTCGTCTCGTTGCCGTTGGCGTTGTTGTCGTCCGTGTCGATCTTCAGGTCCACGAGAACGTCGTCGCCGACGTCGGCCACGTCGAACGCGATGGTCAGGGCCGCCTGCGACGTGAGGAAATCGACGTCGGCGGCGGGAGCGGTGAACGTAACCGAGGGCGCGGCGTTGTTGACGGTCACCGTGGATTCCGACACGACGAACACGGCGTCGTTCGCGCCGTCGTCCAGAAGCGCTTGCAGGAAGTAGCTGCCGGGCGACACGTCGGACGTGTCGAGCGCGAACTCGCCCGTGCCGTCGCTGTCCTGCTGCCGGGTCACCAGCGTCCGCGGCGCAGTGGCGTCACCGGCGTCGTTCTCGGCGTCGTCGTCGAGCAGGATCGTGACGAACGGGATCGATTCGGGATCGGCAACGCTCCACGCGATGGTCAGCGTCTCGCCGCGTTCCACCGAGGTCGAGCCGCCCGGCGCGGTGAACGTCAGCGTGGGCGGGCGATCGGGCGTGGTGATGCGCGCGGCCGACTCGACGACCGTCTCGTCGCTGGCGCCGCTGGTGATGCGCGCGAACAGGCTGTACGTCCCCCGCGCCACGATGTTGCCGTCGCGGTCGTTGCCGTCCCAGTCGAACGAGTTGTCGGCGGGCGTGTTGGGCAGCTCGACCGCGTCGAGGATCAGGATCTCGTTGCCGCTGTCGTGGTCGGCGTCCGGGTCGAGCAGCAGGGCCAGGGTGGCCGTGCTGTCCGGGTCCCCGCCGAGCCAGGCGATCGTCAGCGTCCCGCCCGCGGCAAGCGTCGCGTCCGCGGCCGGCGCCGTGAACGAGAACACCGGCGGCCCGTTGATCGTGATGCGGCCCGGCGCGTCGATCTCGTCGCTCTGCGTGTCCAGCGCGGCATGGCCGATGACGGAGTACGTACCGGCGGCGAAGCCGGTCGTGTCCCATTGAAACGTCTGCCGCGCCGCCGATCCGTCGACAGCCAGCTCGGTCAGGACGGTGCGCGAGCGGTCGGCGGCGCGTTGCGCCAGCAGCGTGACGGTCGCCGGTCGCCCGGTCTGGTTCAGGAGCGACCACTCGATCTCGAGCGCGGTGCCCTGCGCCACGGTGCGGTCGGCGGGCGGCTTGGAGAGCGAGATGCCGAAGTTGACGGACTGGGGCCCGGTGCGCGAATTGTCGATCAGGGGCAGGCAGGTGGCGCCGGAGAGCGACAGCGCCGCTACCAGCAAGGCGGCGGAGCCCACACACCAGGTTGTGAAACGCATCGGGTCACCTGCCGTCGGGGTGCGTGTCGATCCGGGCGTCGCGCACGCCCCGGTCCACCCGCAGCCCGCCGCTATTATCGGTACCTTCGGGCGCCGGGCTGAACGGCGGGGTCAACGGTCGCGCCAACGCAGCCGAAGCGATTATTCTCCACCCCCGGGCGGAGTCAAGCGGTCGCGGCTATTCGGGGCGAATGCGGGTCGAGAAGGTCAGCTCAGTCATGTGTCCGCTGAAGGGTTCGCCGACGACTTTGCCATTGGGGTCGAGCATGATGGCCATAGGCTCGCGGCTGAACTGGAACTGGTCGCGCAGGGGGTCGTTGGGCTTGAGGACGATGCGGCAGGGGACCATGCGCGCGAGCGTCTCGCGTGCCAGGCGGCGTGAGAAAAGCGAGCGGTCGTGCTCACGGGTGGTGGGGCAGTCCGGCTCACACAGGTAGAGGAAGACGCGCCGTCGGGTTTGCTTTGCGCGGGCCCGGGCGGCGTCGAGATCGGTCGTCCACTCGATGGCCGGACCGGAATAGGCGTTGTACTGCGTCCAGACGAAGCCGACCATGAGCAGCGCCAGGAACAGCAGGCCGGCCATGCCGGGGGACAGCGCGCGTTTGGGGGCTGACGCACGATCCGGGGGGGGTGCGGGGCCGACAGGGTCGGGCGGCATCGAATCTCGCCACAGGGGGGGCGGCGAACGCAGTGGCCGCCAGTCTCGTAATGCAGAGAGTGTAGTGTCGCGCGCTGGACGTGCACAGCGGCGCTCGGCGCAGCGGCCGTTTGCCCGGCGCAGCCCGCGCCGATAGCATCCGTCGAGGTGTCCCATGGGCGTGTTCGATCCCGTCTTCGCAGCGTTCGTGACGCTCTCGGTGGCCGTTTCGGGGGCGGGCGCGCCGGCCCTACCCGCGACGGCCCCGGAGCGAAAGCTGGTGCTGTGCGCGACGGTTCCGATCCATGCGCTGGCGGCGCGGGTGGCCGACGGGGTTGGAAGCGTAAGCGTGGAGCTGCTGCTGGACCCGCTCGTCGGCTGTCCGCACGACTATGCACTGACGCCGCGTGACCGCCAGCGGATCGCCGAGGCGAGCCTCGTGCTGGCGAATGGGCTCGGGCTGGACACGTACCTGCCGCGCCCTGGTACCGGAATCCCGCCGCTGGTGGAGGTGACGGCGGGTTGCGAACTGCTTCGCGGCGCCGCGTGCGGCTCACACGAGGATCACGCGGGGCACGCGCACGAGGAAGGCAGCGCCAACCCGCATGTGTGGATGTCGCCGCGCGAGGCGGCGCGGATGACCCGCAACATCGGCGAGGCGCTGGCCAAGCTGGATCCCGGGCACCAGGAGCGCTATCGCGCGCAGGCCGGGCAGTATGCCGAACGGCTGGAGGCGCTGGGCCAGGAATTCGCGAAGGCGGCGGATCGGCTGCGGGGCGCGAAAGTGGTGGCGACGGCGGGAGTCTTCGATTACCTGGCGCGGGACCTGAAACTGGAGATCGTGGCGGTGGTCGAGGCGCACGGCGCCGAGGCGAGCTCGCCGCGCGCGATCGCCGCCGCGATTGAAGCGGTGGCGCAGCGCGGGGCCCGGGCGGTGCTGTTCGAGCGCGGCTCGCAGGAGCGGGTGTCGGAGACGGTGGCGCGCAACGCGAAGGTGCCGGCGGCAGGCCTGGGGTCGCTGACGCGCTACGAACAGCTCCCGACGGCTCCGGACTGGTACGAAGCGCAGCTTCGCGCGAACCTCGCGGCCGTGGAGAAGGTCCTCGAAGGCAGGTGAGCCGATCCCGACCATGCGCCGCACGCTCCTGCCTGCTTCCAGCGATCCGTCTCAAGCGATCGTCGTTCGGGACGTTCGCGTGCGGCTGGATGGCTTCACGGTGCTCGACGGGGTGAACGCGACGTTTCGGCGGCGGGGAATCAACGCGCTGATCGGTCCCAACGGGGCCGGCAAGACGACGCTGGTCAAGGCGCTGTTGGGACTGGTCCCGCACGAGGGACGGATCGAGTTCTGCGCCGAGGGCGGGCGGGCGCCGCGCCTGGGGTACGTGCCGCAGCGGCTGGATTTCGACCGGGGAGCGCCGGTAAGCGTGCTGGACCTGCTGTGTGCCGACCAGCGCCGTCCGCTGTGGCTGGGGCGAAGCGCGCGGGCCCGCGCGCGGGCGGGAGCGGCGCTGGCGCGGGTCGGGGCCGAACGACTGCTGCACGCGCCGTTGGGGCGGCTGTCCGGGGGCGAGCTGCAACGAGTCATGGTCGCGCTGGCGATGCTGGGCGAGCCGCATATCCTGCTGCTGGACGAGCCGGTGGCGGGGGTGGACATGGCGGGCGAGGCGCTGTTCTGCGACCTGCTGGTGCGCCTGCGGGACGCGGCCGGGTTGACGATCATCCTGGTGTCGCACGAGATGAGCATCGTGGTGCAGCACACGGACCACGTGGTGTGCGTGAACGAGCGCCGCGTGCAGTGCGAAGGCGACGCGCTGACGGCGCTGTCGGCCGAGAACGTGGCGCGGGTGTTCGGGTACCACGCGGCGATCTATGAGCACGGTGCCGGCGGACGGGCGGCTTGCAGTCACCCGGGCGCCGCGCACCACCACCCACACATGCCGCCCGGCGCGGCGGCGGGGGACGGGCCATGAGCTGGAGCGCATTCGCGGCGGCGCTGGACGTCGGGATCGAATGGGCGGTGGGACTCCTCGGCTGGCTGCCGTTCGCGTGGGCGCGATACGATTACATGGGCCGCGCACTCGTCGCCCTGCTGCTGCTGTCGCCCGCGACCGCGATGGTGAGCGTGTTCGTGGTGAACCTGCGGATGGCGTTCTTCTCCGACGCGGTGGCCCACTCCGCGTTCGCCGGGGTGGCGCTGGGACTCCTGCTGACGGCGGCGGGCCTGGCCTGGGCCGATCCGGCGGTGACGGTACCGTCGGTGGGTCTGGGGGTGGCCGTGCTGATCACGGCGGTGAAGCGGCGCACGTCGCTGGGCACGGACACGGTGATTGGAGTGGCGTTCTCGGCGGTCACGGCGCTGGGCATCGCGATCATCACCCGCCAGCGACAGGTGGCGAACTTCAACGCGTTCCTGTACGGCGACATCCTGCTGCTGGACACGGCGCAGGTGCGCACCCTGCTTCTGCTCCTGCTGGCGATCGCGGGGTTCATGCTGCTGGGGTACAACCGGCTGCTGCTGATGGCCTTCAACGAGGACCTGGCTCGCAGCCGCCGCACCGCCACGCGCGCGTATGACTACGTGTTCGCGTTGCTGGTGGCGCTGCTCGTGACCGCGAGCATCCGCATCACCGGCATCCTTCTGATTACGGCGATGCTGGTGATCCCGGCGGCGACGGCGCGGAACGTGGCTCGCTCGGCGGGGCAGTTGTTCTGGTTCGCCGTGCTGGTGGCGCTGGTCTCCGGCGTAGGGGGGCTGGCGCTGTCCTACTACGTGGAGACCGCGACCAGCGCCGCGATCATTCTGCTGGGCACGCTTCTGTTCGCCGCGTCGATGGCGGTCCCCCGGACCGACCGCCGCGTGCCGGAGCCGAAATGAGCGCGCGACCGCCGGGTGATGCAGGCGCAGGCGGCGCCCGGCAGCGGGCCGGGCTGCACGGGGAGCGGCTGGCCGAGGCCTATCTGCGGCGCTTGGGCTATCGCACCGTGGCGCGGCGGGCGCGCGCCGCGCACGGGGAGCTGGACCTGGTGATGCGCGACGGCCGAACCGTGGTGTTCGTGGAAGTCAAGTTCCGCTCGGACGCCGCGGCCCAGCCGCAGTACGCGGTGAACGCGGGCAAGCGGCGGCACCTGACGTCGGCGGCGCGCTCGTTCCTGGCGGCGCGGGGCTGGGAAGACGCGGCCTGCCGGTTCGACATCGTGACGCTGCTGCCGGACGGCAACGGCGAGCCGCGCGTGACGCACTTCCCGGGCGCGTTCGCACCCGCGCGCTGGTGAGCTACTGGGGCGGCGCGAGGCCGGCCTGGGCGGCGTCCATGCTGCGCGCGGCGGCGTCCAGCAGTTGCAGCGAATAGTGCCGGTTGTGAATTCCGGCGCCGGCGCGCACCAGCCGTATGTTGTGGTGCGCCTCGCCGAGCCGGGTCTTCACATCCGATGGCACGGCCGGGCCGGCGCGCTCGGCGTCGGCCACGAGCTGCGTCAGCCGCTCCAGGCGGCGCTCCGACTCGCCGAGGTAGGTGTCGATTTCGCTCTTCCACTGGTCAAAGAGCTTGACGTAATCGTCGCCGTGGCAGGCGGCACACCCCTGCTGCGTGGCGCGGATGAGCGCGTCGCCCTTCTGGTCCTCGACCGGCTGGGTGTGGCAGGCGCGGCAGTTCAGCCGCGACCCGACCATCGAATTAGGGGTCGAGTGCGGGAGGCCGACGCCGCCGGTGCCCGTGAGCAGCGAGAGCTGCTCGCTGTGATGCGCCGGATGGCAGTGCTGGCAGTCGCTGAGCACGGGGGAGAGCGTCGAACCGGTGGGGTCAAGCCGCAGGGGATCGAGCAGGCCGTGCTGAACCGCGCGGTGACAATCGACGCAGCGGGCGCGCTGGCCGGCGACGTGGACGCTGTGATACTCGCGCACGGTCTGCGTGTCGCGCGTCTCGAAGTCCTTGAGGTAATGCGCCTGGTCGTGGCAGTTGGAGCAGTCGCGCGCGGTGACGCGCGTGTCGCCGCGAATCACGTCCAGGTGGCAACTGGCACAGTCGACCCCGCGGCGCGTGATGTCGGCATGGTCCATGAGCACCGGCGCGCTGGACGTGGTGGTCGGCGCCCGATCGTGAACGAAAATGACGCGCGTGGGCGGCTCGTGGCACTTGAGGCACTCACCCGTCCCGCGGTTGAAGGCCTCGTTGGTGAAGTGGCAGGTGTAGCACGTCTGGCGATCGACGGCGATGTGGTTCGTGCCGGACGGATCGTAGTGATGGCAGGATGAACAGCTCAGCCCGGCGAGCTGGTCGAGTCGCGTGTGGCGGTGCTCAAGCTCGGCCAGGGCCAGCGCGTCGGCGCGAGCCTCGTCGGGCAGGCGCAGCTCGTCGGCCAGCGCTCGCAGGGCGTGGTCGCGCTCGGAAGCGGAAGCGACCGCGGCGGCGGCAGCGGCGATCCGCTGCATGCGGTCCTCCCCGACGGCGGAGCGCAGCCGGGCGCGGAGCACGCCCAGCTCCCGATCGACGTCGGCAATGCGCTCGGCGACGTCGAGGTGCTTGGTGTGATAGAAATGCACGGTCGGGGCCCGTTCGATCTCCACTTCGCGGTTGGCGACCAGCCGCTTCTCCTTGCGCGGCTGACCGATGTTGATCATCTTGTCGCGGTAGGCCTGGTCGGAGTGGCACCCGGACGACAGGCAGCTCGCGTCCGCCACATGGGCCCGCGGGCGGCCGGTGCCGTAGCGCCCGCTGAAGTAGCTCGCCACCTGGGACAGGCCCTTGAACTTAGCCTTGAGCGTGAACTTCTCTCCCGGCGCATAGTGGCAGTCGACGCATCGAGCCCCGACTTTCGCGCCATGCAGGTCGCGCGACCACGACTCGTAGTAGGGGTCCATGACGTGGCACGTGCCGCAGAAATCCGGGCGGCCGGTGTAGTACTCGGCGCCCCCCACGCCGGCAGCCGCCAGGACCACGAACCCGAGCAACCCGATCGAGAGGAACCAGACGCGTCGCGCCCACCGCCCGCGTCGGATCGGGCGCACTTCGGCGGTTTCGTTGGGTGCGGGGGGCGTTAGCGATGACGGAGACCTTTCAGACAAGCGTCACCTCACGGGAAATCGGGACGTCGAGCCGCGCTTGCCCCCGATCGCCGCCCAGGCGCCGGGTCGGGGGGGGAACTCCGCCCGGGCTGTTCGCTCGGGCGGCGATCGCGCGGACCGTTGGGGGGGCGACCCAGACGCGGTCGGCTCGCGAGACCGCACGCCGATATACTACCGCGGGAATGGAGTTCCGCGACACTGCCGCTGCATTCAGGCGGGCACTGCTTCTGACGGCCCTGATGGTCGCCGTGCGCGGTGCGGGCGCCGCCGACCTGCTCGTCGGAACGGTGACCCGGACGCTGAAGGCGCCCGAACCACGGCCGCTGAGCATGCCCACCGCCGTCGCGGTTGACCCGGCGCGAAACGTGTACGTGCTGGATGGCGTCAACGATCGGATGCTCGTGTTCGAAGCGGACGGGGAGGTCCGCGAACTTCGTGCGGCAGACGTCGGACTGAACCAGCCCATCGGCCTGGAGCCGGATGGGGCCGATGGCGTCTGGGTGGCCGACAGCGGAAACCACCGCCTGGTGCGACTGAGCGTCGGGGGGTCGCGGTCGGAGACGATGGCGCTGCCCGCGCGCGACGACGGTGGCGCCGCCGACCCGAGCGACGTGGCGCTGAGCGCGGACGGTCGCCGAATGTGGGTCGCCGACAACGACGGACATCGGCTGCTGCTGCGCGAACTCCCCGACGGACCGTGGAAGACGGTGGGCCTGCGCGGCGAGTCGCTGGGGCAGTTCCAGTATCCACTCATGCTGGCGGTCGCGCCATCGGGAGACCTCGTCGTCACGGACGTGATCAATGGGCGCGCCCAGGTGATTTCGCCCCAGGGACAGTCGGTCGCGGCCATCGGCGAATACGGCGTGGAGCCGGGGGAGCTGTTCCGGCCCACGGGCGTGGCGGTCGACCGAGCGGCGAACGTGTGGGTCAGCGACAGCGTGACGGGCGTGATCCAGACATTCCGCATGACGGGGGAGTACGTGGACGTGCTGCGCGGAGAATCGGGCGAGGCGCTGCGGTTCGACCACCCGATGGGCCTCGCCTTCGGCGACGACGACACCCTGTATGTCGTCGAACTGGGCGCCCATCGGGTCGCACAGGTCCAGCTTCGCCGCCGGCCCCGGACCACGCCGGCCGCGCCGGTGGCGCATCGGGCGCGCGTCGGAGTCGGGACGCAGGCGCGCGGATGTACGGTGTGTCACATCGACTGGCTGCCGACCTTTCTCGATGGGCATGATTCGCCGCTGATGGCCCGGCCCGTCGGCGCGGCGGACGACCCGGTCGCGGCCCGCGGCAAGATCTGCCTGTCGTGCCATGACGGTTCGGTCGGCGATTCGCGACACCGCGTCTGGCTCGAGCACGGGCACCGCACCGGCGTCGAGCCGCCCGCGGGCATGCGGGTCCCGCCCAACCTGCCGCTGCTCGACGGCAAGGTGGCGTGCCGGACCTGCCACTCGGCGCATGGTCCGGGCGCGGGCCAAGGCGACATGAGCGCGGCCGTGCTGCTGCGCGTTCCCAACCAGGCGTCGGAGCTGTGCATCAGTTGCCACGCCGACAAGACCCGCGGCCCGGCGTTCGGAACGCACCCGACCGGCGGCATGCCCTGGCCGGTGCCGCAAACGCTGGTCGACGCGGGCGCCAAGCTCGGGCCCAATCCGCGTGAGCTGACGTGCCAGGTGTGCCACACGCCGCACGGGGCGCGCGAGGAGCACCTGCTCGTCAAGGGCACCGGGTCCAACGAGTTGTGCATTGCCTGCCACGAGCAGATGCGCCCGGGGATGTTCCGCGAAGGCGGTCCGCGCGAGCACCCGCTGAGCCCCCCGGTGAACGAGGAGCAGGCGGCGGCCGTCGCGGCGCTGGGCACGAAGCTGAGTCCCGACGGCAAGCTCGTGTGCCTTTCGTGCCACAAGCTGCATCACGGCAAGGGGGAGCGCTTCATGCTGGCCGACGAGCTGACCGACGGGCAGATGTGCCTGCAATGTCACTCGCAGCGGCGCGAGATGCTGGACTCGCCGCACGACTTGCGGCGCAACTTGCCGCACGAGCGAAACCGGCTGGGCATGAGCGTCCAGGACGGCGGCCCGTGCAGTGCCTGTCACCTGTTCCATCGCCTGGCACGCGAGCCGCTCCCCACGCCGGCGGACCCGCGCGGGGTGTGCATGACGTGCCACCAGGCCGGGCGCTGCGCCGAGCGCGCCGCGCTGGGCGACGTGAACCATCCGTCGCAGCGATGCACCGACTGCCACGATCCGCACAACGCGCGCGTGGGCAAGTTCCTGCGCGAACCTGCGGAAGCGCTCTGCGTGCGCTGTCACGCCGACCAGGCCCAGTTCGCGGGCGGCCCGCACGACCCGGCGGCCGGCGGGGAGGCGTGGTCGCCGGTGCCGCACGGACGCGGGTGCCTGGCGTGCCACCGCCCGCACGGCGACGCGACCACCGGCCTCTTTCGGGTCGCGCCGCTCGCGGGAATGGACCGGCGCGACGGCGCGTGTCTGGCGTGTCACGCGGACAGTGCGTGGCACGCTTCCTCGGCGGTCGCCGCGCTCCATCCGCGCGGCGAGCGCGTCGCGGAGGGCGCGGCCGAGCCCAACTCGGGCGACTATGTGCTGTGCCGCACCTGCCACGACCCGCACGCGGGCGCGGGCAGCGCCTCGCCGCTGCTGCGCGCCAGCGCGCACGCGGGCGGCGCGACCTTGTGCATCGACTGCCACCCCAGCGCCGAGCACATCCTGCTGACCGCGCACGCGCCTGACCAACTCAGCAAACGCGGTTATACCGCGGCCGCCTGCGGTCCGTGCCACACCGTCCACGGTCATCCCGGCGAGGTGGGACCGTCGCTGCTGGCCGCCGTGGTGCGCGGGCCGACCGAAGACGCGCCGCGCGCGTCGGTGTTCGAGACGCCGGCCGCGCACGGCGCGCCGGGCACGGTCGTGCCAGCCAGTGAAGCCGCTCCGCCCGGGCACGTCAGCACGGCCGACGCGCTCTGCGTCCAGTGTCATAGGGAGGGCGGTGCGGCGACAAACCCGGGCGCGGCGTCGCACCCCGACGTCCCGATGTTCAGTTTCGATCACCGCGAAGTGCGCGGCGACGGAAGCGCGGAACCAGCGGGTTTGGCCCGAGACGCGCTGCGGATCGAGCCCACGGATGCGGGGTTGATGCTGTACGCCTTCGACGGTCGCCCGGACGCGTTGGGCCGGATTACATGCCGTACATGTCACCTGTCGCACGGGCGTGAACCGCCCGCCGGCGCGACGGCGAACCAGGTGGGGCTGCGGCTGCAGCTGCGGCCGTTCGAGGGGCCGAACCTGTGCACGAGCTGCCACGGGGCGGACGGGCTGCGGCGGTTCCTGTACTTCCACGACGCTGCCCGGCGCGGCGCGCGGGTGGATGCCGACTAGCGTGGACTCGCGGACGGAATCCGCAGCGCGGACGGTGTTTCGCGCTACTGCGGGTTCATCCCCAACTGCCACATGAAGTAGGTCCAGACGTCGACCTGCGAGTCGATGATCTTGGTCAGCGGCTTACCCTGCCCGTGGCCGGCCTTGGTCTCGACCCACAGCAGCACCGGATTGTCCGACCCCGTCGACGCCTGCACCAAGGCGGCCATCTTCTTGGCATGGTGGGCGTCGACGCGCGAGTCGGATTCGGCCGTCGTGAAGAGCACCGACGGGTACTTCGTGCCCCGCTTGACGTGGTGATAAGGGGAGTACGCGTAGAGCCACTTGAACTGCTCAGGGTCGTCGGCCGAGCCGTATTCGGGTATCCAGAGCCGCGCGATCGAGAAGTTGTGGTAGCGAAGCATGTCGAGAAGCGGCACGGCACAGTGGATGGCGCGGAACAGTTCGGGCCGCTGCGTGAGCATGGCGCCCATGAGCAGCCCGCCGTTGCTGCCGCCGGCGGCGCCGAGGCGGGCGGGGCTGGTGTACTTGTCGGCGATGAGCTTCTCGGCGGCGGCAATCATGTCGTCGAAGACGTTCTGCTTGTTTCCCAGCCGGCCGGCCAGGTGCCAGTCCTTGCCGAACTCGCCGCCGCCGCGCAGATTGGCGACGGCGTAGACCCCGCCGCGATCGAGCCAGGGAATGAGCTTGCGGTCGAAACCGGGCGTAAGGCTGATGTCGAAGCCGCCGTAGCCGTAGAGCACGGTGGGGTTGTTCCCGTCGAGCTTGAGTCCCTTCTTGTGGATGACGAACATCGGCACCTTGGTGCCGTCCCTGGAAGCGAACCACACCTGCCGGGTCTCGTAGGCGGCCGGGTCGAAGTCGATCGTAACGCGGTCGATCACCTTCGTTTCGCCGGTGCGCATGTCGTAGCGGAACGTGACGTTGGGGTAGGCGTAGGAGGCGAAGGAATAGAACAATTCGGGCTTGTCGAAGCGCCCGCTGACGCCCGAGACGGTGCCGAGCGTGGGCAGCTCAATCTCCTTGACGAGCTTGCCGTCGACGTCGTGGATGACGAGCCGCGAGCAGGCATTCTCCAGAATCGTCAGTACCAGCTTGCCATCGACGATTCCCATGGACTGAATGACGCCCTTCTGCTCGGGAATCAGCTCCTTCCAGTTGCCCTGCGACGGGTTGTTCACGTCGGTGACCAGAACGTGATAGCGCGGCGCCTGGTAGTTCGTGAGGATGAAGAGCCGGTCGCCGAGGACGTCGGCGGCGAACTGCCCGTCGAGTCCGACCGCGACGGGGGTGAATCTCTCCTCTCCCGCCGCGCGGAGATGCAGGTCCTGTCTGGCCCAGTCGACCGAGGTGGTGAGAAACTGGTAGCGGTAGTCGTCGGAATTGGCGATCGAGATCGACTCTTCCTTGGGGCGGCCCTCGCCGAAGACCTTGGGGTCGTCCTCCCAGCGCGTACCGAACTTGTGGTAGTAAAGGTGCCGGAAGTAGTTCTCGTCGCCGGCGGGGACGCTGCCGGGCTCGGGGTAGCGCGTGTAATGGAACCCCTGGCCGTCCTTGTCCCACGCAACGGAGCAGTAGCGGGTGTTGGGGATGATGAGGGCGGTGTCGACGCCGCTGTCCACGTCGCGCAGGTAGAGCGTGCTCTTCTCGTTGCCGCTGGAGGATTTGCCGTAGAGGATCCGCGTACCGTCGGGCGACGGGAACCACCAGTCCAGCGCGACCGTGCCGTCCGCGCTGAAGGTATTGGGGTCGAGCGCGACCGCCGGCTCGGAGTCGATGGAGTTCTTCTTGACGTAGACGAGGGCGTGGTTCTGCTTGCCTTCGCGCTTGGTGAAGAAGTAGCGCTTGTCATAGATCGCGGGGCTGGAGGCGAAGCCCGGCGCGTAGACTTCGGTCAGGCGCTGCGTCAGCTCGCCGCGGGTGCGCGTGAACTTGTCGAGGAAGGAGCGCGTGAAGGCGTTCTGCTTGTCGGTCCACTCGCGGACGGCCGGGTCGCTCTCCTTCTCCAGCCAGCGGTAGGGGTCATGAACTTCCACGCCGTGCAGCGTCGCGACCACGTCGTCGACGCGCGTGGGCGGGTAAGCCGGCTTCTGCGCCAGCGCGCTTGCCGGCGGGGTCAGCGCCAGGAGCGCCAGGAAACGGACGCGGAGGACGGTGCCGGGCATGGGGAAACTCCTGTGTGGGGCCGCCGCGGAGTCTACGGCAAGGCGCGCGGGACGCCAAGCGTCCATTCCTCGCGCCGCGCGCCTTCCCTTACACGCACGTCGGCGCTCCGCTAAACTCCCTCCCCGCGTGTTCACGTTTCTCGAGACGCTCATCAACGGCCTGGCCGTCGGCAGCCTTTATGCGCTCATCGCGCTGGGCTACACGATGGTCTACGGCATCCTGAAGTTCATCAATTTCGCGCACAGCGACGTGTTTGTCGTGGGGGCCTGGACGGCGCTGGTCGTCGCCGCCTACGAGCCGTTCGCGCGCCTGGCCGGTACCGGTCCGGGCGGCGTGCCACCGTTCTGGGTCGGGCCGATCGTGCTCCTGGCCGCGATGGCAGCCTGCGGCATCCTCGGCTACGCCATCGAGCGCCTGGCGTACAAGCCGCTGCGCAACGCGCCGCGCCTGAACGTGCTGATCACGGCGATCGGCGTCTCGCTGCTGCTTCAGAACGCCGGCCAGCTTCGATGGGTCTTCGGGCCGTATCCCAAGCGCATGCCCGCGATGATTCCCGACGTGGTCGCGGTTCGGCTGGGCGCGGTCCCGGTGCGGCTGGTGGACCTGATCGGGATGGGGACGGCCGTCCTGCTGATGCTGGCGCTGGAGTGGCTGGTCTTTCGAACCAAGCTGGGCCGCGGCATGCGCGCCGTGTCGTTCAACCACCACATCGCCGCCCTGATGGGTGTGCCGGTCAATCGCGTGATCTCCTTTACGTTCGTGCTGGGGTCGATGCTCGCCGCCGCGGCGGGGTTCCTGTACGCCATGAAGTACCCCGTGCTGAACCAGCCGGCGTATAACACATGGGTGCTGCTAGGGTTAAAGGCGTTCGTGGCGGCCGTCGTGGGCGGAATCGGCAACGTCCGCGGGGCGATGCTGGGGGGGTTCTTCATCGGGTTAGTGGAGTTCTTCGGGGTGGCCTACATCTCGACCGATTACCGCGACGTGTACGTGTTCTCGATCCTGATTCTCGTGCTGCTGTTCAAACCGAGCGGCTTGCTCGGAACGGCCGTGGCGGAGAAGGTTTGACGTGCATCCCGTGAACCGTACGGTGGACCGGCAGGACCGACGCACGTGAGCGATCTGGCCCGACAAACCCGCCAGCTCACGCCTGCCGCGGCGCCGGCGCTGCTGCGCAGCCTGGTCGCCCCCGCCGTCGCCGTTGTGCTCGCGTTCCTGCTGCACCGCTACCTGCGCGACGTGGCCGGCTCCTACCTCGTCAAAGTCGCGCTCGACATCGGCATCGCCATCATCCTGGCCGTCTCGCTCAACATCGTGAACGGGTTCGCCGGGCAGTTCTCGATCGGCCACGCCGGTTTCATGGCGACCGGCGGGTATTTCGCCGCCGCCATCACGTTCTACGGCACCGTGCTGCTCTGGGGGGACAAGCAGTTCCACGGCGGACTGCTGAGCTTCAGCGAGGACCTGGTGCACTTCGACGGGCCGGTGTTCGGGGGCGGTGACGTGCTCTTCCTCGCCGCATGCCTGGTGGGCGGGCTGGCCGCGGCGCTGGCGGGGTACCTGGTCGGGCTGCCGTCGCTGCGGCTGCGCGGCGACTACCTGGCCATCGTCACGCTGGGTTTCGGGGAGATCGTGCGGGTGTTCTTCCAGAACTCCGGCCCGCAGGTGACGCGCATCCGCGAGATCCAGGAGACCCCCGCGTGGCGGCTGTGCGGAGCGCTCGGCCAGGCCCTGGGCATGACCGGCGTGCCCTTCTACACCTCGCTCTTCTGGGTCTACCTTTTCGTTGGAATCGTGCTCATCGTCGCCTACCGCCTGAAGCGCTCCGCCTACGGCCGGGCGCTGATTTCCATCCGCGAGGACGAAGTGGCGGCCGAGGCCATGGGCATCCATTCGACGCGCTTCAAGGTGCGGGCGTTCGTGATCGCGGCGTTCTTCGCCGGCATCGCCGGAGCGCTCTACGCCCACCTGCTGGGGTCGATCAACGCCGGCGACCTGGGGTTCATGAAGTCCTTCGACGTGGTCATCATGGTCGTGCTGGGCGGCATGGGCTCGATCTCGGGCGTCGTGCTGGCGGCCATCATCCTGACGGTTTTGCCCGAGTACCTGCGCAGCCCGTCCCCGATCTGGATCTACTGCCTGGTGCTGGCCGCGATCGTGCTCGCCCGTCGACGGCGGAAGGGGCTGCGCCTCGCGATCGGCCTGGCGATCTTCGCCGCGGTCGTGGAAGCCGTTCGCCACGGCGCGGACTGGGCCGGCATCGACCTGGCGGAATTCCGCATGATCATCTACGCCCTGCTGCTGATCCTCATGATGATCTTCCGGCCGCAGGGGCTGTTCGGCATTCGGGAGATCTGGGATTTTCTGCCGCGGAGGCGGGGCAGCGGGGCGGCGCGTGTTTGAGCGACCTGCCGTCGGGACTCACTGGGACCTACGTCCGCGTCGGGGTCGCCTCGCATCGTGCGGCTGATCGCCGCCCGGTCCGGAGCGAGCGAGATGCCCGCACCACCCGGTGAAGTGCGCCCGGCTCGGACCGAATCCCGGCACAGGATTCGCTGGGTTTCGGGCGAGTTCGTGCGTGGTCCCCCTCGCCGCGCGTGTTCGTGTGGCGTGCCGGTCGGGTTCCGCGATCCTGCGAATGTGAGGCGCCATCGTGGCAGGCACCGAAGACGGACGCGAGATTACCAGCGCGCTGCGCGCCATCGCCGAAGGGCGTCTGGATGCGCACGAGGAACTCATGCGCCTCGTGTACGCCGAGCTGCGCAGCATCGCAGCGCACCAGTGCCTCACGCAGCCCAAGTCTCACACGCTTCAGCCCACGGCCCTGCTCCACGAGGCGTTCCTTCGCATGTTCGGGACCGACGCGCCGCCGAGCTTCGAGAACCGGGCCCACTTCTTCTGGGCCGCGGCGCGTGCCATGCGCGACCTGCTCGTCGAGAACGCACGGGCCCGCGCCCGCCTGAAACGAGGCGGCGGCGTCGGGCGTGTCGAACTGACGCCTGATCTGCCGGCCGTCGGTCCGCCGGAGGTCGACCTGCTGGCGCTGGACGAGGCGCTCGACGCCCTGGAGGCGGTCGCGCCGCGCGAGGCGCGCGTGGTCGTGCTGCGGTATTTCGGCGGCCTCGAGCACGCCGAAGTGGCTCAGGCCCTGGGGGTCGCGGAATCGACCGTGCGGCGCGACTGGGCGTTCGCCAAAGCGTGGCTGCACCGGCACTTATCCGACGGGTGATGGTCGCGTCGTAACCAACGGCCCGCGCGCGATGAGCGCTTCGTGATGGCGCCGGCGGCTGTACGGGTGCAGGAGTGCTATGCGCGAGCATGATCTCATCCGCCGGTTGTTCGACCAGGCCAGGCTGCTCCCGGGCCCGGAGCGCGAGGCGTTCGTCCGGGGGCAGGCGCCCAGCGCGGCCATCGCCGAACAAGTCCTGCAATTGCTCGCGCACGACAGCGGCAGCCGCGAGTTTCTTGAACGACCGGCCGTCCTTCCGGTCGCCGCAGCGGCCGTCGGGCCTCCGGCGCGAATCGCGGAATTCGAGATCGTGCGCGAGATCGGCCACGGCGGCATGGGCGTCGTCTACGAGGCGCGCGACACGGTCCTCAACCGAGCCGTGGCGCTCAAGCTGCTGGCCGCGCACCTGGTCGGGTCGGCGCAGGCCCGCGAGAAGTTCTTCGACGAGGCCCGCGCGGCGGCGGGCCTGAATCACCCCGCGATCGTCCCCGTCCACAAGTGCGGCACCGACGGGAGCGTGCATTACATCGTGAGCGAATTCGTCGCCGGCACCACGCTCGGCGCGCTGCTCGACGCCGAACGGGCCCGGCGGACGGGAATGGCCGACACGGGCTCGACCCGGACCTGGCAGCGGCGCTGCGCGGAGATCGTCGCCACGATCGCCGACGCGCTCGAAACGGCGCATCGCGCGAAGCTGGTTCATCGCGACGTGAAGCCCTCCAACATCCTGATCGACGGGGAGGGCCGGGCGCGGCTCACGGACTTCGGCATCGCCTTGCACCTCACCGACGAGACCCGCACGCACGAATCGAGCCTGGTCGGCTCCTGCTATTACATGAGCCCCGAGCAGGTCTCGTTCGTCAAACTGCGCATCGACCAGCGAACCGACATCTATTCCCTTGGCGTCGTCCTGTACGAACTGCTCGCGCTGCGGCGACCTTTCGACGGACGAGACATCCGCCAGGTGCTCCAGGCGGTGCTGCTCAGCGATCCTCCGGCGCTGCGCTCGCTGGCGCGCGCCGTGCCGCGCGACCTGGAAACGATCTGCGCCAAGGCCATGCGCCGCGACCCGCGCGAGCGCTACCAGACGGCCGCTCACTTTGCGGCCGACCTGCGCTGCTTTCTGTCCGGTGACCCGATCCTGGCGCGGCCCGATGGGCTTGCCCGTCGCGCTCGGCGCGGGCTGTGGAGGCACCGCCGCCCGCTTGCGGTCGTGTTGCTGGTCGCGCTGCTCGGCACGGCGCTCGGCCAGGCGTACCTGGCGCAGCGCCAACGCGACGCGCGGCTGGCGCGGATTCGCGTCACGTGCGCCCGGCCGGACGCGCGCGTGCTGATTCGCCCGCTGCATTCCGACGGTCCGGTCGCCCGCCCGGCGCTTCGCACACCCCTGCCGGTCCAGCCCGGGCGCTACCAGGTGGTCGTGGAATCAGGCTCGGCCGAGGGGTTCGCAGAGACCACCGTGAACGCGCTTCGCGCCGGCCGCGTGTATGAGATTGACGTGCCGATCCGCGCCACCGCCGGCGTGGTCGAGAACATGGTGCTGATCCCCGCGCGGAGCCACGCGCTGGGCGGCGGCGGCGGCATCGACGCCCGCGAAGTCGCCCTGCCGGCCTTCTGGATCGACCGGCACGAAGTCTCCAACGGGCAGTATCGCGCGTTCATGATCGCCACCGGCTACCGCGCGCCGCTCTTCTGGCAGGACGCCGGTGATCCGGCCTGGGAAACGCTGCCGGTCGTCGGCGTCACCTACGTCGATGCCGCCGCATATGCGCTTTGGGCCGGAAAACGCCTGCCCAGCGCCGACGAATGGGAAGCCGCCGCACGCGCCCCCGACGGTCGCCTGCTCCCGTGGGGACCCACCAGCGGTCCCGCGCTGCCTCCGGTCGGAGTCGCCGAGCGCTTCTACGGCTCGACGTCCGCCGACGGCTACAAGCAGTATTTGGCGGGCGCGGTCGCCGTTGACGCCGACACGAACTCGCGGTCGCCTCTCGGACTGCTGCACACGTTCGGCAACGTCTCCGAGCTGACCGACTCGTTCGACCGTAGTCGAGGCGTGACGGTCAAGGGCGGCCCGTGGTACCTCAGCCCCGCGTCGTTCAGCCTGGCCAATTGCTTCTCGCTGCCGCAATCGATTGACCCGGTCGACGACTTCGAGAGCCGCATGGGCGTCTCGGCGGACACCGGTTTCCGCTGCGCGAAGTCGATCTCGTCGGAACCTGAACCTTGAAGAGGAGAGCAAGGTGACAGTCCAGAATGCCATCGTGTCGCTGGAGTACAACCTGACCTACGTCGGCACGCTCACGTCCGACCAGATCCGCGAAGCGGAGAGGCGCCTGACGCGGCTGCTGCTCCTGAGCTACCGCGCCCGGCTGCGGGCCGACTGGCGCGATCTGCGGTTGGACATCTCATCTCCGGCGACGGTCGCCGTCGCAGCCACCGGCGTCCTGTCGTCGATCGCGATTCGCGTCGACCGCGACGGCAACCTGTACCCGGTCGCCAACCGACCGGTGCCGCGGGTGAAATTCAACGGCAACGATCCCGAGCACACGATTCGCTACCTGTACGTCAGCCCGACCGAGCATCGCATCATCTATTCGTTCAACACGGAGTTCGTATACAACACGGTTACCGCGCCCTGGGCGCATCGTTACACGCCCACGATTACTATGCCCTCGACCTACGCCGATGGCGCCGTCAAGGCCCTCGTGTCCTGGGCGCAGCCCGCCGAGATCGACGAAGCGGACTTTGAAGAGCAATTCGCGCTCCGGGAACTCGCAGCTCGGTCGGCGGCGACGCGGCCGTTTCACACCGGGCCGGTGTCGCTGATCCCCGGCTCCCACAAGCAGCGGCCTTTCGACGACGAGTTCTTTTCTTACTGATCCGGGCTGCGGCGGCCGTCGTCGCTTCGGTCTCGCCGTTGACGGACTCTGATGGGGGCGGGCGGGCGGCCCGGTGGACGACTCCACCGGGCCGCACTCTCAGTAGTGCCGATACCGACGATCGGAAATCTTGCCTCAGCCGTGAACGCCGACGGCGCCATTTGTCGGCTGTATCCATGCGGTCGCGGGATGCGATCGCGGGCCGACCGGCCCCCTATCGCGCGTGACCGCGGGGGTCGCGCGAGGGTCCGCGGCCAGAATCGCCCGAAGGATCACGTCATGTGCCAGTGCACGACCGGCCCCTCCATCTCGCGCGCGCTGTTCGACAACGCGATCGTCCAGAAGGTCGCCGCCGCCGCCTCGACCGCCAAGTCGCTGAAAGGCGCTAGACTTCAGACTTTTCTCACGCATGACGGTGAGAGCTTCGGCCTCGCCGTGGCCAGCGACGACGACCGGTCGGCCCTGTTCGTTCAGCAGCGCGGCGGGGAAATGCTCTCGATGCTCGTCAACATCGAGAGCTTTCAGCCCACGCCGCTCGAGGTGCGCGTGCGGGTCGAAGTGGCCTTCCTCGGCCAGAACCCGACGCTGAACGGCGTATTCGAGTTCAAGTGCGCGTCGCTGGACCCGCGCTCGTGCACCGCGATCTTCACGCCCACGCGCGGCGAGACGGGTGTCGCGGCGCTGTTCGACTGGGAGTGCCTGAAGCGGTGCGCGCCGCAGTGCATCTCGTGCGGGACCAACTACTGGTGCTGGCTGAGCTGCGCGGCCAGGTGCGTCGCGCAGTGCTGGTAGCGGATCGTTGACGATTGCAGTTCGGCCCGTGGCGGCGCGGGCGGGTGGCGATCCATCCGCCCGTGCTTGGTTTTTCGGCCTCCACGGTATCATTCCGCCGTACTCGCGAGGAGTCCGGAGACCCACGGAACCGCCCAGCATGACCGCCGCAACGCATGCTTCACCTCCACCGCCCGGCGCACGCGACACTGCGCTGCTGGAAATCCGCGGCCTGTCGATCGCCTTCGGCGGCCTCAAGGCGGTTCAGGACTTCTCGCTGCGCCTGCCGCGCGGCGGCCTGTACGGCCTGATCGGCCCCAACGGCGCCGGCAAAACCACCGTCTTCAACCTGCTCACCGGCGTCTACAGACCCAACGCGGGAAGGATCGAGCTGGACGGGGACGACATCACCGGCCGCAAGCCCTACCAGATTGCGCACGCCGGGCTCTCGCGGACGTTTCAGAACATCCGCCTGTTCAGCCAGCTCAGCGTGCTGGACAACGTGCGGCTGGGATGCCACGTGCGCGGCCGGCACCGATTCCTGCGTGCCGTCGCGCGGACGGCGTGGCACCTGGGGCAGGAGGCGGCCATCTCCGCCCGCGCGCGCGAGCTGCTGGCGGTCTTCGAGCTGGAGCACCGCGAGCAGGAGCAGGCCTGCAACCTGCCCTACGGCGACCAGCGGCGGCTGGAGATCGCGCGCGCCATCGCGACCGAGCCGAAAGTGCTCCTGCTGGATGAGCCGGCGGCGGGCATGAACCCCAACGAGAAGAGGGAGCTGGCCCAGACGGTGCGGCGCATCCGCGACCGGTTCGGACTGACGATTCTGCTCATCGAGCACGACATGGGGCTGGTGATGGACATCTGCGAACAGATCACCGTGCTCGACTATGGGGAGATCATCGCGGTGGGCCCGCCGGCGGTGATTCAGCGCGATCCGAAGGTCATCGAGGCGTACCTCGGGGCCGCGGACGCCTGATCGCGCGGGCGCGCGGTCAGCGCGGGGCGACGGCGTCGCGCAGCCAGGTGTAGAACGCGCGGCGCCGCTCGGCAAGCCGATCGCGCGCGTACTCGCGGGCCACGGCGAGATTGCGCTCCGACGCCGCCCGCAGCGCCGCGGGGTCGGACAACAGGGACGTCATCCGCCGTGCCAACGCCGGCGCGTCGTCCACCGGGACCAGGAACTCGGGGTCGAGCAGCTCGGGAAGGCTGCCCACGTTCGTGGCGATGCACGGCAGGGCGCGGGCAAAGGCCTCGATCACGGCCTTGGGAACGCCTTCACCGCGGGACGGCAGCACGAACAGGTCGCTGCGGTCGAGGGCTTCGCGCACCGCGGGCCCGGCGGGAAGCTGCCCGCGGAACGTGACCTGGGCCGTCAGACCCAGCCGCTCCACAAGGCGCTGCAATTCCGGACGTGCCCGGCCGTCGCCGACGTACGTGAGCCGCCACTGCGGCTGGCCCGCCAGCGCCAGCGCGTGCGCCAGCACGTCGGGTCCCTTGTGCAGCATCTCGAGCGAGCCGACGAACAGGATGCGCGTGGCGGGATCCGCGAAGGAGCGGGGCTGCGGGACGATGTCGACCGGGTCGAGGTCGATCGAGGAATAGGACGTAGCGCGGTGCGGCGCGCCCGGGGGATAGGCGCGTTGCAGCGTGCCGCGCGACACGTAGGCGACCGCGTAGGCTTCGTGGCAGATGGCGCGCAGCGCCCGCGCGTAGCGGCGCTGCGCCACCGGGCGCAGGATGCTGCGCGCGGCGCCCGGCGCCAGCGTGTGAAACGGGTCCGCGACCACCTCCGCTCCAAACGGTCGTGGCGCGCCGTCGGCGCGCCGCCGGCGACGCAGCAGCGACCAGGCCAGCGTCCCGATCGTGCTCGGAACGCGCAGCAGGATCGCCTCGGCATCCGCGACGGCGCCGGCGACCAGGCTGCGGATCGGTCCACGCTTTCGCAGGTACCCCCAAGGTCCGACGTACGTGGGCAGCGCGAGGAACTCCACGGCCGGTGCGTCGGCGGGACGCACGCCGGCGGGCAGCGCGGCCGCGTCTTCCACACGCGACACGACCACCACGCGATCGAACACGTCCAGGTAGCGCTGCCAGAAGTCGGAATCGAAGGCGCCGCGCGTGTAGGTGCGCCCGCCGACGCGGACGAAGCGGTGGTCGAAGAACAGCGTCAGGTGCATCGGGCGGGCGCCGCGCGGTGGGTCGGCGGTCACACCCTCACGGATCGACGGTGCGCGTCCGGACGCTGCGCTCGCGGGTCTCGCCGGGCGGGGGCGCGTCGGCGGTGGGGCTGGTGCCGGCCCACTCGCCCGACATCGCGTCCATCCACTCCTTGCCGGCGACGCGCCCGTCGGCGAAGTGGATCAGCGCGCTGTGCTTGTTGTCTTCGTCCTCGTAGTACCACATGTCCCCGAGCCGCGTGCGCGGCTCGCCCAGCAAGTGCTCGACGTCCTCGGCGTCGTCGACCTTGACCTGCACCAGATCGAAGTTCTCGCGGGTGAACTTGTTCGCACATCCTGCGGTCGCGACGGCAACCGCGGCCATCGCAAGCACGGCCAGTCCCTTGGCGAGCATGACGACACTCCTGATGCGACGCGCCGCAGCCCGGTCAGCGAGCCGACACGGGCTGCGCCGGACGCAGGGCCAGCATACGATCCAGCGCCACGCGTGACCAGTGGCGTGTTTCCGCGTCCACGGTGATCCGGTTGACGATCCGCCCCTCGGACAGGTTCTCCAGCGTCCAAAGCAGGTGCGGCGGGTCGATGCGGTACATCGTCGAGCACAGGCACTGCACGCCCGCCAGAGAGCGCACCGTCCGGTCCGGGTGCTGCTGCGCCAGGCGGTGAACCAGGTGAATCTCGGTCCCGATGGCCCAGTACGTGCCCGGGGCGGCCTGGTTCACGGTGCGGATGATGTACTCGGTGCTGCCGCACAGGTCCGACTGCTGCACGACCTCCCACGAGCACTCGGGGTGGACCAGGATCGAGTAAGGCAGCCCCGAGCGGCGCAGCGCGGCGACCTGCCCGGTGGTGAAAAGCTGGTGCACCGAGCAGTGGCCCTTCCACAGCAGGATGCGCGCTGCGCGCACCGCCTCGGCGGTCAGCCCGCCGTCGGGGACCTTCGGGTCGTAGACGGCCATGGACTCCAGCGGCCAGCCCATCGCGTAGGCGGTATTGCGCCCCAGGTGCTGGTCGGGAAGGAACAGCACCTTGTGGCCCGTGCCCGGCGGGTCCCCGGGCGTCGCGCCGTGCAGCGCCCATTCGAGCACCATCCGTGCGTTGGAGCTGGTGCAGCAGGCCCCGTCGTTGCGGCCCACCAGCCGCTTCACCGCCGCTGACGAATTGACGTACGTGACGGGCGTGATGGGCACGTCGCTCCACGCGCACAGGAGGCTCCAGGCCTGCTCGGCGTCATCGACGTGGGCCATGTCGGCCATGCTGCAACCGGCGGTGAGGTCGGGCAGGATCACCGCCTGGCGCTCGCTCGTCAGGATGTCCGCCGATTCCGCCATGAAATGCACGCCGCAGAAGACGATGAACTCCGCGTCGGTCTGCTCGGCGGCGAGCAGGGAGAGCTTAAGGCTGTCGCCGGTGAAGTCGGCAAACTGAATGACCTCGTCCTGCTGGTAATGGTGACCGAGGATCACCAGGCGCGGACCGAGGCGCTGCTTGAGCTCGCGAATGCGGTCGAGCACCTCGGCGTCCGGCATGCGTGCCAGGCGCGGCGGCAGGGCAGGCTGGTGGAGCACTTCACGACCTCCACGAACGCCGGCCCGCCCGGGCGGGCCTAGCGCGCAAACTCAACCGCGCGAATCTCGCGCAGCACGGTGACCTTGATCTCGCCCGGGTATTGCATCGTGGCTTCGATCTTCTCGGCAATGTCCCGCGCCAGCTTCAGCGACGAGCGGTCATCCACCCGCAACGCGTCGACAATCACGCGCACCTCGCGCCCGGCCTGAATCGCGTACACCTGCTTCACGCCGTCAAAACTGGCGGCCACCCCCTCCAGGTCCTCCATCCGCTGGATGTAACGCTCCAGCGACTCGCGCCGCGCGCCGGGACGTGCCGCGCTGATCGCGTCGGCGGCGGCGACCAGCGGCGTATAGGGGTAGGTCGCGGGCACGTCCCCATGGTGCCCCGCGATCGCGTTCAGGACGGCCGGGTGCTCGTTGAATCGCTTGCAGAACTCGGCGCCGATGGCCGGGTGTCCGCCCTCCACCTCGTGATCCAGCGCCTTGCCGATGTCGTGCAGCAGCCCGCAGCGCCGCGCCAGCGCCCCGTCCAGGCCCAGCTCGTCGGCCATCACCTGGCACAGGTACGCAACCTCGACGCTGTGCTTGAGAACGTTCTGTCCGTAGCTGACGCGGAACTGTAGCTTGCCGAGCGTCTCCAGGATCTTCTTGCTTAGCCCGTTGACGTTGGCCTCGAGCGTGGCCTTGCGCCCGTACTCCAGGGTCTGCTGCTCCACCTCCTCGGCCACCTGCGCCACAAGCTCCTCGATCCGCGTCGGGTGGATGCGGCCGTCCCGGATCAGACGCTCCATCGACTGGCGGGCGACCTCCTTGCGCACCGGGTTGAAGCCCGAGATGATCACCACCCCGGGGGTGTCGTCGACGATCACCTCCATGCCGGTGGCGCGCTCAAACGCGCGGATGTTGCGGCCCTCGCGGCCGATGATGCGGCCTTTCATCTCGTCCGACGGTACATCGACCGTGGAGACGGTGACCTCGCAGGTGTGGTCGGCGGCGAAGCGCTGGATGGCCTCGATGGTGATCTGGCGGGCGCGCTCCTTGGCGTTGTCCTGGGCCGTGGAGATGATCTTCTCCACGAGGTGCGCGGCGTCGCGCTCCAGCTCGGATTCGAGGCGCTTCAGGCAGAGCTGCCGCGCTTCGTCGTAGGTGAGCTTCGAGATGCGGAGCAGCTCCTGCCGCTGTTCGCTGAGCGTGGCCTCCAGCTCGGCGGCTTTCTTCGCCAGCAAGCTGTCGCGCTCGTTGAGCCGACGCTCCGAGATCTCGAGATTGCGCTCCTTCGTGGTGAGGACGTCGATCTTCTTGTCGAGCGTATCCTCCCGCTTGGCGAGGCGCTTCTCGACCTCCTTCAGCTCGGCGCGGGTCGCCGCGGTGGATTTCTCGAACTCCTCCTGGGTCTTGAGCAGCCGGTCGCGTGCTTCGACCTCCGCGGCCCGGACGATCTGGCCGGCCCGTTCGCCGGCGTCGCGCAATTGACGATCGATCTCAGTCTTGCGGGCAGCCTGCCCCTGTTTCGCCAACCACCAGCCGATGCCCCCGGCGACGACGGCGCCCAGCGCCGTCCCCAGCGCTACACCCGCGAGATCGACCGCAAGTAGAAACACATGCGGTCCCATTCCGGTATTCCGAGTACGAGTAGGTCATCGTTCGTCAGGAACGGTCACACGACGCGTCCGGCGAGGCGTCGGGGCCCAGTGGGCGAAGGCGGGTTTCAGCGAGCGTATGGCGCGGAGCGCTCTCGATCCTCGACACCGCGGTTGCGGTGATGGCTGCGTGGGCTATAACTCATTGCAATAAAACAGGTTATGAAACTCCCCGCAGGTCTGGGTGGCTCAACTCCATCAACAACTCGCACCGATCATTTCGCCGCCGCACAGGGCGTCGGCGTTACCAGCGTGCCATCGTCCTACACGGACGCCAAACGGTCCTCTTACCATAGTGCATTATATTGGGTTAGGTTCGCACCGCCAGCAACCCGGAAACGAAAATCCGCCGTTCCGACTCCGCGCCCCCCCGCAGGCCGGACCGATCCGCCCTCGGCCCCCCGAGGGGGTCAGTCCCAGATGGAGAACCGGATGATGCACACGATCGCCTTCACACCATCCCGCCACGTGATCTTCTTGCCCTCCGCGTAGTCGCGCCCAGCGTAGCTGATGCCTACCTCGTACACCCGCCAGCCGCGCTTGGCGATCTTCGCAGTCATCTCCGGTTCCACGCCGAAGCGGTCGCAGGCGATTTCGAAGCTCTGGATCGCCTCGCGCCGGAAGACCTTGTAGCAAGTCTCCATGTCGGTCAGGTTGAGGTTGGTGAACATGTTGCTCAGCGTGGTGAGCACGCGGTTCCCGACGCTGTGCCAGAAGTAAAGCACGCGGTGCGCGTCGCCCCCGACGAAGCGCGACCCGTAGACGACGTCGGCCTTGCCGTCCAGGATGGGCTGAAGCAGGCGCGGATAGTCATTGGGGTCGTATTCCAGGTCGGCGTCCTGTACCAGGACGACGTCGCCGCGGGCCTCCTTGAACCCGGTGCGCAGGGCGGCGCCCTTTCCCCGGTTGACGGCGTGAAGGAATACGCGGATGGTGGCGCCGGGGAATTCGGCCGGGAGCTTCTCGTAGAGGTCACGCGTCCCATCGGTCGAAAAATCGTCCACCACGACGATCTCGCGCTCCATCGTGATGGGTGAGTTGAGCACGCGGCGAATGATCTCGAACAACGTCCCGCGTTCGTTGAAAACCGGCATCACGACCGAAAGCAGCATCGTCGGCAACCACTCCAGGAGCGCCTCGCGGTCGGATTACGCCGCTACGCGGGCAGACTAAGGATCGGCCAGACTTCCGCGCTGCGGGCCGCCACCGCGTCGGCAAGCTGCGACCGCAGCGCGCGGATCGGAAGCCGCCACAAGCGCCGTGCCAGGACGTCGTCGCGGAGTCCCGCCGGCTCGGCGACCCGGAACGCGTCGAGCAGGGCCCGCTCGGCGCGAGTACGGTCGATCGTCGGCCGGCGATACTCTTCCCAGGTCGCCAGCAGCACGTGCAGGAGCGGCGACCCCGGCCGGCTGACCCACGCCAGGCCGGTGAACGCCAGCAGTGCCGCCGAGCTCAGCCGCGGTTCGGCGTGATAGGCGATCATCATCTGCCGGGCGCCGGTGCCCGGATCCGACCCGTCCAGCGCTTGGCAACCCAGGACGTAACGAGCCACCGGGCAGCGCGGTTCGCGCCCCAGCCGCCTTCCAATCGCCTGGAGCAGGGCGGCTCCGCGCAGCGGCGCCAGCGCCACCGCCTGTTCCACCAGCACTTGCGTTTTCATCCGTACCATGCGGACGAGGCCGGTCCGATCGACCGCGACACGTCACGGCACGCTACGCCGCGGCCCGGCCTGCGTCAACGGGAAGGCGAGGCCGCGCGGGCCCGTTTGGGTTACCGTAGGCGCGCCATGCCGCAGATCCTCGGCATCCTGAACCTGACCCGCGACTCGTTCTCGGACGGCGGCGCGTTCGTGGACGCCGCCGGACGACTCGACGCGCCGGCCGCGATCGCGCGCGGCGAGCAGCTCGTCGCGGACGGCGCGGACATCGTTGACGTCGGCGCGGAGTCGAGCCATCCGGACGCGGCCGACGTATCGGTCGCCGAAGAGATCGGGCGGCTGACGCCGGTCGTGGCGGCCCTGGTGGCGCGGGGCGTCGTCGTGTCGGTGGACACGTGCAAGCCGGCCGTCATGGCGCACGTGCTCGGACTGGGCGCGCGCCTCATCAACGACATCACAGCGCTGCGCCATGAGGCGGCGGTGGCCACGGTCCGCGGCACCGATGCGCGCGTGGTCGTGATGTACTCGCGCACCGGCGCGGGTCGGGCGACGCGCGAGGCGGCGTCGCCCGGCAGGACGGTGGTCGGCGCGGTGGACGCCGCCCCCGATGCGTGGATCGAGCGCGTCGTCGAGTTCTTCAGGCATCGAGTCGTCGAACTGGAAGCGAACGGGTTGGAACGGCGGCGGCTGATCCTCGACCCCGGCATGGGGTTCTTTCTGGGCGACGGCCCCGCGCCGAGCCTGGCGGTGCTGCGCGACTTGCCGCGCTTGAAAGCCGTCGGGTTGCCCATCTGCGTCAGCACGTCGCGCAAGTCGTTCATCGGCGCGGTGCTGGGTCGCGGCGTCCGCGAGCGCGGCGCGGGGACGCTGGCGACGGAGCTGTGGGCGGCGCGCAGCGGAGCCGACTACATCCGCACCCACGACGTGCGCGCCCTGCGCGACGCATTGCGCATGACGGCCGCGATCGAGGCGGGCGTGTGACGCATCGCGGAAGACCGCCGCGGCTACGGACTCAGGCCGTCCACGAAGCCCGGAATGTCCTGCCCGTGGACCGATCCCTTGCTTCACCCCGGGATTGCAGGACGTGCAGCGCCTCCTCCCGCCGCGTACTTGGTCGTGCTCGCCTGCGCGTCTATCATGCGCGTTCCAGCCCGTCGCTGGTCCGATCCCGCCCATGGAGAGTGCCACGGATGGCGCAGCACGCGTCTCCACCCAAGCGCCGCCGCGACGCGACCCCGTCGCTCTTCGACGTACCGGCCGCGCGCCGTGCGACCGACGCGCCGGTCGTCCCGGCCCCCGCCCGCGCGCAGACCGCGCCCAGCGCGCGTGATGGCCCCGTTCCGGACGCGGCGCCACCGCCGGAGGTTTCCGGACCGTCGGGCAACGGCCGCGGCCGCGGCCCCGAGACGCCTGCTCCGCGCCCTGCCCCGGCGCGCCGCGCCAGCGCCGAGTCGATGGCCGCCCGGCAGCGCGACATCTCGGTGTCCGAGTTCTTCGCCAAGAACCGCCACCTGCTGGGCTTCGACAACAAACGCAAGGCGCTCCTCACCACGGTCAAGGAAGCCGTCGACAACAGCCTCGACGCCTGCGAGGAGGCCGGCATCCTGCCCGACGTCGCCGTCGAGATCGACGAGCTCGCCGAAGACCGCTTCCGCGTCACCGTCCGGGACAACGGCCCGGGCATCGTCAAGGCCCAGATTCCCAACATCTTCGGCAAGCTGCTCTACGGCTCGAAGTTCCACCGCCTCAAGATGTCCCGCGGCCAGCAGGGCATCGGCATCTCCGCCGCCGGCATGTACGGCATGCTTACCACCGGCAAGAGCATCCAGATCACCTCACGCACCGGCGCCGCCCGCGAGGCCCACTACTTCGAGCTTCAGATCGACACCACGAAGAACCGCCCCGTGGTGGTCGTCGATCGCACCGTCGACGTCCCCTGGCCTCACGGGACGCAAGTCTCCATTGAGCTGGCCGCGTCGTACGCGCGCGGGCGGCAGTCGGTCGACGAGTATCTCGAGCAGACCGCCATCGCCAACCCGCACGCGGAGTTCCGCTACCGCGCCCCCGGGCTGGGTGAGCACCGCCTCTTTCGCCGCTCCAGCCACGACCTGCCGCCCGAACCCAAGGAGATCAAGCCCCACCCGCACGGGATCGAGCTGGGCGTCCTGATCAAGATGCTCAAGGAGGCCGCCCACCGCCAGAAGGGCGAACGAACGCCTTCCCTCACCGGCTTCCTGCAAACCTCGTTCTCGCGCGTCTCCGCCAAGGTCGCCGAAGAGATCGCCGGCCGCGCCGGCCTCACCACGCGCACGCTCGTCACCGGCGTCTCCCCGCACCAGATCGAAAACCTGTACCGCGCCATCCAGGCCACGCGCATCATCGCCCCGCCCACGGACTGCCTCGCACCGATCGGCGCCCGGGCGATCCTCGCCGGCCTGCTCAAAGAGGTGAAGGCCGAGTTCTTCACCGCCACCACGCGCGACCCGACCGTCTATCGCGGCAACCCTTTCGCCGTCGAAGTCGGACTCGCCTTCGGCGGCGACCTGGAGGCCGAAGCCCCCGCCCGCGTCATACGCTTCGCGAACCGCGTCCCGCTCCTCTACCAGCAATCCGCCTGCGCCGTCTTCAAGACGGTGCTCGACATCGACTGGCGCCGCTACGGCCTGTCCCAGCCCAGCGGGTCCCTGCCCGTCGGCCCGCTGGTGGTCATGGTCCACCTCGCCAGTGTCTGGGTCCCCTTCACCAGCGAGAGCAAGGAGGCCATCGCCGACTACGACGAGATCCGCAAGGAGATTCGCCTCGGCCTGCTCGAATGCGGGCGAAAGCTCCAGGCCTACGTCAACAAGCGCCGCAAGCAGCGCTACGAGGGCGAGCGCCGCAGCGTGTTCGAGCGCTACATCGCCGAGGTGGTCGCCGCCGTGCATTCGATCAAGCCCGTGGACCGTCTCGACCTCACGCGGCGGTTGCTCGAAATCGCGCGCCACCGCACGGCCCGCGCCGACGTGCAGCTCGACGACGCCGGCCGCCCCTCCACTCCGCCCCCGGCGGCACGCCGCCGCGACGGAGACGCCGATCCCGTCACGGGCGACGAGAACACGGTTGTCGTCGAGCGCCCCGACGCGCCCTCGGGCGAGTTGTTCGAGCCCTGAGTCGGCGGCCGCCGACACCAGCAACCGTCACGAAGACCGCCGCAGAGTCGCACCCTGGGAACCCACGCGCTTTCTCGGCCGTCTGCGGGGGGATAGACTTTCTGCGTGCTCAAGCAACACAGTCAGCTCATGGTCACGCTGCTGGTTCTCGCCGACGCGGTGGCGGTGGCGAGCGCCTGGCTGCTCACGTACTGGCTGCGTTTCACGTGGCTTCCGGCAGGCAAGGGGGTGCCCGAGCTGTCCGACAAGTACCTGCCGATCCTCCCGCTGGTCGTGGCGGCGCACCTGTTCATCTTCTATCGCGTGCGGCTCTACCGTCCGCGCCGCGTGCAGGGCCTGCTGGCCGAGACCCGCGACATCGTGAAGGCGTTTGCGGTCGCGGTCGTGGCGGTGGTGGTGATCGACTACGCCCTGCCCGCCTCCAACAAGATCTCGCGCGTCTTCATCGCCACCTACGCGGTGATCGGCACGGCGCTGTTCGCCGCGTTCCGCGGGCTGGTGCGGGCCCTGCTGCATGCGGCCCGGCGCCGCGGCTGGAACCGGCGCACCGCCGCCATCGTCGGGACCGGGCGCACCGCCCAGCGGCTGCTGCACGCCCTCATTCGCAACCCGTGGACCGGCCTGGAGGTCCGCTACTTCGTCGACGACCCGCGGCCCGAGCATCGCGACTCGCTGCGCCTGCTGCCCATCCGCGGTCCCGTCGCCGATCTGCCCGGCATCCTGGACCGCGAGCCGGTCGATTCGGTCTTCATCGCGCTTCCCGTTGACCAGTCGCACCGCGTCGACGAAGTCCTAGCGCAGCTTGAAACCTGCATGGCCGACGTGCGGCTGGTCCCCGAGGTGGCCTCCGCCTACACCATCCGCCCCAACGTGAGCGAGCTCGAGGGACTGGCGATCCTGTCGCTGCGGCAGACGCCCCTCTACGGGTGGAACGCGATCCTCAAGCGGGCCTTCGACCTCGCGGTTGGCGCCGCGTGCCTGGCCCTCGCCGCGCCGATCATGCTCGTCGTCGCCGCGCTGATCAAGCTGACCAGCCCGGGGCCGGTCTTCTACCGACAGCGGCGCGTGGGCCTCGACGGGCTCGAATTCGACATGTACAAGTTCCGCACCATGCGCGTCGACGCGGAAGCCGCCTCCGGCGCCGTGTGGGCGGCGCAGTCCGACCCGCGCCGCACGCGCATCGGCGCCTTCCTGCGCCGCACCAGCCTGGACGAGCTGCCCAACCTCTTCAATGTGCTGGCCGGGCAGATGTCGCTGGTCGGCCCGCGTCCGGAGCGCCCGGAGTTCATCACGCAGTTCCGGCAGGAGATTCCGCGCTATATGCTGCGGCACAAGATGAAGGCCGGCATGACGGGCTACGCGCAGGTGCACGGGCTGCGGGGCAACACGTCGCTGCGCAAGCGCATCCGCTACGACCTGCACTACATCCGCAACTGGAGCCTGGGGCTGGACGTGCGCATCCTGGGGCGCACGCTGGCGGAAGTCTGGTTCTCACGGCACGAGACATGACCAGCGGCACCTCCTGCGCCCTGCCCCGCCTGCGGCGCATCCTGGTCCCGACCGACTTCTCCGAGCTGGCGGCGCACGCGGCCACCTACGCACGGGCGCTGGCGCTGCTGCACGACGCGAGGGTCCACGCCGTCAACGTCGTCGTCCCGCCCGTCGCGACCGGCAACGCGTCCCTGGGCGGGGGCATCGAGCCGCTGCCTTCGGTCGTCGCGACCGACGCCCTCATCGAGGCGGCCCGCGGCGGGCTCGAACGTTTCGCCGAGTCGAGCTTCCCGGGCATGGCGGTCGCGCGCGAGGTGCTCATCGGCCCCGCGCACCACCAGATCTGCGAATACGCCCAGCAGCACGCCTGCGACCTGATCGTCATCGGCTCGCACGCGCGCGGCATCGTGCGGCGCATCCTGCTCGGCTCGACCAGCAAGGCCGTCCTCGAGCATTCGCCCTGCCCGGTGCTTATGGTCCCGCTCCGCACGGCCGAGGGCGGCGCGACCCCCGGCGACGACCACCACCAGCCCTGACTCCTGAGGCGCGGACTTGACTCTCACCGCCGTGAACGTGCTGATGGGTCTCGCATCCGCGACAGCCGGCGCGCCGCTCCTTTCCGTGTGGGGCTGGCTCTGGATCATCCTGACCGCGCTGATCGGGCTGGTCTGGCTGCGACGCCACCTGGACGTCGCAGCCGGGCTGCGCGAGAAAGTGCTGACCGAGGCGGACGCCCAATCCGCCGGGCTCACGGCGGGCGCCGGACGGACGGACGGCCCACCGGTCACGCTGGTCGTCGCGGGCAAGGACGAAGAGGCCAACATCGGTCGCTGCATCGACGGGCTCCGCGCGCAGGATTACCCGCGATTGCAGATCGTCCTTGCGAACGACCGCAGCAGCGACCGCACCGGCGCCATCATGGACGCCGCCGCGGCGCGCGACCCGCGCGTGACGGTAGTCCACGTGCGCGAGCTGCGCGCCGGCTGGTTCGGCAAGAACAACGCGATGCGCGAGGCGATCGAGCACGCCACCGGTGAGTGGATCGCCATGACCGACGCCGACTGCGCGTTCGACTCGCCGAAGCTCGTGCAGGCCGCCGTGAACTACGCGCTCGCCGAGCGCGTGGATATGCTTTCCGTGCTGCCCAAGCTGGAGGCCGGCACCTTCTGGGAACGGGTCGTGCAGCCCGTGGCCGGCGCCGTGCTGGTGTTCTGGTTCCCGCCCCGGCGCGTCAACGACCCCGCCCGCCGCACCGCCTACGCCAACGGCGCGTTCATGATGCTCTCGCGCCGCGCGTATGAAGCGATCGGCGGCCACGAGCCGGTCAAGACGCAGGTCAACGAGGACATGCATCTCGCGCGGCGGATCAAAGAGGCCGGCCTGCGCCTCCGCGTGGTGCGATCACACCGGCTGTATCGCGTGCGGATGTACACCGGACTGCCGCAGATCTGGCGCGGCTGGAGCCGCATCTTCTACGGCTGCTTCGGGACACTGCCGCGGCTTCTGGTGAGCGTGGTGTTCCTGAGCCTGTTCAGTCTCTCGCCGTACTTGACGCTCGCCCTGAGCCCGCTGGCGGGTGGGGCGTGGCCCTGGTTCGCCGGAGCGAGCGCGGCGGCGATCGTCGCACAGCAGAGCGTGCTGTGGCGCTTCTGGAAGATTCAGGACCTGCCGCCGAGCTGGGCGTTGACCTATCCGCTCGGCGCGGCGATCTGCCTGGGAATGACGTTCAACGCGCTGACGAAGCTCGGCGGGCTTACGCGTACGACGTGGCGCGGGACAACCTACCGGGGCCAGGTGCTCGACCGCCCCGGGCCGGCCGAGCTGCACGCCACGAACACCGATGCGGCCGGGCGCTGAGCCGCGTTCAACCCGCCCCGATGTGCAGCAGGCCGAACGCGGTCGCGAGCATGGCGATCATCCCCGCCGCGAGAGACTCGCCCGCGATCAGGCCGGACGCGATCGGGATGTAGAAGCTCTCCTTGGACGTGCTGTGCACCCGGCCCCAGAGCCAGACGATCAGCGCCCCGAGCGCGAAGGACAGCGCGTTGGAGAACGGGATGACCCACGACAGTCCCAGGCCCATCGCCGACGGCATGTATGGCCGCACGCGGGCCGGGACGCGCCGCTCGATGATCGGCAGAGCGATGCCGATCCCCGCGCCGATGCAGATGGCCAGGATGGCCGACGAGGGGAGCTGATCGACCCCCTTGGTGAGGATTTCGGCGACGGCCTGCCACTGGCGCGTGGCGGGCGCCGGGAACTTGTCCAGCGCGTCGCGATCGGGGACCATGAGGTACCAGCAGGGCAGGATGGCGGCGGTGCCGAAGAACACGCCGACGAACTGCGCCAGGAACTGCCGCCGCGGGTTGGCGCCCAGGACGTACCCGGATTTGAGATCGGTCAACAGGTCGGAGCACGCGGAGGCGCTGTTGGCCGCGGCGCCGGCGGAAATCAGGTTGTGCGGGACGTTTCCGGGGGAGAGCCCGGCGAACAGCAGTTGCATCACCTTGCCCATCGCGCCGGTGGGCGTCGTGTCCGTCTCCCCGGTCGAGCGCGCCGCGACCATCGACAGGACGAAGGCCATCGCCACGGCCAGCAACCCGAACAGCGGGTTGATGTCGTAGGCGAAATAGAGCAGCGCGATCAGCGCGATCGAGATCGGGATCACACCCGCGATCAGCCACGAGTTGGGGACCTCGACCCGCTGCAACGCCACGTCCTCGGCGGAAGGCGCGGCGTCCTTGAAGATGCGAAACGAGCGCGCCACCGTCTTCCATTGCAGCGCCAGCGCCGTCAGGCTGGCGCAGACCATGACCGCCGTCCCGCCCCACAACGCCCAGTACGTCACTCGGTACGTCGTCCCGCTCGGACTGACGGGTATCGAGATCACGTATTTCGACGGATCGGCGGCCGCGGCCAGCCCGGCGCGGTCCATGTCGATGATCGCCGGGGTGACGACCAGATACAGCAGCGCTGACCCGGCCAGCATCGACAGGCTGACCCGCAGGCCGACGATCATCCCCGCCGCGATCAGCAGGAAGCTCGGCTCGAACGCAAACTTGTACAGCGACTTGTCGTGCAGCTTGTAGAATCCCGCCGCCGGAATCTGCTCCGGCATCTGGACCGGCACGAGGCGCGCCTGGAACCAGTCGAACAGGTCCTGAAACGAGCGCCCGGGGCCCAGCGAGATCTTCCCGGCGGTGTGCGGATCCGTCCTCAGGACCCCCCACAGCATGGCGAAAAAGAGCGCGGCAACCAGGGAGTACGCCTTGCGGAGCGCTTCCAAGCCGTGGCTGTAAAGGCTGCGCAGCGTGGTGGCGGCGGCAACGCCGGACGGAAACGGCAACTGCTCATGATTGATCATCTGCCGCTTCATCGGAATCGCCAGGAACACGCCCAGCGACCCGGTCAGGAACGTGAAGAGCCCCACCAGCAGAATCGGCTGCTCCTGCCAGGTCTTCACGTCCGCCCCGCTCCCCCCCGCCGGAACCGCCGTCAGCAGCAGCAGCGCACCGAAGCAGGTCGCCAGCGTCGAGCCCGTGGAATACCCGGCCGCCGACGCCGTGGACTGCATGCAGTTGTTTTCGAGGATCGACATCGGGCTGAGGCGCCGTCCGGACACCGCCCGCAGCACGTTCCAGATCACATAGGACATGACGCACGCGGTGATCGCGACGCCGAAGGACCAGCCGATGGCCAGCACGGTATAGAGGTGTGCGCAGCACATGGCCATGCCGATCAGTCCGCCCGTGAGGACCGCCCGCAGCGTGAGCTGCGGCATGTCGTCGCCCTGGTAGACGTGGCGGAGCCAGTGCTGGTCTTTCTGTTCGGGTGTCGCGTCGGGGGGAAGCGCCGGGATCTCCGACGACGCGGAGCTCGGCGACTGCGGGTCGGCCTTGTTCACAGCGTGCTCCCTGCGGATGAACGGGGCCCGTGCTCGCTACTTCAGCCCGAGATTCTCGAGGATGGCGGGTAGCGCCGTCGGAAGGGCGGCCATGATCGCGACCAGCGCCGCCATCAGCGATTCGCCCGCGACGAACCCGGAGGCGACCGGGACGACGAACGTGTCAGCGGACTTCTGGTGCATCCGGGTCCACAGCCACGCCAGCACCGCGCCGATCGCGAACGAGAGGCTGTTCTGAAACGGCACGACCCAGGCCAGGCCCAGCCCCATCGCCGACGGAAGGTAGGGCGCCACTCGCGGCGCCAGCGTGCTGATCAGGGGCAGCGCCACGCCCAGCAGCGCCCCCACCAGGATCGCCCACTGCGCCGTCACCGGAATGTAGTTGAGACCCTGCGTGAGCGCCTCGGCAACGGCACGCCACATGTTCGATGCGGGCGGGTTCATCGCGTCGAGGTGGGCGCGGGTCGGGAACATCAGGTACCACGCCGGGACAACGGCGACGGTGCCGAAGAAGATCCCCAGAAACTGGGCCAGGAACTGCTTGCGGGCGTTGGCGCCCAGGAGATAGCCGGATTTGAGGTCGGTGAGCAGGTCGGCCGAGCTCCCGCCGGCGCCCGCGGTGATGCTGGCGGACATCAGGTTGATGGGCGTGTTGCCGCGCGCCAACAGGGCATACACGAGCTGCGTGACTTTCCCCATCGCGCCGATCGGCGTGGTGTCGGTCTCGCCGGTCGCGCGGCAGCACACCAGCGCCAGGACAAACGACATGGCCACCGCCACCAGCCCCAGCCAGATCGACATGTCGAAGGCCAGCTTGGACGCGATCACCAGGCCGATCGTGATGGGCGTCATACCGATGATGAACCACGAGAAGGGGACTTCAGCGTCGGCGATGCGCGAGGGCGTGGCACCCGCCTTCTTGAACACGCTGAACGACCGGGCAAGCGTGGGCCACTGAAGCGCTACGGCCGTCAAACTGGAAAAGACCATGATCGCGGTCCCGCCCCACAGCGCCCACCGCATGGGGTTGAACGCGCCCCCCGCGCCCAGGGCCAGCGACGGAACGTAGTCCGGGGTCGACGCCATGGCCGCATCGTGCGCGAGGAGCCAGGGGATGAACCCGCAGTACAGGACCACGGACCCGAGCAGCATCGACAGCGACACGCGCAGTCCGACGATCATCCCGGCGCCGACCAGAAGCATGCTCGGTTCGAACCCGAAGCCCGTGACTGCGCCAGTCGTCCGCACCTGCATCCACGCGTTCGGGAACGCGATCAGCTCGGGAATGCGAACGTGACCCAGGACCCGGTCGATCCAGGCCACCATGCCCTCGCCCGTGCGCAGGAATGCAATCGCCATCCCGGCCACAAGCGTGACGACCAGCGAATAGGCCTTGTGCATCGCCTCCAGCCCGTGGCTGTAAAGGCTCCGCAGCGTCTCGGCGGCGGCGACGCCGCTGGGGAACTTCAATTGCTCGATGTTGATCATCTGGCGCTTCATCGGGATGGCGAGAAAAACGCCCAGCGCCGCGATGAGGAACGTCATGGGAAAGAGAATCTTGGGCGAAACGTGCTCGCCGGTGATGAGCAGCAGCGCGCCGAACGCCGTGCCGATCGTCCCACCCGTCGAGTAGCCGGCCGCCGACGCGGTCGACTGCATGCAGTTGTTCTCCAGGATCGACATCTGCGACAGCCGGCCGCCCGAGAACGCCCGGAAGACGTTCCACACGACGAAGGAAATCACGCACGCGGTGATCGCCACCCCGAACGACCACCCCAGCTTGACCGTCGTGTACAGGTTCGAAAGAGACATGAACATCCCGATGACGCCCCCCATCAGCACCGCCCGCACCGTGAGCTGCGGCATGCGGTCCCCCTGATACACGTACCGGTACCAGTGCGCCTCCTTCTCCTCCGGGGTCGCCTTCTCCGGCAGGGGCGGTATCTCCGTCCCCGTCGCGGCCGGCGATGAGTGGGCACCTGGCGCAGTCGGCGTGGCGCTGGACATGGGCGGCAATCCTCGTTGCGGGGAGAAGAGCGCCAGGGGAACCGGCCCGGCGGATGCGCCGCACACTACTTAATCCCGCGGGACGAATCAAGCTAGGCCAGCCTCCACCCCCGGGGCGCGCGCCTGACGCCGCTCCGCGCCGCGCAAGAAGCGAACCGCGACCGGTCCGCCGGAAATGCCGGAAATCGACTTGCCAACCCCCCGATTTCGAGTCATAATGTATTTGGTTGATATATAAAACACGCGATTTGATATTGCGTGCCTCGTCGCAGTTTTCGTCGGGAGTTTGACATGTCGCTGGCAACCGCGGCCATCGGGAGCAGGGTCCGCGTGACCGGTGTGCGCGGGCTCGAACCCGCGTCTTATCGGCTCATGGAGCTCGGGCTCATCGAAGGCACCGAGCTTCGAGTTCTCCGCCGCGCGCCATTGGGCGATCCCATGCAAATCCGCGTCGGCGACTACGACCTGTCGCTCCGAAATCGTGAGGCCGCGTGCGTTGACGTAGCTCCGATCTGAGCCCCTCGGGTGCTCGCCAGCACCCGTGACCGATGCACCCCCCCACCGAATCCGCAGCGAAAACCGCCGCCTCGCGTCCTTCCACCGTCGCGCTCATCGGCAATCCCAACACCGGCAAGACCACCCTCTTCAACGCGCTCACCGGTTTCAGCCGCCGCGTCGCGAACTACCCGGGTGTAACCGTCGAGATCGGAACCGGACCGCTCCGCAACGCGCGCGTCGCCGTGGAGATCGTCGACCTGCCGGGCACATACAGTCTTGCGGCACTTTCGCCGGACGAGAGGGTCGTCTCCGATTTCGCCGCGGGGCGGATCGACGGGCGCGCGCCGCCCGATGCGATCGTGTTCATCGCCGATGCATCAAACTTGCCGCGCAATCTTTACCTGCTCAGCCAAGCGGCCGAGCTTGACCTCCCGGTCGTTGTCGCGCTCAACATGATTGACGTGGCCGATGGGCGCGGAATCGCCGTGGACGCGGGCGAGCTTTCGAAGCGGCTCGGGGTCCCGGTGGTTCCCGTCGTCGCGACGCGGCGCGCCACCCTCGCGCCGCTGGTCGCCGCGATCGAATCCGCCGCACGCGCTCCGCACGCGGCGCCGCGGTGTGTTCGCGCCGTGCTGCCGCCGGCCCTGGTCGAGGCGGCGGCGGCCCTGGGCCACGGGCTTCGCGTCTCCGAGACCGTGCAACTGGTCGCCGAGCGGGACGGCGACGCCGAACGCGGGTACGCGGCGCGCGGCGGCGACCGGTCGGCCCTGGCCGCGGTCCGGCAGCGACTGTCGGACCTGGGCATCGACGCCGCCGCGGCGGAGGTCCGCGCAAGGTACTCCTGGGTCCATGCGCTCCTGGACGGGGTCTTCGTCCGGCCGCCGCGCCCGATCGCCACGTGGTCCGACCGGCTCGACCGCGTCCTGACGCACCCGGTCGGCGGAGCCGCGGCGCTGCTCGTGGTGCTCACGGTCGTGTTCCAGGCGATTTTTTCCTGGGCCAAGCCGCTGATGGACTTCCTCAGCGAGGGTGTGTTCGGCCGCCTGTCGGCCTGGACCGCGACGCTGCTTCCGGAGGGCGCCCTGGGCAGCCTGCTGTGCGACGGGTTGATCGGGGGCGTGGGCGGGGTGGTCGTGTTCCTGCCGCAGATTCTCATCCTCTTCGCCGTCATCGCCATCCTGGAGGACTGCGGCTACATGGCGCGGGCGGCGTTCATGATGGACCGCGTGATGCGCGCCGCGGGGCTGAGCGGCCGGTCGTTCATCCCGTTGCTGTCGTCGTTTGCGTGCGCGATCCCGGCCATCATGGGCACGCGCGTCATCGCCGACCGGCGCGACCGTTTCGTCACGATCCTGATCGCGCCGTTCATGAGCTGCTCGGCGCGGCTTCCGGTCTACGTCCTGCTCATCGCCGCCTTCGTGCCCGACACTTCCTACGCGGGCGGCTGGCTCGGGCTGCGCGGGCTGGTCATGCTCGCGATGTACGCGGTGGGAGTGCTGGTCGCGATCCCGATCGCGTGGCTGCTGAAACGAACGGTGCTGGCCGGACCGACGCCCGGCTTTTTGCTGGAGATGCCGACCTACAAGCTGCCGCGCCTGAGAGCCATCTGGCAGCGCATGTCGATGGCCGGCGTCGATTTCCTGTACCGGGCCGGGACGATCATCCTGCTGGTCAACGTCGTGGTGTGGGCGCTGGGGTATTTTCCGCGCAGCGACGCCACGGCCGCTGCGGTTCAGACCCGCGCCGCCGCCGAGCGCTGGGGCGCGGAGCGCGTCGAGAGCGAGCTGGCGGGCGCGTATCTTCGCGACAGCTATCTGGGGCAAATGGGGCGCTGGATCGAGCCGGCCGTTCGGCCCATCGGCTGGGACTGGCGGATCGGCGCCGCGGTGGTGGCGTCGTTTCCGGCCCGCGAGGTGGTCGTGGGGACGCTGGGGACGATCTTCAACCTCGCCGACGCCGACGCCGACTCGAGCGACCTGCGCGGTGCGCTGCAACGCGCCACCTGGCCGGACGGACGGCCGCTGTTCACCCTGCCCGTGGCGCTGTCGATCATGGTGTTCTTCGCGCTGTGCGCGCAGTGCGTCAGCACGCTGGTGATCATCGGCCGCGAGACGCGCTCGTGGGTCTGGCCGATCGCGTCGTTCGCCGGAATGACGCTGATCGCGTACGCGGGCGCGCTGGCGGTGTCGGCGGCGGCTCGACTCGCGGGGGCGTGATGCGCGCGGTTGGACGCCGTCAGAGCCGCGCGCCGTCGTCGCAGCCTGTGCACCGCGCGGGCCGGCCGCCCGCTCAGAGGTCGCGCTGCTCCAGCACGCGGAACTTCTCGCCGCGCAGCACGCGCACCGCGTGCGGCAGGTTGTCGACCTGGATCGCCAGCGCCGCCGGCTTATCCGTCGCCGACAGCAGCGGGTAGGTGTAGTGGATGTTCACTTCCCCCGAGATTAGCGCCCGACACACCGTGAGGATCCCGCGGTTGCCCGGCGGCAGCTCGACCACGATCACTTCCGATTCCGCGACCGCAAACCCGGCGTCCGCCACGCGGCTTCGGGCCGTGTCCGGGTCGTCCACCAGCAGCCGCACGATCGCGCAGTCGATCGACCCCTCGACCGACAGCGCCAGGATGCGCACGTCGAAACCATCGAGGATTCGCGTCAGCCCAAGGAGTTGTCCGATGCGGTTCTCGAGGAACACCGAGAGCTGCCGGCAACCCTGGAAGTCGCTGCCTTCGGCGGTTTCCAGCGGCTCGATGCTCATGCGGGTTCCTGCTCGCGGCGCTTGCGCCGCCGCCGGCCGAATTGTCGCGTTCGGGGCCGTAGCGTAACGGTTCGCCACCCCGAAGTACAGCCGGCGAAGCCGTCGCCGCTGGCGCGGCTTGTCACGTCCGTCCGGATCGGTTTTGCTTGCGCCATGCCGACCCGCCGCACGCCGACCGCGCCGCCGCGCACCCCGCTGCGCGCCGCGCGCCGCGCGGCGCTGCTGTGCGCCCTGCTCGGGCTGGCGCTGTCGGCGGCGCTGGCGCTACGCAGCGACGGCGTCTATCACGATGACGACCTGACGCACCTGCAATTCGCGCGCTGGTCGTGGAGCCACCCGGCCTACCTGCTGAACGACTGGGGCCGACCGGGCTTCACCGCGCTCTACGCGATCCCCGCCGCGCTGGGTTGGCCGGTCGCGAGGCTTCTCAGCGGCCTGCTGACGGCCTCGGCCGCCTGGTTCGCGTTCCGGATCGCGGAGCGGCAACGCATTCCGCTGGCATGGGTCGCCCCCGCCCTGGTCTGGCTTCAGCCGGAAGCCATGACGCTCTCCGCGACGACCGTGACGGAAACCGCGCTGATGTTCTACCTGTCGGGCGCGATCCTGCTCGGCATCCGCAAGCAGTACGCCCGGTCCGCCGCCCTGTTCTCGCTCGCGCTGGTCACGCGGCACGAGACCGTCGCGCTTCTCCCGCTGTGGTGGATCATCTTCGCCCGGGCGCCGCGCCCGCTGCGAACGTGCGCGCTGACGCTGTGGGCGCCGCTGCTTCACAACGCGCTGAGCTGGCTGTGCCTGGCCCGCCTGCCGGCCGCGATGTTCCTCGAATCGCGCCCGACGGACTATTACGGCAGCGGCCCATGGGCTGCCATGGCGGCCCGCTGGCTGGTGGCCGCGGGCGGTGCGCTCCTGATCCTGGCGGCCGCTGGCGCCCCGGACGCGCTGCGGCGCCGCGGGGGCGTGCTGTGTGTCGGCAGCGCCGCGGTCTACTTCCTTGCCCACACGTTGATCTATCGATTCGGACTCTTCGCCAGCGGCGGGTACAGCCGGTTCCTTGTCCCCCTCGCGCCGCTGGTCGCGGTCACCGCCGCCGCCGCACTGTCGCGATCATGCCTCGAGTCGGGCGCCCACCCGGGCGCGCAGCGTCGGCAGGTGCGGCTCCTGCTGAGCATCGGCGCGGCCGCCCTGCTCGGGTGGTACGCGGCGGATTCGATCTACCCAGGCTGGCTATGGTGGGGGCTGCGCTGGCCGGTCGTCGCGCTGGCCTGGGGCAGCGCGACGCTGCTGGCCGTTCTCCACGCCCGTCGCGGGCCCCGCACGGCCGCGATGCGCAGCGCGGCACTGGTCCGAGGGGTGTGTCCCGCATTCCTGATGTGCGCGGCGCTGGGACACGCGCGCCACGAGTATCGTCCGCTCATGCTTCAGGAAGACCAGCTTCTCATCCGCGAGGCGACCGACCATCTGCGCACCGCAGGACTGGATCGCCGCACGATCGTCACCGTGAACGGCTGGGTGCCGGAGTTCCTGGGCCGCACCAATCCGCCCTCCACACCCCTGCTGCGCGAGCGGCTGGCCGCGATGCGGCCGGGCGACCTGTTCCTGTGGGATGCGCGCTACTGCACGCAGCCCCCCAGCCCCATCAGCGCGGAGGCCACCCGTGCGCTGCCGGGAATGGTGGAGCTGTGGCACGGGTCGTCGCACAGCCGCGACGGCGTGTACTGCCGGCTGTTTGAGAAGCAGTGACCGATCCGCGGCGCATCAGCCCGCGGCGGTCGCGCCGGCCAGACCGCTGATGAAGACGTTGACCAGCGCCGAGAGCCCGGACGTGATCACGCCCGTGAGGATCGTGGTGGTCTGCTGGTCCGTCAGGCATCCACCGGCGGCCAGCAAGAGCCCGTGCGACAGCCACAGGGAGATTCGCCGACCGCGCCGCGCTTTCATGCTCATGTACGCACCTCGTCGCTGCCCCCGCGCGGTGAGTCTACCCCATCGGCCGCGCGACGCCAACCGCGCGCCGCGCTAGAGCGCCGGGTTGGGAATGCGCCGCTCAAAATCGGTCCAGATGCGCGCGTCGTTGCGGCAGTCGTAGACCCGACACGTCAGCGGGCGCTGGGCGTGAACGCGGCAGGCACGCGACGCGCAATCGTGATGCACGCAGTACCCCGTCTGAGGGTCCTGCCGGATGTGGTAGGGCCGGCCCACGTCCCACTTCACGACCGCCTCCTCCACGTCCTGGCGCGAGAGATTGAAGCCGAAGCGGCAGCAGGCGGCCTTGCAGAGATGCACGCGCGCGGCGCAATCGATGTGCACGGCGTGCTTCGCTTCGTACTTGTCGTCCTCGGCGGCCAGCATCCGCGCCCCGATCCACTTCTCACGCATGTGGGCCGACATCCGCGGGCCCAGGGCCGCCTTCCGCTCGTCGAGCTCGTGCAGGCTCAGCACGCCGCGCTGGATCAGGACCTCGGTCAGGGCGTACAGGTGGGTCACGAGCATGTGAATGTCGGCACCGACGGAGCCGATGGCGGCATGGGCGGCGAACAGCCCGCGGGCCAGGTCGCGTTCGAGCCCGGCGGGCGGCAGGGCGCTCTCCGGAGCGGGAGATTCCGCGTGTGGACGACCGTTCCCGAGCGTGGCGGCGTCGTGTTCTACGCCGCAGGGGGGTGAAGGAGTTTGCGGCGTACTCATGCGCCCTCCGTGAATCAGGTGCGTACGTTATGGCCTGCGCAGGGCCGTCGCGACCCGTGCACGTATCTACGATGCGGAGCTCAGGATTCGTCGAGCTTCGTCGCGGTGTTCCTCGGGTACGTAAAAGTACCGTCGGCGCTCGCCAATACCCGTCACCGCGCGCAGACGTTCCATTCCCGAAAGCGAGCTGATGTCCGCCACGCCACTCCCCGGCTGTTCAATCAGGATGCTGTTGGCGGCGGTACGCTCGGACGGCTCCTTTTCGGGGTGGTACGAATCGTACGTACTCGAATTCAAGTCCACTTCCAGAAAGTAGGATTCGGGATCCAGGTCGGCGGCCTCCAGTCCCTCTCGAATCCTGTTTACGGCCGCGGTCAAGCCAAAGACGGAGGCTTGCTCCCGCTCCGCAATCTCGACGGGCTTGAATCCGCGCCGCGCGATGTACCGCTTACACAAATCCGACAGCACCGCATCGTCGGCATTCTGCCACTCAGCTACGTGGGCCATCAACACGTGATCATCCACGCTCTGGTGCTCCGCGTTCGACATCGGTACGTTGGATACGAGCTTGCGCACCGCGGCCGACGCCGGCACGTGCCTCCCGTCATGCATGCAGCTCGACGCCCGTTTGCAGATCGCGATCAGCAGTTGTTCGTACCCCTTCGTAGTGCGGTGGAGATACACGTTCCAGAGCATGTAGTGGCGCGCAAAGAGGTACTCTTCGATCACCCTGCATGCCTTATCCTGCCAAACGGGCTGTAAGAGGTCGTCGGGCGGCACGGGGCGAATACGCATCGTGTGCAGCACGTACTGATGATCGAACCGTCCATATCCGACGCCGCAGAAGTGACTGTCGCGGAGCAAGTAATCCATGCGGTCCGCGTCCAGTTGGCTGGTTACCAGCGCTCGCAGCCATGCCAGCTCGGCGCGCTGTCCACCGAGCAGCGCGCATACCAGCTCGGGGAGGCGCGAATCGCAGGACCTCAGCACTTCGTGTACGCCGCTACTCCTGTCGGCGACCAGCTCGCGCGTGCGGTTCTCGTGGTCGCCCGCAAAGTCACGCTCAAGCACATGCGAGAACGGCCCGTGGCCGATGTCGTGCAGCAGCGCTGCCGCATTGACGGCCAGTTCGTGGTCTTCCGAAAGCGTGAAATCGGCGCCACAGTTTCGCCGCAGAATCTCGATGGCGCACCGCGCCAGGTGCCATACCCCGAGCGAATGCGAGAACCGACTGTGCTCAGCCCCCGGGTAGACGACGTGACTGAGGCCAAGCTGCCTGATTCGCCGCAGGCGCTGCAACTCCGGCGTATCAATCAGATCGAGAACGAGCTTGTCTGCCTCGCGATCCAGGAAGATGTGGTCGTGTACGGGATCGCGGATTACGCGAAGCGCCACGGCTCAATCCCCCGGGTGCTGCGAGTTCCATACGGTTCCAGCGATCTCAAGTGCCGCGACGAACGGGATGCTGTCCGGCTCGGCGTTTTTTCTCTGCTGCGTAATCGCCGCCGCCTCGTCCCAGGAACGTCCCATACTTCGCCAGTACAACAGAGAGGTGGCGAGTTCGAGCTGAAAGACGTCACGGCCCTTTAGCGCCACGGCGCGATCGATCCCGCGCTGCATCCGCTCGCGAAATGGCTCGGGCGCAGTGCGGCGGATCGTCTTGAGGGCCTCGCTTGCGGCCCCGGCGACCTCGTACCCGTATTCGACGCCTCCAACCCGCTGAAGGGCACGCGGAGTCTCCACGAGCAGACCGTCAGCGACAAGCTCATCCACACGTACCGCCAGCCCGCTTGAATAGGTGCCGTAGTAGTGAAAGCGGAACTCATCGTCGAGCGGAAGGCCCTCCAGTTTGGCGATGTAAGCCAACTTCTGGAGCCGCTTGCGCCCCTGCACGCCGCCAAGCCGTTCGATCAGCTCCAGAAGCGCGTAATCGCTGGGTGCCATGCCTCATCCTTGATTACCTAACACAATCCTAATATTGCCGCAATCGGATGTCAAGCCCTGCCGTGACCGGCGTCGCCCCGCAGCGCGGCCGCTACCACTCCGGCGCGCCCTCGTACACCCCGTACACCCCCTTGAGCGCGTTCATCATCTCGCCCACCGTCGCCAGCGCCCGCGACGCCTCCACCAGCTCCGGCATCACGTTGCCCCCCGCCCGCGCCGTCTCCACCAGCCGCGCCAGCGCCGCCTTGTGCCGCGACGCGTCCCGCCGCCGCCGAAGTTCCCGCAGCCGGCCCACCTGCTCCGCCTCCACCGCCCGGTCGATCACCAGGATCGGAATGTCCGGCGAGCTGTCGTCGGCATACTTGTTCACGCCCACCGTGACGCGCTGACCGGTCTCCGTCTCGCGCCCGAAACGCAGCGACGACTCGGCGATGGCGCGGCGGAAATAGCCGTTGTCCGTCGCCGCCATCACCCCTCCCTGCTGGTCGATCTGCTTGAAGATGTCGTAGGCCTGCCGCTCCATCTCGTTGGTGAGCCACTCGACGAAGAAGCTCCCGCCCAGCGGATCGACCGTGCGCGTCACCCCGGTCTCCTCCGCCAGGATCTGCTGCGTCCGCAGCGCCACCTTCACCGCCTGCTCCGTCGGCAGCGCCAGCGTCTCGTCCATGCTGTTGGTGTGCAGCGACTGCGTCCCCCCCAGCACCGCCGCCAGCGCCTGGTACGCCACCCGAACCACGTTGTTCATCGGTTGCTGCTCGGTCAGGCTCACCCCGGCCGTCTGCGCATGGCACCGCAGCCACCAGCTCCGCTCCTGCTTGGCGCCGTACTTGTCGCGCATGACGTGCGCCCAGATGCGCCGCGCCGCGCGGAATTTGGCGATCTCCTCGAAGAACTCATTGTGAACGTCCCAGAAGAAGCTCAGCCGCGGCGCGAACGCGTCCACGTCCAGTCCGCGCTTGAGCGACTCCTCGACGTAGCACATCCCGTCTGCCAGCGTGAAGGCCAGCTCCTGCGGCGCCGTCGCGCCGGCCTCGCGGATGTGATAGCCGCTGATGCTCACCGTGTTCCACTGCGGCATGTGCTTCGTGCAGTACTCGATCGTGTCGATCACCAGCTTGACGCTCGGCTCGGGCGGATAGATGAACTCGTTCTGGGCGTGGAATTCCTTCAGGATGTCGTTCTGAAGCGTGCCGCGCAGCTTGTCCAGCGGCACGCCCTGCTCCTGCGCGACGCCGATGTAGAACGCCAGCAGGACAGCCGCCGGGGCGTTGATGGTCATGCTGGTGCTCACCTCGCCCAGATTGATGCCGTCGAACAGGACGCGCATGTCCTCCAGCGACGCGATCGCCACGCCGCATTTGCCCACCTCGCCCAGCGAGAGCGGATCGTCCGAATCGCGCCCCATCAGCGTCGGAAGGTCGAACGCGGTCGACAGCCCGGTCTGCCCGTGCTCCAGCAGGTACTTGAACCGCTCGTTGGTCTGTCGCGCCGTACCGAACCCCGCAAACTGCCGCATCGTCCAGACGCGGTCGCGGTACATCGTCGCATGGATGCCACGCGTGTAGGGGAACTGCCCCGGCTGCCCGACCGCGTCCGCGAAGTCCATGCCGCCCAGGTCGTCGCGTTCGTAGACCCGCTTCACCGGGATGCCGGAAATCGTGGTCGGGTCGGACGACTTGGCGGCTGCGAGCCTGGACGACGACGGATTGGGGACGACAGCGGTCATCAATTGCTCCTGCGCATCTGAGGGCATTGTATCGTATGCCTCCGGCCCGACGCGCCGCCTCTAGCCCCCCCACGCCGCCAGCTCCTCCCGCGGCAGCGGCCTGAACGCCGCCACCCCCGGCGGCACCGCCACCCCCTGCGCGCGAAGCCAGCCCACGCGCGTCGCGAACGCCGCCCCGACCATCAGGTTCAGCGCCAACGTCACCACGTCGCGCTGCTCCGGGCGCTCCAGCGGCGAACCGCGGGCCCATTCGTTGAACGCCCCCATCGCCGGACCGCACCAGACCTGGTAGTCCAACTTGCGCGACGGCTCACCGGCGTTGGCCCACTTCGACGCGCGACCCAGATAGGAGCGGAAAACCAGCGCCATGCGGTGCTTCGGGTCGCGCTCGCCGCGCTCGATTTGCGCCGGATCGCGGCGCTCGAAGAACGCGCGCGTCTCGGCCCAGGCCTCCTCCAGCGTGCTGCGGAAGAAATCCCGCTCCAGCACCGTCCGCTGCGCAGCCGGAAGCGCCTCCAGGCTCTCGTACGCCCGGTACAGCTCGTACAGCCTGCGCGCCCGCTGCGCGAACATCGTGCCGCGCTTCAGCACCTGCACGTTGACGCCCATCTCGAACATGTCGGCCGCCGGCGCCATGGCGACGTCCGCCTGCTCGGCCCGTGCCAGCAGGTCGCGGACCGCGTCGGACGTGCCCGCCTCGACGCAGCACTGGTTGATCGAGCCGCTCATCACGTACGCCGCGCCCATCGCGAAGGCCGCCGCGACGGAGGCGGGCGTAGCGATGCCGCCCGCGGCGCCGATGCGCGGGGGGTCGGAGAAGCGGTGCGCCGCGGCCAGCCGGTCGCGCAGCGCGATCATGGTCGGAACGAGCGTGATAGCCGGGCGGTTGTCGGTGTGCCCGCCCGAATCGGCTTCGGCGGTAACGTCGTCGGCCAGCGGGACGTGGGCCGCCAGACGGCTCTCCTGCTCCGTGATGTCGCCGCGCTGCCGCAGGACCGCCAGCAGCTCGGGCGGCGCCGGCGCCAGGAAGTGCCGCGCCACCTCGACCCGTGACACCTTGGCCATGACGCGCTGCGCGGTCGCGATCGTCCCGTCGGGCCGTTCGCGCAACCCGCGGACGCGGTAGCGCACGATGGCGGGCGTGAGTTGCAGGTACGCTGACGCCGACACCAGCCGCACGCCGCGCCGCAGGTACAGCTCCGCAACTGCTTCCTCCAGCCGCGGCTCGCCGGGGCTATGAATGAGATTGAAGCCGTAGGGTCGGTCCCCGAGCCCGGCCTGAATGCGGTCGATGGCCGCCTCCACCCGCTCCAGCGCACAACCGGCGGCGCCGAAAAAACCGAGCATCCCCGCCCGCCCCATGGCCTCCACCAGCGCCTCGCCGGCGATGGCGTTGGCCATCTCGCCCGCGACATACGCGAATCGCACACCGTGCGCCGCACGGAAACCCGCGTCGCCGAGCCATTCGGGCCGCAGCGCGGGCACCCACGCGCAGGCCCCAAGCTCCGCGACGTTCGCAACGTCCGCCGCGTCCAGGAGTTCACCCCCATCCCGCCGCACGGCGAAAGGCTGATCGAGCCGCAGCAGCGCCGACCGCAGCGGCGAGACCGGGGACGCATCGCCGGCCAGGTCGGGATCGCCACCGTCGCGCGCCGCGCTCGCCTCGCCGACGCCGCCCGCACGACCCTCGCGCTCCATCGCGCCGCGCATCCCAGCGCCAGCCATCAGTGCCGGCCCCCCGCGTCGCCCGCCGCCACGCCGCCGTGCGACTCGCGCGCTTCGATCTCGTCCGACCGGCCGGCGCGGGTCGCGTCCAGCGCGGATCGCAGCGCCGGAGGAAGCTGGAAGACGACGTGCTCCTCCACCGTGGTGAACAGCTCGGCCTCGCCCGCGCCGAGCTCGCGCAGCCGATCCAGCACCGCCTGCACCACCGGCTCGGGCGTGCTGGCGCCGGCCGTCACCCCCACCAGCGCAACCCCGTCGAACCACTCGGGCCGCACATCCGCCGGACCGTCGATGAGCCAAGCCCTGGCGCCGCGCGTTCGCGCGACCTCCACCAGCCGCGCCGCGTTGCTCGAGTTGTGCGACCCCACCACCAGAAGCACCTCCAACCCGCGCGCGCACATGGCCTTCACCGCGTCCTGCCGGTTCTGCGTCGCGTAACAGATATCCTCCGTCGGCGGCAGCTCCAGGTGCGGGAACCGCCGCCGCAGCGTAGCCAGGATTCCCTGCGTATCGTCCACGCTCAGCGTCGTCTGCGTCAGCACCATCAGCTTGTCGCTGGCCGGCACCTCGCGGCGGGCCGCCTGCGCCTCGCTCTCAATCAGCGTGATTCGCTCCGGTGCGTAACCCACGGTGCCCACCACCTCGTCGTGCCCGCGGTGCCCGATGAGCAGCACGTGGTAGCCCTGCTTGACGAACCGCAGCACCTCCAGGTGGACCTTGGTCACCAGCGGGCACGTCGCGTCCAGCACCTCAAGCCCGCGCTCGCGGGCGGCCTGGTAGACCGCGGGCGAGACCCCGTGGGCGCTCAGAATCGCCCGGGCGCCGTGCGGGACGCTGTCAAGTTCTTCCACGAAGACCGCCCCCTTCCCGCGCAGCGCGCGGACCACGTGGCTGTTGTGGACGATCTCCTTACGCACGTAGATGGGCGGGCCGTACACCTCCAGCGCCAGCTCGACGATCTTGATGGCGCGGTCCACCCCGGCACAAAACCCCCGCGGATTGGCGAGCAACACCTTCATCCATCGTCCCGGATCGTCCCAACCCCATTCTGGACCTGCGGCCGGGGTTGTCAACGCACGCCGTACGCGGTCTCGCAACCGCGGCCCCCCGCCGCCTACAGGCTCGTCGAGTCCAGAAGTGCAACCGGTGGCTGCCAGCGAAACCCGGCTAAGGCGTCCTGGGCCGCGGGTCCGGACGCAGTGCGATCTGCGGCCAGCTCATCTTGCTGGCGATCTTGGCCCGCAGCATCAGCAGCGCCGTTTCGAGCTGCGGGTCGGCGTCCGGCGCCCGGATCGGGTCCGCGTCCAGCACCTTGAAATCCTCGGCACTGAGCAGCGGCTTTTCGGGCTTGCCGTCCTTGCCCGTCTCGTCCTCCTCCTCGGTCAACTCGCTGAGCCGCTGCGCGCGCGTCTCCTCGTCCACCACTTCACTCGACGTCTTCTCCGTGGCGCCGTTCGTGATGATCTCGCTGGTACGCGCGCGTTCGATCACCTTCCCGCGCTCCTTGGGCGTCAGCTTCACCACCACGTCCGGCTCGATGCCCCACACCGCCGCGTCCTTCTCCTTGTGCGGCGAACGCCCACTGGGCAGATAGTAGAGCGCCGTCGTCAGCCGCAGCTTCGCGTCGTCGATCGGCAGCACCTTCTGCACGCTGCCCTTGCCGAAGGTGCGCTCCCCGATGACCAGGGCGCGCTTGTGGTCCTGCATCACGCCCGACAGGATTTCCGCCGCGCTGGCACTGGCCTCGTTCACCAGCACGACCATCGGCAGGTCCGTCAGCGGCCGCTTGATCGTCTTGTCGTCCGTTTCGTGCAGCTCGGGCACCTCGCGGCGGCCGCGGGTCGACACCACTTCCTTGCCGGGGCGAAGGAACGCGCTCACCGTCTCGACGGCAACGTCCAGCAGCCCGCCGGGGTTGTACCGCAGGTCGAGAATCAGCGCCTGCATCCCCTGGTCCTGCGCCGCCTTCAGCGCGTCGCGCAGCTCGGCATCCGAGTCCGGATTGAAGTTGGTCAGCCGCACGTAGCCGATGCCCAGCACCGGGTCCACGATGTAGTTCCACGCGGTCGCATCCCCATCCGCCAGGCGACTCACGCCGCGGACGGTCGTCAGCGTGATCTGCTGGCGGACCAGCGGGAAGCTAAGCTCCTGCCCGGTCGCGGGACGGAACATCTTCAGCGTGACGGTCGTGCCCGCCTTGCCCGTGATGTTGCGGACCGCGTCGTCGGAGGTCCAGCCTTTCGTGCTCTCGCCGTTGACCTCGATGATCAGGTCGCCGGGCTGAATGCCCGCCCGCAGCGCGGGCGAATTCTCCAGCGGCGTCACCACCTTCAGCCGGTGGGTGCGCTCGTCCGTGCCCAGGGAGATTCCCACGCCCTGGAACCCCCCGAGGATCTGCTTGTCGAAGTCGCGTGCGTCGGCCGGCCAGACCATCCCGGTGAACGGGTCGAGCTTCGAAATGGCGCCCTCCATGAACTCGATCGCCACGACGCCCCTGGGCAGCTCGACCGTCTGGCGATTGAACTCGGTCACCTCGTTGTACAGGCGCTCCATGTTCCGATAGCCGAGACTCTCGGTGGCGCGAACGGCCTCGATCTTGGCCTTGAGCTTCGACTCGAACACCTTGCGCAGCTCGGGATTGCCCAGCCCGTCGAACGTCTCGCGCAGCTTGGGCGACTCGCACGCCAGCGCCAGGTTGTGCAGCGCGCCTTCCGCCATCTGCTTGAAGTCGGGCGCGCGGTAGTAATTTCGGTCGATGAGCTGGAGCGCACGCTTGACCGTCTCCGACTCCACCCCCTCGATGCGCCGTTCCACCGCCTTCTTGTCCTTGTAGAGGATCTCAAGCCGCCAGTGCCGCTCGGCGTCCTCGCGGACGCGCGTGAAGTCCTTGTCGTCCGGGTTCAGGCGTTCGAGCTGGTAGTAGTACGCCACCAGCTTGGACCACGACTGATCCTGAGCCAGCGCGTCGGCTTCCTGCCGCGCCTTGGCCGTCAGCTCCTGGGCCCAGGGCTCGTGCGCCAGCGCCGTCTCGTCGTCGGCGTACTGCGTGGCCTGACCCGCCAGCACCAGCGCCAGATACGTCCGCCCCTCCGCCAGGGCCGCCTTCGCCTGCGCGACGCACCAGTCGTAGGTCTTGCCTCTCAGCTCCTCGCTGTTCCGCGCCGTCGTGTCGAACGAGGCCAGCCAGTCGCTCACCCGCTTGACTTCCGGATCGGACGCGTCGCGCTGGGCAAGCTGCGATGCCGTCGTTCGGCCCGAGTCGTAATCGCCCCTCAGAATCGCGGCGTAGACCGCCGAGACGTCGTCGGCCCGCGCCGCCGCGACGGCCATCATCAGACCCGTGGTCAGCCCGAGGGCGCGAACGCGCAAAGATCGCATCCGGAGTCCTTTCTCATCAGTCGGCGCGGAGCGCCCCGGGGCAGAGTCTCGTCGTCGGCCCGGAGGGCGCGGAGGCGCCGCTCGCAGTGATTATACGACGCCGCGCCGCACCGTTGCAGGTCAGAAAAGTCCCATCGGCCCGAAAGTCGTTGTGCCTGCACTACTTCCGGAGCGTCCGGGTGCGTCGCACCTCGGTGCGGTGGACAAAACGCCCCTCGGCGTCCCGCCCCCCACAAGGTCGAATTCGACGGCCCGTCCGGCCAATCCCCTGCGTCGGGCCCTCCCCCCGCGCGCGACCGCATGCCCGGGACAGGATTCGAACCTGCACGTGGTTGCCCACACCAGCCCCTCAAGCTGGCGCGTCTGCCAGTTCCGCCACCCGGGCGCACGCCGCAACGGCGGTCCGTGCGGTTGGACCGTTAACCGTAGGCCCGGCCGCGCGCATCGTCAAGCCGCGCCCCAGGGGCCCGGGAGCGGGCCGGTTGCGCCCCGGCTGTGCACGCCGCAGGCGGAAGGCCGGGGCTTCGTGCCGCAAGGGCCGACAGCGCGTAGAATACCGGCGCGGCGAACGGGAGCGCGGCTGCGGCTTGGAGGCCGCGGGCGTCCGCCGCGCTGGCTTGCGTAGGGCGAGGTGGAACCATGCTTTATGCGACGCTGACCTTCTGGGCGTTTGTGATCGTTTTTTCCGCGTGGGGCGTGCATCACGTCTGGAGCGGTCTGATCAAGCCGCGGGTCGTAAACGCGATCCTGCTGCCGGGGACGCTCGCGGCGCAGTTGGGATACGTGCTGGGACTGCTGGTGACGGGCAACGCGGTGCGGAATGCGACGCTGATGAGCGACGACGAGAAGGGCGAGCCGCGCGCCGACGCCCCGGATCGCCAGAAGCTGCCCGTGCTGGGGTCGATCGTGGTGGGCCTGCTGCCGATCCTGGCGTGCGCCGGGTGCCTCTACGCCGCGGTGACGTCCTGGGGGCGCGACGTATTCGGTGGACTGTCCGGCGGGGCGGCGATCCTGGTTCCGGCGGAACTGCCGCGGACGCTGAACGGGTGGTGGGAGCTGCTGCGAATTCTGATCACGCAGATGCAGAGCATGTTCAACGCGGTGCTGGAGAGCGACCTGCCGAACTGGCGTACGGCGCTGTTTCTGTACCTGTCCGCGTGCCTGACCGTGCGGATGGCGCCGTTTCCGGGCAACCGGCGCGGGACGCTGGGCGCGATCGCGCTGGCGGGCGCGCTGATCGCGGTGGTGGCGTCGTTTGCGCCGGTGGCGCGCGAGTCGCTGCTGTCGAGCTGGTACATTCTCAGCTTCGCCGTCCTGGTGCTGTTGTGTCTGCTGCTGCTGACGTTAATGGTGCGCGGCGTGGTGGGGATCGTGCAGATTCTGGGCGGCAAGGAAGGTGCACCCGCGCGGCGGCGCGCCCCCGCGCCGGCGGCGCCGGCGGCCGCGGCTCCGGCGTGACGCGAAGTTGATGGTTGACAGGTGTGACGGACCGGGCACGAGACTGCGCGATGATCATCACGATTGACGGGCCGGCGGGGTCGGGAAAATCGACCGCGGCACGCAAACTGGCGGCGCGGCTGGAGATCCCGTACCTCGACACGGGCGCGATGTACCGCGTGGTGACGCTCGCCGCCCTGGACGCCGGCGTGGACCTGCACGACGAGGGGGCTCTGGCGGCGATCGCCGAGTCCGAGCCGTTCGAAGTTTTCCCCGGCCCGACGCACATGCGCGTGACGCTCCGCGGCCGGGACGTCACCGAGGCTCTGCGCACCATGCGCGTGAACGACCACACCCGCTTCGCGGCCGGTTCGCCGCGGGTGCGGCGGGCGCTGATCGACAAGCAGCGCGCGATCGGGCGGCGGCTGGGCTCGATGGTGACGGAAGGGCGTGACCAGGGCAGCGCCGCCTTCCCCGACGCCGACATCAAGTTCTACATCACGGCCGACCTGGACGCGCGGGCCGAGCGGCGCTACCACGAACTGCTGGCCGACGGGGAGGCGGTGACGCTCGAGCAGGTGCGCGCCAACCTGCGGACGCGCGACGACACCGACGCGACCCGCGCCGTCGCGCCGCTGCGCCAGCCGGACGGGGCGATCGTGCTCGACTCGACACGAATGTCGATCCCGGAGGTGATCGAGACGCTGCTGCTGGCGATCCAGCGCGCGGGTCTGCTGGATCCCGAGGCCCGGACCGGGGCGCGGTCGGCGTCCCAGCCATGAGGGCCACCTGGTACCTGTCGCGCGCCCTGGTGCGCGGCGTGTACACCTACCTGTTTCAGGGACGCGCCTTCGGCGTGCACCACGTCCCGACCTCGGGCGGCGTGCTGCTGGTGTCCAACCACCAGAGCTACTTCGACCCCGTCCTGCTCTCGCTCGCGCTGCCGCGCGAGACGCACCACATGGCGCGCGACACGCTCTTTTCCGGCCGGTTCGGGGCGTTCATCCGCTACTGGAACGCGTTCCCGGTCAAGCGCGGGGCGGCGGACCTGGGCGCCATCCGCGAGTCGGTGAAGCGGCTTCGCGACGGGGGCCTGCTGATCGTGTACCCCGAGGGCACGCGAACGCGCGACGGCGAAGTGGGCCCGATGCACGCCGGGATGATGCTTGTCGCCCGCCGCGCCGCGGTCCCGATCGTGCCCGCCGCGGTGTGCGGAGCCTACGAAGTCTGGCCGCGCACGGAGCGCTGGCCGGCGATACGGCCCGTGCTGGTGTCCTACGGCGAGCCGATCACGCCGGCGGTTTATGGCGCCCTCGACGACCCGCAGAGCATGTCCATGATCCGCGAGCGGATCGTGGCGATGCGGGCGCGGCTGATGCGGCACCCGCTGCTGGCGCAGGCACGGAGGTCCGGTTCGTGAAGCGGCACGCGCTGGCGCTGCTGGCCGCGGTCAGCGCCACCGTGACCGCCGCGGCGCAGGTCGAGACTTGGCGGCCGGAACTGCACCGCCTGGTGGAATCCTACCGAGAAGGGCGCTTCGACCTGGTGGCCGACGAAGCGGCCCGGGCGGCGTCCGCGACGACCGACACGGACCTGCGGGCCGAGCTGACGGCGTTGCAGGCTTGTGCGCTGCTCCGGTCGGCGGACCGCGCCGCGCGCGTGGACGGACGATCGCGGTTGGCCGCCGCGGCGCGGCAGAAAAGCGACCTGGCGGAGCGCCCCGACTGCCTGATGGCGCTGGGGGTCGCCGAGACCGAGCTGAACGAGACGTCGGCGGCCCTGCTGCACCTGCATCGGGCCGCCGCGGGGTTTCAGAAGGCCGGACAACTCTCGAATGCCGCCCAGGCCACGGCGTTCCTGGCCCGCGCGTGGGCGCTGCACGCGGAATGGGAGAGCACCCCGGCCGAGCTGGGCATCGTAACACCGGCTTCGCCCGAGGCGGCGCTGGCGCAGCGGATCGCACAAGTGGAGCGGCTGCGCGCGGCAATGCCGGCCCTGGGTGACCGGCCGGCGCAGCAGCAGGTCGAGCTGGTCCTGGCACGCCTGCTGTGCCGGTCCGACCCGGCAAGCCAGGCCCGCGGCGAGGCGCTGCTGGCCGCGCTAGCGGAGACGACGCCGTGGAGCGCGGAATCCGCGGGGGCGGCGATGGAGCTGGCTGCCCGATACGAAGCCCGGGGAGAGACGGCCGCGGCCGTGGCGCTGCTCCGTGACGTCGGCGACGCCGACCTGGGGGAGCTGTCGCGTACGGCGCGGTCGCGCGCGGCGGAGCTTGCGCGACCGCGGGTGCACGTCGAGGTCGCCGAAGCGCCGCCGCCTGGGAGCCTGCTGGTGCCGCGCGTGTCGGCCCGCGGCTTGTCGCGGGTCGCGGTCGAGCTGCGCGCCATCGACCTGCCGGACTGGCTGGCGTCGCAACAGGGAAAACTGGTCGCCGCGGCGCTTCCGGACTCGGGCTCGCTGGCCGCGTCGGCGACGCTCGATACGACGGCGGCGGCGGAGTACGGCGAGTGGCGCTCCACAGGGGACGAGCCCGCGCTGCAATGGCGGCCGGATGCGGGGGCATACGTTCTCGTCGCGCGCGGCTCGGACGGGGCGGGTCGCATCGTGGAGGAACGGCGGCTGCTCGTCGTGGGTCGCGTCCGCGGGGAGCTGATCGTCGGACGCGAGCGCGGCGTAATCTGGGCCACCCATGCGGACGGCCGCCCGCTGCGCGAGGCGACGTGCGAGTTCTGGTGTTTCGGGTCGTTCGCGCCGACCCCGGTGCGCATCACGGAAGGGGTCGGGGTGTTCCGCCTTCCGGGCGAGGCTGCGATGTTCCGCGATCGGCGGTGCGTCGGCGTGATCCGCTCGGCGGGCGAACTGGGTCTGTTTACCGCGGAGCTTCCGGCAGTCGCGGCGCGACACGAAGGGCCGTCGGTGGTGCTGCTGCCTAGTGCGCTAACGCTTGCGCCGGGGGATCGACTGTCCGTGAAGGGGGTGCTGCTGCCGCCGGCGGGCAGCGCCGTCGCGGTGCTCCCGCCGGAGCGATACCGCCTGGGCGTGCTCGATTCCGCGGACCGGGTGGTCATGCGACCCGACCTGCGCCTGACGCCGCTGGGCACCTTTGCGATCGACGTGCCGATCCCGGTCTCGCTGGCGTCAGAGTCCTTTCGACTGTCGGTGACGGCGGACGAGCGCGAGGTACCCAACGCCTGCGGGGCCATCCGGCTCACTGTGCTCAACCGGGCGAGATCCGAAGCGCGCGTGGAGCTGCGGCTGCCACGCTGGATCGAGAGCGGGCAGGCGGTGCGCGGGGTGGTGCAGGCGGAGTATCCCTGGGGCACGCCCGTGCGGCCGACCGATGTGACCATGAGGGTCGGCGTGCTGCAACTGCCCGATCCCGGTAGCGGCGCCCTGGGCGCGATGTTGCCGCCGGTCGAACTGGCCGGCGAGCTCGGAGCCGCGGGCGGCTGGGCGTTCGAGCTCGACGCCTCCGCCGCGGGCGTCACGGGTCGGTATACCGCCTTCGACGCGGTGGCGCGGCTGCGCAGCTCGGAAGGCCGCATGCTCGAAGGGCGCGGCGTGTGCGTCGCGGCGCCGCAGCCGGTGCAACTGGTGCTGCTGAGCCGGCCGCGGCTGCCGCGCGGGGGCGAGGAGGCGCGGCTGATCGTACGCGTGCTGGACCTGACGGGGGCGGCGCGCGGGCGGGTCCCGGCGCTGCGCGTGGACGGGCGTGCCCTGCACCTGGAGCCGGGCGACGGGCCGGGCGAGTTCATCACCGCGCCGCTGGCGGTCCGGGCGGGACAGCCGCTCGCGGCGCAGGCGACGCTGGAGTACGCGGGCGGGAGTCGGATCGAAGTCCAGGCGTTGGTGCACGCCGCCGAGGACACTCCCGCCGGCGCTGAGCTCTATCCGCTGACCTGTCACGGCGTGCGTAGCGCGGGTGGGACGACGCGCGTCGAACTGGACCGCCGCTGTGCGGACCCGGTACTGGTCTTGCTGGAGAGCGGCGAGCCGCTCGGCGCGGTCGCGCTGTCGGGCGTGCCCGGCGCGGCGCGCGTGGACGTGGCGGGCGCGCCAGCGCCACGCGCGGCGCAGGTGCTGGTGGCGCGGCGCAGCGCCGACGGGTTGCGATGGGTTGCCAGCGGCGACGTCGACGATGCGACGCCCCCGCTGCGTGTCCAGCTCGACGAAACGCCCGCCGCTGGAACGCCGCTGCACCTCGACTTGCAGCTCGCGCCGGGCGCGGGGCCCGCTGCGGTCGTGGTGCGCCTGGTCAACCTGTCCGACGAAGGCCTGGAGCCGTGGTGGGACCTCTTCAGCCCCGACGCGGCGGTTGGGCCGATTCGGACCGGACTGACGCTGGCGTCGGCTCCGACCGGCGAGCGCCCGCCGACGACGGTTGCGCCCGCGTTCACGCAAGCCACTTCGCGGGCGCTGGTCGAAGGCCGCAGCGAATGGCTGTCGATCGTCCCAGTCGACGCTTCCGCGTCGGTCGACGTACCGGTTCGCCGCGCCGGGCTGCACCGGCTTCACGTCGTGGCGCGCTTCGCCGACGGACGATTGGCCAGCGTTTCGCGGACGTTCGACGCACCCCCGGGGTTGCAGGCGGAGCTGCACCTGCCGCCGCGCATGTCCCTGGGGGACCGAGCGGCGGCGGTCGTCCGCCTTCGCAACGAGACGAACGAGCCGGCCGACGTCGAGGTGACGGCGGACGCCGATGCGGAACTCGCGCTGCTCCGCACAACGCCGCGGCGGACGACCGTGCCGTCCGGCGCATTCGGGACTGTGGCACTGGAGCTCGAGGCGGCGGCCGCGGGCGAGTCGGAGCTGTCGGTGCGCGTAACGGCGCGCGGTGACGTGCGGACCCTCTCGGCGACGTGCCGCGTCGACGGACTCCCGCCTTCGCACGGGCTGGCGACCGGCTGGCTGACCGCGGATGCGGCGGTGGTCGACCTCGGGCGCGCGGCCGACGGCGACGGGACCCTGTGCCGCGTGCAGGGCTCGTGGCGCGACGTGCTCGGCGATGCGGCACGGATCTGGCTCGACGCCCCGATCGAGGGCACGCTGTGCGGAGTGTCCGAGCTGTTGTGGGCCCGAGCGGCATTGAGCGCGGGGTACGGCAGCCTGCCCCTCGAACGACTCGCGGGAACGTGCCGGACGGGGGCCGGACGGGCGCGGCTTGCGGCGCGGGCGGCGAGTGACGCGGAGACGCTGCGGCAACTGGCGTCGGACCGCCTGATCGCCGCGTCCCTGCGCACCGGCGGTTGGGGCCGCTGGAGCGAGCCGACGATGGACCCCGCATCGACCGCCTGGGTGCTGCTCGCGCTCGACGACGGTTTCGAAGCCGGGGGTGAGCGCGACGCGACGCGCAAGGCCGCCGATCGACTGTGGGCCGCGGTCCAGGAGGGGCTGCGCGCGGACCGCCTCGGGCCGTCGGATGCCATGGATGCACTCCTGCTGTGCGCGCTGGCGCGCGGCGCGCGAGACGGCCGGCGTGCGTCTGCGTGGGGCGCCGTGGCCGGGCGCCTGGAGGCGAAGGCGCAACAGTTGGAATCGGGCGCGCGGCTGGCGCTCGTCCTGGCATTTCAGCGTGCCGGGCAACCGGAGCGTGCCCGGGCGGTCCTGGAAGCGTGGGGAGCCGAAGCGGCGGGGCCGCGCGACGCCGGGCTGCGAGGTGCGGCCAGGCTGCTCACCGCTGGGCCGGTGGAGTCGCCGTCCGACGAGCTGTTGCAAGCGCGTTTCGGGAGCGGCTGGGCGGACTTCACCGCCTGCGCCTGGGCGCTGCTCGCGCTTGGCGCCGGCCCGTCGGCGCCTGCCGACGGCGCGGGAGCGCTGATCATTCGCGGGCGCGCCGGGGTGCTGGCGCAGGTTGACGTGCCTCTTCCAAAGGAGGCGCGCGGCGCCTTCGTGCTTCCGCGGGGGGCCGAGACGCTCGAGTGGACCGGGTCGGGCGGGGTGTCGCTGGTGGTGGAGGCGGACCCGCCTCGCGCGGGAACGATCCGCGTCGAGCGGTCGATCACGGTCCTGACGCTCGACCCGCAAGGCGGGCGCGCGGAGCGGGCGCCTTTCATCGAGGGGCAATCGCTGCCCCCCGGCGCCGTTCTTGACGTGCGCGAGCGCTGGCAGGTGGAAACGCCGCTGGATTGGGTCGAGTGGGTCCAGCCGCTGCCACCGGCGCTTGCGCCGCGACCCCGCTCGGGGCAGCCGACCGAATCGCCGCTGGGGAGCGCGACGCTGGGTGTCGAGCAGGTGGAATTCGTGGGCGCTCGTCTCGCCGCAGGCAGTTGGACGCACGCCTACGAGCTGGTGACGATCCGCCCGGGGGTGTACTCCGTTCCGGCCCCGCGGGCGTGGGCGGACGGTCGCCAGGTGACGGTGGTGAGCGATGCCTGGCGAGTCGCCGTGGGGCCGTGACGCGGCGGACGCCCCGTCCGCGCCAAGCGGATACCGCGGCCACGCGTTCCGGCGTACGCTGCCGAGATGCCTGGCATACCGTTGCTCGTCGAATGCGACCGGCTCGACCCGCGCGCGGCGGCGGAGGCCGCGGCGCGGCCGTTTCGCGAGTGCGTGAACATCCCGCTCCACGAGTTGCCGCGGCGCGTCCACGAGCTTCCCTCCCGGCACGTACCCCTGCGCGTTGTGGGAGAGCCGAACGTGACGGCGCCCGCGGTGTCGTGGCTGGCGGCGCGTGGGCACGCTGCCGTGGCGGAAGGGCCGGAGCCGCGGACAGACGAGCCGAAGCACGTCATCCGCCGGCTTTGGCGGCCCAACGCGTTCCTGGCGCGCGTCGCCGATGAGCTCCGAGGCCGGTTCGAGCCGGGGCGCCCGGCGACGGCGCTGGAGCTGGCCTGTGGCGCGGGGCGCGACGCGGTTCACCTGGCCTCCCTGGGGTGGTCCGTAACGGCGATCGACCACCTGCCGGACGCGCTGGAGCGCGCGTCGGACCTGGAGCGGCGCTACCGAGTCGGAACGCAGCCGGTGCGCTGGCTTCGCGCCGATCTGGAGGCGTTCGAGCTGCCGCTCCGCGGCCGGTTCGATCTGATCGTCGGAATCCGGTACCTGCACCGGGACCTGATGCGGCGACTGCCTCGCTGGCTTCGCCCGGGGGGAGCGCTGGTGTGGGAGACGTTCACCCGCGAGCATCGCCGCGTTCACGGGAAACCGGCACACGACGCCCACGTGCTGGCAGCGGGGGAGCTGCCGTCGCTGTTCGAGGCCGGTTGCGTGCGCGAGTTCGCGGAGGAATGGCGCCATGGCGCGCACGTGGCGCGGATTCGCGTCGAACGGCCGGGGGGGTGACACGGGTCGGCCGTGCCGGGCCGCTGGGTGGCGTGCCGGGCGACCCGGTTTAGAATACGGCCGTGCCCCGACACGTCAGAGGATCGGCGTGACCGAGGTGTTCGGATTCACGGCATTGAAGGAGACGCGCAGATGAAATCGTCGCTGGTGATCGTCGCGGGCGTTGTGATGTGGGCGGGATCGGTGCATGCCGCCGCGCCCGTCGAGGATCCCATCCTGGTCGGACACTACGCGTCGCTGACCGGCCCGGAGGCGACGTTCGGCGTATCGACGGACAACGGGATCAAGCTGGCGGTGGAGGAGCTGAACGCGGCGGGCGGGATCAAAGGCCGCACCGTGAAGCTGGTCACGCTGGACGATCGCGGGAACGCACAGGAGGCGGCCACGGTCGTGGAGCGGCTGATCGCGCAGGACAAGGTCGTAGCGCTGCTGGGGGAGGTCGCGTCGGGACGTTCGATCGCCGGCGGGCAGATCGCGCAGAAGAAGGGCGTACCGATGATCACGCCCTCGTCGACGAATCCGCAGGTGACCGAGATCGGCGCCATGATTTCGCGCGTCTGCTTCACGGACGATTTTCAGGGGTGGGCGTGCGCGGACTTCGTCTTCAGCAACCTGAAGCTCAAGAAGGTCGCCACGCTCTATGACCGTACCCAGGCATACTCGTCCGGACTGTCCGACTACTTCAAGAACGCGTTCCAGAAGCTGGGCGGCACGGTCACAACCGAGCAGTCGTACGGCGGGGGCGATGCAGACTTCAGCGCGCAGATCTCCAAGATCCGTGACAGCGGCGCCCAGGCGGTCTTCATCCCCGGCTACTACACGGACGCGGCCAACATCGCCATCCAGGTGCGCAAGGCCGGGCTCACCATCCCTCTCGTCGGCGGCGACGGGTGGGACTCCGCCGAGCTGGGCAAGAACGCCGGCGCCTCGATCGAGGGTGCGTACTTCTCCAATCACTACGCCCCCGACCAGCCAAGCCCGGAAGTGCAGCAGTTCGTCAAAAAGTACCGTGAGAAGTTCGGACAGATCCCCGACGCACTGGCGGCGCTGGGATACGACTCGGCCAAACTGCTCTTCGACGCCATGGGGCGCGCCAAATCGCTGAGCGGCAAGGACCTGGCCGCAGCCATCAACTCTACCAAGGGATTCAAGGGCGTCACCGGCGTCATCACCATCGACGAGGAGCGAAACGCGAAGAAACCGGCCGTCATCGTCCAGATGAAGGGCGGCGTGCCCGCGTACGTCGCAACCGTCGAACCCAAGTAGTTCGCGCCCGGGCGTCCCGGCTCCGCGTCCATGCCGCTTCCGCGAGCCGTACCATCCAACCCGTGACGCCCAACCCGGCCCGCGACGAGGCGTTCATGCGCCGCGCCCTGCGGCTCTCCCTGCGCGGTCAGGGCACCGTCGAACCCAACCCGATGGTCGGCTGCGTGATTGTCCGCGGGGGCCAGATCATCGGCGAGGGGTTCCATCGCCGCTTCGGCGGACCGCACGCCGAGATCGAGGCCCTGCGCGCATGCCGCGCCGACCCGGCCGGCGCGACCGTGTACGTGACGCTCGAACCCTGCTGCTACACCGGCAAGACGCCCCCCTGCACCCGGGCGCTGATCGAGGCGCGCGTCGCGCGCGTGGTCGCCGCCACCCGCGATCCGAACCCGCGCGTCCGCGGCCGCGGCCTGGCCCGGCTCCGCCGCGCGGGCATTGCGGTCGAGATCGGTCTGTGCGAGCGCGAGGCGCGTCAGCGCAACGCGCCGTACTTCACGCGCATCCACCAGCGGAGACCCTGGATCGTCCTCAAGTGGGCCCAAAGCCTCGACGGCCGAATCGCGACGCGCACCGGCGATTCTCGCTGGATCAGCGACGCCCGCGCCCGCGCGCACGCCCACCGGGTGCGCGGCCGCGTGGACGCAGTCGTGGTCGGCGTCGGCACCGTGCTGCGCGACGATCCGCTTCTCACCTGCCGCGTCGGGCGTCCGCGGCGCACGGCGACCCGCGTGGTGCTCGACCCGCTGCTCAGGACTCCCCCGGCGTGCCGTCTGGTCACGACCGCCGGCGTCGCCCCGACCCTGCTGGTGTGCACCGGACGGGCGTCGCTCGCACGCCGCGCGACCCTGCAACGCGCCGGGTGCGAAGTGCTGGCGGCCGAGACCGTGCAGCGTACGAGCGGAAGCGGCGGCTCGGGGCACGCCGCACGGCGCGAGATCGCGTTGCGGCCGCTGCTGCGTCGGCTTGCGCGGCGCGGCTGGACGAACGTCCTGGTCGAAGGCGGGTCAGCGACGCTGGGGCGTTTTTTTGATGACGGCTTGTTCGACGAGCTGCACGTCTACGTTGCCCCGTCGCTCATCGGGGGCGCGGAGGCCCCGGGTCCGCTGGGCGGTGTCGGCGCCGCGCGCGTCGCCGACGCGGCGCAATTGGGCAGCGTGTCGTGGCGCCGGCTCGGGGACGGCTGGCTGCTTACCGCGCGGCGTTGAGGCGCGACCGGCGCAACCGACGATGAGCCCCCAGGCCCGGGGCACAACTGCCGGGGCGCGGGCGGAGGTGCTACAATCTTCCCCACGTCCGAACGGGTGGCCGTCGGCGTGTGGGTTCTGCGAGAGGGTCCAACATGGCAGTGCGTGTCGGCATCAACGGGTTTGGTCGGATCGGTCGCCTCGTATTCCGTGCCACGCTGAAGGACCCGAGCGTCGAGGTCGTGTGCGTGAACGATCTCGTGCCGCCCGACAACCTGGCGTACCTGCTTCGATTCGACACGGTCCACGGGCGCTACGATGGACAGGTCGGTCACACCGAAAGCGAGTTGATCGTCGACGGGCGCCGAATCCGGTGCGTCTCGGAGCGCGACCCGGCCAACCTGCCCTGGGCCAGGGAGAAGGTGGACTATGTCATCGAATCCACCGGTCTGTTCACGGCACGACCGGAGGCGGAGAAGCACCTGAAAGCCGGCGCGAAACGCGTCATCATCTCGGCCCCGGCCAAGGACAAGGACGTCCCGACGTTCGTAATGGGCGTCAACGAAAAGAGTTACAACAAGTCGTCCGACACGATCGTCTCGAACGCCAGTTGCACCACCAACTGCCTGGCCCCACTGGCCAAGATCGTCAACGACAACTTCGGGATCGAAGAAGCACTCATGACGACGGTACACGCGATGACCGCGACCCAGCCCACCGTGGATGGTCCGAGCAAGAAGGATTGGCGCGGCGGGCGAAGCGCGGGCATGAACATCATCCCGGCCAGCACCGGGGCGGCGAAAGCGGTCACACTGTGCATCCCGGAGCTGAAGGGCAAGTTGACCGGAATGGCGTTCCGCGTGCCGACGGCGGACGTCTCCGTGGTCGATTTGACCGTTCGCACCGTCAAGCCGACCTCGCTGGCGGAGATCGGAGCGGCTGTGAAGGCGGCATCCGAAGGCCCCATGAAAGGCGTGATGGGCTATACCGAGGACGAGGTCGTCAGTTCTGACTTCATAACGTGCTCATTGTCAAGCATTTACGACTCCAAGGCGTGCATCGGGCTTAACCCCCGCTTCTTCAAGCTGGTGGCCTGGTACGATAACGAGTGGGGATACTCGACACGAGTCGTCGACCTCCTCAAATTCATGGCCCGGCAGGACGGACTGATCTAGAATAGCGACTGGATCGCGGCGACATCCGGGGAACCCCCGGCCCGCTGCTGGGAGTGCGCGAGAACCATTCGCATGCCGAAGCGGACCATCGAGTCGATGGCGGTGTCGGGTCGGCGTGTCCTGATCCGCACGGATTTCAACGTCCCGCTCGACGAAAAGCAGCACATCACCGACGATCGTCGCATACGGGAGTCACTTCCGACCATCCGGCACGTGGTGGACGGTGGAGGGCGCGCGATCCTCGTCAGCCATCTGGGACGTCCGAGCGGCCAGCCCGCGGAGGACGCGAAGTTCTCGCTGCGCCCGACGGCCGTGCGGCTGGGCGAGCTTCTGGGCCGGCCGGTCGCTTTCGCCCCCGACTGCGTCGGCCCGCAGGCGGCCGCGGCGGTCGCAGCCCTGCGCGACGGCGACGCCCTGGTGCTCGAAAACCTGCGCTTCCACCCGGCCGAGACGATCATCGACCTTCGCAAGAAGAACCCGGACGGCAAGCTGTCGGCCGAGCAGAACGCGACGCGCACCGAGTTCGCCCGCGGTCTGGCGGCGCACGCGGACCTGTACGTGAACAACGCGTTCGGGACGTGTCACCGCAAGCACGTGAGCATGTACGACGTTCCGGAACGGCTTGGTCCCGGTCGGCGCGTCATCGGCTCGCTGGTGGCCAAGGAGTTGCAATACCTCGGTGACGCCCTGGCCCGGCCGGCGCGGCCTTTCGTGGCGATCCTGGGTGGGGCCAAGGTGAGCGACAAGATCGGAGTGATCCGCAGCCTGCTGAAGTCGGCCGATCACGTCCTGATCGGCGGCGCGATGACGTTCACGTTCTGGGCGGCCCAGGGGATCGCGATCGGCCGCAGCCGGTGCGAAAGGGAGAAGCTCGAACTGGCGCGGCAGTTACTGAGCGAAGCGAGGGACAAGCTCCATCTGCCGACGGATTCGGTGGCGGCGTCGGAGCTGCGCGCGGGGGTGTCGACCCGCGTGGTCCGCGGGGCGCTTCCCGACGATCTGATGGGGCTCGACATCGGGCCGGAATCGCTGGCGATGTATCGCGAGACCCTTGGCCGGGCGCGGACGATCTTCTGGAACGGCCCGGTGGGTGCGTTCGAGACGCCACCATTCGAGGCCGGTACGTTCGCGGTGGCGCGGATGATCGCCGAGGCGACGCGCGGCGGCGCGGTGTCGGTGATCGGCGGGGGTGACAGCGCGGCGGCGATCGACGCGGCCGGGCTATCCGACGCGGTGACGCACATCAGCACGGGCGGCGGGGCGTCGCTGGAGTACCTGGAGAAGGGGCGTTTCGAGACCATCGACCTGCTGGACGACGCCTGAGCCATGTCCGACGCACCCGCGATCCGCATTGCGCCTTCGCTACTGGACGCCGACTTCGGGCATCTGGCGCAGCAGGTGGGCTGCGTCGAAGCGGCCGGCGCGGACGCGCTGCACGTGGACGTGATGGACGGGCACTTTGTGCCGAACCTGTCGATCGGAGTGCCGGTGGTTGCCAAGCTGCGGCGGCACACGAAGCTGTTGTTCGACACGCACCTGATGATCGAGAACCCGGGGGAATACGCGGCGGCGTTCGTGAAGGCCGGTGCCGGAAGCATCACGTTCCACGTCGAGGCGGCTCCTCGGCCGGGGGAGCTGATCGCGCGGATTCGCGACCTGGGGGTGATGGTGGGAGTGGCGCTGAATCCGGGGACGCCGGCTGACGCGGTGCTGGACATCGTGCCGGACGTGGACATCGTGCTGGTCATGACGGTTTGGCCCGGGTTCGGGGGGCAGAAGTTCCTCCGGGACTGTCTGCCGAAGGTCCGCGCGCTGCGCGCGCGGATGCGCCCCGAGCAGTGGCTGGAAGTGGACGGGGGCGTGAATCTCGAGACGGCGGCGGACGCGGCGCGTGCCGGCGCGGACACGCTCGTGGCCGGTACGGCGATCTTCAGCTCCGGTGATCCCGGGGGCGCCGTGGCGTCGTTGCGCGAGGTCGCGTTGCGCGCCCGGCAGTCGGTGGCAACGGCCGTGAGTGCGGAACCGTGAGAATCGCGTTGATTCCATGTGCGCCGACCCAGTGGTCGGCGACCGGCCGGCTTCTGGGCCGGGTCGAAGTACCGATGTCCCTGCCGGGTCGATCGGCGTGCGCGGGCTGGGCGGAGGCGTTGTCGGGGAGCGGCGTGGCGCGGGTGTTTCACGCGACGGACGAGCTGGCGACGGAGACGGCGCGGGTGGTGGGCGCGGCGCTGAACGCGCCGCTGCGGCGGCTGCGCGGGCTGGAGGAGGTGGACCTGGGGCTGTGGGCCGGCCTTACGGACGAGCAGCTTCGCGCCCGCTATCCCAGCGCGCATGACACTCTCCGCGAGCGTCCGCTCAGCATCAGCGCGCCGGACGGGGAGGCGATTGCGACCGCGGTGCACCGGGTGCGGGAGTGCCTGCGGCGTCAGATCCGCAGGAACGGACTGCCGGGGATCGCGTTCGTGCTGCGGCCGCTGGTGTTTGCGGCGGCGCGTTGTGAATTGGAGAACCGTCCGATTCCGGAGCTCTGGTCGCTGGGGCAGGCCGCGAGCGGACCGGTCGTGATCGAGCTGGAGCCGCGGCGTGTGAGCGTGTCGGGCCCGGCGTGACGGACGAGCGTCCGGGATTTCGCGGTCGCGCGGCGGCGGTCGACGGGTGCCCCGGATCGCGAGACGAACCCTCGAGGCGTCGAATGAAAGCGGACAAGCCGAGCGGTGATGAGGCCGAAGCGACACGGCGCGGGATGTCGGTGCCGCAGGGGCTTTGGATTCGCTGCGACAAGTGCGCGAACATGGTGTATCGCCGCATCCTGGAGGAGCGGCTGTACGTGTGCCCGGAGTGTGACCATCACTATCGGGTGGACGCGCGGACGCGTATCGAGCAGTTGACCGACCCGGGCGCGTTCGAGGAGTTTCTGGCGGACCTGGAATCGACCGACCCGCTGGAGTTCACGGACCGCGTGCCGTACCGGGAGCGGCTGGAGGCGGTGAAGTCCGAGAGCCGCGCCACGGAAGCGCTGGTGGTGGGCAAGGGGTTCATCAAGGGGCGTCCGGTGATTCTGGGCGCGATGAACCCGGACTTCATCATGGGATCGATGGGGGCGGTGGTGGGGGAAAAGGTGGCGTCGGCGGCGGAGCGGGCGGTGGAGCAGAGCCTGCCGCTGGTGATGGTGACGTGCAGCGGCGGGGCGCGGATGATGGAGGGGATGGTGTCGCTGGTGCAGATGGCCAAGACGTCGGCGGCCATCGCGCGCCTGGACGACGCGGGCGGGCTCTACATCGTGGTGATGGCCGACCCGACCACGGCCGGTGTGGCGGCCAGCTTCGCCTTTCTGGGCGACGTGATCATCGCCGAGCCCGAGGCGCTGATCGGCTTTGCCGGCCCGCGCGTGATCGCCAACACGATCAAGGCCACGCTGCCCGAGGGGTTCCAGCGGGCCGAATTCATGCTGGAGCACGGTTTCATCGACCGCATCGTGCATCGCCGCGACCTGCGGAGCGAGATCGCGCGCATCATCGACTATTGCAACAAGTAGCCGGCGGACGTTCGCATGCTGGCGCTTTTCTCGCTGCGCGACATCCTGGCGGAACTGTCCAAGCCGCTGATCCTGTTCGGCTTCGCGGCGCAGTTTGTGTTCTTCCTGCGGTTCGTGGTGCAATGGTACGTGTCGGAGCGGCGCGGGCAGAGCGTCATTCCGGTGGCGTTCTGGCACCTGAGCTGGATCGGGGGTGTGATGATCCTGATCTACGCGACGCTGCGCGGGGACGTGGTGTTCGCGACGGCGTCGGTACTCTCGTTGCTGATCTACCTGCGCAACCTGTACCTGATTTACCGCGGCGGTGGTGGCCGGGCGACGAAGGGCGCGTGACGGAGGACGGCGGCTATCCGGGCACGGGCTGCGACGCGCGGGCGGCGGCGCGGATGCGCGCCCGCAGGTTGTCGAGCACGTTCATGTAGTTGATGTAGGAGTCGTAGGGGGAGTCGTAGGGGTTGAAGTACTTGTGCACGTCGCCGTCGGCGAAGTACTTGGTGCACATGTAGTAGAAGTGGTCGCTGGTGAGCAGCCGTCGCCAGTCTTCGATGATGTGCGGGTCGCCGGAGGCGAGCACGTCGTCTTCGAGGCGGTAGGCCTCGTGCAAGGCGTTGGCCTGCATCGCATTGCCCAGCCAAGCCGACAGGTCGCGCTCCGTGTCGGCCCACGAGATCATGTGGGGCACGTCGTATTCGCCGGCGACGGGATAGGTGTCCACGCACTGCCGCGGCGTCTTGAAGTCGTTGTCGGGCAGTCGCAGGACCGCCTCCGGCAGGTGCCGCATGAAGTCGAAGATGCCCGTGTCGGCCCACTGGTGCTCGCCGAAGGTCTCGTAGTCGAGGAACAGGTTGACCACGTACCCGTTGCCGTTGACCTGGTGCACCCATCCGGCGAACTTCTCCGCGGTGAGGGGCCACTCGTTCCAGGCGCGGTTGCCGAAGCGGAATGCGATGTCGTCGGACAGGCGGTAGTTCTTGAGCAGCAGCCCGCAGCCGCCGCCGGGCGGCGTGTAGAGGTAGGTCGGCGAGCGGTAGCCCAGCAGGTGGTCGGCGCCCTCGCACAGGACGGCCTTGTAACCCAGCTCGGCGGCGGTCTGGGCCACGTGGTTGCTGTAGATCAGCTCGGTGTTACGAAAGACGGTGGGCGTCTGCCCGAACAGCTCCTGCATGCGGGCGCGGTGCTTTTCGACCTGGGCGATGAATTCCCGTCGCGAGTAGAGATAGCTGAGCGAGTGGTAGTACGTCTCGGAAAGGAACTCGACGCAGCCGGTCTGGGACAGCGCGCGGAAGGAGTCGACGATCTCGGGCATCCATTGCAGGCACTGGTCCAGAAAGACTCCGGTGATGCTGTAGGCGACGCGAAAACGGCCGTCGAAGCGGCGGATCAGGTCGAGCAGCAGTGCGTTCGTGGGCAGGTAGCACTTGTGGGCCACCTTCTGAAGGATGCCGCGGTTGGCGCCCTCGTCGAAATAGAACGGGTCATTGTTGAAAACGCTGTAGCGCCGCAGGCGCCAGGGCTGGTGAACCTGGAAGTAGAAGCAGACGGACGCCATGGGCCTTGCGTGCGGGCCGCGCCGACTGGGCGCGAACATGCGGGCCGCGGCGCGTCGGGTAAAGCGTCCGGCGGCGCCGGTTCGATCGTTCAGAACCCGAATCGGCATTGTAGTGGGACGGGGCGGGAATGCACGCCGGGCGCCGCGCGGCGGCGGCACCCGGTCCGCGCGGGCGGTCGCTCAGGGCCGCCGGCGGGAGATCGGGAGCGCCGCGGCGAGGAAGAGCGACAACGCGCCGCCGGCCAGTGCGCAGATGGGCGAGCCGTCGTCGCAGGCGCCGGGTGCGGCGCGGCTCAGCGTCGCGTGGGTGATGGTGCCGCTTTCCTGCTGGCAGATGCTTGCGCGATCCGTCGTGAACGTGCCCGAGACGCGCACGCGATCGCCGACGCGGAAGCCGGCCTGGTCGTCGAGCGCGAACAGCGTGCCGCGATCGTCCTGGAACAGGACGCACTCGACGCCCTGCACCAGCGTTCCGCAGGCGGTGATCTCACCGTCACAATGCGTTACGCGCGTCACGCGGAGGCAGCCGTCACCCTCCTGGCAGGTCGAAACGCAGTCGGGGTCGATCTCGCCGGCGATGCGCACGCGGTCGCCGACTTCAAACGAACCGCGTTCGGACGGGATGAAGCGGCGGCCGTCGGGGGTCTCAAACAGAACGCACTCGGCGCCGGCCACCAACCATCCGCATTCATCGATGGAATCCTGCGCGGCGGCGGTCGCGCACCCACTGGTCAACAGCGCCGCAAGCCAGAGACGACGATTCACGGAACGCTCCTGCAAGCCAGGCGCCCGGTCACGCCTCGGATTGATTATGGCGCGCTCCAACTGTCCGACCAGCGCGCGACGGGGCGCTTGCGGCGCTCAATCGAATCGTCGCCGCGCGCCGCGCGCAAACACGTGCTGGAACGCTTCGGCCGCGAGGTGCGTGAGAGCGGCGGCCGCCACGACCCGCGCGGCGCCGGAGAGGAAGATCTGCGCACGGGGCGCAGGCGGCCCGCCGGTGGGACGGGGCGCGTTGCTCACGAATCCGCGCCCGTCTCGGCGGCACGGGCGCGCCGCGCCGCGTCGGCGATCAGGCGGGCCTCGGCGGCGCTGAGCTGCACCTCGCGCCGCGCCATGACGACCCGCGCGACCTCGACCGCCTTGTCGACGCGATAGTCGGCCGGTCCGGCGTCGGAAAGCCAGGTGTAGGACGGCACGAAGCGCGGGACAGGTCCGCGGGTAAAGACGTTGGCCAGCGCGCCGAGTACGCAGCCGGTGGGCAGAGCGGTTCCGATGCCGGTCTTGACGTGGTCGCCGATGATTGCACCGACGAAGCGTTCGCCGGACTCGACCGGACGCCCGTTGATCGCGACGCGGATCGTGCCGTACGTGTTCTTGAGATCGCTGGTGACGGTGTCGGCGCCGAGGTTGACCCACTGGCCCACGTAGCTGTGGCCGAGGAAACCGTCGTGCTGCTTGTTCGAGAAACCGTGGAAGATGCTGGCCTCGACCTCGCCGCCGACCTTGCAGCGCGGACCGATGGTCGTGCCGGAGCGGATCGAGGCGCCCGGCTGAACCAGCGCGCCGCGGCCGATGTAGCACGGCCCGGTCACGACGGCGCAGGGCGAAATGACGGCACCGTGGTCGAGGAGAATCGGCCCCGGCTCGGCGTCGAGCACGGCGCCCGGCTTGACCACCGCGCCGCGCCCGATGGCGATGGCCGCCTCACCGACCAGGTGCGCGCCCGGGTAAAGCCGGCCGTCTCTGGCGGGCCGAGCGCCCGCGAGCTGCCGCGTCAGCTCCGCCGCGTTCGCCAGCGGCAGCTCCCACGGGTAACGCACCAGCCGCACGCCCGGCGGTGGCTCACTCACCTGGTGCGCTGCGAGCCAGGCGTCGAGGCGCGCCGGCTCGACGAAGTCGGCGCGCTCCAGGCGGGCGGCGACCGCGGCCGAAACGCACGCCGCGACCAGCCGGCCCTCGTGCATCCACGCCTGGCCCGGTGACGGCGGCGTGACGTCGGCGGTCAGCAGGGCGCGGGCGTTGAAGAGCAGGTAGTCGTCGGCGGGCAGCGGCGCCGTGGCGGGCAGGCGCTCGGCGAGGACCTCGCTCAGTTCCGGCCGCACCCAGTAGCGCCCGAGCGGTCGCCCGGCGCAGCGCTCCAGCCGGTCCAGCAACCGGTCGCAGCCGCAGCGCAGCTCGAAGCAGGCGCGAAAATAGACCAGGGGCAGGAGGTCAGCGAAGCCGTCGTCCTCGAACACCCCGAGGTTCATCGCGTTCATGGTAGCCGTGCGTGCGTGCGCGGGCGAACCGGTCGACGCTCGACGGGCCCCGCCCGAGCGCGGCGGCGACGTGGCGGCGGGATCGCGCCGACTGCCGCGGTCGAAGGATCGTGCGCCATGCGGATGCGAACTCCGCCAGCGCCGCCACGAGCGGGGCGGCGTGGGGCGGTTGGGCCGCGAGCAGGTACGCGACGCGCGGGGTGGCGCAGCTCCGCACGGCCGCGCCCGGCGCGTGGCGCGCCACGCGATCACGAACGGACCGGAGGAAAGGCCGCCGCGGCGCGCGCGGAAAATGCTGAAAGATCAGCAGCGAATGCCCGCAGCGGTACGCCTCGGCCGCCTCGCGCTGGTACAGGTAGCGCGACGACCCGCGCCGACCGCTGGGCGTGGTGCGCGTTTCGAGGCCGTTGTCGGGGTCGAAGAAGAGCAGGTCGGCCCCGGCGGCGTGGGTCCACAACCGCTCGAAGTACGCGCGGCGTGCGTTCGCGTCATCGACCAGCCGCTCGCGGAAGAAGGTCGCGCCCGGAAGCCACGCATCGGCCTCGATCTGCCGCAGGTCGCGCCGTCCGCCGGCGACGCACTCGCGCAGGTGGTCGAAGAGCGCCGGATCGCCGCTGCGCCAGCGATTCGGTTGGTCGAGGTAGCCGATCAGGCCTCCGTCGGTGCGGTTGTCGCCGTCGGTCAGCATCCAGCAGACATGGGCGCGCAGCGCGGTGCGCCCGATGAGGTGCCGCAGCAGGCCGTACTTGACGTAGTCGTTCACGTCACCGAAGTACTGCTGCTTCATGAGCTCAACGGTCCTCAGGGGCCGGTTCCTGGGGCACGATGACGGTGACGCGCGTGCCCTTGCCCGGCGCGCTCTGGAGCGTGACGCTGCCGCCCATCGACGCGACCGCGTGGCGCACGATGGCCAGGCCCAGCCCCGTGCCGCGCTCGGCGCCGGAGCGGGCCCGCTCGACCTGGTAGAAGCGGTCGAAAACGCGTTCCTGCTCGGCTTCGGGGATTCCGCAGCCGGTGTCGGCGACTTCAAACGACACCCAGCTCGGTCCACCGCGCAGCGTCACCTCCACGCGGCCGCCGGGCTCGCTGAACTTGATGGCGTTGTCGACCAGGTTGTCGAGCGTGAGCCGCAGCAGTTGCGGGTTGACGGCGACGCGGACGGGGGCGTCCGGCGCGCGTGAGGCGGACCAGTCGAGGTGCCGGGCGTTCAGGGCGGAGAGGAAGCGCGAGTGGAGGTCGTCCAGCTCGTAGGCGACTTCGAGCGGGCGTGGCTCAAAGTGGGCCGCGGGGGACTCGAGCCGGGCCAGGTCGAGCAGGTCGGAGACCAGCGCCTGAAGCCGGGCGCTGTGACGGTCGATGATGTCGATGAAGCGCCGCGCCGCTTCGGACTCGCCGGCCAGATCCGTGGCCAGGAGCGTCTCGACCGCGGCGCGGATGGTCGAGAGGGGGGTCCGCAGCTCGTGCGATGCGTTGGAGACGAATTCGGTCTTGACCTGGATCGAGCGGGTCAGCTCGGTCACGTCGGTCAGGACGAGCAGGCGGCCTGCGCGGGGGGTGGGGGTGGCGGTGTGCGTCTGGGGCAGCACGAAATCGCAGGCGCGGGCCAGCAGGTGCGTCACGCCGCGGGCGGAGTCAATCTGGAGGTGGGTTTCGACCAGGTCGGCGTCGCGCGTGGATTCGCCGGCGCGTGCCCGGGCGGGCTGCCCGATCGCAGAGGGGGCGGCCTCGCTGCGGAGCATGACCTGGAGGTCGTGCTGGGGCACGCAGCGCTCGATGGCCTGCCCGAGGTATTCGGACCCGTCGCCGCCGTCGCGCGCCGGAAGGTTGAGCTGCGTGACGGCGGCGCGGTTGATCAGGACGACGCGACCGTTGCCGTCGGCGACGATGACGCCTTCGCGAATCTGGGACAGCAACGACTTCTGGGTGCGGCCCAGGTGCTCGATCTGGTCAGCGCGTTCGGAGAGCGTGGCGCGGATTTCGTTGAGGGAACGCGCCAGGGCGTCAATCTCCTCATCTTCGCCCAGGGCGACGCGCGTCGCGATGTTGCCGTCGGCGATGCGCCGTGCGGCGACGACGGCCCGCTGCACGCGGCGGCGCTGCAAGCGGGTCGCCCAGAACGTGGCCGCCGCCCCCGCCGCCAGCGACAGCAGCGCGAGCAGGAGGAGCAGCCGCGCCAGCGACCATGCGCGTCCGGAAGCTTCCCATTCGATGATGACAAAGCGCCAGAAACCGGACAGGACCAGCGCGATGAGCAGGGTGTTGGCGACGAACAGCCGAACCGCCGGCCGCCCGCGAGTCATCCCTGCTCAAGCCTCCAGCGCGGCGGGCAGGCGGAACGCGTACCCGACGCCGCGGATGGTGCGGATGCAATCCGCGGCAGCGCCCAGCTTCTTGCGCAAAGCCGCGACGTGCACGTCGATGGTGCGGTTGGTGACGGGTTGCTCGGACCCCAGCACCGAGTCGATCAGGTGTTCCCGGTCCAGCACGCGCCCGCGGGCGCTCATGAGCGCCGCCAGAACGCGGAACTCGGTGGCGGTGAGCGACGTGGGACGGCCGTCCACGGTGGCTTCGTGCCGCGCGCGGTCCAGGGTGACCGGCCCGATCGACAACACGTCGCGCTCCTGCGAGGCGGCGTCGTCACGCCGCAGCACGGCGGCGACCCGCGCGAGCAGTACCTTCATCGAGAAAGGCTTCGTGACGTAGTCGTCGGCGCCCAGGGCGAAGCCGACCAGTTGGTCGGCCTCCTCGGCCTTGGCCGTGAGCATCACCACCGGCACGTGGACGGTGCGCGGGTCGCGGCGAAGCTGTTTGAGCACTTCGTCGCCCGGCGTGCGCGGCAGCATCCGGTCGAGGAGCACCAGGTCCGGCGGGTGACGCGCGGCTTCGGCGGCCGCCGTCTCGCCGTCCTGCGCCCGGCGCACCAGATACCCCTCGCGCTCCAGATTGTGCCGCAAGAGATCACACAGGTCGCTTTCATCCTCGACAATGAGAATCGAGCGCCGAATGGTCATGGGGTCACCGCGGTCGAGTGCGGCCCCGACATTTCGGCGGCGACACGCGTCGACGCGCGGGCAATTGGGCCGCTGCTGCACCCGAGGTGTAGGTGGCCAATCTTAAGGTCCTGCAAGGAACGCGTTAAGCCCCGCGCCGGCGGTTCCCGTGCCCCGGCCGATGCGGTACCCTCTCCATCCGGGCGCGTCGGGTGGAAGCCGTGGTGCGCGGGCGGTACGAGTGCCATCGATGCAACGCGATGATGCGCAGTTGGTTCGCGACTGCCTGAATGGACAACGCGGCGCCTGGAACGAACTGGTGCGGCGCTACAGCCGGCTTGTGTACTCGATCCCGCTGCGCATGGGGCTCTCCGCCGCAGACGCCGACGACGTGACCCAGACGGTATTCGGCATCGTGCTGCGGAAGCTCGCGACTCTGAAGGACCATTCGCGACTGGCGTCGTGGATGATCCGGACGACGTACCGAGAGTGCTGGGGTGTGGGGCGCGCGGCGCGGAGCGCGCGACCGCTGGAAGACGACGTGGTGGACGTCAGCAGCCCGCCGGCCGACGAGCTGGCGCGCTGGGAGCGGCAGCACCGGGTGCGGACTGCGCTGGAGACTCTGGACGAGCGATGTCGCAAATTACTGGAAGCGCTGTTCTTTTCTCGCGAGGAGCCGTCCTATGCGCAGATCGCGGCCGACCTCAACATCCGGGTCGGGAGTATCGGACCCACGCGGGCGCGGTGCTTCAAGAAGCTGGAATCGCTGCTGGGCGACCTGGAATGAGCCATGCGTTTTCCACGCGCAAGGTCGTATTTTCCGAGCGCCTGGCCCGCTCCGGTAGCTAGGATGAACACCGCCAGCGCGGAAGGCCCGACATGAGCGTTGAATACGAACAACTCATCGCGTTTGCGGCGGGCGAACTCTCGGGCGAGACCGCCCGGGCCATCGAACGGGAGCTATCGGTGAACCCTGCCGCCGCCAGGACCGTCGAGCTGTTTCGAAGTGTTCGTGCGACGCTCCAGGCGGACGACTCGGTCGCGCCCCCCGCGGACGTGGTGAGTCGGGCCCAGGCCTTGTTCAAGCCTGGACCGTCGTCCTGGGCAACGTGTCTGGACGCGTTGCGGCGGGTCGTGGCTGAGCTGACCTTCGACAGCCGGCCTGCGGCGGCGCTGGCGGGCCTGCGGGGTGCGTGCAGCGCGCACCAGTTGTCGTACCACTCCGCACTGGCCGACGTCGACGTGCAGGTGGAGCGGGGCGCTGACGAGCTGTGCCACGTGACCGGACAGGTGAGTCCGACCGGGTCGGCGCTGCCGCAGGAAGTCGCCCTGGTTCCGCGAGCGGGAGGCGATGTGGTTCGGGCGTCCGTCGAGGCGGACGGCGTGTTCGCGCTCAACGCGGGCGTCGGCGCGTACGACCTGGTGGTGAGGTTCGACAACGAGGCACTGGTGCTGCCCGACGTACCGATGGAATGACCGCCCCCCCCGCCGATGCAGCGCGGCTCGTGGCTGAGCTGGCGTCGCTGACGCCGACGGAGCGTCTGGCGCGCGTTCGGCAGCAGGGGGGCGCGTCGGTGCTGGGCGCGCTGGCCGACGAGGTGGAGCGCCTGGCGGTAGCCGAGACCTCGCGCGGCCTGGAAGCCAGCGAACTGCTGATGTCGCTGGCCGAGGGCCTGGGGGACGACCCGGCCCGGGCGCGGGTGTGTCGGGCCCGGGCGCAGACGCTCTCGTACGCAGGCCGTTTCGAGGAGGCGCTGTCGGTCTATCGCGAGGCGTCCGCGATCGCGGAGGGCGCCGGCGCGGGACTCGAAGCCGCGCGGGCGCGGATGTCGTCCTTGCACGCGCTGGCCAGCCTGGGGCGATACGACGAGGCGCTGCGTGCGGGAGAGGCGGCGCGCGACGCCTTTCTGCGGGCGGGCGAGCTGCGGCTGGCGGCGCACGCGGACGTGAACCTGGGGGCCACGTTCCAGATGAATGACGATCCTGCGCGGGCGCTGTTCCACTTTGAGCGCGCCCGCCCGCTCGTGGCGCACGACGCCGTGACCGCGGCCAAGCTGGACAGCAACCGGGGGCACGCACTGCTGAACCTGGATCGGTTCACGGAGGCTCAGCAGGCGCTCGGTGCGGCCCTGCCGGTCTTCGAACGGGCGGGGCTGGGGTGGGCGGCGGCGGTCGTGGAGGGGAATCTGGCGGAGCTGGCGGCGCGGCGCGGTCGCGTACAGACTGCGCTGTACCGCTATGGGCGCGCCCGCCGGGCGATGGAGCGCGATGCGTCCCCGGCCGAGGCGGCGAGACTTCAGGCGGAGGAGGCGGAGGTGCTGGCGCTGCTGGGTGCGTCGGGCGACGCGATCGCGGCCTACGAGGCGGCGCTGCCGATTCTGGAACAACAGGGGCTGGCGTACGAGGCGGCCCGTGCGCGGGCCGGGTTGGGTCGCGCGATGGTCCGACAGGGGCGACTGGCCGACGCCGAGCCGGTTCTCGAAGCAGCCTCGCGAGCGCTGGCGGCGCTGGGACATGGGACGGCGCGGGCGCGGCTGGACCTGATCCGTGCGGATGCCCTGGGTGTGCGCGGGCAGCTCCAGCGGGCGCGGAACCTGGTCACGGGCGCGGTTCAGGCGCTGCGCGACAGGCCGGGCGACGCCGCGGTCGCGGCCCTTGCCGCGGGGCGCCTATCGGCTCGATGCGGCGACGCGCAGCCGGCCCGGTCGGAGCTCGATCGGGCTTGCGACCTGGCGCGCGGGCTGGACCTGGCGCCGCTCTACGCCGACGCGCTGCACGAGCGCGGACGCCTTCACGCGGCGGCCGGCCGCTGCGACGACGCCATCGCCGACCTGGACCAGGCGGTGGAGCAGGTCGAGCGCGTGCGCGGCGCGCTTCAAGCCGAGCAGTTTCGAACGGCATTCCAGGGCGAGCGGCTGGGCGTCTACGAGGACCTGGTCGGGGCGCGGCTGGACAGCGGCGGGGAGCGGAACCTGGCGGACGCGTTTGCGACCGCCGAGCGCGGGAAGAGCCGGGCCCTGCTGGACCGGATCGCCGGTGCGGCGGACGCGGGCGACGACGAGCCGTCGGGCGCCGACCGGGATGAGGCGGCGCTTTTTTCGCAGCTCGCCGCCCGGCGGGCCGACCTGAACGCCCTGTACAGCCGGCTGGCGGACGCCAGCCTGGGGCGGACCGACAAGCTGCCCGAGGGCTGGAGCGACACCCTGCACCGGCTCGAGGCCGACATGCGCGGGCTGGAGAGTCGGCTGGCGGCGACGCGCGGCACGGGCACACTGTACGCGCCGCCGGCGACGCTGGAGGAATTGCAGGCGGTCCTGGCGCCCGACGACGCGTTCCTGCAATACTTCGCCGTGCGCGGCGAGCTGATCGTGTTCGTCGTGCGGCGCGAACGGGTGTCGGCTGTTCGCGGCCTGAGCGACATGCACGAGGTGGGTGAAGCGGTGCGGCGGGCGCGCTTCCAGATCACGCGGGGATTGCGGCCGGGAATCGACCAGGCGCGGGCGGCGCTCGACGCGCGGCGCGCGCTGGGGGCGCTGTCGCAGCGGGTGCTGGGGGTGGTGCAGGCGCGAGTGAACGACGTGCGGCGAATCTACGTCGCGGCGCACGGCGCGCTTCACGGTGTGCCGTTTGCCGCCCTGCACGACGGCGAACGTCATCTCATCGAACGGTGCGAGGTGGTGCACGTGCCCAGCGCCAGCGTGCTGGTGCGGCTGGCGCGCGCCCCGCGAGCCGGGGGAAGCGGCAAGGCGCTGGTGGTGGGGGTCTCCGACGAACGGACGGCCGGGATCGAGAACGAGGCGGCGACGGTGGCCGCGGCGCTGCCAGGCGCGAGATTCCTCCGCGGCAGCGCTGCGACGGTCCATGAATTCAGTGAGGCGGCGTCGCGCGCCGACCTGATTCACGTGGCCTGCCACGGGTTTTTCTCGGACCAGCAGCCGCTGGCGTCCGGGCTGCGCCTGGGCGATCGTTGGCTGACGCTGCGGGACACGTATCAACTGCGGCTGCGGGCGCATCTGGTTACATTGAGCGGGTGCGATACCGGTCGCGCCGCCGTGGACGCGGGAAACGAGCTGGTGGGGATGGTGAGCGGAATCCTCGCCGCGGGAGCGCGGGCGCTGCTGGTCAGCCTGTGGCGCGTGGACGATCGCAGCACGGCCGAGTTCATGACCCGGCTCTACCGCGGCTTGGGAAGCGACGCGCGGAGCGCACTGGGCGCACGGCTGCGGCAGGTGCAGCTCGACTTCATGGCGGATCACCCGCATCCGGCGTTCTGGGCGCCATTCATTCTGGTAGGTGAGGCATGTTGAAGCGATTCATCGTCGGCAGTCTGGTGCTTGCCGCGGCGGTGCCGGCTTGGGCCGATCAGCCCGACGACCCGCAGCCCCGGCGGCTGGAAGTGGTGCTGGCGGCCGGGACGGACGCGGGCGCATACGCGGATCGGCACGGGCTTTCGATGCTGCGCGCGGTCCCGAATTACGACACATATTATCTGGAAATGCCGCCGGGCACCGAGGGGCAGGAGAGCCAGTACATCCTCGACCTTCTGAACGACCCGGAAACGCTGTTCGCGGAGCAGGGCTACGAGGGTGAGGCACCCGAGGCCAACGGCCGCAACTTCTTTCTGAACGTGACGCCCAGCGCCGCGCCTTACGAGTCGCAGGCGGCCTGGTCGCAGGTGAACCTCTTCCAAGCCCAGTCGCAGGGGACGGGCGCGGGCGTGCGCGTGGCCCTGATCGACTCGGGCGTGGATGCGGACCATCCGGCGCTGCTGGGCCGGATCGTGGCGGGCGGGTGGAACTTCGTCGAGGACAACGCCGACGTTTCCGACGCGTTCAACGGGGTGGACGACGACGGCGACGGGACGGCCGACGAAGTGGCCGGGCACGGGACGCATGCGGCGGGCGTACTGGCCTTCATCGCGCCGGACGCGGAGCTCCTGCCGATCCGGATTCTCGACAGCGACGGACAGAGCGAGAACTTCTTCCTCACGCAAGCGCTGTACTACGCGATCGACCACGGTGCGCAGGTGATCCACGTGGGCGTCGGCTCGACGTACAAGTCGGAATCGGTCGAGCGGGCGGTTGACGCGGCGCGGCTGCGCGGGATTGTCGTCGTGGCGCCGGCCGGCAACCTCAACCACGAGGAGCCGCGCGAGTGGCCGGCCTTGATGACGACGGTGCTGGGGGTGGCGGCGGTGGACGACGCGGACGTGAAGGCGTCCTTCAGCAACTACCATCGCAAGGTCGCCATCGCGGCTCCCGGCACGGAGATCTACAGCAGCATCCCCGGCGCGCAGTACGCGCAGTGGGACGGCACCAGCATGTCGGCGCCGATGGTTTCCGGCGCGGCGGCGCTGGTGCGGTCGAAGGGGAACTGGCCGGCGACACGCTGGACGGCCGACACGATTTACGCGTTTCTCACGAACTCGGCCGACGACATCGACGATGTGAACCCCGATTACCAGCGGATGCTGGGGTCGGGCCGGCTCAACATCGACGCGGCGATGCAGATGAGCTGCGTGCCCGCGTGCCGCGGCGACACGAACTGCGACGGCTCGATCAACGGACTGGACATCCAGCCGTTCATCTGGGCCCTGAACGATCCTACCCGGTATGGCCAGGAGTATCCGACCTGCTCGCTGCTGACGGCCGACGTGAACGGCGACGGCTCGCTGAACGGGACGGACATCCAGCCGTTCATCGACTTCCTCTGGCGTTGAGGGCGGGCGGACGTCGCGCGCCGCCCGTGACACGGACACATAACGCACGGCGGCCGGCGTCGCCGCCGGCCGCGCGTGGATCGGTGTTGCCTGCGGTGCGCCCGGATCACGAGCGCGACCGCGATCGCCGTTGCTCAGGGCGTCAGGGCATCGACGAATCCCTGGATGTCCTGCCCGTTGACCGACCCGTCATTGTTCATGTCGGCATTGGTCAGGAAGCAATCGGGATACTGGCTGGCGTACCCGGCCGGATCGCCGATCGCCAGGATGAAGGGCGTGATGTCCTGCCCGTTGAGCGATCCGTCGCAGTTGAGGTCGCCCTTCTCGAAGTCCGGATCGCAATCCACGCGGAGGAGCTGGAATCGGTCGAAGCCGCCCTCCACGGTGGCGTTGTTGGGGCTGTCGGCGATCCCGACGCGGAGCTGGACCTTGTCGTTGGGCGTGACGTACGTGTTCAGGACGAACGACCGGACGACCCAACTGGCGGAATTGGTGGCCACGTCGGCGGAGATCCAGGTGAGCGCACCGTCGTTGGACAGCCGCACTTCCATGGTGTCGTCGGCGACGCCGAGCTGGTTGATCCAACGGGCGTAGGAGACGACGTAGGTACCGCCGGCGGAGAGATCCCAGGTGGGCGAGAAGATGCGCGTGGGCCCACCGTCGACGTCGACGCCGACGTTTCTGCCGGTGATGAAGCAGGTACCGGACCCGTCGAAATCGGTGGACGGGACGCCGTTGTCGCCGCCGCCGAGGATGGTGTCGCGTTCCCAGGCGCCGACGGTGAAGTTGTGGTTTCGCACGTACCAGCCGTTGTCGAGGTCGAAGTTGTCCTCGATGACGACGGTGGCATGGTTGGCGGCGACGACGGAGAAGGCGGAATTGGGGGCGTCGGCGGGATCGGTCAACGTATCGCCGTTGGTGCACTCGACGCTCAGGTAATACTCGAACACGCTGGGACACTGCGTGGCCGGGAAGAGCCCGTCAAAGACACCCGGCTCGACTTCGACCATGTCGACGATCGTGTAGGGGTCGCCGGGCGAGAGGCGGTAGTGGAGCTTGAGGGTGCCCGGCACGGGTTGGGTGGCGATTCCGAGCGGGATGCAGCGCAGCGCGCCGGTGCCGTCGGCCTTCACGACGCTCGGCACGCCGTTGGGGTAGGTGAAATGCAGCAGGTCGAGCTCGGGGGCGTCCATGTTGTGGGCGCCGAAGCCTGCGGCGATCTCGTCATAGTGCGGGGTTCCATCGTTGATGTCGCCGTTGTTGTCGTCCAGGGTGAGGAAGTCGATGGTGATGTCGGGCGCGATGCTGGTGCCGGTGTGGAGCAGCACGCTGTTGACCACGAGGTTCGCCAGGATGGTGCGATAGTCGTTGGGTTCGGTGATCAGCAGGGCGTTGCGGGTGCTCCAGACGCAACCGGAGAGGAGCTGCCCGCAGTAGTGGATTTCGCCGGAGCAGGGGTACTGAAGGGTGTTGTCGGCGTCGCGGAGCGGCTGGTCGCAGTTGTTGAAGAAGCCCCAGGCCAGCTCGGACTCGTCGGTGATGACGACGCCCATCACGTCGGCGTACCCCTCGCCGTATTCGCCCTGCCCGCTGCCGGCCATGGCGACCATGTGATGGCCGTATTCGTGGTGCACGATGGTGGAGTAGGCCGTGTTCGGGCAGCCGCCGCCGGCGAGGAAGAAGTTGATGGACGAGCCGTCGTAGTAGGCGTTGCAGGTCGATTGGATGTTGACGTTGACGCGGAAGTCGAGCTGATTGCTGATCGTCGGGAAGCTGGGATTGAAGCCGAGCAGGAAATCGCGGATGAGGTTGGAATGCTCGTAGGCATTCGCCTCGGCGATCTGCTTCTCCTGGTTGTTGTCGGCGTTGAAGAGGAAGTCGGCCGGGCCGGGAGGGGTGACGGTCTGCGTAAGGACAGTGCTCGACCCGGTGTTGTTCACGACGTTGAAGTACTTGCCGCGCAGCGTGGCCGAGACCGAGACCGGGTCGGTCCCGCCGTTGGGGATGGTGAAATTCCCGTCCGCGTCGGCGAAGACCGGGCTGTTGGCGTTGATGTAGGCGCGAGCATAGGGGAACTTGACCGTATGGATGTCGGAGCAGAAGGCGGCCTTGGTGTCGACCGTGGTCTGGCCGCTGATATTGCCGGTCACGTCGGTGTGCAGAATCCCGCTCTCGTGGTGGAGGATCTCGCTCGAGGCGGCGTCGGCGACGAAGAGCGCCTTGCGGTACTCGTCGGTCGCGGGGAGGTTGTTATCGGCCTCGAAGACGAAGGCGAGCCGCGGCGCAGCGTCGGCGTCGGGCGCGACGCCGGCGAAGATGACGAAGCGCGGCTCGGTGAAATTGACGAGCGACGGCTCGATCGCCTGCGCGGCGATCTGTGCGGCCCCGAAATCAGCCGCCTCCAGGATGGCCGGGTCGACGCGGAAGTCGCCCAGGTCGCGAAGGGCGTTGGAAACCAGCACCAGCGGATAGCCCGGCTCATTGCGGACCAGCAGTCGCACGTCGGCCCGGAAGACCGGGACGCCGTCGCGCATCTGGGAGAAATAGACCAGCGTGAACTTGTACGATCCGGTCTGCGGGTCGACCAGGACGGGCTGCGTGTGCCGCCCGTCTTCGAGCAGGCTGACGGGCGCCAGGTCGGCTGCTTCGGCCGACAGCACCCCGGCGTAGGCGGCCAGGAAACGGGTAGCGCAATCCTCGGGCGTCTGCCCGGTCCCGAATGCAGGCCCGTAGACGCGCGTGATGCGATCGCCCAGCGCAAAGAAACGCACTCCGGGGTGATCCGTCTGCAAGGCCGCCACGGCGGAGGATCGCTCCGCAGCCAGCGACGCGACAGCCGACATAAACAAGCCGACCCCGATTACCAACCGTCGACGGTTCATACAGCACTCCTCAAATGGGATTGAGGCTGGCGCGGCGCGCAGCCCCACAAGAACAGGAAGCAACCTTCCACCCGTTGACCCATGCCCACAGCGTCGATTCCAGCGCGACGCCGGGCACTTTCGGCGCGCGAAGTCCAGTGTATCGCCGTTCCGGCGGTTTCGAAACTGGATTTTCCCACGAATCGACGCACGCGCGGCGCCGCGGGGAAGGACCGGTCACTCGCGGTCCTCGGGCCCGGCGAATGCGGCCACCCGCGGCCGCGCCACGCGCAGGTAATCGGAAGTGGACATGATGATCGAATCCGTGAGCGAGCCGGCGTTGAACGCGATCCGCTCGTTGGCGCGAATCGACTCGTCGACGGACAGCTCGAACGGGAGCACGGGTGGGCCGAAGGGCGGGACGCTCCCCGGAACCAGTCCGGTGAGCCGCAGCAGCTCCTCGGCGGTCGCGAAGCGCAGCTTCTTGACGCCGAAATGGGCCTTCAGGGCGGCCGAGTCGAGTTTTCGCGCGGCGGACAGGACGCAGAGTCGGAAATCGTCGTCGCCGACGCGAACGAGAAGGGCCTTTCCGCCGACGCGGAGGTCTTCGCCGCGCGCGTGCGCCGATTCTTCGGAGGTCCGCGTCGGGGGGTGGTGGACGGTGCGGTAGGAGACGCCCTCACGGTCCAGCCAGGTGCGGATCTCGTCGTAGATCGAGGATGGTGCGCTCATGTCGTCCTCGCGCGGGGTGGCTCACCACGACATTGCGAAGATGCGGAACTGCCCGCCGCGGGCCGAGGCGGTCTGAAAGGCGAGCTTCATGCGGGGGCCGAGCTCCGGATCGGCCTGCAAGGCCTGCATCAGCTCGGACTCACCCTCGCGCCGGGTGTCGAGCGCGAAATAGTCCGGTTTTCGCGCGAGGGTGGTCTCGCGGATCCGCGACACGTCGCGCGGGTCGTCGAGCCAAGTGTCCCAGGCCATCTCGGCGTAGAACGCGACGCGTTTTTCGGAGTTCTCACCGGTCAGGAACTTGCCGCGCACGCGCGGGTCGTTGGCGATCAGCCAGTCCGCCGCGGCGCGCAGGTGCGCGTCGCCGCCGTTGGGGACGCGGGTCGCGTACGCGGCCAGCGGCGCGGCGAGCAGAACCAGT